>NZ_LT827010.1:6175000-6775000 GCF_900119315.1 Actinoplanes sp. SE50/110 | reverse complement strand
GCCGCGAGCCGGGTCGTGGAGTATGTCCGGGCCCAGCCGGTGCTGCGGATGGGCGGCACCACCGGCCGTGGCTTCGGATTGCTCGACTCCGCGCTGGTCGAGCAGCAGCGCACCGGGCGCCGGGCCGCGATCAGGGCGATCCCCGGGGTGCTGGCGCTGTCGCTCACGGTCCAGGCCGGGCTGACCGCGCTGCTCGTGCTCGGCGCGGACCTGGCCCTCGGCGGGCGGATCGCGACGGTCGACCTGCTGGTCGCGCTGATCCTGGCCACCCGGTGCGTCGACCCGCTGCTGTCGCTGTCCGACCTCGCCGGCCAGATGCGCAACTCGCGGGAGGAGCTGGAACGGATCGACGGAGTGCTGTCCACTCCCACGCTGCACGAGCCGGCCGAGCCGGTCGCGGTGCGCGCCGGTGATCTCGAACTCGACGACGTCACCTTCCGGCGTGATGGCCGCGAGGTGCTGCACGGCGTCTCGGCCGTCGTCCCGAAGGGGGCACGCGTGGCGTTCGTCGGCCCGTCCGGCGCCGGCAAGAGCACCATTCTGCAGCTCATCGCCCGGTTCCATGATCCATATTCGGGAAGCGTCAGACTCGGTGGAAACGATCTCAAAACGCTGGCGTCCGGGCAGCTCGCGCAGAACGTTTCCATCGTGTTTCAAGATGTGTATCTTTTCGACGGGACGATCGCGGATAACGTGCGGATGGGCCGACCCGAAGCCACCAGCGAAGAGCTTTCCGCGGCGGCCCGGTCAGCGCATTTGACGGAGGTGATCGAGCGTCTTCCGCAGGGCTGGGACACCCGGGTCGGCGAGGGTGGCGCGGCGTTGTCCGGTGGCGAGCGTCAACGCGTTTCGATCGCGCGTGCGCTGCTGAAGGACGCACCCGTGCTGCTGCTCGACGAGCCCACCGCAGCGCTCGACCCGGTCAGTGAAGTAGCAGTTCAAAGTGCGTTGGACGGTCTCATGGTCGGCCGCACGGTGGTCATGGTGGCGCACCGTCTGCGTACCGTGCGGCATGTCGACCGCGTCTATTTCGTTGAGGAGGGGACTATCGTCGAGTCGGGGACCCATGACGAGCTGCTCGCGCAGGGAGGCCGGTATGCGAATTTTTGGAACATGACGCATATGAGGCACTGTTAAAAAGTGTCAAGCCATTTATAAATCTCTACTACTAGGCTAGTCTGGGCCAGGTTAGAGTCACCGCTCCGTAGGGGCGAGACATCTAAAGGAGGTCCCGGATGCCGACGAATTCCGCGCTTTCCGAAAACAGCGATACCATCGATCGGAGCTCTTATTCACAAGGTGCTGCCGACGATTTACGAGCCTTCGCCTCGACACTATTGGGCAGGTCGCTGACCCCCGACACCGACGGCACGTCACTGATCGAGCTCGGACTGCAGTCGTTGCACCTGATGCGGCTCGTCGGGCGGCTGCGGCGGGCGGGCCGGACGGTCGGCTTCGCCGAGCTGGCCGCCGATCCGACCATCACCGCGTGGGCCCGGCTGCTGGGCGACGATCCCCCCGCGGAACCGGCGGCGGACCGGGAGCCGGCGGGCGACGAGCCCGCCGGCGACGTGCCGTTCACGCTGACACCGGTGCAGCAGGCGTACTGGGTGGGTCGCGGCGACGACCAGCCGCTCGGTGGTGTCGGGTGCCACGCCTATCTCGAGTTCGAGACGCGTGACCTGGACGTCGCGCGGCTGGGCGAGGCCTTCCGCGCCCTGCTCGCGCGGCACCCGATGCTGCGCGCGGTGTTCGCCGGGGACGGCACCCAGACGATCGCCGCCGAGTCGGGCTGGTCCGGCCCCGAGGTGCACGACCTACGATCGAGCACGCCGGCCGAAGCCGGGGCGGCGCTGCGCCGGCTTCGGGAGGGCTTGTCGTACCGGCGGTTCGCGGTGTCCCGCGGCGAGGTCGTCGACCTGCAGGTCAGCCGCCTGCCCGGCATGGACCGGCTGCATTTCGACGTCGACCTGCTGGTCTGCGACGTGCAGAGCATCCGGGTGCTGCTGGCCGACCTGGCCGCGCTCTACGACGGGCGGCGGCCACCCGAGCTGAGCCTCACCTTCGCCGGCTACCTGCGCCGCCGTGCCGCGGGCGACGCGCCGGCCCGGGCCTCGGCCCGCGACTACTGGCACGCCCGGCTGGCCGACCTGCCGGGCGGGCCACGCCTTCCCCTCGCGATCGAGCCCGGCCGGCTGGACACCACCCGGTTCACCCGGCGGATCCGGCGATTGAGCCCACCGGAATGGGCGGCGCTGGGACAGCGCGCCGCGGCCTGCGGAGTCACCCCGGCCACCCTGCTGCTGACCGCCTACGCCGAGGTCCTCTCGCGCTGGAGCGGCGACCGGCGGTTCCTGGTCAACATCCCACTCTTCGACCGGGATCGCGAGGTCCACCCGGACGTCCCCCACCTGATCGCCGACTTCACCAGCCTCACCCTGCTCGACGTCGACCTCGACGCCGCCGGCGACTTCGCCGGGCGCGCCCGGGCGATCCAGCGACGCCTGCACGCCGACCTCGATCACAGCGCCTACAGCGGTGTCGAGGTTCTGCGCGACATGCTGCGCGCCGACCCGGAATCGCCGCGGACCGCGCCGGTGGTGTTCGCCTGCAACGTGGACGCGCCGCTGGTGCCGCCCGCCTTCGCCGAGCGGTTCGGTGACTTCACGTTCATGCTGTCCCAGACCCCGCAGGTCTGGCTCGACAACCAGGTCTACCTCGACCACGACGGCGGGCTGACGATCGCCTGGGACGCCGTCGAGGACCTCTTCCCGGTCGGCCTGCTCGACCACATGCAGGACGCGTACGCCGGCTTGCTGCGGTCGCTGGTCACCGCCGAGTGGGCCGGGGAGCCGGCGATCGGCCTGCCGGAGAGCACCCGGTCGCGCCGCGCCGAGGTCAACGGAGCCGTCCGCGCGCACAGCGGGCTCCGGTTGCACGACGGGTTCTTCGCCCGGGCGGCGCGAGACCCCGGGCGGCCGGCGCTGCTCGGGGGCCACGACGGCTGCCTGACCTACGGCGAGCTCGCCGACCGGGCGTGCCGGATCGGCGCCGCCCTGCGAGCCCGGGGTGTCGGCCGCGGCGACACCGTGCTGGTGAGTGCGCCCAAGGGGGCGGATCAGATCGCGGCGGTCCTGGGCGTGCTCGCCGCCGGCGCGGCGTATGTGCCGGTCGGCGTCGACCAGCCGGCGGCGCGCCGCGACCGGATCGCCGCCGTGTGCGGGGCCGCGGCGGTGCTCACCGCCGGCCCGGGCGCCGCGGACGGCGCCACGCTGCCGATCGCCGAGGCGCTGCGCGAGCGGCCCGTCGCGCCGGTGGCCGGCGAGCCCGGCGACACGGCGTATGTCATCTTCACCTCCGGCTCGACCGGCGAGCCCAAGGGCGTGGAGGTCAGCCACCGTGCGGCCGTCAACACGGTGGAGGAGGTCAACGAGCGCTTCGCCCTCCGGGAGGACGACCGCGTCCTGGCCGTGTCCGCGCTCGACTTCGACCTGTCCGTCTGGGACATCTTCGGTCTGCTGGCGGTCGGTGGGGCGGTGGCGCTGGTGGCGGAGGACGAGCGCCGCGACGCCGCCGGCTGGCTGCGGCTCTGCGCCCGGCACCAGGTGACCGTCTGGAACTCGGTGCCCGCCCTGATGGACATGCTGCTGACCGCGGCCGAACCGGATCCACTGCCCGCGACGCTGCGGCTCGCCCTGCTCTCGGGCGACTGGGTCGGGCTGGACCTGCCCGAGCGCCTGGCCAAGCAGACCGGCGGCCGGTGCCGGCTGGTCGCGCTCGGCGGCGCCACCGAGGCGGCGATCTGGTCGAATGCCTGGGTGGTGGAGTCGGTCCCGGCGCACTGGCGCTCCATTCCGTACGGCACACCGCTGCGCAACCAGAGCTACCGCGTGGTCGATCCGGCCGGCCGCGACTGCCCCGACTGGGTGCCCGGCGAGCTGTGGATCGGCGGGGACGGCGTCGCGGAGGGCTACCGGGGCGACCCGGAGCAGACCGCCCGGCGCTTCGTCCACCGGGACGGGCAACGCTGGTATCGCACCGGCGACCTGGGCCGCTACTGGCCCGACGGCACTCTGGAATTCCTCGGGCGCGCCGACCAGCAGATCAAGGTCAACGGCTTCCGGGTCGAGCTCGGCGAGGTCGAAGCGGCGCTCGTGGCCCACCCGAGCGTCGCGCGGGCCGTCGTGGTCGCCGACGGCGAGCGCAATCACCGGCTGTCCGCCCTGGTGGTCGAGGAGACTCCGGTGACCGGCCCGACACCGTCGCCGGGCCCGGCCGCGGAGCCCACCGCGGGCGGCCGGGACGCGGCCGCGGCCGTGCTCACCGCGCTGCTGGCCGACCTCGGGGCGAGCGACCAGCCGACGCCGATCGCGGGCCTGCCCGTGTCCGCGCGGCATCGGGACGCGCTGCACGCGTGGCTCGAGCTGCTGTCCGAGCGGGGCTGCGCCCGGGTCGAGGCCGGAGTGATCGACGAGCTGCACCGGGCGGACGCGACGCCCGGCGACGCCGGGACGGCGTCGCTCGACCGGGCCCGTCCGCTGCTGGCCGCGGTGCTCGCGGGCACGGCCGACCCGGCGGCCCTGCTGGACGACCCGGCGCTCTCGCCCGAAGGCGTGGACCTGCCCGGCGTCGCCGACTGCCTGCGGGCGGCCGGTGAGGTGGTCGGCGCGGCCGTCACCGCGCCCGGCGCGGCCGGTCTGGTCGTGGAGTACGCCGCGCACGGCGGTCGCACGGCCGACCTGCTGCTGGCCGGCGGCACCCGCGGCGAGGGCACGACCTACGTGACGGTCAGCCGCTTCCCGGAGGTGCCGGCGGCCGCCCGGGCCCGGCTCGCCGGTACGGCCACGATCCGTGGCGAGGACGGCACGACGGTGCCGGACGACCTGCTGCACCGCGCCGACATCGGGCTGATCAACGACACGTTCGCGATCACCTCACCGGCCGAGGCACTGGCCGGTCTGCGGCCCATGCTGCGCCCCGGCGCCCGGGTGCTCGTCGTGGCCGGCGCCGAGGACAGCCCGTCCGCGCTGGTGCTCGGTCCGCTGCTGCGCGGCCCGGGTCCGCGGCGGGCCGCCCCGCCGGTCGCGTCGTGGCTGGCCGGGTTCGCCACGGCCGGGTTCACCGCATGCGAGATCGTGTGCCCCGGCAACGGCGTGGCCCTGATCACGGGCTGCCTCGACGAGACCGCCCCGGTCGTGGCCGCCGGCCGGGTCCTGGACTGGGTCGCGACGCGCCTGCCCGGTCACATGGTGCCGGCCCGGCTGGTGGTGGTGCCGGCCCTGCCGCTGAGTGCCAACGGCAAGGTGGATCGGGGCGCCGCGCTGCGGCTGGCCGCGGCCACCCCGGTACCGGCGGCCGAGTCCGCGGCGCCACGGGGACACCTCGAGGAGGCCGTCGCCGGACTGTGGCGGCGCTCGCTCGGGCGGGACACGGTGGGCCGCCACGACAACTTCTTCCAGGCCGGCGGCGACAGCGTGCTGGCCACCCGGATGCTCGCCGACATCCGGGCGACGTTCGGCACGACCCTGCCGATGGTCGACGTTCTGCGGGCGCCGACGGTGGCCGGCATGGCCCGCCTGATCATCGAGCGCTCCGGCGCCGGTGCCACCGAAGAGACGGAATCCGGCGTGCTCTAGCCGCCGGGTCACCTTCTGTCCGTACATGGGGGATTCATGACAACGACCGAAGAAACCGCTGCGCGCGCGGCGCAGGGACCGCTGCGCCGATACGCCGTCCGCCCGCACGCCCGGGCCCGACTCGTCTGCCTGCCGCACGCGGGCGGGTCGGCCAGCCAGTTCCGCCGGTGGTCGGTGGACGCACCGTGGGATGTGGAGATCCTCGTGGCCCAGTATCCGGGTCGGGAGGACCGCTACGGCGAGCCGCCTCACGAGGCGATGTCCGCCCTGGTCGCCGAACTGCTCCCGGCAGTCGTGGCCGACCGCGGTTCACCCGCGCGCCGACCGACCGTCCTGTTCGGGCACAGCATGGGTGCCTCGGTGGCGTACGAGCTCGCGTGCCGGCTCACGGCTCTGGGTGACCCGCCGGCCGGGCTGGTCGTCTCCGGCCAGCCCGGACCCGGGCGCCTGCGCCGTACCAGCCTGCACACGGCCGGTGACGACGAGCTGATCGCGGATCTGACCCGGCTGCGGGGCACCGGCGAGGCCGTGCTGCGCGACCGGGCGCTGCTCGGTGCGCTGCTCCCGGCGATCCGCAGCGACTACCGGGTGATCGAGACCTATCGGCCACCGGTCCACCGCCCGCTCGGCATTCCGGTCACGGCGCTGCGCGCCGTCGACGACCCGGAGGCCGACGCGGACGAGGTCCAGGCCTGGCGTGCGGTCACCACCGGCAGTTTCCAGACGTACGTGCTGCCGGGCGATCACTTCACGCTGCTGGACCCCGGCGGCCCGGCGCTGGCCCGGGTCATGTCCGCCGTGCGCGCGGCGGTCGGTGCCACCGTGTCCCCAACCTTCGCGCCCTGATCGCACCGCACTGAACCCTCTCCTCCTCGGATCGACCCTGCACAGAGATGGACAGCCGCGTGCTCGAAAACTGTGTTCCCTGGCCCGACGAGATCACCGTCGCCTATCGGCAGGCGGGTTACTGGACCGACGAGGTCCTCGGTCGATGGCCGGCCGGTGACCCCGGCCGCGCCGGCCGCCCCGCCGTGGTGACCGCCGGGCGCACGATGACCTACGCCGAACTCGACCGGGCGGCCGACCGCCGCGCGGCCGGCCTGCTCGACCGCGGCATCGGACGTGCCGACCGGGTCGTCGTCCAGCTACCCAACGACGTCGACCTGGTCGTGTGCATCCTCGCGCTGCTGCGGATCGGCGCACTGCCGGTCTTCGCGCTGCCCGCACACCGCACCATGGAGATCGTCGACCTGGTCGAGGCGTCCGGCGCCCGGGCGTATCTGTGCGCCGACGTGCTCCTCGGTCACGACTTCCGGGCCATGGCGGCCGAGGTTGTGCGGCGGACCTCGACGCTCACCGAGGTCTTCGTGGCCGGTGCGCCCGGCGACTTCACCGCGCTCGCCGACGTCGACGCCGAGCCACGGCCGATCACCCCGCCGGCCCCCGGCGACGTGGCGATGTTCCTGCTCTCCGGCGGCACCACGGGCAAGCCCAAGCTGATCCCGCGCACCCATGCGGATTACGCGTACCAACTGCGCGCCAGCGCCGAGGTCTGCGGCGTGGGCCCGGACAGCCGGGTGCTGGCGGCGTTGCCCGTCGGACACAACTTCCCGCTGGGCTGCCCGGGCGTGCTCGGGGTGCTGCGCGCCGGCGGCGTGGCCGTGCTGGCGCCGTCGCCGGCGCCGGACGACTGCTTCCCGCTGATCGCGTCGGCGGGCGTGACCCTGACCGCCCTGGTGCCGCCGATGGTGCCGCTCTGGCTGGAAGCCGTCGAGTGGCTGCCGGACGACCTCTCCTCGCTGGAGGTGCTCCAGGTCGGCGGCGCGCGCCTGGATCCGGTGACGGCGGGCCGGGTCGTCGGCGGCCTCGGCTGCCGCCTGCAGCAGGTCTTCGGGATGGCCGAGGGGCTGCTCAACTTCACGCGCCTCGACGACCCGCCGGAGCTGGTGCTCACCACCCAGGGCCGCCCGCTCTCCCCGGCCGACGAGATCAGGATCGTCGCGCCGGACGGCACGGAGGTCGCCCCGGGCGAGCCCGGCGAGCTGCTCACCCGGGGGCCGTACACACTGCGCGGCTACTACCGGGCGCCCGAGGTCGACCGGGTCCGCTTCACCGAGGACGGGTTCTTCCGGACCGGCGACGTCGTCCGGGCCCGGCGCACCGGTCACCTGGAGGTGGTCGGACGGATCAACGACGTCGTCAACCGGGGCGGCGAGAAGGTGCCCGCGCAGGAGCTGGAGGAGCTGCTGACCACGCTGCCGGCGGTGGCCGGCGCCGCCGTCGTGGCCGTGCCCGACCCGGACATGGGCGAGCTGACCTGCGCCTGCATCGTCGCCCGGGAGTCGCAGGGCGCACCGGAGCTGCACGAGATCCGGGGCGCCCTGAGCGAGCGCGGGGTGGCCGCCTTCAAGCTGCCGGACCGCCTCGTCGTGCTGGACCGCTTGCCGCTCACCGCCGTCGGCAAGATCGACAAGAAGGCCCTCGCGGCGCGCGCCGCCGTGCAGACGACCGGAGGAGGAGCCCGATGACCAGGCACTATCGAACCGCGGTGATCGAGACGAGCGACGAGCCGATCGCCTGCGCCCTCGCAGTGGCCGACCTGTTCGACGACTACGTCGTCTACGAGGCGCCGGACGGCTGGTACGTCGCCGGCGGCTGGGCCGCCGAGGTCGTGGTCGGGCCGCGGACGGTGCGGTGCGTCCACGACGGACAGGTCACCGAGACGCCGTGGGACGACGACCCGCTCGTGCCGGTGCGCCGCTTCCTCGACGGGCTGCCCCTGGCCGGCTGGCGGGCGTACGGCTGGTGCGCCTTCGAGCTGGGCGCGGCGATCGCCGGCCTGGAGCCCCCGGAGGACGTGCTCGCCCACTTCCTGATCCCCACCGTCGAGACGCGGCTGCGGGGGACGCAGGCCACCGTGCGCGGCCTCACCGCCGAGGACCTCGCCCTGGTGGAGCGCCGGCTCACCACGCCGGTGCGCCGGGCCGGCCGGGCCGCCGGACGCGCCCGGGTCGACCTGGGCGCCGGCACCGCCGAGTACCAGGACGCCGTGGCCACCCTGGTCGGCGACATCCGGGCCGGAAAGCTGGAGAAGGCCGTGCTGTCCCGGGTGATCGGCGTGCCCGAGAAGATCGACTTCCCGGCGAGCTTCGAGGTCGGGCGCCGCCGCAACACGCCGGCCCGCTCGTTCCTGCTCGACATGCGCGGTCTGCAGGTCTTCGGCTTCAGTCCGGAGATCGTGCTGAGCGTCGATGCCGACGGCACGGTGGTGAGCCAGCCGCTGGCCGGCACCCGGGCGCTGTCCGGCGACGCCGAGACCGACGAGCGGCTGCGCCATCAACTGCGCACCGACCCCAAGGAGATCCACGAGCACGCGATCTCGGTCCGGGTCGCCGTCGAGGAGCTGCACGAGCCGTGCCGGCCGGACACCATCGCGGTGTCGGAGTTCATGGCGGTGAAGGAGCGCGGCTCGGTCCAGCACCTGGGCTCGCAGGTGACCGGCCGGCTGGCCGAGGGCCGGGACGCTTGGTCGGCTCTGGCCGCCGTGTTCCCCGCGGTCACCGCCTCGGGGGTGCCCAAGCAGGCCGCCTACGAGGCGATCAGTCGGCTCGAGGGCCAGCGGCGGGGGCCGTACGCGGGAGCGGTGGTGACCGTCGGCGCGGACGGGACCATGGACGCCGCTCTGGTGCTGCGCAGCGCGTACTCACGGGACGGGGTGACCTGGCTGCGGGCCGGCGCCGGCGTCGTCGGGCAGTCCCGGCCGGAACGTGAACTGGAGGAGACCCGCGAGAAACTCGGCTGCATCGCCGGTTATCTCGTGGTCAGCGAAGGCTGAGGCGGCTCGGCCGCATTTCGTCGTCAAGAGGTGATCGCAAGTGTCCACGGGGACGAACATCCACATCGAGTTGCTGGGGCCGGTCCGGGCCTGGCGCGACGGCCAGGCCGTGCACCTGGGCCCGCCGAAACAGCGTGCCGTGCTGGGGCTGCTGGCCAGCCGGGCGGGCGAGGTCGTCGGCGTCGAACAGATCGCCGACGCGGTCTGGGGATCCGACATCCCGCAGACCGCGGCCAACGGCGTGCACACCTACGTGGCGGGTCTGCGACGGGTGCTCGAGCCCAGCCGCAGCCGGCGGCAGACCGGCGAGGTGCTGGTCTCGGCGGTCGGCGGCTACTCGTTGCAGACCGACGCGCGGGCCGTCGACACCGCGCTCTTCACCCAGATGATCGGCGAGGCCCGCCAGCTGCGCGGCGGCGGCGACGTGACCGGGGCGGTGGAGACGTTCGAGGCCGCTCTCAAGCTGTGGCGCGGCGAGGCGTTCGGCGGCGTGCCCGGCCCGTTCGCCGCGCTGGAGCGCAGCCGGTTGCAGGACCTGCGCCTGACCGCGGCCGAGGACCACGCCGCGTGCCTGCTCGACGCGGGCCGCCACACCGAGGCGGTCGGCTGGCTGACCGAGGCGATCGGCGAGGACCCGCTGCGCGAACGGCTGCGGGGCTCCCTGATGATCAGCCTCTATCGGTCCGGCCGGCAGGCGCATGCGCTGCGGGTCTTCCGCGAGACCTGTGAGCTGCTGCGCGACGAGCTCGGCATCGACCCCAGCCCGGAGCTGCGTGAGCTGCACCGCCAGATCCTGGTCAGCGACCCGGCCCTGGGCGCCGCCGCCGCGCCGCCGAGCACCCCGGTCGCCGTGGTTCCACCGCTCCCGGCGGCGCCACCGGTGCAGTTGCCGGCCGTGCCGTCCGGGTTCGCCGGGCGCGACGAGGAACTGGCCCTGCTCAGCCGCGAGCTGCTGCGCGCGGACGGGGACGAGGGAGCGGTCCGGCTCGCCGTGGTCGACGGGCCACCCGGGGTGGGCAAGACCGCCTTCGCGCTGGAGCTGGCCAAGCGCATCGGCGGGTCCTTCCCGGACGGTCAGCTCTTCGTCGACCTGCGCGGCACCGACCCGGCCAGCGCGCCCGCCGGCCCGGCCGAGTGCCTGCTGTTCCTGCTGCGCAGTCTCGGCGTGCAGGACGCGCGCATCCCCGATGACCTGGTCGGGCGGATCGCGCACTACCAGAGCCTGGTGCACGCACGGCGTCTGCTGATCGTGCTGGACGACGCCCGCAGCGCCGACCAGGTCCGGCCCCTGCTTCCGCGCGGTTCGTCGTGCGTTCTGGTGACGAGCCGGGTCCGGCTCAGCGGCCTGGTCGCCCGCGACGGGGCGCACCGGGTGCCCATCCGGCCGCTCGATCCGGAGGTGTCGGCCGAACTGCTGGCGCACCTGGCCGGGCGGGAGCGGATGCGCCCGGACAGCCCGATCACCCGGCGCCTGGCGCACCTGTGCGGGCATCTTCCGCTCGCGCTGCGGCTGGCCGCCAACGCGTTCGCCACCGATCCCGGCCATCCCCCGGCCGAGCTGCTCGAACGTTACGTCGCCGAGCCCAGCCGGCTGGACCGGCTGGCCGTCGCCGACGATGCCTCGACCAGCCTGCGGGCGGCGCTGGACGTCTCCTTCCAGGCACTGCCGGACGACGCCGCCCGGATGCTGCGGAGTCTGGGCGCCGCCCGGCGCGAGACGATCACCGCCACCTTCGCCAGCGCGGTCACCGGCGCTCCCCGGCAGCAGGTGCAGCAGCAGCTGACCGTGCTGGCCGACAACCGGCTGATCGAGGAGGCCGGCCCGGGCGAGTACCGGCTCAACAACCTGGTGGCCCTCTACGCCCGGGAGTGTGCAGGCGATGCCGGCCGGGAGCGGGCGTCCTGAGCGGACGGTGCGGGAGGTACAGAGCGAAACCATAGGCCCTACAGACGTCGATGCCAGGCTGGTCAGGCCGGAACGGGACGTGCGCGAGAACGGGAGCGGCATACATGCGTGTCTTGCTGATGAGTGGGCTCGGCCCCGCCAACCTCAACTCGGGATACCTCTCCGGGTCGCTGCTGGAGGGGGACCGCGGCCCACGGGCGACGCAGGTGCTGCAGCGGGCCGGGCACCCCGACCTGGACGTGAACCAGCTGGCCTTCGAGAAGGGTGGGCGCCGGTACGCACTGCTGCGCCCCCGCCCCGACTCGGTGCCGCACCTGACCTCGGTCACCCTCACCTCGATCCTGGCCGCCAGCGGCCACGACTTCGTGCGGGTGCCGCTGGAGGAGGTGTGGACGTCGCAGGCCCGGCCACCTTCCGGTGACATCGACGTGGTGCTGCTCTCCTCGACCTTCATCTGGAACGAAGGGATCGTGGCCACCGCGCTGAAGTGGATCGCCACGCACGTGCCCGACACCCCGGTGGTGATGGGCGGCCAGTACACGAACCTGAAGTTCATGCCGGTGATGCGCGATCACCCCGAGGTGATCGCGGTGGTCCGCGGCGACGCCGAGGAGAGCCTGCCCCGGGTGCTCGACGCCCTGCAGGCCGCAGCCACGCTCGACGGCATCCCCAACGTGGTCTGGCGCGACGGGCCCCGGATCCAGATCAATCCCCTCGCGTACGTCGACATGGAGCTCTTTCCGTCCCCGACGGTGAGCGGCTCGGCGCCGATCGTCCCCTACGAGTCGATGCGCGGTTGTCCGTTCGACTGCAAGTTCTGCTCGTTCCCGGCCGCGTCGCCGAAGTGGCGGTACAAGTCGGCCGAGAAGATCGTGCACGACTGGACGGCGTACGCCGCGCACAACGACGCCAAGATGATCTCGGCGATGGACTCGACCTTCACGGTCCCGCCGACACGCCTGCGTCGCCTGCTGGAGTTGCTGCCCGGCGCCGAGACGCCGCCGTGGGAGGGCTTCAGCCGGGCCAACACCATCAACTCGCCCGAGCTGGTGGAGAACCTGGCCCGGTCGCGGTGCCGGCAACTGCACATCGGCTTCGAGTCGATGAACGACGAGACGCTCAAACGGATGAGCAAGCGGGTGAGCGTACGGCAGAACCGGCGGGCCGGTGAGTTGCTGAGCCGCAGCGACGTCGGCTATTACGTCTTCTTCATCGTCGGCTACCCGGGGGAGACCCCCGAGGCGTTCGCCGACACCAGCGACTTCCTGGTCGACGAGTACGTCGGTCACTTCGCGCTCAGCAGGTTCTCGATCACCGACGAGACGATGCCGCTCTGGCAGGACCGCGACGAGCTGCGCATCGTCTCCGACGACCCGACCGATCCGACCGCCGCGTGGTCCCACGTCGGCATGGACAGCGCCGAGGCGTCCCGGTTGCAGAAGGAGACCCTCGACCGGGTGCGCCACGGCAGCGAGACGGCCGTGCTGCACCTGTGGCAGCACTCCTTCCAGCACTGGCTCATGCCGCACCGGGACCGTTTGACCAACATCCGGGTCGAGAAGTGCGTGGAACGGATGGCGATGGCACCGGTCGACTATCCCGACGTCGCCCAGGCGGCGAAGGTCGTCAACGACGAACTCGGCAAACTGCGCGACCTCGGCATCGAACGGACCGACGATTCCCGGACGCTGTGCCGGGACGCGATATAGCGGAAAAGAACCACGCGCGGGCGCCGGATGCCACCGGCGCCCGCTCTTTTTTGCCGCATCGAGGCACCCCAGAAACCGTCCAGAAGGCCTCCAGAGAGACGACAGCGGAAGCGACCAAGATGAAGACGTACGTGGATCGAAGGCGGAATCCGCGCCCGGTCTGTTCGCCATCAGGAAGGTCGGTCTCGATGTCCTCCCAGCTATTCGGAGTCCCCGACGAATTCGACGTCATCGTCATCGGCGGTGGGCCGGCCGGTGCGACCACGGCCGGTCTGCTCGCCCAGCGGGGGCACAGCGTCCTGGTCCTCGATCGCGAGCGGTTCCCGCGCTACCACGTCGGGGAGTCGCTGATCCCCGCCTTCATGCGCCCGATGAAGGAGCTCGGGCTGACCGAGCGGATGGACGCCCGCGGCTTCGAGCGCAAGTACGGCGGCACCCTCATCTGGGGCAACGAGCAGGTGCCGTGGCAGTTCTCGTTCATCGAGGGCGGGTACGAGTACGCCTACCACACCCGTCGCGCCGACCTGGACGCGCTGATCCTCGACCGGGCCCGTGAGCTGGGCGCCTGCGTCGTCGAGGACGCCACGGTCCGCGAGACGATCGATGTCGACGGCCGGGTCACCGGCGTCCGCTACGCGCTGCGTGGCGGCGACGGCCTCGTCGAGGCCCGGGCCCGGCTGGTCGTCGACGCCTCCGGGCAGGCCCGGGTGATCGGCCGCCGGCAGACCGGCGTGAAGTGGCACGACGAACTGCGCAACGTCGCCGTCTGGACCTACTTCGACAACTGCGAGCGGCTGCCCGGCGACGAGTACACCAACATCCTCATCGAGGGCCTCGACGAGGGATGGTTCTGGGGGATCCCGATCGACAAGGGCACGATCAGCGTCGGCTACGTGACGCGCGCGTCCATGGCCGGCGAGGGCGACCAGAAGCTCGAGCAGATCTTCCGCGAGCAGGTCGAGCGCACCACCAAGCTGAAGAAGATGCTCGCGCCCGGGCGGCGCTCGGCCGGATTCCGGACGGCCCGGGACTGGTCCTATCACAGCGACCGTTTCTACGGCGACGGATGGGTTCTCGTCGGTGACGCGGCAGCCTTCGTCGACCCGCTGTTCTCGACCGGTGTCGCCCTGGCCACGCTGGCCGGCAGCACCCTCGCGAAAATCGTCGACCAGATCATCGAGCACCCGGAGATCGAGGAGAAGGCACTGGACCGGTACGCCACCGCGTACTCGAATTTCTTCGACGAGATCCGGACATTCGTCGAGCGGTTCTACGACCGTACGAAATATAAGGAGTTTTATCACAGCCTGGCGCAGGAAATGGTTGATCCGGAGCAGAAGAACAAGCCGTCGCAGGACTTCGTCACGCTGATCTCCGGAATGAGCGGCAAACACGCGATGTTCCACATCGACCTCAGCGACCTGATCGCCGCGGACGACGGGCGATGAGCAGCACCCAGGTGCAGCTGCTCTTCGTCGACCTGGCCCTCATCCTGCTCCTCGCCCAGGGGTTGGGGCGGCTCGCCGTCCTGGTGCGCCAGCCGCCGGTGATCGGCGAGATCGTCGCGGGCATCCTGCTCGGCCCCACCCTGCTGCACGGCCGGCTGTCCGCCACGCTCTTCCCCGGCGGCGTCCGGCCACTGCTGGGCGCGATGGCTGCCCTGGGTGTGCTGCTGTTCATGTTCGGCGTCGGGGTGGAGGTCGAGCACCACGTCCTGCGCGGCCGGGGACGGGCCACCGCGCTGTGCGCCCTGGGCTCGATGCTCGTGCCGTTCCTGCTCGGCGCCGGACTCGCCGGGACACTGCTGTCCGGCCACCGCACGGCGAGCCCGACCGGATACGTGCTCTTCGTCGGTTTGGCCGTTTCGGTGACCGCCTTCCCGGTGCTGGCCCGCATCCTCAGCGACCGCGGGCTCGCGACGACCGCGGTCGGCGGGGTGGCACTGGCCGTGGCCGCGCTCGTCGACGTGATCGCCTGGGCCGCGCTGGCCGGCGTGCAGGCGTTCACCGGCGGTCCCGGACAGCACTGGCGGGTGGCGCTGATCCTGCCCTTCGCCGCGTTCCTGGCGTTCGTGGTGCGCCCGCTGGCCCGCCGCTGGCTGCTGTCCGCCCGGGCCGGCGCCGACCCGGGGGAGCCGTCGCCGCTGCGCTTCGGCGTGGTGGTGATCGGGGCGCTGCTCAGCGGCGCGGCGACCGAGGTGATGGGCCTGCACTATCTCTTCGGCGCCTTCATGTTCGGGCTGGTCATGCCCCGTGAGGGGGCCCGTGGGCTGCGCGACGGTCTGTTGCGTCAGGTCGGGCGGGTCACCGCGCTGCTGCTGCCGGTCTACTTCGTCGTGGCCGGCCTGCAGGTCGACCTGAGCCACCTGGGCGTCACCGCGTTCCTCGAACTGGGCGCGATCCTGGTCGTGGCGATCGCCGGCAAGTTCGCCGGCGCCTACCTCGGCGCCCGCACGCAGGGCCTGGCCGCCCGGCCGTCGGCGGCGCTGGCGGTCCTGATGAACACCCGAGGCCTCACCGAGCTCATCATCCTGGGCGTCGGGCTCCAGCTCGGCCTGCTCGACGGCGGCCTCTACTCGCTGATGGTGGTCATGGCATTGGTCACCACCGCGATGACCGGACCACTGCTGGCCCTGGTCTACCGCAAGCCCGTCGA
The DNA here is from genome assembly GCF_900119315.1 of Actinoplanes sp. SE50/110. Classification (NCBI taxonomy): domain Bacteria; kingdom Bacillati; phylum Actinomycetota; class Actinomycetes; order Micromonosporales; family Micromonosporaceae; genus Actinoplanes; species Actinoplanes sp. SE50/110. The sequence goes on along the minus strand of NZ_LT827010.1, from coordinate 6,759,259 downwards.
GATCACCGTCCCGGCCCCGGCCGCGTCCCCCGCGCTGTCCGGCGCGGCCGGCCGCGCCGGCTGACCGCCCGCCCGTCCCCGACCGGAGGAACGTACCGATGAATCAGCACATCGCCGGCAAGCGAGACACCTACGACGTCGCCATCCTGGGCGCCGGCATGGCCGGCGGCATGCTCGCCGCAGTGCTCGCCCGCCACGGCGTACGGGTCCTGTTGCTCGACGCCGGCGTCCACCCCCGCTTCGCCGTGGGGGAGTCGACCATCCCGTACACCTCCGGCATGACCCGGCTGATCGCGCAGCGCTACGACGTCCCCGAGCTCAAGGCACTGTCCAGCTTCAAGGGCATCCGCACCAGGGTCTCGCGCTCCTGCGGCCAGAAGCAGAACTTCGGCTTCGTCTACCACCGGGAGGGACAGGCACAGGATCCGGGACAGATCAACCAGCTGGTGGTCCCGTCGGCGATCCGGACCGAGACGCACCTGTTCCGGCAGGACGTCGACGCCTACCTGTTCCACCTGGCGGTGGCCAAGGGGGCCGTCCCGCGACTGGGCACCAGGATCGAGAACATCGAGATCGACCCGGACAGCGGGGCGGTGCTGCGCAGCACGACCGGCGAGGAGTTCCGGGCCGCTTACGTCGTCGACGGCAGCGGCTTCCGGTCCCCGCTGGCCGACGCGTTCAGCCTGCGGGAGACGCCGACCCGGGCGCGCACCCACAGCCGGACGATCTTCACCCACATGGTCGGGGTCACGCCGTTCGACGACGCGCCGGCGGCCCGGCACCACAAGAACCCGAACCCGTGGCACCACGGCACCCTGCACCACGTCTTCGACGGCGGGTGGCTCTGGGTGATCCCGTTCGACAACCACCCCAGCTCGCTCAACCCGCTCTGCAGCGTCGGTTTGACGCTCGACCCGCGGATCCATCCCCAGGACGGCCGGTCCGGGCAGCAGGAGTTCGACGACTTCCTGGCCCGGTTCCCGCAGATCGCCCACCAGTTCCGCGGAGCGTCCGCCGCGCGGCCCTGGGTGAGCACCGGACGACTGCAGTACTCGGCCAAGCAGGTGGTCGGCGACCGGTTCTGCCTGACCTCGCACGCCGCCGGCTTCATCGACGCCCTCTACTCCCGCGGCCTGACCAACACGATGGAACTGGTCAACGCCCTGGCCTGGCGCCTGATCGCCGCCGCCCGCGACGGCGACTGGTCGACCGAGCGCTTCGCCTACCTGGAGGCGCTGCAGCAGGGGCTGTTCGACTTCCACGACGACCTGGTGTACGCCTCGTTCGTCGGGTTCGGCGACTACGAGTTGTGGAACGCCGTCAACCGCACCTGGATGCTCGGCACGATGCTCGGCAACGTCATGCTCGAGGACGCGTACTACCGCTTCCTGCGCACCGGCGACGACGCGGTCTTCCTCGACCTGGAGAACAGCGCCCGCCCCGGCTCGCCGCTGCCGGTCAGCGACGGCTTCAACCGGATGGGCGTGCTGGCCCGCGAGCTGTGCGAGTCCGTCGAGGCCGGCACCACCAAGCCGGGTGATGCCGCCGCCGCGATCCTCGGCCACATCGGCGGCGCCGACTTCATCGCGCCCTCCTTCGCCTTCGGCGAGCGCGACACCCGCTGCTTCAACATGACGCCCGCCAAGATGGCGCGCAACGCGGTGTGGTGCCGCCGGGAGGCCCCGCCCGAGATCGGCCCTCGAATGATCAACGCCAGCAAGGGTCTCGTGCGGATGCGGCTGCGCGGCGGCGAGTGATCTCCCGCCCCAGCCGACCAGAGGAGAGGAGGAGCGGCATGGAGACACATCACCACATGGACGAGACCCCGCTTGCCGTGGTGGGCATGGCCGGCCGGTTTCCCGGCGCCGCCGACATCGACGGCCTGTGGAAGCTGCTGATCGACGGCGCCGACGCCATCGGCCCGGTCCCGGCCCGGCGCTGGGACGCGGGCGCCGTGCTCGACCCGGAACGGGCGATCCAGGGCGTCGGCGGCTTCATCGACGGCGTGGAGGAGTTCGACGCCGGGTTCTTCGGTGTCTCTCCGCGCGAGGCGGCCGCGATCGACCCGCAGCAGCGCCTGCTGCTGGAGACGGCCTGGCGCACCCTCGAGGACGCCGGCATCCCGGCGGCCGGTCTCGCCGGATCCCGAACCGGTGTCTACGTCGGCGCCTCCTGGCACGACTACGAGCTGGTCCGTGGGCGCAGCGCCGCACCGGCCACGCCGCACAGCCTGGTCGGCAACGCGCTGGACGTGATCGCCGCCCGGGTGTCCTACTTCCTCAAACTGCGCGGCCCGAGCATGACCGTCGAGACCGGCTGCTCATCGTCGCTGGTGGCGCTGCACCTGGCCGGGCAGGCCCTGCGCTCGGGGGAGATCGGCGCGGCGCTGGTCGCCGGGGTCAACCTCATCCTCGACCCGCACGTCACGGTCGGCCTGACCCACTTCGGGGCGCTCTCGCCGGACGGGCGCTGCGCCACGTTCTCCGACGAGGCCAACGGTTTCGTCCGGGGCGAGGGGGTCGCCGCGCTCTGTCTCAAGACTCTCGACCGGGCGCTGGCCGACGGCGACCGGATCCACGGGGTCATCGCGCGGACCGTGGTGAACAACGACGGCGGCGGGGAGAGTCTGGTCACTCCCAGCCCGGACGGGCAGGAGGACCTCATCCGCTCGGCGTACGGCCCGCCGGGCGAGCCCACCGGTCCGGCGCCCTTCTACATCGAGGCACACGGCACCGGCACCGACCGGGGCGACCCGATCGAGGTCACCACGCTCGGCCGGCTGCTCGGCCGTCCCGGTGACGAACCCCTGCACGTCGGATCGATCAAGACGAACATCGGCCACCTCGAGGCCTGCGCCGGCCTGGCCGGGCTGATCAAGCTGCTGCTCGTGCTGCGGCACCGGGTCGTGCCGCCGAGCCTCAACTCGGCGCGCCTCAACCCGGCCATCCCGTTCACCGACCTGGGCGTGCGGGTGGTGCGTGAACCGGTGCCGGTGCCGGCCGGCCCCGTCCGGCTGGGCGTGAGCTCGTTCGGCTGGGGCGGAACCAATGCCCACGTGGTGGTGCAGGACCCACCGGTGGGCGGGCCGGAGGCCGGGCGGGACGGGGCTTCGACCGGACTTCCCCCGGTGACCATGCTGTCCGCCAAGGACTGGCCGTCGCTGACCCGCCGGGCCGCTGACCTGGCCGCCGCCGTACCCGCCGCCGCCGACCGGGTGCCCGGGCTGGCGGGCACCCTGGCCTGGCGACGCGACCACTTCGGGGTGCGGGCCGCGGTGGTCGGATCTCGGCCGCAGGAGCTGCGCCGGCTGCTCGACGCGCTGGCCGGCCGGGCCGAGGACGCCCAGGACGACCCCGGTCTGGTCACCGGCCGCGCGGTCGAGACCGGCCGGGTCGCGTTCGTCTACCCCGGCCAGGGCGCGCAGTGGGCGGGGATGGGCCGCGAGCTGTACCGCGACAGCCCGGTGTTCCGGGACGTGATCGACCGGTGCGCCGTGGCCCTGCGCCCGCACCTCGACGAGGACCTGCTGGACGTGTTCGCCGCCGGCGGCGACGACCGCTGGATGGACCGCCTCGACCGGCTGCAGCCCGTCCTCTGGGCGACCGCACTCGGCCTGACCGCGCTGTGGCGTGCCTGCGGCGTGGAACCCGACGTGGTGATCGGCCACAGCCAGGGCGAGGTGGTGGCGGCCACCGTCACCGGCGCGCTCAGCCTCGACGACGCCGCCCTGGTGGTGGCCCGGCGCAGCCGGATCGCCGCCCGCACCAGCGGTCGCGGCCGGATGCTCATGGTCGACCTCGACGTCGACTCGGCGTACGCCGCGCTGGAGGGTTTCGAGGACACCGTCGCGCTGGCCGCGCACAACGGACCGACCTCGTGCGTGCTCTCCGGCGACGCCGACTCGGTGCTGATCCTCAAGGAACTGCTGGAGGCCGAGGGCACGTACTGCCGCCTGGTCAACGTCGACTACGCCTCGCACAGCCCGCAGATGGACGCGCTGCGCCCCGATCTGCTCGACGCGCTGAGCGCCGTCCGGCCCCGGCCGGGCCGTCCCGCGATGATGTCCACGGTGCGCCGGGCGCTGGTGTCCGGCACCGAGTTGGACGCCGCCTACTGGGTGGACAACCTGCGCCGTCCGGTGATGTTCGCGGACGCGATCGGCGACCTGCTCGACGACGGCGTCACGCACATCGTCGAGATCAGCCCGCACCCGATCCTGGTCACCCCGATCAAGCGGGTCTCGGCACGGCGCGCGCACGCCCCGGCCGTCCTGGCGACCCTGCGGCGCGGTCAGGGCACTGTCGGAGACTTCGCGACGGCCGCCGCGGCCGCCTACGTCGCCGGCCTGGAGCCGTTCGGCGGCCTGCCGCGCGAGGGTGTGGCCGCCGCCCCCGGATATCCGCTGCGGCCGGAGCCGTACTGGCCGGTGGAGGCCCCCGGCGCCTGGTCCGGCACCCAGGGCTTCGCCGCCCGGCTGCGCCCGGCACCGGACGACCCGGGCAGCTGGACCGCCACCTTCACGCTCTCCTGCGCCGGGGTGCCGTGGCTGGCCGAGCACCAGGTGCACGGTGTGCCGGTCCTGCCGGGCGCGGCCGTGCTGACGGCCCTGCTGTCCTGCGCACGGCAGCGGTGGCGGGCGGCCCCGGGGCTGATCACCGGGCTGCGGCTCACCGGCGCGGTGGCTCTCGGCGAGGCCCCGGTCGGGCTGGCCGCCCACTGGCGCGACACCGCCCGGGGCGCCACCGTCCGGCTGCTCGCGCTGCCCGAGGCGGCCACGACGTGGGAGGAGAAGGCGACCGCTCGTGTCGTCCGCGCTCAGCAGCCCCGCCTGGCGCCGGCCTTCCCCGACGATCTCGCCGCCCGGCTCACCCATGACGCCGACGACTTCTACCGCCTCTGGCACGGGCGCGGCCTGCAGTACGGGCCGGCTCTGCGCGGCATCCGGCGCCTGGCCGCCGGCGACGGGCGGGCGCTGGGCGAGATCGTGCTCGCCGAGCGGCTGCGCGCGGCCCCGTCCCACGGCGCCCCGCATCCGGCCCTGATCGACGCCGCACTGCAGGTGGCACTGGCCGCCTGTGAGCCGGCCGGCGACACCGCCGTGGTGCCGGTCGCGCTGGGCACGGTCGAGATTCTGCGGGCGCCCGAGGACACCACGGTCACGCTCTGGTCGTACGCCGAGCGCCGCGGTCCCGCCGATGCCGACGTGATCGTCTTCGACGAGGCCCGGCACCCGCTGATGGTGCTGCGCGGCCTGCGGTTCGAGCCCCTGGCCGAGCACGGCGCGAGCGCGGACGACGCGTTGCGCTACCACCTCGCCTGGACCGAGCCGGTCGAGCCGGACCCCGTGCCCGTCCCCGGCCGATGGGCGCTCTGCACCCCGCCGGCCGGGTCCGGTGACGCGCTGGCCGAGGCGATGGCGGAGCTGGGCGCCGAAGTCGTGCCTCACCGGTCGGGCGACACCGTGCCCGACGGCCTGGATGGCGTCGTCTTCCTCGCGCCGTCCGCGTCCGCCGACTGCGAAACCCAGGAACGTGGGCTCAGCGCGCTGGCCGGCCTCGCCACCGCCGGCACCGCCGCCGGGACCACGCCGCGCCTCGCGGTGATCACGGCCGGCGCACAGGCCGTGACGGCCGACGACGTCGTGAACCCCTGCGCCGCGCTCTACTGGGGCTTCACCCGGGTGCTGCGCCGCGAGCACGGCGAGCTCGGCGCGCGCCTGATCGACGTCGACGCGGCCGGTCCGGAGTGGGCCGCCCGGGCCGCCGCCGAGGTGCTCGGAGCCTCCGCCGAGGACCAGGTCGCCCTCCGCGGGCGACGGCGTCTCGTGGCCCGGCTCCGCCCCGGGCCGGGTGCGCCGCCCGTGCTGCCCCCGCCGGTCACCCCGCCGCAGCCGTTCCGCGGCGCGGTGACCGACGCGGGGCAGCTGATCTGGGTGCCGGACCGCGTGCGTCGCTGCGGCCCCGGCGAAGTGAGTGTCGCGGTGACCGCCGCGGCCGTCGACGAGCATGACGAGGCCCGGCTGCGCGGTGCCGCCACCGGTGACGGGGACACCAGCCTCGGCACCTCCTGTGCCGGCATGGTCACCGCGGTCGGACCGGACATCACCGGCATCGCGGTGGGCGACCGGGTCGTCGCCTGCACTCCGGGCGCGCTGGCCGCCGAGGTCACCGTCCGGGCCGATCACACCCGGCCGGCGCCTCCGGCGCTGAGCGACGCCGAGGCGGCCGCCCTGCCGCTGGTACTCACCACCGCCTGGCACGCCCTGGTCCGCCTGGGTGGGGTGGAGACCGGCGACACCGTGCTGATCCACGCGGGCACCGACGGCACCGCCCTGGCCGGCGTCGCGCTGGCCCGCCTGCGGGGCGCCCGGGTGCTGGCCACCGCGGGTGACACGACCGCGGGGGAACTGGCCGAGTCGGCCGGCGCCGCGCTCGTGGTCGACACCCGCGACCCGGACTGGACACGGACGGTGCTGTCCGCCACCGGTGGCCGCGGCGTCGACATGGTGCTGCACCCGCAGGCCAACCCGGACGTGGAGATCGAGGACAGCCTGACCGTGCTCGGCGTCGAGGGCCGCGTCGTGGTGCTGGGCGCCGACCCGGTCCGGGTGCACCCACCGGACCTGCTGCGTCCCGGCGTGGGGCTCAGCGTCTGCGACGTCCGGCAACTGCTCGGCCGGCACCCGCACCGCTTCGCCCGCACGCTCGAACTGGTGTGGGATCTGGTGGCGGCCGGCCGGGTGCCGGCCCTGCCGGTGCGGACCATGACGTACGGCCAAGCGGCCCGGGCGGCGCCGGACCGGAACCGCCGCGGCGCGCAGCGGCTGGCGCTGACCGACCCGGCCACCGCCACCGAGGTGACCCCGGTGCCCCGCCCCGACGGTCAGTTCCGGGCCGACGGCGCCTACCTGATCACCGGTGGGCTCGGCGCGCTCGGCCTGTCGCTGGCCGAGCATCTCGCCGACCGGGGAGCGGGCGCCTTGGTGCTGCTCGGCCGCTCCGGCCCGGACCCCACCGCGGAGCTGCGGGTCAAGGCGATGCGCGCCCAGAACGTCCAGGTCGAGGTCGTCGCCGGCGACGTCGCCGACAGGGACGCGCTCGGCGCGGCGCTGGCCGGCGTCCGGGACCGGATCCCCCCGCTGCGCGGCGTCGTGCACGCGGCCGGCGTCCTCGCCGACGCCACCGTGGCCAGCCTCACCGACCGGCACCTGCACACCGCCGTCGGCGTGAAACTCGGCGGAGCCCGGCACCTCGACGCGCTCACCCGCAACGACCCGCTCGACTTCTTCGTCCTCTTCAGCTCCGTGGCCGGGCTGCTGGGCAACCCGGGCCAGGCCGCCTACAGCGCGGCCAACGCCGCCCTCGACGCGTTCGCCGAGGCCCGGCGCCGGGCCGGCCGGGCGACCACGAGCATCCAGTGGGGGCCGTTCGCCGGCATCGGGCTGGCCGCGGCCGAGCGGGGACGCGGCGACCGGTTGGCCAGCCGGGGGATGGGCGGCATCGAGCCGGAGGCGGCGTGGGCGCTGCTGACCGCGGCGCTCGACGAGGACCGGCCGGTCACCGCCTATGTCGACCTGGACCTGCGGCGCTGGTTCGACGCGAACCCCGAGACGGCGGCCCTGCCCAGCTGGCGCACCCTGCTCGAGCTCTCGCGCCGGGACGGCGGCCCGGCGGTCGCCGACGGCGACTTCCTGGCCCGCCTGCACGCGGCGGAGGGTGCGGACCGGCTGCGGGTGGCCGAGATCAAGGTGCGCGAGCTGACCGGCCGGGTGCTGCGGCTGGACCCGGCGGCCATCGAGGCCGACGCCGGTTTCAAGTCCCTCGGCCTGGACTCCCTGCTCAGCCTGGAACTGCGCAACCGACTGGAGTCGATCTTCGGCCTGCGGCTGTCACCGACCGTGCTCTGGGCCCACAGCTCGGCCCGCGCCCTGGCCGGCGCACTCTGCGAGCGCCTGACCCCCCACGGAGGACCGACGTGACATCCGAGACCGAATCCGCCGACCGGGGCCCGCTGCGCCGGGCCATGGCCACGATCCGTACGTTGCAGAGCCGCCTCGCCGCCCAGGACGAGAACCGGCCCGTGGCGATCGTCGGCGCCGGCCTGCGGCTGCCGGGCGGGATCACGAGCCTGGCCGGCTACTGGGACGCGCTCGCCGCGGGCCGCGACCTGGTCGCTCCGATGCCGGCGGCCCGGCAGGCCCGGTTCGCCGCCGACTGGGCGACGCTGCCGCGGCGCGGCGCCTTCCTCGACGACGTCCTCGGCTTCGACGCCGCCTTCTTCGGCCTGAGCCCGCGGGAGGCCCGGCACCTCGACCCGCAGCACCGGCTGTTGATGGAGGTCGCCTGGGAGGCGCTGGAGGACGCGGCGCTGCCCGCCGACCGACTCGGCAGCCGCTCGGCCGGTCTCTTCCTGGGCATCATGTGGCAGGACTACCGCGACTGGCAGGCCGGCGAGCCGGACGCCTTCTGGACGACCGGCAACGGGCACAACTTCGCGGCCGGGCGGATCGCCTACACCCTGGGTCTGACCGGGCCCACCCTGGCCGTCGACACGGCCTGCTCCTCCTCGCTGGTCGCCCTGCACCTGGCCGTGCAGGCACTGCGCCGGGGCGAGTGCGAGGTGGCCCTGGCCGGTGGGGTGAACCTCATCCTGTCGCCGCGGTCGACGCGGCTGGTCGTCGAGACGCGCTCGCTGGCGCCGGACGGCCGCTGCAAGAGCTTCGACGCCGCCGCGAACGGCTTCACCCGCGGTGAGGGCTGCGGCGTGGTGGTCCTCAAGTCGCTCGACGCGGCGCGCCGTGACGGCGACCGCATCCATGCGGTGATCCACGGATCGGCGGTCAACCAGGACGGCCGGTCGGGTGGCTTCACCGTGCCCAACGTCCTGTCGCAGGTGCGGCTGATCGAGGACGCCCTCGCCGACGCGCGGCTCACCGCGGCCGACATCGGGTTCGTCGAGACGCACGGCACCGGCACCGCGCTCGGCGACCCGATCGAGGTGGAGGCGCTGGCCGCCGCGCTCGGGCGCCGCAACGGCGGCGCGCCGCTGCCGGTCGGGGCGGGCAAGACGAACCTGGGACACCTGGAGTCGGCGGCCGGCGTCGCCGGGCTGCTCAAGGCGGTGCTCAGCCTCCGGCATCGGCAGGTCCCGCCGGTCGTGCACTTCCGCACCCTCAACCCACGGATCGACCTCGACGGCACCGGTATCGTCGTGCCGGCGCGGCTCACCGAGTGGGCACCCGGGGCGGGCCGCTACGCAGGGGTCAGCTCGTTCGGCATGAGCGGCACCAACGCGCACGTCGTGCTGGGCGCCGCGGAGCCGTCCGGCCCGCCACCGGACGACGCCCCGGCCCCGGCCGGGTTCGAGATCTCGGCCCGGACCGAGCCGGCGCTGCGCGAGCTCGCCGCCCGGTACGCCGCCCGGCTGGCCACACTGCCCGCCGCCGACTTCCCGGCCCTCGCGTCCACCACCGCGACCGGTCGCAGCCGGCTGGCCGAGCGTGCCTGGATCGCCGCGGCCGAGCCCGCCGCGGCGGCCGCCGCCCTGCGCGAGCTGGCCGAGGGGTGGGCGACGCCGCAGGTCGTACGGCTCGGTCCGACCGACCCGGCCCCGGAACCACCGCCCGTCGTCCGCCGGGTCGTCGACCTGCCGAACTACCCGTGGCAGCGCAAACGCTACGAGCCGGAGCAGCGGGAGCAGCCGGTCGAGCCGGCGCCGCTGTTCACCCTCGACTGGCGCCCGGCGGCTCCGGCCGGCCCGTCGACCCGGCGGGACCCGCTCGTGGTGGCCGGCGACGACACCCGGCTGCTCGAGCTGATCGTGCGCGAGGCGGCCGCGGCCGACCTGACCGGGACCGTGCTCGGCCCGCTCGCCGGGCCGGTGCCGCCCGGCTGGGACATCGGCGACCTGCCGGCCGACCGGGACGGCTGGAGCGCCTTCTGGTCGGCGCGGACCGGCCGGGCCACCGTGCTCCTGGTGCCCGCCGCCACGCCGCTCGCGCAGGCCACGTCGACCGGGGCGGCCCGCTGCGCGGCGATCGTGGCGGCCGTCGGCGCGGCGGCCGACCGGCGCGGCGGCCGGACCCACCTGGTCACCCGGGCGGCCCGGCGGACCGGGGACGACGACCGTCCCGAGGCCACCGACCACGGCCTGCTGCACGGCCTGGCGCCGACCCTGGGCCTGGAGTACCCGGACGGTTGGGGTGGGGTGGTGGACCTGCCGGCCGATCCGCGGCCCACCGACGTCCGCCCGATGCTCGACCTGATCACCGCCGATGACCCGCCGGAGCTGACCGCCGTCCGCGCCGGCGTGGTGCTCGCCGCGCGGCTGACCCCGGCACGGCCCGGCGCGGGGCTGCCGGAGTTGCATCCGGACGCCACCTACCTGGTCACCGGCGGCCTCGGCGCGGTGGGCCGCCACCTGACCGCGGAGCTGGTCGCCCGCGGTGCCCGCCATCTGCTGATCATCGGCCGGCGGCCCCGCGCGGCGCTGCCCGACCCGGCCACCGGTTTCCTCGCCGAACTGGCCGCTCAGGGAGTCGACGTCCACTATCGCGGCGACGGCTGCGACACCGCCGTGGACCTGGCCGCGGCCTGCGCTCCCCTCGCCGGGCTGCCGCCCGTGCGGGGCATCCTGCACCTGGCCGGCACCGTGACCAGCGCCGCCCCCGCAGATCTGGACCCGGCCGCGTTCGCCGCGGCCGCCGCGGCCAAGGCCGGCGGTGCCTGGCTGCTGCACCGGGCCGCCGTCGACTGGCCGCTCGACTTCTTCGTGCTGGTTTCCTCGGTCTCGGCGCTCTGGGGCTCCAAGGGGCACGCCGCCTACGCCGCCGCGAACGGCGCGCTCGACCTGCTCGCCGCGTACCGGCGCGGGCAGGGACTCCCGGCGACCAGCGTGGCGTACGGGCCGTGGGCCCTCGACGGGGAGGGCATGGCGGACCGGGCGACCCGGGAGCGCGCCGAGCGCACCGGCATCGGCGCGATGGGCGCGGCCGAAGCCCGTTCGGCCCTGGCCGTGGCGGTGCCCGGCGCCGCGGGACACGTGATCGCCTGTCGCGCCGACCTGGTTCGCCTCGGCCGCGTCCTGCCCCGGTTGCGCGCCGGCCTGCTGGCCGGCCACGCCGAACCGGTCACCGGGACGGCCGCCGGACCGGTCAGCGGGACGACCGCCGGACCGGTCGCGCCGCCGGCGCCCGTCGATGCCGCCACGGTGCGCGACACGGTCGCCCACCTGCTCGCCGTGCAACTCGGCTACGACGGTGCCGCCGACATCCGACCCGACATGGGCTTCGCCGACCTCGGCCTCGACTCGATCAACGCGGTCGACCTGGCCGAGCGGCTCACCGCCCGGCTGGGCCGGGCCGTGCCGGTCACCGCGCTCTTCGACCACCCCAGCGTGGCCGAGCTGACCGCGTACCTGACCGGCGCCGGCCGCCCGGCCGCCCCCGCGCCGCCGGCCCGCCCGTGGTCGGCTGAGACACCGGCCGCCCCCGCGCCGCCGGCCCGCCCGTGGTCGGCTGAGACACCGGCCGCCCCCGCGCCGCCGGCCCGCCCGTGGTCGGCTGAGACATCGGCCGCCCCCGCGCCGCCGGCCCGCCCGCGGCCGGCCGAGACACCGGCGGCCGCCGACCCGACCCGGGTCCGGCCGTCGCCCGGCGGCGAGCCGATCGCGATCGTCGGCATGGCCTGCCGCTTCCCGCAGGCGGACTCGGCCGGGGAGCTCTGGGAACTGCTGGACGCCGGGATCGACGCGGTCGGCCCGGCGCCCGCGGACCGCTGGGGCAGCGGGATCCTGCGCGGCGGGCGGGTCACCACCGACCAGGGCGGCTACCTGCGTGGCATCGACCTGTTCGACGCCGGCTTCTTCGACGTGCCGGCCCGTGAGGCGCGCAGCATGGACCCGCAGCAGCGGCTGCTGATGGAGACGGCGTGGCACGCGCTGGAGGACGCCGGCATCGCCCCGTCGGCGCTGCGCGGAACCGCGACCGGGGTGTTCGTCGGGATCAGCTACGCCGACTACGCCCGGCTGTTGGCCCGGGGCGGCGCCGACGACGTCGACGCCTACTACGGGACCGGGACCGCGCTCAACGCGACGGCCGGGCGGCTCGCGTACGCCCTGGGACTACACGGACCGGCGCTGGCCGTGGACACGGCCTGCTCCTCCTCACTGGTGGCCGCGCACCTGGCGGTGCGCGCCCTGCGCGCCGGGGAAGCCGACGCGGCCCTGGTCGGCGGGGTCAACATCCTGCTCGACCCGATGTCGTCGGTGGCGGTGAGCCAGGCCCACATGCTGGCGCCGGACGGCCGGTGCCGGACCTTCGACGCCGACGCCGACGGCTTCGTCCGCGCCGAGGGGTGCGGTGTGCTGGTACTCAAACGCCTCGCCGACGCCCGCCGCGACGGTGACGACGTGCTCGCGGTGATCCGCGGCAGCGCGGTCAACTCCGACGGTGCCTCGTCCGGCCTCACCGTGCCCAACGGCAGCGCCCAGGAGCGGCTGCTCACCGCGGCGCTGGCCGACGCCGGGCTGCCCGGCCACGCCGTGTCCTACCTGGAGGCGCACGGCACCGGCACCCGGCTCGGCGACCCCATCGAGGTGGCCGCGGCCTGGCGTGCGCTCGGTCCCGGCCGGGACACCGGCGAGCCGCTGCTGGTCGGGTCGGTCAAGAGCAACATCGGGCACTGCGAGTCGGCGGCCGGGCTCGCCGGGATCGTCAAGGTGCTGCTCGCGCTGCGCCACGGCCGGATCCCGGCGAACCTGCACTTCCGTACGCCCAATCCGCACGTGGACTGGGCCGGGACGAATGTCCGGGTGGTGGCGGCCGGAACCCCGTGGCCGCGTGGCCCGGTTCCCCGGGTGGCCGGTGTCTCCGGCTTCGGCTTCACCGGGACGAACGCCCACCTGGTGCTGGCCGACCCCGATCAGCCCTCGGTGACACCACCGACCCGACCCGGCTCGGCACACCTGGTGACCGTGTCGGCGCCCGACCCGGACGGCCTGGCCCGGGTGACCGCGGCCTGGCACGACCGGCTCACCGGCGCGGCCGACGGCGACCTCGCCGCGCTGGCCGCGGTGAGCGGGCGCGGCCGCACCCACTTCCGGTACCGGCGGTCCGCGGTCGGGCGTACCGGCGCCGATCTGGCCAGGGAGCTGACCGCCGCCGGACCGGTGTACGGCGCGGCGCAACCGCCGCGGGTCGCGTTCCTCTTCACCGGCCAGGGCAGCCAGTACTTCGGCATGGGACGCGACCTGTACGAGACGGAGCCGGCTTTCCGCGAGGTGTTCGACCGGTGCGACGACCTGATGCGGCCGCGGCTGGGCACGAGCCTGACCGAGCTGGTCTTCACCGGGGAGGACGCGGCCGCGCTGCACCAGACGAGGGTCACCCAACCGGCGCTGGTCGCCCTGGCGCTGTCTCTGGTGGCGACCTGGCGCAGTTGGGGCGTGGAGCCGGCGACCGTCCTCGGGCACAGCGTCGGGGAGATCGCGGCGGCGGTCTGCGCCGGCATCCTCGACCTGCCTGCCGCCTGCGAGTTCGTGGTCCGGCGGGCGGAGCTGATGCAGAGCACCGGGCCCGGGCGGATGCTGTCGGTGCCGGCGCCGGAGAAGCTGGTCGAGGAGTGGATCCGGGACACCGGCCTGGATCTGGCCGCGGTCAACGGGCCGGAGGCGACGGTGGTCGCCGGGCCGGCCGACGCGATCGAGGCCCTGGCCGCGCGCCTGAGCGCCGAGAACGTACGGCACCGGCCACTGGCCACCTCGCACGCCTTCCACTCCCGGCTGATGGATCCGATCCTGGACCGGCTGCGCGGCGAGCTGGCCGGGCTGCGCACGGCCCCCGAGACGATTCCGCTGGTGGCCAACCTGACCGGGCAGACCGGGACCACCCTCGACGCCGAGTACTGGTGCGAGCAGGTCCGCCGGCCGGTGCGCTTCCACGACGGCCTGGTACGCCTGGGCGAAATCGGCGCCGACGTGCTGCTGGAGATCGGCCCCGACCGTACGCTCACCAACCTCGCCGGTGCCGCCGGGCTGGTACCGGCCGGTGGGGCCGTGTCCTCGCTGCGCCGGGGGATACCGGCACGCACGGCCATGCTGACCGCCGCGGCCGCGCTGTACCGGGCCGGGCAGCGGCTGGACTTCGACCGCGTGCACCCGACCCGCCCGGGACGGGTGGACACCCCGCGCTATCCGTTCGCCCGCACGTCGTACTGGGTGCGGCCGCAACCGGTCGCCGCCACGACACCGGACGCCTCGGCCGGCCCGGCGTGGGGAACCGAACTGCGCTCGCCGGCGCTGCCGGGGCGCGTGTTCGCGAGCCATCGCAGTACCACCTACCCGGCCCATCTGACCGACCACCGGCTCTTCGGCACGGTCTCCGTACCGGGCGCATCCCAGCTGGCCACGGTCCTGTCCGCGCTCTCCGGTGGCCGCGACACCGTCCGGCTGCAGGACGTGCACTTCCCCCGGGCGCTGGTGCTGCACGAGGGCGAGCGCTACGAGCAGCAGGTGATCGAGTCAGCGGGGCCGGACGGTCGCCGGGTCACCGTGCAGAGTCTGGTCCACGAGGAGACCGGCCGCTGGCAGGAGCATCTGGTCGCGCGGCTGCCGGCCGAGCCGCCCGCGACCGGCGCCGACGACGGCCCCCGGGCCGACCACCTGCGTCACCGGGCTGACCGGGAGCTGACCGGTGAACGGTTCTACCGGCACCTGCACCTGCTCGGCTACCACCTCGGCCCGTCGTTCCGCTGGATCGACCACATCTGGATCGCCGGTGACCAGGCGCTGGTCCGCCTGACCCGCCCGGTCGAGACACGGGAGGATCCGGGTGGGTACGCGGTGCACCCGGGACTGCTCGACAGCTGCCTGCAGAGTGCTGTCTGCTTCGCCGTCGACGGCGAGCCGGACGGCGAGCCGGACAGCGAGCCGGACAGCGGGGGCGCGGGGTTGGCCATCCCCTTCTCGGTGTCGCGCCTGGCCTGGCACGAACGCCCGGCCGCCGACGCGGAGCTGTGGGCCCACGTGCGGGTTCGGCGCGACGCCGATGGTGCCGGGCTGCTGCGGGTGGGCTCGGCCGACATCCGCCTGACCGGTCCGGATGGGCGGACGAGCGTGCTGATCGAGGACTTCCGGTTCCGGTACGCGCCGCGCGCGCTCGTGGAGGCGTCGCTGAGCGCCCGGGCGGAGGTGCGGCGCGTCGACTGGACGCCGGTCGTCGATGACGGCGAACGGCCGGGCAGCGTGACGGTGCTCGGTTCGCCGCCGATCGAGACCGCGTTGCGGGAGGCCGGTCTGCGACTCACCGGCCTCGACGCCGACGTGCTGGTCGACGCCCGGTTCACCGCCGATCGGCCGGCCCCCGCGCAGATCGCCGCCGAGGTGACCCGGATCCTCCGGACGCTGCCGGCGGATCGCGGCTACGCCTTCGTCGGCCCGCCCGGACCGGACGGCCGCCCCGTCGTGGAGGCGATCTCCGGGCTGTTGGCCGGCCTGCGGGCCGAGCAGCCGGACCGGCGGGTGCGCGTCGTCGAGCCCCGCGAAGGCTGGCGCCCGGAGCACCTCGCGGCCGCGCTGACCGCGGCGATCCCGGAGGACGGCGTACTGCTCGCCGCCGGCCCGGACGGCCTGCGCGCCCGGCATCTGACCGGCCTGCGGCCGCCGGCGTCACCACCGGTCTGGGACACGGCCGGGTCGGCGCTGATCACCGGCGGCCTCGGCGCGCTCGGCCTGAGCGTGGCCTCGTTCCTCGTCGCGCGCGGCGTCCGGCACCTCACCCTGATGGCCCGGTCCGGGCCCGACGAGCCGGCCCGTCAGGTCCTCGCCGACCTGGCCACCGCCGGCGCGACCGTCCAGGTCCTCACCGGCGACGTCACCGACCCGGCGGACTGCCGCACGGCGGTCGAGCAGGCCGGCCGGGACGCGCCCGTACGCTTCGTCCTGCACCTGGCCGGTACCACCGACGACCGGGCCTTCGACGGGCTGACGCCGGACTCGTTCGACTCCGTCTTCGCGGCCAAGGTCACCGGGGCGGTCCAGCTCGCCGCCGCGGTCGGCACCCGGCCGCTCACCGCGTTCGTCCTGTTCTCGTCGGCGTCGGCGGTGCTCGGATCGGCCGGTCAGGCCAACTACGCCGCCGCGAACGGGTACCTGGACGGGCTGGCCACGGTGCTGCGCGGAGCCGGCGTTCCGGCGACCAGCGTCGGCTGGGGGCCGTGGAGCACCCGCTACCGTGACGGGCTCGCCGACACCCCCGCGGTACGCCGGGCGATGAGCGTCCGTGGGCTCCGCGCCCTCACCGATGAGCAGGCCTGGCCGGTGCTCGACGCGGTGCTGGCCGGCGGCCCCGATCGGCTGGTCGTCGTGGCCGGGGGCGCCGAGCCGGCCGTCCCACCGTCCCCGGCGCCACCGGCCGCGGCGACCGACCGTGGCTGGCTGCGCGACCGGCTCGGCGACCCGGCCGGGCTGCGGGCCGCGATCGGGCGGATGGTGGGCGAGGTGCTCGGCGACCCGGGGCCGGTCGACCCCGGCCTCGGGTTCATGGACCTCGGCCTCGACTCGATCATGACGGTCGACCTGCAGCGGCGTCTCTCGCACGCGCTCGGCCGGGACCTCCCGGTGACCGTGGCGCTCGACCACCCCACGGTCGACCGGCTGGCCGCCCACATCGAACCCGCGGTGGCCGGGGAGGCCACCGAGCCGGCGGACGACCTCAATCGGCTCGACCGGGACGACCTCGATCCGCTCGACCGGGACGACCTCGATCCGCTCGACCGGGACGACCTCGGCGAGATGTCCCTCGACGACCTCGTCCGCGCGGTCCGCGCCGACGTCGCGACGGAAGGGTGAGCACATGGACCAGCAGGAGATCCGGCAGCTGATGGCGACCCAGCTGGAGAAGTCGCGCCGGCTGCAGGCCCGGATCGGTGAGCTCGAGGCGGCGTCGCGCGCCCCGGTGGCGGTGGTCGGCATGGGCCTGCGGCTGCCCGGCGGGGTGACCACGCCGGAGGACTACTGGGACCTGCTGCACCGTCCCGGCGACGCGTCCCGCGAGATCCCGGCGGACCGACCGGGGCTGCGCGCGGTCTACGACCCGGTGCCCGGCCGGGCCGGGCGGTCGTACGTGGACCGCGCCGGCTTCCTCGACGACGTGGCCGATTTCGACGCCGAGTTCTTCGGCATCTCGCAGCGGGAGGCGGCACGGCTCGACCCGCAGCAGCGGATGCTGCTCGAGACGGCGTGGGAGGCGCTGGAGCGCGCCGGCGTCGCGGTGCGGCGCGCCGACCGGCTCGACGTCGGCGTCTACCTGGGCATGATGGCCTCGGAGTACAACGAGCGGTTCGCCGACCGCGGCGACGCCGGCCGGGTCGACCCCTACTACACCACCGGCGGCGGTCTCTGCTTCGGCGCCGGCCGGATCAGCTACGTGATGGGCTTCAAGGGCCCGGTGATCAGCGTCGACACCGCCTGCTCGTCCTCGCTGTCGGCCCTGCACCTGGCCGTGCGCGCGCTACGTTCCGGCGAGTGCCGGTACGCCCTGGTCTGCGGCAGCAACCTGCTGCTGTCGGCCAACCTGATGGTCTCGCTGAGCCAGGCACGGGCCCTCTCGCCCGGCGGCCGGTCACGCTCGTTCCTGGCCGGAGCCGACGGATACGGGCGCGGCGAGGGCGTCGGCGTGCTGGTGCTGCAGCGCCTGGCCGACGCCGAGCGGGAACGCCGTCCCGTCCTGGCCGTGGTCCGGGGCACCGCGATGAACTCCGACGGCGCCGCTTCCGGGCTGACCGCGCCCAACGGCCCCGCGCAGCAGGAGGTGGTCCGGGCCGCGCTGCGCGACGCCGGCATCGACCCGGCTGAGCTCGGCTGGGTCGAGGCGCACGGCACCGGCACCGCACTGGGCGATCCGATCGAGGTGCACGCCCTGGCCGAGGTGCTGGGCGAGAGCATCCGGCGGCGCGGCGTCCCCCTGGCGATCGGCAGTGTCAAGGCACGCCTCGGCCACCTCGAGGCCGCGTCGGGGATCGCCGCCGTGATGAAGACCGCGCTGATGCTGCGGCACGGCGAGATTCCGGCGGCACTGGATCCGGAGGACGGGCCGCTCAACGAGCACATCGACTGGGCCGGCCTGCCGTTCACCGTGCCCCGCGACCACCAACCGTGGCCGGCGGTCCCGGGCGGGCGGGTCGCCTCGGTCAACTCGTTCGGCATGAGCGGGACGAACGTGCACGCGGTGCTCGCCGCCGCCCCGCCGGTCCCGGACGGCGACCCGGTCCCGCCCGAGCAGCCGCATCTGCTCACCCTGTCGGCCCGCAGCATGCCGGCGCTGACCGCGCTGGCCCGGGCGGTGGCCAGCCGGCTGGGCAAGGCGGCACCGGCCGAGATCGCGTCGATCTGCCACACGCTGCGATGCGGGCGCACCGCGTTCCCGTACCGGCTCGCTGTCGTCGCCTCGACCGGGCCGGACCTGGCGGTACGCATCGAGGAGGCGCTGCGGCGGCCGATCGCCGCCGCGCCCCGCGGCGGGCCCGGTCCGCTCCGCCTGCGGTCCGGTGACGCCGGCGCACCGCCGCTGCTGCACCGGCTCGGGGTGCGCACCGTGCCCGAGCCGGGCACCGGTCCGGCCCGGCTCGCCTGGGGTGACCGGCGGTATCCGCTGACCACCCCGGAACTCACCCTGACCGCCGTCGCGGCCCTGTTCGAGGACGGCGCCGACCTGCGGTTCGACGCCCTGCGCGGACCGCACGACCGTTTCGTCGACGACCTGCCGACCTATCCGTTCCAGCGGCGGCGCTGCTGGGTGGACGAGCCGGTGCCGGACGGCCCGGCCGTGACCGCCGCGCCCGAGCGGGCCGACGGCGCCGTACCGGACGCCGCCGACCGGACGGCCGTGCACGATTACCTGGCCGCGCGGCTGCGGGAGGTGCTCGACGCCGACGAGCTCGACGAGCAGCGCTCGTTCCTGGACAGCGGCGGTGACTCGTTCGCCTCGGTGCTGTTCGTCCAGCGGGTCGAGGAGGCTTACGAGGTCGGCGTGCGCCCCGAGGACCTGCCGCTCGACCTGCCGCTGGCCGAGTTCCTCGGACGGCTGGCGGCCGGCGTCACCCGGCGCACCGGGACAGCGTCGTGACCGGCCTGTTCGTGCAGCCCCGACGCCTGGCCGACCCGGAGCTCACCCTGGTGGTCTTCCACCACGCGGGCGGCTCGGCGGCCGGGTACCACCCGCTCACCCGGTGGCTGCCGGCGAGCTGGGATCTGCTGATCCTGGACATGCCGGGGCGCGGCAAACGCGTGCGCGAACCCCTGCCGGAGACACCGGCCCGGTTCTACGACGGGCTGCGCCGCGACCTGCTGAGCCTGCCCGGCACCGGGCCGTACGCGCTGTTCGGGCACAGCCTCGGCGCGGTCGTCGCGGTGGAGGCGGCGTACGCGCTGCGCGAGCGTGGCATGCCGCCGGTGTGGGTGGGCGTCTGCGGTCGTCTCCCACCGGGCCGGTCCCTCCGCACGCCCGGCCTCGCCGCCGACATGCCCGACGACCGGCTGCTGGCGGCGCTGCACGCCCTCGGCGGTCTGCCCGACGGCCTGGACAGCGTGCCCGCCTTCCAGCGGCGTTTCCTCGAGCTGCTCCGTCACGACCTGCGGATCCTCGACGCGCATCGGCCGGATCCGGCGCGCGGGCCGCTCGCCGTGCCGCTGACCGTCTTCGGGAGCACCGACGACCCGCTGACCCCGGTTCCGGAGCTCGCCGGCTGGGCGGCGGTGACGACCGCCCCGGTCCGGCAGCGGATCTTCCAGGGCGGCCACTTCCCCTTCCGGCGCGACGGCTTCCGGGAGCTGGGGGCGGCGATCACCACCGAGATCCGCGCGCTGTCGCTGACCGACGGGAGATGAACGGCCCCATGACCATCGATCCGATCATCGGCACGCCCCCGGCCGGCGACCTGCGGCTGCTGATGGCGTCGTTCCCGACCGGTGTCAGCGTGGTGACCGCGCTGGGGGAGTCGGCGGTTCCCCGCGGCATGACCTGCACGTCGCTGTGCAGCGTGTCGCTGGACCCGCCGGTCCTGCTGGTCTGCCTGCGCTCGGACAGCCCGACCCGGGAAGCGGTGGCGAGCAGCAGCCGGTTCGCGGTGAACCTGCTGCATGCCCGGTCCCGGCAGATCGCCCACATGTTCGGCTCCGGCCGGGCCGACCGCTTCGACCTGATCCAGTGGCGCCACGGCGACGGGGCGGCCGGGCCGCACCTGGTGGCGGACGCGCACACGGTCGCCGACTGCTCGGTCATGGCGACCCACGTCGTGGGGACCCACACGGTGGTCATGGGTCTGGTCGAGCGGGTCACCGCCCTCCGCGAGCAACACCCGCTGCTGTACGGCTTGCGCCGCTATGCCACCTGGCCCGACTCCCCTGAGCCGGCCTGAGCCCGCCGCTAGAGAGGACCCCCATGGTCGCAGGACCCACCCGGCACGCCCTGGTGCTCGGCGCCGGGCTGGCCGGCTCGCTCGCCGCGGCCGCCCTGGCCCGCCACTTCGACACGGTGACGCTGGTCGACCGCGACGACCTCGGCCCCGGCGCCGGCCCGCGCCGGGGCATCCCGCAGGCGCGCCAGTCCCACCTGCTGATGGGCGCGGGCGCCCGGGCGATGGAGCGCCTCGTGCCCGGGGTGCTCGCCGACCTGCGCGGCGCCGGCGCGCACTTCCTGGCCGCACCGACCGAGGTGGCCTTCCTGACCAAGTACGGCTGGCTGCCCCGCACACCCCACGACGAGTACGTCGTCTGCTGCGGACGTGATCTGCTCGACCGGGTGGTCCGTGACCGGGTGCTGGCCCGGCACCGGATCGACGTGCTCGGCGCGCACGACGTCGTGGGGCTGCTCGGCGGGCCGGCCGCGATCGACGGTGCGGTGCTGCGCGATCGGCGCACCGGCGAACGGTCCACGGTCGCCGCCGACTTCGTGGTCGCCGCGACCGGGCGGTCCAGCCGGGTCGCCTCCTGGCTGCGGGAGGTCGGTCTGCCCGAGGTGCCGGACGAGGTGGTCGACGCCGGCACGGCGTATGCGACCAGGATCTTCGACGCCGGCCTGCCCCCGGGCCGGCGCCCACCGGCGATCGTCATGATCGCCAACGTGACCGGTGACGCGGTCGGCGGCGTGTTGCTGCCGATCGAGGACGGCCTGATGACCGCCACGATGATCGGCATGCGCGGCTCGGAGCCGCCGACCGGCGACGCCGAGTTCCTCGCCTTCGCCAAGCAGCTGCCCCACCCGGGGATCGCCGACGCCCTCGCCGCCGCGCAGCCGGTCGGTCCGGCGCGCGGGTTCCGGGGCCTGGTCAACCGCCGTTCGCTCTTCGAGCGGCTGCCGACCTGGCCGGAGCGGTTCGTGGCGGTCGGCGACGCGGCGGCGGTGCTGAACCCGGCGCATGCGCACGGCATGTCGGTGGCGGCGTTCGGGGTGGCCGCGCTGGCCGCCGGCGTCGGGCGGCACGGCAACACGCCGGGCCTGGCCGGCCGCGTGCAGCGCGCCGTCCGGCGGCGCGGCCGCGACGCCTGGGACCTGTCGGTCAGCGACGACCTGCGTCATCCGCGGGTGCTCGGCCCGCGGCCCGGCCCGGCCGGACGTCTCCAGAACCGGTACGCCGACCGGATCACCCACGTCGCGACCGCCCGCCCGCCGGTGGCTCGGGCGCTCGTGGACGTCATCGCCCTGGCGAAGCCGGTGTCGGCGCTGCTGACACCGCGACTGCTCTGGGCCGCGGCCCGCGGACCGGATCGGACACGACGGCAGGAGGCCGGGAAGTGATCGAACATCACGACGTCGCACTGAGTGGAGTCCGTCTGCACGTGGCGGAGCAGGGCACCGGGCCCCTGGTGGTGCTGCTGCACGGGTTCCCGGAGTTCTGGTACTCGTGGCGTCACCAGCTCGCCGGCCTGGCCGCCGCCGGCTACCGCGTGGTCGCGCCGGACCAGCGCGGCTACGGCCGCAGCGACCGTCCCGCCGACGTCGAGGCGTACACGCTGCCGCAGCTGGCCGGTGACGTCGTCGGCCTGATCCGGGCGCTCGGCGAGAAGCAGGCGTTCGTGGTCGGGCACGACTGGGGTGCCCTGGTCGCCTGGGCGGTCGCCACCATGCGGCCCGACATGGTGCGCGCGGTGGCCGGCGTCAGCGTGCCGCCGCTGGCGCCGCGCGGCCCGCAGCCGCCGCTGCTCGCGGCCCGGGAGCGGTTCGGCGGCCGGTTCTACTGGAACTACTTCGAGACGCCGGGCGTGGCCGAGGCCGAATTCGGCAAGGACCTCGGCACGACGTTCCGCCGGATGCTGTTCGGTGCCTCGGGCAGCCGACCGGCCGACGCCGGTCCGGTGGCGCCCCTGGTGCCGCCCGGCGGCGGGTTCCTGGACCTGGCGCCCGAGCCGCCGGTCACCCTGCCGCCGTGGCTGACCGAGGCGGACATCGCGGCCTACGTCGAGGCGTTCACCGGGTCCGGCTTCACCGGCGGCCTCAACTGGTACCGCAACCTGGACCGCAACTGGGAGCTGACCGCCGTGTACGACGGCGCCGTCATCACCGTGCCGGCCCTGTTCGTCATCGGCGAGCGGGACAAGGCCTTCACCGGGGTGGCGGCGATGGACGCCGCGGTCGCCGCCCTCGCACCCGGCCACCGGGGAACGGTCGTCGTTCCGGGTGCCGGCCACTGGGTCCAGCAGGAGTCCCCGGAGCACGTGACCGGGATCCTGCGGGAGTTCCTGGCCACGGCCTGAGCCGGGGCGGGCCCGCTCCAGCACCGGAGCGGGCCCGCCGGTCAGGCCCGGGTGAACCGCACCGGCAGGTGGTGCGGCCCGCGGACCAGGATGCCGTGACGCCACGCCAGCGCGGCCGGGTGTGCGTCCAGCTCCAGACGGGCGAAGGCTCGCAGCAGGCCGGCGAACGCGATGCGGACCTCCATCCGGGCCAGCGCGTTGCCCAGGCAGTGGTGGATGCCGTGGCCGAACGCGACGTGGCCGGTGGTGGCCCTGCGGATGTCGAAGCGCTCGGGGTCGGCGAAGCGGCCGGCGTCGCGGTTGGCGGAGTTCAGGGCGACCATGACCGCCTCGCCCGGCGCGATCTTCACGTCGCCGATCGAGATCGGTTCGAGGGCGAAGCGGAACGTCGCGCTCTCCACCGGGCCGTCGTAGCGCAGCATCTCCTCGACGGCACCGTCGAGCAGACCGGGATCGGCCCGCAACGCCGCCATCTGGTCCGGATGGGCCATCAGGGCATACGCGCCGTTGCCGATCAGGTTGGTGGTGGTCTCGTGCCCGGCCACGATCAGCAGGAAGACCGTGCCGCGCAGCTCGTCGGCGCTGAGCCGGTCGCCGTCGGTGTCGGTGGTCCGGATCAGCGCGCTGAGCAGGTCGGGCCCGGGCTCGGCGCGCTTCTGCTCGATGAGCGCGTCGATGAAGCGGGCGGCGTCGCGCGCGGCGGCCTGCCGCTCGGCCGGAACGCTGGAGGAGACCGCAGCGTCGGCCCAGCGGCGCACCTCCGCGCGGTCCAGGAACGGCACCCCCAGCAGCTCGCAGATGACGGCCATCGGCAGCGGGAACGCGAAGTCGTCGACCAGGTCGAATCGGTCGCCCGGCCGGGCCAGCACCGCCTCCAGCAACTCGTCGGTGAGCTGCTGGACCCGCTCGCGCAACGCCTCCACCCGGCGCGGGGTGAACTCGCCGGCGACCAGGCGGCGCAGTCGGGTGTGCTGTGGCGGGTCGGAGTTCATCATGTGGCTGCCGGACGGGCTCTTGATCGGGAACGACTCGCTCGCGGAGTGCCACTGCTTCGACAGCCGGGTGTCGCTGAGCGCCGCGCGGGCCTCGTCGTAGCCGACGACGAGCCACACCTCGGCGCCCTCCGGCATCCAGACCCGGTGAACGGGGCCCTGCTCACGCAACCGGGTGTAGACGGGGTACGGATCGCGGGCGAAATCGTCGCCGAGCGCGGCGAGATCGAGGGGTGCGGTGGTCACAATTCCTCCAGAGCGCTGCCAAAAATGCGGGAATCAGGCGCTCTTCGATGCTATGGAAGGTGACCATGCGACCTTCTAAAGGAAATCTGGACGACAATTTCCCGTACGCGATGATCACCCCTTCCCGGTCAGCGTCCGACGGTCTGGCGCAGCAGCCCGTCGACGATCGCGATCAGCCCCGGCCGGTGCATGTCGCGCGAGGTCAGGGCCGGCCACAGTTCGGACAGTGAGGACAGGCGCGGGAACTGCTCGGGGTCCAGGTTCGCGAATGCCTTCTCCCGATGTGCGCCGGCGTCGGGTCGGGCGTAACGCTGTTCCCGAGCGACGCGCAGCATCAGTTCACCGGCGGTGTAATACCAGATCACCCGATAGGCGTACACGGCTTCTTCGGGCGTCATGCCGCAGCGCACGGCGCCATCGATGATATTCTCCACTATCCACAGGGCGGACACCGCCATCAGGTCGTCGGAGGCGAGCACCTCGACGATCCACGGGCAGTCGGCCAGGATGTCGTACAACAGCTGGGCGGCCTTGATCAGGTGGTCGCGCGGGTCATCCGGCATGTCGGTGCGCGGGAACTGCCCGGCGTGCGCCTCCAGCAGCAGGAGCAGGAGCTCGTCCTTGTCCTTGACGTGGTGGTAGAGCGCCATCGGGGTGCTCTCGAGGTCTTTGGCGACGCGGCGCATCGAGAGGTTCTTGGCACCCTCCTCGGCGAGGATCCGCTTGGCGGCCTCGACGATGGCCTCCCGGGACAGGCGGGGAGGGCGTCCCATCCGGCCGCCACGCGACGGGGAAGACTGCATACTGCTCGGTACCCCCTACCGTTAGAGGACGCCTTCGACCTGCTCCGCCGATGCCGTCGAACACGGGACGTCCCCGGTGAACCGCACCACCGTATCCGGCAGACGGCGCTGAAGGGCGGCCAGTAGCCGCCGCGAGTCGACGACGTCCGAGGCGTACCGGACACCGGGCCGCACCTGCCCGCCCAGCACGGACAGCACCGCCTCGGCCGCGACCACACCGGTCAGGGCGGAGCCGTCCGTCCCGCGGATCACCGCCGAGCGGTGCACCGGCCGGCCGTCGTCGGTGTATCCGTCGAGCTCGCCGTGCAACACCTGGTAGGGGCGACGGCCGGCGGCGTCGAGCCGGCTCGCCCGGACGAGCTCGGCGATCGCCTCCGCGCCGGGCGGCCCGGCCCCGCGTCGCCGGGTCGTCGCGGCCAGCAGGTGCGGGCCGTCGAAGGCGTTGAACCACGACGCCCGGGCCAGCGGCAGCATGAGCGCCTGCCGGCGCAGCTCCGCGGTCAGGTACGGATATCCGGTCAGCGCCCGGTCGACAGTCGGCACCCGGAAGTCCTCGTCGACCTGCAGCGCCCGCGGCACCTCCCGCCCGTGCCAGCCGGCCAGCGCGACGCCGTACCCGGCGTCCAGACTGAGCAGGTAGTCGGCGGCGGCGCCGGCGGTGAGGCCACCGAGGCCCGCGTACGCCCCGGTGAAGCTCAGCGGCCCGGTGAGTCCCTCGGCCAGCAGGCGCGGCAGCATCCCGGACAGACCCGGCGAGACGCCCGCGGCCAGCACGACGGTGCGCCCGGCGGGCGGGGGCGGCGTCCGCCCGTCGTCCATCACCGACACGTAGTCGGCGCCCGCGTCGACGACGGCGGCGCGCACCCGGTCCATCAGCGTGTACGCCGGGGCCGTGCAGTCCAGGACGAGACGGCAGCCGGTGGCGAAGCGCCGCACCGTGGCCGGGTCGGTCACGTCCACGGCCACCGGCCGCACCCCGGCCCGCGCCGGGCCCGGGCGGCGGCAACCGGCCCTCACCCGGACGCCACCCCCGGTGAGCAGGCAGGTCACCGCGACCGTGCCCACCGCGCCGCCGGCACCGAGCACCCCGACCAGGGCCGGCTCACGCATGCTCGCCCCGCGGCACGGCGAGGCGCACGGCCCGGGCCACGGCCGGCACGTTCGGTGGTCGCATGCAGGTGAAGTGATCACCGGGAACGTCGACGATGCGCAGCTCACCGGTGCACACGTCGCGCCAGTAGTCGCTCATGTCGCGGTGCATCCCCGGGAAGACCTGCGCCTCACCGCTCTGCCGGACGAAGGTCACCGGACCGTCGTACGGCGTGGGCCGGTGCGAGGCGACCGCGACCAGGCTGTGCTTGACGATCCGGAACTGGCGGCGCAGCCGGTCCACGGAGGTCAGCCCGGCGTCGGAGACCGGCATGGCCGCCCCGATCGCGGTCAGCCGCTCATCGGGGTCCATCGCGGCCAGGCGCCGGAATCCGGCGACCGTCTCCGGGCGTACGCCGTTTTCACCCGGCTCGAGCAGGCTGCCCTCCGGGACCCGCCCGCCGTGGCGGGCGACCGCCCCGGCGACGATCCGCCGGGTCTCGGTCTCGTCGGCCGGGTAACCGAGCCGGATCGGGTCGGCTCGCATCACCCGGGCGAAGATGTACTCGGCCAGCAGGTCGTCCTCGACCAGGTAGGGCACCCGGTAACTGCTGACGATCGTGGTCGCGGCGACCCGGATGCCGGCCGCCGTCAGCCGGGTGGCCAGCTCGGTGACGAGCAGCCCGCCCATGCAGTAACCGATCAGGTGGACCTCCTCGTGGCCGGCCGCGACCAGGGTGGCGGCGTGCCGCCGGGCCAGCGTGCCGGTCAGCGTGTGCGGGTCGCTGTCGAGGTACTCCTGCTCGTCGTCGAGGACGAGGCCGGCCATCGGCACGTCGGGGGAGAGCTCCCGGACCAGCGCCCGGTAGGGGATCAGGGTGCCGGTGCCGTCGTGCACGAGCACATGCAGCGGCTGCCCGGGGCCGGCGGCGGGCCGGCGGGCCCGGTCGCCCACGGAGACCAGCGACGACGGGGCCGGCGCCGGCCCGGACGACTCGAGCGAGCGCAGGTAGGCCGCGATGTCGGCGATCGTCGGCCGGTTCAGCACCCGGCGCAGCAGGTGGTCCCACTCGACGTCGCGGGCGGCCGGCACCCGGTCCCGGATCCGCCCGACCAGCTGGGCGACGAGCAGCGAGTCGCCACCCGCGGCGAAGAAGTCGGTGTCCCGGCCGATCCGGGTGACCGGCAGGATCGCGCACCAGATGTCGGCCAGCAGCCGTTCGGTCTCGTCGGCGGGCGCCGACGCCGCCGAGCCGGCCGCGTGCCGCCCGCCGCGGACCGTCCACCGGGCCAGCCGCCCGCGGTCCACCTTGGCGTTGCCGGTCAGCGGGATCCGGTCGAGGGTGTGCAGCTGGGCCGGAAGCATGTACTCCGGCAGGCGTTCGGCCAGGTGCCGCTGTACGTCCGCGACCTCCACCGGCGCGCGGTCGGCCTTGAACCGGGACACGAAGACGTGTTGCCCGATCAGCGACAGGGCGTCGTCGGCGGCCGGCAGTGTGGCCACCACCTCGGCGCCGGCCTCGTCGAGCAGGGACAGCCACCGGTCGCGGGGCACGAACGTGGTCCCGGTCTCCCGCCGCTCGTCCTCGAACCCGGTGAGCCCGGCATTGAACTCCATCGAGGTCATCACGTGGTACGCGTCGCGGGTGGCCTCGATGAAGACGAGCCAGCCACCGGGCCGCACCAACCCCTTCAGCAGCTCCAGCGCCCGGCCGGCGTGCACCGCGTTGTGCAGCACGTTGGCCAGCAGGATCACGTCGAACCCGTTGTCCGGCATCTGCTGCTCGACGTGGTCGGCGTTGAGATCGAACAGCCCGAACCGGACCCAGGGGTAGGCCGCGAAGCGCTCGGCCGCCGCATTGAGGAAGAAGTGCGAGAGGTCGGTGAACAGGTACTCGACGGCGAGGTCGTCCAGCGCGGGGATCAGCTCGGTGCTGGTGCCGCCGACCCCGGCGCCGATCTCCAGGATCCGCAGCGGGCCACCGCCGGAGTGCCCGGTGGCGATCGTGCGCAGCGCGGCGATGACGGCCGCGTTGTTGTAGCGGCTGATCAGGTTGTCGCGGTACGCGGCCTCGGCGGTGTCGAGCCGCCCGTGCGGGAACAGCAGCGTCTTGAGGTCGATGTCGTTGCGGACCAGCGCCTGCAGGTTCTCCTCGGAGGTCCGGTGATAGCGCACCAGCTCGGCGCCCCACCGGACGGCCGGTTCCAGGACGTCGACGCGGTCCCGCAGGCGCTTCGCCGCGGCCTCGTCCGGCCGGGTCAGGCCGTGGTACGCGCCGGTGTCCGGGTCCCGTCGGACGAGGCCCTCGTGCTCCAGGGCGCCCAGCCATCGTCGCACCAGATAATGGTTCGCCGGAGCGGCCTTGACCGTCTCGATGATCTCCTGGTCGCTGTGCCGGCTCCCGACACCGGCGAACAGCCCGCAGTCCACCAGCAGTCGGCTGATCGACTGCAGGGCGGCACGGTCGAGCAGCTCCACCATCTCGGCGACCCGACCCCGGTCGACGGCGCCGATGCGCGCCGCGGCCGCCGCGGCCATGGTCTCGGGCAGCCGCTCCGGCAGCGGGGCGCGGTCCGCCGCCGCGGGTTCGACGAAGGCGGCGAGATGGCGTCCGGCCTCGTCGTCGTACGGGATCACCGCGGCCGCCTGCACTCCGGGGTGGGCGAGCAGTGCCGCCTCGATCTCGGCGACCTCGATGCGGTGCCCGCGGATCTTGATCTGGCCGTCCTCGCGCCCGAGGAACTCGATCTCCCCGTCGGGAAGCCGCCGGCCGAGGTCGCCGGTGCGGTACAGCCGCCGTCCGTCGCGCGGGTGGTCGACGAACCGTTCGGCCGTGCGCGCCGCGTCGCCGAGGTAGCCGAGGGCCACGCCGGCGCCGCCGATGTACAGCTCGCCGACCACCAGCTCCGGGCACTCCCGCAGCACGTCGTCGAAGACGTGGAAGCTCTGGTTGGCCAGCGGTCGGCCGTACGGGATGCTCGGCTGGTCCGGGTCGACCGCGCCGACACGGTGGTGAATCGACCAGATCGAGGCTTCGGTCGCCCCGCCCAGGCTGATCACCTCGGCCGAGGGGGCGTGGCGGCGCACGGTGTCGGGCAGGGTGACCGGGATCCAGTCGCCGGAGAGCATGACCACCCGCAGCCGGCTCAGGTCGTGGCCGGGCGCCGCCGCCAGATACTCGGTCAACAGCTGCATCTGGGCGGGCACCGAGTTCCACACGCTGACCCGCTCGGTGACCATCAACTCGGCCCAGTGCGACGGGTCCCCGCGCCGTTCGGCCTGCGGCAGCACCAGGGCGCCGCCCACCGACAACGGGCCGAACACGTCGTAGACCGACAGGTCGAAGCCGAGCTGCGCGAGCCCGAGGACCCGGTCGTCGGCGCCGACGCCGAAGCGCCGGTTGATGTCGTCGACCGTGTTGCGGGCCGCCTCGTGGCTGATCATGACGCCCTTGGGCGTCCCGGTGGACCCCGAGGTGTAGATGACGTACGCCAGGTCGCCCCCGACGGGCCCGGGCGCCTCGGCCGGCCGGGCCGGTGTCGCGGGCAGCCGATCCGCCTCGATCGTGACCACGCCCGACCCGGCCAGCTCCCCGGCGTGGACCGCGTCGGTGACGACGAACCGGGCCCCGGCGTCGCGCAGGATCGTGTCCCGCCGCCGGGCCGGTTGCCCCAGATCGACCGGCAGGTAGGCGGCCGCGGCGAGCAGGATTCCCAGCACCGCCACGACCTGGTCCGCGCCCTTGGGGGCGACGACCCCGACCCGCTCGCCCGGCTCGCACCCGGCGTCGCGCAGCAGCCCGGCCAGCGACTCGGCCCGGGCGAGCAGCTCGCCGTAGGTCAGCGTGCACCCGGCCGCGATCACGGCGACCCGTCCGGGGTCGCGGCGCGCCCGGTCCAGGAACGCCGCGTGCAGGGGCCCGCGCACCCGCGGCTCGGCGGTGTCGTTGGCCGCGGCCACCAGCTCCCGCTGCCGGCGGGGCAGCACGACCGGGTCCGCCTCGTCGACGGCGTCACCGTCGGCGAGCCGCTCGACGAGCTCGGTGAAGGCGGCGAACATGTCGGCGGCGACCCCGTCGGGCAGGACGCCGTCCCGGACGTCCCAGTGCAGCAGCAGGCCGCCGTCCTCCGCCATCATCTGGCAGTCGATCCACACCTGCGGCGTCTGGCTGATCCCGTACCTCAGGCGCGCTCCCGGCATCAGGCCGGCGCCGGGCGTCGGGGCGCCGCTCACCGTGCTGGTGAACGTCACCGGCAGGGCCGCGGCCGCCCGGCCCCGGCGGCGCGCGATCTCCCGCAGCACCTCGACGCCGCCGCAGAGGCGGTGATCGAGGTCCTGCCACAGCCGTCCGTGCAGGGTGGCCAGACGCTCGCCGAACGCCGCGACCGGGGTCGTGTCCACGTCCAGAAGGCTGACCGAGCTGAAGTCGCCGATGACCCGGGCCACGTCCGGGTGCAGTGGCAGCCGGTTCTGCACGGTCAGGCTCAGGGTGAAACGGGGGTGGCGGCTCCACCGCCCGATCGTCTCGGCGTAGGCGCCCAGCACCGCGGTGGAGGCGGTGATCCCCAGGTCGGTCGCGCGCCGGTGCAGTTGCTGCCAGCGGGGCCCGGCCAGCCGGGTGGCGAAGCGGGTGAAGTGCGGCGCCGCGAGTGGCGCGTCCGCGCGGACCGGCAGCTCGGGCGCGGGCGGCAGCTCGTCGACCCGGCTGAACCAGTACTCACGGTCGCGCCGGTGACGTTCCGTCTCCCCGATGCCCTGCAGGGCCAGGACGTAGTCGCGGAAGGTGACGGCCGGCGCGGCGTCGCCGCCCTCGCCGGTCACCTCGCGCCGCAGCTCGTCCAGCAGCAGCCGGAAGCTGCTGTAGTCGCAGATCAGCAGGTCGATCGAGAAGTGCAGCAGCAGACCGTCGGGTGTGCTGGTCGCGCGCAGATCGAACAGCGGCCACCGATCGGTGGGCCGCACCCGGTGGGACAGCTGCTCGCGCACGGTGGCGATCGCCTCCCGGACCGCCTCCGGCCCGGCGTCACGCAGATCCGCGTGTGCGACCGGGTAATGGGGCACCTCGGCCGCGACCTGCTGGAATCCCTCGGCCGCGACGGTCGCGCGGAGCATGGCGTGCCGGGCCACCAGTCGGTTCCAGGCCGCCTCCACCTCGTGAACCGGCCAGTCCGGGACGGCCAGCTCCAGGTAACCGTGGCAGGCCACCCCGCCGAACTCGAACGCGCTGCCCCGGCCGAGCAGATACGCCGACTGCACCTCGGTCAGCGGGAACGGCTCGCCGGCCCGCTCGGGGTCGGCGGCGAGCGGGCCGCCGAACTCGTCGCCGTCCGCGCGCAGCACCGCCAGGACGTCCGGTTTGTGGTCACGCAGCCAGCGCAGCCGTTCCGGGGTGGCCACGCCCTTCGGCGCCTGATAGCGGAGGTCGTCGCCCTCGGCGTACAGCACCATGCCGGCCGCCCGCAGGGCCGCCACCGTCTCCACAATGGCCATGTTCTTCCTTCCCGGAAGCCCGTTGTCACTGTCTCGACACACCCTTGCAAAGGTGACTGGTGAATCTCTGGAGACCGGTCCCGGCGCCGCTTCGCGGTTACCGGTCGACCGCGA
This sequence comes from Actinoplanes sp. SE50/110, assembly GCF_900119315.1. Classification (NCBI taxonomy): domain Bacteria; kingdom Bacillati; phylum Actinomycetota; class Actinomycetes; order Micromonosporales; family Micromonosporaceae; genus Actinoplanes; species Actinoplanes sp. SE50/110. Next base: position 6,727,778 of record NZ_LT827010.1, on the reverse strand, counting down.
ACTTCCGGGAATTCCCGCGCGGACCCGCCTGCGAGCCTGGAGCGACCGACGTCACCGGCGGGCGTGGGCGCCGCCGAGGCCGTGCCACCAGCGGCGCCGGCGCGGTGCGGCGGCCGGTGTCTCGTCCGGCAGCGTGCCCAGGGTGAGGCTGACCCGGGCGCCGCCCCATTCGTTGCCGCTCACCGTCAGTGTGCCGCCGGTGTCGGCGGCGAGCCGCTGGGCGATGTCGAGCCCCAGGCCGGTGGAGTTGGCGTCGCTGGCGCCGCGGGCCAGTGCGGCGTCCGGGTCGGTGAAGCCGGGGCCGGCGTCGTCGACGATCACGGTCGCCGACCCGTCCGACCGGACGACGGTGACCCGGCAGGCAGCGTCCTCGCCGGTGTGGTGGAAGACGTTGCCGAGCAGGACGTCCAGCGCTTCGGTGACCCGGGACCAGGCCGCCGGCACGGTGAGCCCGTCGGGCGGCGGGTCGGCCTGCCACGGCCGGCCCTGGTCCTCGGCGAGCGCGCCCCAGAACCCGGTACGGTCGGCCACGACGGCGCCGAGATCGCACTGCAGGCGCGGCCGGGCGGCCAGGGGACGGCTCGCCTCGCTGATCACCGCGCTGATCTCGTACTCCAGCCGGTCGACGACCCGCAGCTGGCGGTCCCGGTCCTCGCCGGCGGTCAGCGCCTCGGTGTTGAGTCGCAGCGCGGTCAGCGGCACCCGCAGCCGGTGGGACAGGTTCGCGGCGAGCGCCCGCTCCTTCGCGAGCAGCTCCAGGAACCGGTCGGCGAGCAGGTTGAGGGCCGCGCCGACCTCCTCGATCTCGCGGGGGCCGCTGGGGCGTACCCGGGCATGCAGTTGACCCGCGCCCAGGCTGGTCGCGGTCCGTGCCAGGTCGCGGGTGGACCGGACGATCCGGGCGGCCAGCCGGTCGGCGAGCGCCATGCAGAGCCCGACCAGCACCACCGCCTCCAGGACGAGGACCAGCACCGCCGTTCCGACGCCGGCCCGCAGCGCCGTGCCCGGGACGAACACCTCGATGACCGCGATCAGTCCCTGCGGCAGCGCCACCGGCCGCAGGTAGACCCGGCCGCCGTCGACATCGACGGTGCCGGCCGTCTCCCGCTGCCGCACCTGGATGACGGCGTCGGGCGTGACCCGGCTGACGCCGACGGTGCCCAGGGTGGGCAGGTGCGCGGCGAGCTCGCCGTTCTGCCCGGCGCGGGTGCTCATGATCGAGTTGAGGACGAGGTCGCGGTCGGTGGCGACCACCACCACGGCGGAGAGGCCGAGGGCCTGTCGTTCGGCCTCGCGCATCGCACGGTCCTGCACGGCGCTGTGCACCAGCAGCGCGAGCGGGATGACGAACGCCAGCGCCACCAGGGTGGTGACGGCGAGGGCGACCAGTGCGTAACTGCGTCTCATGCGCCGTAGTCCTCGATGACCTGGGCCGCCGGGCCATCGTTCCAGTACGCCGTGATGGCCGAGGTGTGGCCGGGGCGGGACAGCCGCGCCACGACGATGGTGTCGCTGCGCCGGACGACGTCGACCGTGTAACCGGGCAGTGGATCGGCGCCGACCACGTCCACCCGGGTCGCCGAATAGGCGACGGTGATCGTCCCGGCGTCGGCGTTGATCCGGTACCGGGGCCGCTGGTCCACCGTCGGCGTCGGTGACGGCGAGGGTGCCGACGGGGGCCGGGCGCTCGGCTGGCGGCTGGGCGTCCGGCTGTGCGCCGGCGGTGCCGGGGTGTGCGACGGAGGGGACTTCGACGGGCCGGGCGCGGCCCGGCTCGGCGTCGCGGACTCCGCGAGCCCGAACCGGATCTCGGTGTAACGGCGGTTCACGTCGATCGCCACCGGAGGCTCGTCCGTGATCGCCGGAGCCACGCCGAGCCGGACACCGAACCAGGAGACGGCGACCGCGGTGATCGTCACCGCGAGCCACCCCGCAACATAACTCCAGCTCCGGCCCATGGTCGTATTCTGCACGAGCGATACGGTGAGGCAATGCCCCAGGTGTTGGTGATCGAGGACGACGTCGACGTCCGGCAGGCGGTCGGCCGGTTGCTGAGCGCGACCGGGCACGACGTCCGGTTGTGCGCGACGGCCCTCGACGGTCTGCGCGAGGCGGCCGCGTGGGCGCCGGACGTGGTGGTGCTCGACCTCGGACTGCCCGATCTCGACGGCGCGGCCGTCCTGCGCCGGATCCGGGCCACCTCGCAGGTGCCGATCGTCGTCGCCACCGCCCGCGAGCAGGAGAGCGAGATGATCCGGCTGCTGCGGGCCGGCGCCGACGACTATGTGGTCAAGCCGTACTCGGCCGAGCAGATCGAGGCCCGGATCGCGGCCGTGCTGCGCCGCGGCCACGGCGGCCCGGCGGCCACCGGCCTGACCGTGGGCGGGCTGTCACTGGATCCGCAGGGGCGCACGGCCAGCCTCGACGGGGTGCCGCTGCAGCTGTCCCGGCTGGAGTTCGACCTGTTGGCGTACCTGATGCAGCGGGCGGGCACGGTGGTGACCCGCCGTCAGCTGCTGTCCGACGTGTGGCCGGCGGAGAGCCGATCGCTGGAGACGGTCGACGTCCACGTCACCTGGCTGCGCCGCAAACTCGGGGAACGGGCCGCCCAGCCCCGCTATCTGCACACTGTCCGCGGCGTCGGTGTCCGCCTCTCCGCGCCGGAACCCGGCCGATAGGACCCGTCGCTTGTCACCGCGACGACGCTCACCGTCACGTACCGCATCGCTCCGATAAAGGTTCCCGTAAGGGCTCCGTAAGGAACTGAAACGGAACGCTTCCGAGCTTTAATCATGCATTAAGTGCATTGACCGAGATATTGCTTCGACGAAGACTTGCAACGGCTCGGAACACGAGCGAATCCCTCACTTCGCGACGGCGGACGACTGGGCACGACCCGGAGAACGGCCCCGCGAGTATTCGTGCAAGGAGCATCGTTGAAGCACAAAGTCGCGGTGGCGAGCGGCATAGCGGCCGTCACCGTAGCGGGATCGATCGCCCTGACCATGCCGCAGGGCAACGCCGCTACCACCCCGAGCCACCAGCAGCCCGCGGCCGACGGGCCGGCGCCGGTCGCGCTGGCCACGTCCTCGGCCGCGGACCTGGTTACCAACAAACCCAAGACCTTCTTCAAGAGCCGGTACGACAAGCTCGACCGGCGCCAGGTGGTCAGCCAGAACGGCCTGCAGTACGTGGTGTACGAACGCACCTACCGCGGCCTGCCGGTGCACGGCGGTGACGCGGTGGTCGTCGCCGACAGCCGCGGCCGGGTGCTCAACGAGTACGTCGCGCAGGAGCAGGCGCTGTCCATCCCGGTCACCGCGAAGATCTCCGCGGCCGCCGCGGCGAAGACCGCGCGCAAGCAGCTCGCCAGGGTGACCACGGTGTCCCCGGCCACGTTGCAGGTCGTCGCGCAGGGTGCCGGTGTGCTGGCGTACGAGGTGGTCGTCGCCGGCGCCAAGCGTGCCCCCGGCGGTCTGGCCCCGAGCAACCTGCACGTCTTCGTCGACGCCACCACGGGCAAGGTGCTGCCCGACCTGACCCGGGACGACATCGTCGACGCGGCCGGGCACGGCGCCTACTACGGCGACGTCACGTTCGACGACACCAGCAGCGGCGGCCGGTTCACCATGAGTGACCCGAAGCGTCCCGGTCTGCAGTGTGGCGGGCAGAACGGTGTCGCGTTGAGCAAGGCCACCGACAGTTGGGGTGGTGGCGCGGCCACCGACCAGGAGACCGGTTGTGTCGATGCGATGTTCGTGGTCTCCCGCGAGTGGGACATGCTGCACGACTGGCTGGGCCGTAACGGTATCGACGGTAACGGGCATGCTTTCCCGATCCGTGAAGGCCTCAACGATGTGAACGCGTTCTGGAACGGCTCCCGGGTGGAGATCGGGCATTCCTCGGACGGTCGGCGGCTGCTCAACACGATCGACGTGTTGGGTCACGAGTTCGGTCACGCGATCAACCAGTTCACCCCGGGCGGGTCCAGTGGTGGCAACGAGGCCGGGGGGATGAACGAGTCGACCGGTGACATCTTCGGCGCGTTGACCGAGTTCTTCGCCAACAATCCCCTGGACAAGGGTGACTACACCGTCGGTGAGTTGGCGAACCTGACCGGTAACGGGCCGATCCGTAACATGGCGGACCCGTCGAAGCTGGGTGACCCGAACTGTTTCTCCAGCGCGATCCCGAACACCGAGGTGCACTCGGCGGCCGGGCCGCAGAACCACTGGTTCTATCTGCTGGCCGAGGGTTCGCGCCCGACTGATGGTCAGCCGGTCAGTCCGACCTGCAACAACAGCACGGTCACCGGGGTCGGGATCCGGAAGGCCGGTCAGATCTACATGGCCACGCTGATGCGTAAGACCACAGGCTGGAACCACGCCAAGGCCCGGGCCGCCTCGGTCGCCGCGGCCGCCCAACTGTTCGGCAACGGCACCGAATGCGCCACCGTCAAAGCCGCCTGGGACGCCGTCAGCGTACCGGCCGGCACCGGCGAACCGTCCTGCACCGGCGCCGGGACCCCGACCACCGGTCCCACCGCCACCAGCCCCGCTCCGACCCAGGCACCCACCGGTGACTGCCAGGCCGGGTTCTCCTCGCACGACAGCGGTGCGGTCACCGCCGGCCAGACCGTCGTCAGCGACACCTTCACCGCCGGCGGCGGCCGCCACAGCGCCTGCCTGGCCGGACCGGCCGGGACCGACTTCGACCTGTACCTCGACAAGTTGGTCAGCGGCCGGTGGACGGCCGTGGCCCGCTCGGTCGGGGAGACGTCCCGCGAGGCGATCTCCTACACCGGCACGGCCGGCAGCTACCGGTACCGGATCGTCTCGTACAGCGGCTCCGGCAACGCCGTTCTCGGCTGGAACGTCCCCGCCGCGAGCTGACCATCGGGATCGGGCCGGGGCCGCGCACCAGCGCCGTCCCGGCCCGATGCCGGCCTGCCATTCCGACGATCCTGGAGAGACCGCGGTGCGACAGTCACACATATCGGTAGTCCTCGCGGCGCTGCTGCTGGCCGGAGTCGCCGGCTGCGCCAACGGCGAGCCGGCCGCAGCGCCACCGCCGGTGGCCGCCTCGTCCTCCGCGACACCGGCGTCCTCCGCCATGTCGGCGCCCACGGCTTCCGCGGCCCGTGCCGTCCCGCTCACCGTCACCCGGCGCGGCGGCTTCGCCGGCGTCGAAGAGAGCGTCTCGATCGCCGCCGACGGCTCGGCCACCGCCACCCGCAAGGGTCAGGCGGCCGCGCCGGTCCGGGTGCCGACCGCCACCACCACCGAGTTGCGGCGGCTGCTGGGCACGCCGGGCCTGGCCGCGCAGGCGTCGCCGTCGCCCGGCGCGCCGGGCTGCGACGACGGCTTCGAGTACACGTTCGTCACCCCGTCGGCGACCACGGTCGTGCAGGACTGCGAGGGCGGGCACGGGGCCACCCTCGACCGGCTGCTGACCCTGGGCGCCGGCCTGTTCGCCCACTGACCGCCGGGCGGCGTCACCGGCAGCCGTCCTGCCGGTGACGTCGCGGCCCATGGCCGCTACGCCGCGACTACCCAGTTGCCCTTGCCGCGGTGCTTCGCCGCGTACATGGCCTCGTCGGCCGCGAGCAGCGCGGCCCGCCGCGCATCGGGGGACGTGGTGACGTGCGCGGCGATGCCGATGCTGACGCCGACGGCGAGCTGTCGCCCGCCGAACTCGACCGGGCGCGACACCTCCGTGACGATCCGCTGCGCCAGGTCCTGGCCGTACGTGACGTCCGCCGCGGTGCAGGCGATGACGAACTCGTCACCGCCGAGCCGGGCCACCAGGTCGCTGCTGCGAACCGCCGCGGTGAGCCGCTGGCCGACCGCCTTGAGCACGGCGTCTCCGGCCTCGTGACCGTCGCGGTCGTTGATTGCCTTGAACCCGTCGAGGTCGAGGTAGAGCAGCACTCCGGCGGTGTCCTCGTCCAGGTGCTCGGTGAAGGCGGCACGATTCGCCAGGCCGGTCAGCGGGTCGTGCCGGGCCTGGTAGGCCAGCTGGGCCTGGGTGCGTTCGAGCCCGCGGACGGCCTGCAGGAAGCGGATCAGCACGCAGGCGATGCAGGCGAGGGTGGCCGCCATCAGGATGGTGCGACCGCCGGGACCCAGGCCGGTGTGCGTGAGCACGACCGTGGGCGCGGTGGCCAGGGCCGCCCCGAGGAAGAGCACCCGGGCGGGGTGCAGCACCTCGACGGCCCGGCCCGGCTCGGTGAGCTCGCCGCGGCGGGGGTGCAACCCCGCCGCGGCGAGCAGGCAGTTGCCGAGCAGGACGGCGCCGTCCAGGTCCCACGAGACGTCGCTGTGCACCACGTACATGAGGACGTTGTTGGCCGAATCGGTGAGCAGGTACAGCGTCGCGGCGACGAGCATCAGGTAGGTGGGTCCGCCGCGTCGCCCGGGGGAGAGGAACAGCATGAGCACGCCGGCGAGCAGCATGACGTCGCCCAAGGGGTACAGGGCCGGTGTCACGCTCTCCAGGGTGCTGAAGCCCTCGTCGATGATCGGCAGGCAGAAGTAGACGTACGCCGCGATCCCGGCGGCGAACGTCAGCGTCAGCCCGTCCAGCACGACACCGCGGACGCGGCCGGCCGCCCGGTAGCGGGCCATCATCAGGAGGGCGGCCGCCATGGCGGGGTAGCCGGCGAGCCAGAGCACGTCCGAGAGCCCGAACGGCGGCACGTAGCCGGCGTAGTACTGCAGGGTCTGCACGCCGTCGCCGCTGAGCCACAGCACCAGCGCGAGGGCGATCAGGCACCACGGCGCCCGGTTCCGTCTGGCCGGCTGGCGCGCCGCGGTGACACAGACGGCGACGGCCAGCGGGACCGTCCAGGCGAAGTAGATGATGTCGGAGGTCGGCGTTCCCCGGCGCCACCACATCGCGGCTGCCGCCAGCACCGTCGCGCCGAGCAGCAGCCAGACCACCTTGTTCTTCACGCCGCGCCATGTCGTCGCAGCACGCCCGTCCTTGAGGTGAAGTGGCGTACGGCATACCGCCGGAGCGGGTCTCTCAGCCCGTGGCCGGTCCCCGCGCCCCGATGCCCGGCCCGCAGAGCGCCCCGAGCATGACCAACGGGTCGGTCACCGTCACGCTGCCCGCCCGCAGCGTGACGACGCTCGTGACCACCGTGGGCGGCACCGTCCCACCCGGCCCGGCGGCCAGCCCGTCGGCGAGTTCGTCGCCGGCCGGCGGCGCCGGGCCCGGGTGGTCTACACGATGAGCACCTGGAGACCGTCAAGATCGGGTTCCAGGCCACTCACACCGGCAACACCGCCGAACCGGCCGGTTTCACCCTCGACGGGGTGCCCTGCACCGTGGTGTGACGCACATGTCGTCCAGCGGCACATCGATGGGCGACGGGGCCGCCAGGCCGGCCGGCACCCCTGCCCACCGGCGCACCATGGCGGTCGCGGTGGCGTTGTCGGCCGGGGCGAGGCCGGCGATCTTCGCGCCGTGGTTCGCGCCCGGGGCGACGAACAGCGCCGAGTCGTGGCGGCTCGGGGTGAAGCGTTCGGCGCTCCACGGATCGTTCTGCCCGTACACGAAGAGCATCCGTTCCGAGGCGGTGCGGACCCACCAGTCGACGTCGAGCATCGGCAGCGGGTGGTGGACCCGGCGCAGTTCGGCCGGCAGGGACGAGTTCGCGGTGTAGAGGCCCGGGTAGTGGCGCAGGCCGCGCAGGTGCTCGAACCGCAGGCTGGGCCAGCCCAGCTGGCTCGCCGCCTGGTAGTAGTACGGCCAGTAGTACTCCAGGCCCTGGTCGGTGTAGAAGCTCCACCCGGCCACGGCGTCGGTCCAGGCGTACAACTCGTCGTCGGTCGCCGTGGCCGGCGGCACCGCCGCGCAGTCGGCGGCCGTGCTGTACTGCCAGAACGCCCACACCGAGTCCAGCACGGTCATCTCGAACGAGCGGTCCGCGGTGCCCAGCGTGCGGGTGAAGGTCCAGCCCTGCGCCGCGGCATCCGCTTGCAGGTGGGCGACCAGCCGGGTCCGGCGCCGCAGCGCTTCGCGCTGCACCTCGTCGAGCGCGGCGCGGCAGGAGGCGGTCCCGACGGTGTCGAAGAAGGCGTCGTACGCGCGGTCGACCGGATTGATCGCGTCATCCGGTGCCACATAGGCGACCACGCCGTCGACGTCACCGGGGTAGAAGCGCCGGTGGTACACCGAGGTCATGCCGCCCTTGCTGCCGCCGGTCTGAATCCAGCGACCGGTGTAGACGCCGCGCAGCGCGGTGACGATCCGGTGCTCGTCGGAGGCTTCCTGCCAGATGTCGAGATCCGACCAGTCGGCCGGGGCCGGGCGCGACGGGGTGAAGAAGCGGTGCTCGACCGACACCTGGTTGGCGCCCAGCAGCGCCGTCGGCTCGGTCTGCGTCGGACGCGGACTGGCGGCCAGGCCGTACCCGCTGGTGTAGAGGACGGTGGGCGCGGTGGTCGACCGGTGCAGCAGGGTCAGCCGCTGCTCGTAGCCACCCCGTCCCGGATGGCGGTGATCGGCGGGCTGGCGATAGGTCAGGACGAAGAACCGGTAGCCGGCGCCCTGGGTGTCGGAGACGACGGTGATGCCGGGGATCGCGGTCAGCTGATCCCGCAGCGGGTCGTCGGCGGCGCGTGCCGGCGTGACCGGGGTGACGGCCACCAGCAGGCAGGCGAGGATGGCGACAAGACGTTTTCGCACGCCGTCATGCTATCGATAAACCCTAATACATCAACGGGTCATCCGACGGCCATCTCCGGCCGCTTGGTTGCGGGGATGCTCCTGTTCACTTCTCGCGCCCGCAGGCGGGCGGCAGTCGTCGGCGGTACCACCGCCGTCCTCGTTCTTGCCTCGATCGGCACCGCCTGGGCCGACCCGTTCGGCTGGCGAGGCGGCCGCCAGCATCCGTTCGCCGTGCGGCCGGACACCGGTGCCGCGTCCGCCAACGTGCTGGCCAACGATCGCGGCGCCACCGCGGTGGTGCGCAGCACCGGCCTGGACGACCCGGCGGCCGGCAGCTTGGCGGTGCACCCCGACGGCTCGTACGTCTTCACGCCGGCGGTGCCGGGAAGCCACGGCACGGTGCACTTCGGCTACACCGCGACCGACGCGGTCACCGTCTACTCCAGTGCGGTGCGGGGCGGCGCCCGGATTCCGCCGCTGGGCGGCCTGGAGGGTGCGGACGGCAGCACCGTGCCGATCTCCGGTGGCGGTTACGGCTCCTCGTTCGTCGCGGCGCCGGGGCGGCCCGGCTGGTTCTACGGGGTCACCGACCGCGGGCCGAACGTGGACGACGACGGACCGAGCGGGCAGAAGGCCTTCGCCGATCCCGGATTCCACCCGCAGATCGGGCTGTTCCAGCTGGCCGGTGGCAGGGCGGTGCTGCAGCGGACGATCGTCCTGAAGGCGCCGGACGGCACCCCGTACAACGGCCTGCCGAATCCGGTGACCAAGCGGGCCGCGAGCTCCGAGAAGACCGAGGACCTGTACGGCGACTACATCGACCCGGCGCAGCCGTACACGGTGCCCGGCACCGGTCCGGCGGTGACCCTGGACCCGGACGACGGCTACGACTCCGAGGGTCTGGTCGCGCTGGCCGACGGCAGCTTCTGGGTCTCCGACGAGTACGGGCCGTTCCTCACCCACTTCGACCGGGACGGCACCGAGATCGAGCGGCTGTCGCCGTGGGGCGCCGACGCCGGGCACAACGTCGACACCGCGCACCCGCTGCCCGCCGAGCTGGCGCTGCGGACGAAGAACAAGGGCATGGAGGGCCTCACCGTCACCCCGGACGGTCGGACCCTGGTCGGCATCATGCAGGCGGCGCTGACCGTGCCCGACTACGGCACCGACGCCAAGGGTAAAACCGTTAAACCGGGCAACGTCTCGCCGGTCCGCATCGTGACGGTCGACCTGCGGACCCGGGCCGTCCACCAGTACCTGTATCTGCTCACCAACCCGAACGCCACGGGCGGTGCGGTCAGCGAGATCACCGCGCTGTCGGCCACCCGGTTCCTGGTCGACGAGCGCGACGGCCTGCAGGCCGGGCCGGGCCGGGCGGTGGCCAAGTACCTGTACGAGATCGATCTGACCGGCGCCACCGACGTCACCGGCACCGGCCCGCTCGGCTACCTGATCGGCGGCACATCGATCGAGGCGTACGTCGGTGACGCCCCCACCGCGAAGGCCGCGCTGCTGCTGTCCCAGGCCGGTGTCATCCCGGTCGGCAAGAGTCCGTACCTCGACCTCGGCTCCGTGCTGAACCAGCTCGACCCGTCCGGCAGGTTCTTCGGCCACGACAAGATCGAGGGCGTCGCGACCTCCGACGGCGGCCGCGTGCTGTACCTCGCCAACGACAGCGACTTCGGCATCGACCACCTGCTCGGCCGGGACGAGGCGGCCTGCGAGGCGTCCGGGCTGTCCGACACCACCGCCTGCGCGCCGGTGAAGTCGGCGACCACCGGGAAGTTCCTCGTCCACCAGAAGACGCTGGACGCCGCCGGCGTGGCCGACGACGGCGAACTGCTGCGGGTCGACCTGGCCAAGCTGCCGGTGGTGCTGGGCAGCACCACGGTCACCATCCGGTACTGAGCCCGCACGACGGCGGCCCGTTCCCGCGGGACCGGGCCGCCGTTCGGGAAGACTCAGCTGCAGGCGGCGCCGTTGAGGCGGAAGCCGGTCGGGGCGGCGGCGTTGCCGGTGTGGGTGGCCTGGTAGCCGATGGTGGTCGAGGCTCCGGCGGCGAGGGTGCCGTTGTAGCCGACGTCGGTCGCGGTGACGGTGCCGGTGGCGGGGCGGTAGGTGGCGTTCCAGCCGGAGGTGATCGTCTGTCCGGCGGCCAGGGTGAAGGTCAGCGTCCAGCCGTCGACCGCCGTACCGCCGGTGTTGACGATCGTGATGTTGTCGGTCAGCCCGGTGTTCCAGGCGCTGACCGCGGTGGTGACCCGGCAGGCGCCGGTCGGGGTGTTGGACGGCGAGGCGGACGGGGTCGCCGACGGGCTGCCGCCGGGCGGCGGGCTCGTGCTGGTGCCGCCGGCCGCGCTGATGATGGCGTCGATGATGCTCTGCTGGGTGACCGTCGCGGAGCTGCGGTTGAACAGCCCGAAGCCGTACGCCCCGGTGTAGCCGTTGTCCCAGTACGCGGTGGCCGCGCCGTACTTCTTGGCCGCGGTGACCAGGGCGCGCGCGTAGTCGGCGCGGTACCGGTTGTTGGTGGGGTCCGCCGCGGTCTTGTCGATCGAGCCGTACTCACCGACCAGGACCGGGTAGCCGCGCGCCACGAACGTGTCGTGCACCTTCTTCAGCTGGCCGTCGAGGTAGTCGGCCTGCCCCCAGGTGGACGTCTTCGCGGGGTTGGTGGCATTCGGGCCCCACTGGGTGACGGTGCCGTCCTCCTGGCCGGTGAAGTCCCACGGGTCGTAGTAGTGGACCGAGATCATGATCCGCTGCTCGGTGCCGGGGATCGACGTCGACCGGTACTGGTCGGTGGGCAGCGCGAATCCGTAGTTGCCGACCGTGTAGTCGATGTTGGTGTTCCAGCCGGGGACGAGCAGCCAGCGCGAGGCGTTGGTGCCACCGGTCCTGCGGACCGTGTCGACGAAGATCTGGTTGTACGCGTTGATGTTGGAGTAGCACGGCTGCGTCGGGTTGCCGTACTGGCCGTCGAACTCCTCGTTCATCGACTCGAGGATCAGGTGCTCGGTGTAGCTCGCGAACCTGGTCGCGACCTGCTGCCACACCTTCTGGTACCGGGCCCTGACCGTCGTCTGGTCGGCGGCGTCGCAGATCAGCCACGAGCCCGTGACGGATTTGTAGCCGTCACCGTGCATGTTGATCACCACGTACAAACCCTGGTTGTACGCGTAGTCGACCACCTCCTGGATCCGGTTCAGCCAGGTGGCGTCAACCGTGTAGGTCGGGGCGGCGCCGATGGCGCCCAGGTAGGAGACCGGAATCCGGATCGTCCTGAAGCCGGCCGCCTTCACCCGGTTGATCAGGGCCTGCGTGATGACCGGGTTGCCCCACGCCGTCTCGCCGGGGATGCCGTTGTTGCTGGCTTCGAGCTGGTTGCCGAGGTTCCAGCCGGCGCCCATGTCGGTCACCAGCTGAGGAGTGGTCAGCGGGGCGGCCGCCTCGGCGGACGCCGACGCCGACGTCACGCCGTACGCGGCTCCGGCCAGGGCCAGCGCGGCGGCGGTGAACGCGAGCCCGGCCTTTCTTGCCATCGATCTCATGGGGCTTCCTCTCGTGCGGTCCGCGGCGCCGAAACGGCGGTGAATCCGTTTCGCGCCTCGCCGAGAAGTGTCGAATGGGAACGCTCCCAGGTCAATCGAACCGCTTCGATAACGCGGCCCTCGGGGAAGGAACGGCCTACCGGAGCCGGAGGTCCCAGGTCAGCTCCCACACCCGGACCGTCGTGTCCCGGCAGGCGGCGACCAGGAAACGGCCGTCCGGGCTCAGGCAGGCCGCGGTGATCGCGTCCGGCCGGTCCGCGGGTTCGAACAGCGGGTCGCCGGTCGCGAGGTCGTGCAGACTCAGCAGGTGGTCGCCCGCGGCCACGGCGTAGCGGCCGTCGTGACTGAGCTGGACGTCGGCGAGGTGCGACCAGTCCGGCGGCTCGAAGGCGCGCAGCCGATCGCCCGACGCGAGGTCCCACAGCCCGGCGCGGCCGTCGGAGTCGACGGTGAGGACGCTGCCGCCGTCGGCGCTGAGCCGAACGACCTCCACTTCTTCGGGGTCGAGGACGCGCACACAGTCTCCGGTGTCCGGATCCCACACGCGGGCCGTGCCGTCGTGGCTGCCGGAGACGGCCAGCCGCCCGTCCGGGGTGATGGCGACGGTCGGCACGCCGCCGGTGTGGCCGTCCAGGCGGCGCAGGCGGGTGCCGGTGGTCAGGTCCCACACCAGCAGGCGGTCGCCGTCGCGGGCGCTGGACACCGCCCGGCGGCCGTCGGCACTGACCGCCACCGAGTACACGACGCTGCCCTGCCCGGTCAGCGTGCGCACACACGCACCGGACTCGGCATCCCAGACCCGGATCGTCTTGTCGCGGCCTGCCGAGACGATCGTACGACCGGTGCCGTCGGTGGTGACCGACAGCACCGAGCCGGTGTGGCCGGTGAGCGTGCGAAGGCACGCGCCCGATTCCAGGTCCCAGATCCGCAGCGTGCCGTCGCGGCCGCCGGAGATCGCGGTGCGGCTGCCCGGGACGGCGCAGATCGACTCGACGCGGTCGGTGTGACCGTGCAGCGTGCGCGTGACCAGCACGTCCTCGACCGCGACGCGGTCGATCCGGGCGCTCAGCCGCTGCCAGGCACGCAGGGCACGCGGCGTCCGATCATGCCGCCGGTCGGTGCGCAACCGGACCAGCAGGGCGTGCGCCGTGCCGAAATCCTCCTCGGCGATCGCCCGCTCCGCCCGATCGAGGAGGGTGTCCGCCTCGGCGTTGATCACGACGATTGCGGCGTACGAGCGTGGCACGCACGGCTGGGGCGGCGCGGCATAGCCGGTGGGCGCCGGGATGTCCCACACCCGCACCACGCCGCTCAACCCACCGGCCGCCGCGGTCCGGCCGTCCGCGCTCAGCGCCGCCGTGTCGTCGTAGTCGCTGGTGAACGTGCGCTGGCAGCGCCCGATCCGCAGATCCCAGAGCCGCACGGTGTGGTCGGTCCCGCCCGCCGACACGGCGTACCGGCCGTCGGCGCTGACGTCCAGCCCGCGTGCCTCACGGACATGCCCGGTGAGCCGATGGCGGCACTGTCCACTGTCGAGGTCCCAGACGCGCAGCACCGGGTCGAACTGGCCGGCGGAGACGGCCACCCGGCCGTCGGCGCTGAGCCGGATCACGCCGACGAGGGAACGGTGCCCTTCGAGGTGTGCCAGGCACTCTCCGGTCCGCAGGTCCCACAGCCGCAGGACACGGTCGAGGCCGGACGACACGGCCCGCGTCCCGTCGGCCGACACCCCGGCCCCGATGATCGGTCCGCCGGGGTCGATCACCCGCAGCAGCCGGCCCGCGTGCAGGTCCCACACCTGCAACCCACTCCGCACCGTGATCACGGCGGTCCGTGCCTCGGGGTCGGTCCAGATGTCGACGACCCGGTCGCCGGTCTCCAGCCGTCGCCGCAGCCTGCCGTCCTCAGCGGTGCGCCACGAGACGGTCCCGTCGCCGGTGCCGGACAGCACGTGCCCCCCATCCGGGGTGAGGTGCAGGGCGGTGGCCGTGGCGGTGTGCTCGTGCGCCTCCTGCAGGCATCGGCCCGTCCTGGTGTCCCACACCTGCACCGTCTCGTTCCCGGCGGTCGCGGCGATCCGGCCGTCGGCGCTCAGGCGTACGTGGTCGACCTGCCGGCCCGGGCCCGCGTGCAGCGAGTCCGAGCGGATCCCCGGCCGGACCTGAACCGTGCGCGGCTGCAGCCGGTGCGGGCGTTCGGCCTGCACGGCGTACCGGAAAGCGTCGGTGTCCTTCGCGGTCCGCAGCAGCAGCGGCAGCGCGGCGGCGGCATCGCCGCGCTCCAGATGGACCAGGGCGCGCAGGTGATCGCTGTCCAGGGCGGCCAGCAGCCGGTCGTCGGTCAGTTCGCCGGTGCGCCAGCGCAGCAGACCGCTGTGGTAGGTGGCCTCGGGGTGCCCCGGATGCACGGCCAGTGCCTGGTCGAAAAGGGACTGCGCGGCGTCGACGCGGCCGAGCACGGTCAGCATGATGCCGTGATCGGTGAGCTCATCCGACGTCCGGGTGAGCGGGACAGGGGCCGGTCGCGGGTAGGGCCGGCCGCACTCCTGCCGGTAGGTCCCGGTCAGGCGGTCGATGACGTCCGCCATCCGCAGGCCGTCCGGCAGGGCGGGCCCGCCCAGCTCGCGCACCAGTCTCCGGACGGCGGTCACGTCGGCCTGCCAGGCGGCCGCCGCGGGGACGCCGAAGCCGGTGATCTTGACGGTGCCGTCCGGGGTGACCAGCACGGCGTCCGGCCCCACCGCGCCGTGGGCGACGTCGTGGCGGTGCGCGTGCTCGAGGCCCCGGGCGGCCTGGATCGCGATGTCGAGGGCCTGGTCGATGGTGGACACGGCGTCGATGCGCAGCGGGCCGCCGTCGACCTGCTCGGCGTCGGCGTAGTAGCGGGCGCGGACGTTCGGGTGCCGACTCAGCGACATCCAGCGTTCCGCGGCTTCGTCCTCGGGCCGGGTGCTCATGCGACCGTCAGCACGGCGAGGCCCTCGGCACATCCGATCGCCAGCCGGGAGCCGGCCGCGGCCAGGGTGAGCACCTTGCTGCCCATCCGGTGCGAGCTCAGGCGGCGCCAGTCCAGCGGATCCCGCAACTCGACCTCGTCCCGGCGGGCGACGGCCAGCACCTGCCCGCCGCCGGCGTCGGTGAGCAGGCACGGGTGCCGGCCGGGTAGCTCGCCGAGGACCTCCCGGCTGACGACGTCGTGGACCTGGACCGTGCCGTCGGCGGTGCCGACCGCCAGCAGTACACGGTCGTGCCCGGCCGGTGTCGCGGCCAGCGACCACACCGGCGCCCGCTCGGCGAACGGGTCGCCGACCGGCAGCCCGGTGACCGGATCCCACAGCCGGGCCGCCCAGCTGCCGCCGCGTGCCGGCGTGGCGTTGCTCGCGGCCAGCAGCGTGCGGCCGTCCGGCATCGGCACCGCCGCGACCGCCCGCAGCGGCGGCCGGTCGAGCCGGGTGAACATGTCGCTGGCACTGGCCCCGGTCTCCGGATCGCGCAGCCGCAGGACGTTCACGTCGTTGCCGACGGCGAGCAGGGTGCGCCCGTCCGGCATGACGATCGGCGCCATCGAGCGGACCACGTGCGAGCGGGCCGCGGGCACCTCGGCGAGGAGCTTGCCGGTCACCGGGTCCCGGGAGCGGATGGTGCCGGCCTGGTCGCAGGTCACCAGCACGAGCCGGCCGTCCGGCAGGGATGCCGACGCCACGGCGGTGACAGCCCCGGCGTGCCCGGTCAGGGGAGCGCGGGCGGGTTCGCCGGTGAGCACGTCCCAGAAGCGGACGCCGGTGGTCAGCACCGTGCGGCCGCCGGGCAGCGTCACCGGCGCCAGCAGGTCCACCGGGCCGACCCGTTCGGCGTCGGGCAGCGGTGGTGTCTCCGCCGGATCCCACAGCCACAGGGTGCCGTCCGGGCCCGGCCCGGCCAGCAGGGTGGGGTCA
Source organism: Actinoplanes sp. SE50/110 (assembly GCF_900119315.1). Lineage (NCBI taxonomy): Bacteria > Bacillati > Actinomycetota > Actinomycetes > Micromonosporales > Micromonosporaceae > Actinoplanes > Actinoplanes sp. SE50/110. Next base: position 6,711,617 of record NZ_LT827010.1, on the reverse strand, counting down.
CCGGGCACTGCCGCCACCGGCCGCGGGACGCCGTTCGTGCCGGCGTCACCGACCCGGCGGCCGGAACCCGGATCCCACAGCCCGCCCCCGGCGGCCAGCAACGGAACCGGGCCGGGCACGGCCAGTGGGCCGGCACCCTCGATCGGGCCGCCGATCCGCCGGCCGGTGGCCGCGTCCCACAGCCGGGTGACGAGACCGTCGTCCTCGTCCCCTCGGGACACCGCCAGGATCAGCCGGCCGTCCGGTTGCGGCAGGGCCACCAGCCGATGCGGGTGGGCCTCGTCGTGCCGGGTACGCAGCACCTGGCCCAGCGGATCCCCGGTCAGCGGATCCCAGGAGCGGACCACCGCCTGGCTGTCGTCGCCGTGCAGGGTCAGCAGCAGGGGACGGCCGTCCGAGGTTTTCGCCGCCGTCACCGCCCAGATGCCCGGCGGCCACGGACCGGCCACCGGATCGCCGGTGGCCGGGTCCCACAGTCGCAGCGTGCCCGCCACCTCCTCGACGACGGCGAGCAGGTGACGGCCGTCCGGAACCGAAACCGCCGCCAGGCCCGACCCGTCGAACGGGCCGGGCAGGGGCGCGCCGACCCGCTCACCCGATGCCGGGCGCCACACCTGCACCAGCGGACCGTCGGCGTCGGCGTAGGCGACCGCGAGGAGGCCGGGCAGCGCCACCATCGCCAGGACCGCCTCCGCCGGGTGGGTCAGCGGCTCGCCGACCCGCTCGCCGGTCGCCGTGTCCCACAGCGACACGACCGCGGGCGGCCCGTCCCCGCCGGCGACCGCCAGCAGGGTGCGGCCGTCGCCGCCGGTGACGACGGCCACCACCTCGGCACCCTCCACGTCGACCCGGAGTGCCGGCCGCAGCCTGCGGGCCGGCCGCTCCCAGGCGATCACCGCGTCGTCCATGTCGGCCGCCTCCCCGATGTCGAGCCGACCGCCAGGTTACCCAGCGCCCGCACCCCGGGCCGGACGCCGCCGCCCGCCGGTCAGCGCAACGCGCGGCGTCCCTTGACGACCCCGAGGACGATCGAGGCGATCAGCGCCACGACGCCGATGATCAGCAGCCACTTCAGCGCTTTGAGCAGCAGTCCCAGCACGATCAGCACCACCGCGGCAACACCGAGGGTGACAAGCAGCGCACGCATGGCGGATCTCCTTCCGCGCCGGCACCCCGCCGGATCGCCAGCGGTGCGTACCCGGCGCCCGGCAGCTGTATGCACCGTCGGGGCCGCCGGTCCGCCTGCCGCGTGTGGCGGCCCGTCGAAGGGGCGATCAGGTACGCCGCTGCGATCGGCCGCCGTCAGTGGCGCGGATGCCGAAATTCCCGAACGCGGGCCTGACCGCCCTGGGATCAACGCCTTGGCCGGCCGGCCCACCGAGCGGCAATCCCACGGCATCGGCACCGCCGTCATTCACACCGCCGAGGCTTTCGCCGCCCGCCGCGGTCACCGCCACATCGGCCTCGGTGTCGGCGACGGCCGCCACCCGAGACTCCTCAGCTACGCGACGTGACGGTGCTCGTCGCCACGATCGCCGGCCGGACCACGGCGGTTGACCCTCCAGACCATCGAGCCGCCGAATGACTTGTCACCATCTCAAGGGCGTGCGCTGAACTGAGCAGCAGCAAGAGCCGCGGTCAACGCGGCACCGGGATCGGCTCTTGCGGCCAGTCGGCCACGATGACTAAGGGGTTTGAGTCCGGCGATCGATATTCGTCGCCGGGAAGGTACTCGATGTGCTGATGCCGGTTCACGCCCCGGTCGTCCGCGGCCTCGGCCAGATGCGCCACGCCGTCGAGCCCGTCCCACAAGATGTCGAGGTATTCGCGGCCGCCGGAAACATGCAACGTGGTCGCATCTCGCAGGCCGACGAGCAGCGGGCCGCCGGTCACCTCCTGCACCACAGAGCCGCCGGCGATCGCTACCTCCAGAGGTGTCGCACCTGACTGGCGGAGCCGCTGGCTGAGGGCACGGAGTGCGGCCGGCGGGCCGGCGAGCTCCAGTTCGCCGTCATTAACGGAAAGACGACAAAGCTGATGATCACCCATCCGCTCATTCTCGCTTCCCCTACCGCCAGGGCGGGAAGCACCCGCTCGCTGGTTCAGAGAAGGCACTGGGACAAGGTGAATGCGGCGGAACCAGCCGATCTAGCCTTCGACGCCGCCCGTCTCGTGGGCTCCTTCGATGCCTGGCTGGCAGTAGAAGACGTCCAGGCCGATCCCCGGTGAGTTCACGAATACTGACGCCGAACGCGTCTGAACTCGCGGCCGCAACAGCCCAGGGGCGGGCGAGTTCGACCTTCGTCGGGTGATGCTCGACGATGAACTCGTGGAGATCAGCGAACTGCTGCAGCCGGGTGTGACCAAGCCCCACGTCGATCACGCCGCGCGTGCTTCCTGGCTCGCCGCCATGCACGAGGCGATGAGAAGCGTCGGCGGGGCCGTTGTCACCGCTGCCGAGGAACCGGCGGTGGGCCGCAACTATTACCGGGTGGGCGTGGAAGCCCGTGACAGTATCGCAGGGGCCATCTTGTTCAACGCGGCCGCGGTGTTGGTCGCTGCGGCCGAGGCGACCGATCCTCAGGAGATCGCTGTGGTGTTCGCAGCCGTGCCAGGCAGCGGGGTGTTCTCGGAGCGAGGATTTCAGGTGGCCAGCCCAGAACAGCTCAATGAACCGCTCAGCGAGCACCATCTGCACGCGCTCACGGCGGATGAGCGGCGTGATGTCGTCTACCACCGTCCGTCTCGACTCGGAGATCTGCTGTTCAACTGGTTCGACTGACGCGTAATGCCATCAGGCGGAGCACGGCCGAGTGGGCGCCTTGCGATAGTGCCGATCGTGAACTTCCCTCTGGATGAGCTGGGGCCAGCCGTGTCGGCTCGGGCCGAGACCCTGGGAACGGCTGGGACTCGAATGGCGGCTTCGCCCGGTCGCGCCGAACCACGGCAAGCCGGTGATCGTCAGTGAGTTCGAGTCGGCGGCCTGGCAGGGCGGCCTGCTGATCTGGATCAGCGGCGAAGCGGAGCTTGATGCCGTCCGTGTCTCCGATGATCAAGCGGTTAGCAAGCACTACGACCTGACCGGGCTGGACGACCTGGAAGTGCTGCTCGGCGAACTGGACGCTCTGCTGACCTCCGGTCGCGTTCCCGATGCCGCCGTTGTCCACCAGCATCCGTTCTGCCAGATACCGGCCATCGCCGGACAACACGGCGCGATCGTGCCGAGAAGCGGACGTTGAACCAGCGGCCACGCATGCCTCACCGTGTCGGAGAATGGGCTGATGTCGCACGCGCACGTCCTTGTCCACCCTTCGCCGCTGGGCGCGCGTGCGCAGGATTTCTTGACTGCGCACGCGCGGGTGGTGCCTGTTGAGGCAGGACCGAGCGATGACGAGTGCCGGGCTGCGATGCGCTCGGTGCTTGGACACAGCGACGAGAGCGCCCTGACCACTTTCCGGCGCATCCAGCAACGATATTCGGGGTTGACCTACTTCAGCCATTTCCGCGGCGCCGAGATCGTGTTCGAGCCCTCGTTCGAGGTGGATCGCGATACCGCGCAGGTTCTTTTCGAGTACGCCGTCATGGACGTCACGCCCGACGGTTGTCGCAGTGGACTCGTACGGCCCGACGAAGCGGTGTGGTTCGGCTTTCTGCACGTGGATGTGCCGGCGTTTCCCTCGCTTGACCACTTTTTGGAGTGTGATGCCCTACTTCATCACGCCCGCCAGCAGCGGCTTTTGTCCGCCGCGACTCCGCTGGATGCCAATGCCTACCTGACCGCCCTCCGCGCTCGCCATCCAGGCCTACGGCCGGTGAAATCGGCAAGCGGATTCTCAGTGGGTTGGTGGAGCGATGACGAGCGACTCGTGTACGTCAACGGCTTCGAAGCGCGACTGGCGGCTGACGGACGCGCCATGAGCCCTGTGCCGACCGTCGTGACGACCTGGCTCATCGACGAACCCCTTCGATAGGGGAGCCCGCAGCCACTCTTGGCGACTCCGCACCCGCTCATGCCGATGACAGTGCGTGGTTATTTCAGCCTGCTGGTGTAAGAGGATTCTGCTAAGCGTGAGTAAGAAATCTTCGGAGTTCAGGCTCTGCCTCACGCCATGCACTGATTACCTCCGCGCGCCGCACGATTAGGCGCATCCTCCTCCCTGGCGGTGGGGCCCATGGTGGCGGTTCACCCCACGCCCGTTTCGGGCGGGTAGTGAACGCGAAGACCATATCTTGCTCGGTTGTTTCAAGCGTGATGGTCAGGTGGTCGAAGGTATCGCCAAGGATCAGAGGCTTCGGTCCGTGCGTGCTCCGCCATTCTGCGATGGCGACCAAGGTCTGTAGATCCTGGATATGCGGATAGAGGGCGGTGGTCGTGGCATCACCGAGCGCGTTGCCACGAACGTAGAGTTGGAAAATCCCGAAACGGCCGTCGTTGCTGGTCGGCGTGTACTCCGCCCTGAACTCCCAGATGTCTCCACCGCCGACCGTCGTGTCCCGCCGTACCGCGCGCTGCCAGATCAAGGGCCACGGCAAGCTGGCGCGAGGAGGAACTGGGGGGCGATCGCCCGACGCGTTCCAGGGATATGCCGACCGGTCCCAGGAGCGGGCTCCACAATGCGGACAATGCGGCGGCAGCCGAGTGCGCTCGCACGCCGGGCAGCGGTCAGCGGGGACTTCGCCTGACCGGTACGCGTCAATCAGGCGGGCCACCACTGTCACCAGGGGTTCCGTCGGGTGATGCTCCGGATCTGGGCAGAACGCGAGCCATTGCGGCCATGCATACCAAGCGTCATCGTCTCCAGGTCGACGTCGGCCCACAGCCTTATCCTTCCGACGTCGCACAGAGAACGCCTGCACTTCGGCGAGCCAGAGTCGTCGAGCGTCCTCCAATTCGGCAACGGCGCGAAGAAGCGAGTCAGGATCTGACTCCAACGACACGGGTATACCCGCTCGGAGGACCAGGTGGTGCCAGGTGGCACGAAAACCGTACGGGGCGAAATGCAGAACACATTCACGTAGCGCAAGTAAACGGTGGTGCAGCGGCAAACCGACGTTCCGAACTCGGCCCGCCTGTGCCGGGAAGCTACTCACGTCACGAGCTTAAAAGCACCTAACACGATCTGTTGAATCGATGTTCATCAGCGTTGCGGAGTGAGGATCAGTCTCGTTCCGGTCTTCGTGAGCAAGGCCTGGGTCGTCGATGACGAGTTGTGGAAGCTGATCGAGCCGGTGCTGCCTGCTTGGCCAGCGAGGGCGCCGGGACCGCGGCCGGTGCCGGACCGGCTGTGCTTGCAGGGCATCCTGTTCGTCCTGCACACCGGGATCGGCTGGGAGGACCTGCCGCAGGAGCTCGGGTTCGGCTCGGGGATGACCTGCTGGCGCAGGCTGCAGCGGTGGACCGAGGCAGGCGTGTTCGACCAGGTCCACCAGATACTGCTGGACAAGCTGAACGCGGCGAACCGGATCGACTGGTCGAGAGCGGCGATTGACGCCAGTCACATCGACGCTAAAAAGGGGGTGCCGGGACAGGCCCGTCGCCGGTCAACCGGGGCAAGCCCGGCTCCAAGCACCACCTGATCTGCGACGGCAACGGCACCCCGATCTACGTGCTGACCAGCGGCGCGAACGTACCTGACATCAAACGTGCCCTGGATCTGCTCGACTGCTACCCGCCGATCGCCGGCAGGCTGGGCCGGCCTCGGCGCCGGTTCGCGGCGCTGCTGGCTGACAAGGCCTACAGCAGTGCGGCGTTCCGCCAGGCCTGCCGTGAACGTGGCACCGAACCCCTCATCCCCAAACCGAAGGCCACCGGGATCAAGGGCCTCGGCAAGCTCCGGTACGTCGTCGAGCAGACCTTCGCTCTGCTGCATCAGTTCCGCCGATTGGCTGTTCGCTGGGAGCGCCGCCTCGACATCCACGACGGCTTCGTCAGCCTTGCCTGCGTCCTGATCTGCTGGCGCAGATTGATCAATTGGACCGATCAGAGATCGTGTTAGGAGTTTTAAGGATCTCCAAGGCCGAGAAACCAGCGTAATACCGCAGCTGTCGCTCACGCGGCCCGGCAGGCCCTCTCATGCCGCGATCCGGATGTCGATGAGCTTCTCCTGGTGGCCCGGAGTAGGTAGCGGAGCGGCATCACGTGGATGGTGCCGGGTCGGCGCTGCGGTGCGGGAGAATCCGGGCGCGGTCGGCTTCGTCGCCTCCGCACTCAGCCCCACCGCCGGCGAAGTCGAGGCACCTCCGCTCCAGCCGGCGCAGGCGATCCACCGGTAGGTGCGCGAACGTCCGCCAAGAGCCGGAGCCCTCCACCTCGACGACCCGCGTCGCCCGCCACGACTTCGCCGACCCCTGCCGGTTCCCGCTGAAGCCTCTCCGGACCGCGCCGGGCTGATGACCAGTCGGATCCCGGCCTCGACGACACGGGCGATCTCGCCGCGGGTCAGGAGGGTGCGGTGTGGTGGTAGGCGAGGATGGCGCCCGGGTGCTCCAGGTTCGTCGTGGGCCGGCCGTCGCGGCCGAGGGTGGTTCCGGACGGGTCGGTGGCGACGAAGACGGTGCGGCCGTCCGGGCTGATCGCGACGTCCCGGTAGCGGTCGACGGTGTGCAGTTCGGCGACCGGGTCGCCGGCGCCGCCGGGCGGGATCCGGTACACCGTGCCGTCCTTGAGGGCCGGCATCAGCAGCGACCCGCGCCAGGCCGGGATGCCCGGGGCGTCGTAGAAGTCCAGGCTCGACGGTGCCACGGTGGGCCAGCACATGTTCGCGGCGCCGGTGCAGCGTGCGTCGCGGAAATCGTAGCCGTCGGGCACGGTGCCGATGGTGCGCAGCGGATCGGTGTACGCCGGGCTGGTGAAGCCGGTCTCGGTGTAGGTGGGCACCGAGGGCGGGATCGTGTAGTCGCTGTAGGTCAGCGAGGAGCACGGCGCCGGCGCCGAAGCGGACCAGTCGGCGTACCGGTAGGCCTTGTCGTCGCGGCGGCCGGCGACCCGCGGCCAACCGTAGTCCCCGCCCGGGCGGATCTGGTTGATCTCGTCGTCGGTTTTCGGGCCCTGTTCGCTGGAGTACAGCCGGCCGTGCCCGAAGACCAGGCCCTGCGGATTGCGGTGGCCGTAGGACCAGACATGCGTGCGTACGCCGCCGAGCACCGGATTGTCGGCCGGAACCGTGCCGTCCCGGTCGAGCCGGAGCACCTTGCCCTGGTAGGCGGACCGGTCCCGTGGCCCGGCCGGCAGGTCGCGAGCCCGGTTCCGCAGGCAGAACCGGTCGAGCTGGTCGTTGCCCTGGTCGCCGATCGTGTAGTAGAGCTTGTCGTCCTCGCCCAGCACGAGCCGACCGGCGTCGTGATCCGGGCTGGCCGGCAGTCCGGTCAGCAGGTCGGCGTGGTGGCGCAGCGTGCCGGTCGAGGCGTCGTACCGGAAATCGGAGATCTTGAATTGCTCCCGCATGCCGGCGGACGGGTCGGCGTCGTAGCTGTAGGCGAGGTAGACGTCCGGCAACCGCAGCGCCATGCCGAGCAGGCCGTCCTGCCCCCGCGTGCCCCCGACCGCTTCGGTGACGGTGCCGGCCACCCTGGTGGCGCCGGTTCCCGGGTCGATGCGCAGCACCCGGTGCCCGCTGCGCTCGGTCACCCAGAGCCAGCCGTCCGGCCCGGTCAGCACCTCCCAGGGGTTCCGTAGGCCGGCGGCGAGCACCCGCATCGCGAAGCCGCCCGCCGCGGGCACCGTGGGGGAGCAGGTCAGCAGGACGGCGGTCGACGCCGCCAGCAGAAGTCCGCGCACCGGGCGCGCATACCCGGATCGGGACGGGACAATCGGCTACCGGCAGGCGACGTGGTCGCCGTCGGGGTCGAGCCTCTGGTCGTCCCGACCGGCCACGACAAGGCTGGTGAAGCCGTGCGCTGTCAGCCAGGCGCACTTCGTGGCGGCGTCGGTGAGACCGCCCGGGAAGGTCAGCGGGACGCACTGGGTCGGTGTGCCGTAGTTGTGGTCGCAGCCGTCCACGAACGCGGACACCTTGACCGGCCCCGCCGGCGACTTCCGTGGGGCCGCCGGGCTGGCTGCCGGCCCGCCGGCGAAGTGCTGGACGAAGGGCGCGGGCCTGACGGCCGGTACCGCGGCCGACGCCGTAGCCGGCCGCTCCGCCGGGGATGCCACCGGCGCGGGGGGCGAGGGCGGCACCGTCGCGGCGACGGCCGGAGCGGCCGCCACCACCGAGGGCGGCACCGTCGCGGCGACGGCCGGAGCGGCCGCCACCACCGAGGGCGGCGTGAAAGCCGCGCGGCCGAGCGTCACCAGGACCGCCGCGGCGGCCGCCGTCCCGACGGCCACCGAGAGCCAGGTGATCCTCATCCGACGTGCACCCACTGCGCCACCGACGGCACCCCGTTCGTCCCCACCACGAACAGCATGTACCAGCCGGGCGGCGCGATGTTCGGGTTCGACGTCAGGTTCAGCCCGATCGTGGTCCCGTTCACCGACATCGGCAGGTCGACGAACCGCTGGTTCGGGTCGCTGGAGTGCGTCACGGCCTCGGGCCGGATCAGTTCCGCCTTCAGGATCGGGCCGTCCACCGTGATCGTGTGGCTGGACCCGTATGCCCACCGGTTGTCGGGCATGGCCAGGATCTGCGGCCGCGCCCCGCGGAACAGATACGGCGGCGAGTAGACCGACAGCCGCATGTCGAACGTCCCGTCCCCCGGGTTGTCGCCCACCGCCATCACCCGGCCGTCCGGCAGCAGGAACGCCGACGAGTGATACGTGCGTGGCACCGGGTCGGTCGCCATGCCGGCGGTGAACGTGGCGGTGGCCGGGTCGTACATCGAGGCCTCGTAGACCGGATCGGCCCGGTTGTGCAGGCCTCCGCCGGTCTCGAACACCTTCCCGTCCGGCAGCAGCACCGCCGACACGTACATCTTTGCGGCCGGCAGTGCGGGCCCCGCCGCGTACACCGGATTCGCCTGTTTCAGATCGATGATGTCGGTGAGCCGGTTGGCGTCCACATTGGTGTTGATGTTGCCGCCGCCCAGGGTGAGCACCTTCTGGTCCTGCGCGGGCGGCAGCAGCACACTCGTCGACTGGTCGCGCTCGTCCTTGTTCCGCAGCCCACTCACCGCAGTGATGGTGTTCGCGCCGTAGTCGTAGATCGACGCCCCGGTGCCCGGCAACCCGTTCCCGAAGACGTGACTGCCGGTGTAGAAGAGCCGCCCGTCCTGCAGCAGGATCATCGACGGGTACAGCCCCCAGAAGGCCCACGTCTGGTGCGCCTCGCCCAGACCCAGCCACCGCTGCTGGGCATTCGAGAAGTACTGCGTCGCCACCGTGCCGGACGAGTCCTCCCCGAGGCCGCCCAGCGAGATGACATCCCCGTTGCCCAGGACGGTCGCCGACGGATACCAGGATCCCGCGGTCATGTCGTCGACCCGGGTGTAGCTGTCGGTGGCCGGGTCGAAGACGTACGAGCTCCGCAGACCCTCGTACCCGTGGCTGCCGTCGGCCGCCGGATAGGCCTTGTTCCCGCCCATGATCAACACCCGTCCGTCGGGCAGCTGCACATGCCCCGAGCAGAACAGGTCGGCCGGGGTCGCCACGCTGCTGAACGTGCCGCTCGCCGGGTGGTAGACCGCGGTTGTGAAGGTCTTCGCCGCGAAGTCGTCCGGGTTGTTCCCCGACCCGGCGACCAGCAGTACGTCCCCGTTGCGCAGCACCACCGAGTGGATGCCCCGGACCGGCGAGTCGAACGGCGACACCTGCCACACGCCCTTGGTGCAGGCGTCCCCGGCACTGCACGAGGTGCCGGTCGCCGGCGCGGTCACGTCGTTCATCGCGTAGTCGTCGGTCTGCAGTGTGCCGACGCCGTAGATGGTCACGCCCCAGACGATCTGGTCGGTGTTCGCGGGCACCTGCGGCGTGCGCACGGTCTTCCGCGTCCAGGCCGAGGCCACCGGCAGCGTCGCCAGATCGGTCCAGTACACCCACCCCTGCGCCAAGTCGTGCCGGAACACGGTCATCACGGTGTTCGCGGTGCTCGTCGTGTACCAGGCGGACAGGTCGTACTGGTGTCCCGGCGTGACGGTCGGCGCGCACGACGGGTTCTCCAGCATCATCGCCTTGCGGTCCCCGCTGGGCGAGGTGGCGAGGCTGATCCGCATGGCGGTGGCGCCGGTGTGGCCGGGGCTGCTCACCCCGAAGGTGAAGCTCTGATCACCCCAGCCGGACTTCTCCCAGCACACCGGGAAGCCGGCCGGGTCGAGGTTCTCCAGGCCGGGGTTGGCGACCAGGTTGGCGCTCGCCCGCGCCGGCCCTGCCGGGACCGTAGCGGCGAGCACCGCGAGGAGGGCGACGACGAGCGCTTGGCCGATGCGCTTGCGGTCCGTCCCGCTCAACCACGGCCTGGGGTACGACCTGAGCACCGTCACGCCGGCACCGGCCGGAGGGTGCGCGCCCGATAGATCACCTTGTCCGAGATGAGGAACCGGGCCGCGAACGACACCACCAGCGTGACCAGGTTCGCCGGCAGGACGCCGAGATGCGCCCCGTCGACCAGTAGCGCCAGCAGCGGGATGCGCAGCAGCAGGTCGGCGTTGCCGAGCAGGAAGAACCGGCTGAGCCGGCTCCGGAGGCTGCGGTGCGCCCGCCGGGAGCGGTAGAGCAGCGTGTCGGTCAGCGCGAAGTTCCACCCGACCGCGACCAGGTTGGCGAGTACGGCCGCGGCCAGGTAGTGCACCCCGGCCAGGTGGTTCAGCGCCCACAGCGCGGCCTGGTTGGGCAGCAGCCCGGAGAGGCCGATCAGCGCGAAGATCAGCAGCCGGGAGCGCTGGGCGCCGAACCGCAGCAGCCCGAGGTGCCGGAGGAAGCGCAGCCCCTCGGCGATCGACGACTTGGACTCGCCGGCGTGCCGCGGCTGGAAGGAGTACGGCACCTCGACGATCCGGCCGGGCCGGTTGCGGACCACCAGCTCCAGCAGGATCTTGTAGCCGAGCGGCCGCAGCTCGCCCACCTCCAGGGAGCTGGTGCGGATTGCGAACAGGCCGCTCATCGGGTCGCTGACCTGCAGCAGCGCAGTGCGGAACAGTAGCTTGGTGACGACCGTCGAGCCGCCGGAGACGAGCCGCCGGTATCCGCCGGCCAGCCCGTCGCGGTTGCCGCCGCCCGCGTACCGGCTGCCGACGACCAGGTCGGCGCCGTCCCGGACGCCCGCCGCGACCAGGCCGGGCACGATCTCCGGCGGGTGCTGCAGGTCGGCGTCCATCACCACGATCCATTCGCCGCGGGCCCGTCGCATGCCCTCGACGACCGCGCCGCCGAGGCCGCCGGCACCGTCCTCCCGGTGGTGCACGGTCACCGGGATCGGGCAGGTCTTCGCCGCCTCCCGGATCACCTCGGGGGTGTCGTCGGTGCTGTCGTCGACGAAGACGATCTCGGTCTGGTCGGCGGGCAGCGCTGCGGTGAGGCGGGCGAGCAGGGTGGCGATGTTGTCCCGCTCGTTGAAGGTCGGCACCACGACGGTCTGCCGCAGCGCGGTCCGCACCACCGGCTCCCCGATGGTCCCGCGCATCGTCGCGCGCGCCCTCCCGGGCTGCGCCGTCTCGGTGTGAACGGTGAGGGTCATGACGTTGCCTCCTTGGCCACACGGCGGATCTCGATCAGGCCGTCCGGCGGGCCGAACGAGGCGATCACGGTCGAGTTCGTCAGCAGGGTCCGGATGGTGGGCAGGCTGTTCGGGTCCTGCCGGATGGCCGGTGTCGAGACGATGTAGTCGACGTCGCGCCACCCGCCGGGCAGCCGCTCGGCGACCGCCGAGTCGAGGTCCACCTTGTAGAACCAGAGCACCCTGTCCGGCGGGTAACCGGCGTCGACACAGTCGAGCCAGAGCACGTCGTCGACCACGATCGTCCCGCCCTGCGAGCCGGCCAGCCGCTCGTGGAGATAGCCGGCGACCTGCGCGTACGGCGCGTTGTCGGTCGTGGTCAGCGCCCGGTGGTCTCCGACGTACCAGCGGGGGACCACCACCGTGAGTGACAGCGCCACCGCGGTGCCGAGGATCGCCCACCGCCACCGGGTGCGTCCGGGGCGCAGCGTGGCGACGGCCCAGGCGATCACCCCGGCGATCGCGATCGCGAAGAACGGCATCACCTGCACCACGTACATGGCCGGCAGGTAGCCGCCCGGCCGCAGCGCGACCAGCACCAGGATCGTCCCGGCCAGCGCGGCCGGCCGGACCCGCCGCAGCGCGAGCCCGGCGAAGGCGGCCACCGCCCCGGCGATCAGCAGCACCGAGTCGTAGTAGAGCCACGAGTGCAGCAGCGACGACGCCCCCGAGCCGGCCGAGAAGACGCTGCCCGAGCCGGCCCGGGAGCCCAGCTGGAACTCCCAGGCGCCGATCAGCGACACGTGCCCCGGGCCGGGGAACAGTTCGCCGCGCAGCACCGCGTACAGCGGGTAGAAGCAGCCGATGAGGACGAGGCCGCTGAGGAAGGCGCCGAACGCCCACGGCCGGGTGGAGCTGCGCGCCGCGTTCTGCCACAGTGCCACGACCACGGCCGGCAGGACGACGGCGATCGTCTCCTTCGACAGCACGGCGACCGCGGCCGCGCCGCCGGCCGCCGCGAAGTGCCACAGGTGCCTGCGCGGGGACAGCGCCAGGGCCAGCGCGCCGAGCATCCACACCACGGCGAACGCGTCCAGGTAGATCTGCCGTCCCATGGTCAGGTACAGCGGCGACAGGCCGTAGGTGACCAGCGCCAGCGCGGCCGCCCAGCGCGGCAGCCCGATCCGGCGGCTGACCAGGTGAACCAGGAGCAGCCCGGCGGCCTGCACCGGCAGCATCGCGATCCGTCCGGCGGCGACCGCGGTCAGCGCCGGGAAGAGCAGTTTCGGGAGCCAGGCGAGCCCGGCCAGCTGGACCCAGGCCAGCGGCGGATGGTCGTACCAGTAGGTGTAGTGCGCCAGACCCCGGCCGTGCTGCACCGCCCAGGCCTGCGCCAGGTAGGTGCCCTCGTCGTCGCTGGCCGCCGGGAAACCGGTGATGTTCCAGGTCAGCAGAGCGACGATCACCGCGGTCAGACCGAGGGCCACGGCCAGGTCCGCTCGTCCCTCGCGATGTCGCGGCGGTACGTCACTGCCCGCTGCCGGGACGACCGGGGCGGGCCGGGCCAGGTCGATCGTGGTCATGCCGCCGCCGCCTCGGTCAGGTGCGCGCCGACGTGGGAGGTGAGTTCCCAGTTGCGGCGGCCGGTGTATTCGCGCCAGACGGCTCGCAGCGCCGCCACGGCCAGCACGATGGCGTACGGGAAAGCGCCGATGATCAGGCGGGCGTAGTGGTGCCAACGGATCCGCAAGTCGTACTCCTTGCCGAAGTCGCGCAGCCCGATCACCTGGAACATCAGGGTGGCCACCATCGGCAGCACGGGCAGGAAGGTGACCAGGGCGACCAGCACGGGCAGCTGCGCCCAGAGTGCGATCGCCACCCCGATCGGGATCACCACGCCGGCGAAGGCCTGCACGAACGGGCTGGTCAGCGTGTAGCGGGCGAGGATCCGCTGGCGCAGCGTGGGCAGCCGCCGCCACTCGCCCTTGCGCAGCACCTGCAGGAAGCCCTGGTGCCACCGGGTGCGCTGCTTGAGCAGGCCGGGCAGCGAGTGCGGGGTCTCCTCGCGGGTGACGATCGTGGAGTCGTAGGCGACCACCACCTTGGCCCCGCGGCTCGACAGGCGCACCCCGAGGTCGCAGTCCTCGGCCAGGCAGGTGCCGTCCCAGCCGTTCGCGCCGCGTAGCACGTCGGTGCGCACGAACACGGTGTTGCCGCCGAGCGGGATGAAACCCTTCTTGGCGTGCAGGTGCAGCCGGCTGCGGAACCAGAAGAAATACTCCAGGCAGTTGTGCAGGCTGTACCAGCTGGAATGGAAATTGATCAGCTGAACACCGCCCTGAACCACGTCGGCGCCGGTCGCCCGGAATGCGTGGTCGACGTGTTCCAGCAGGTCGGGATGCACCTGATCCTCGGCGTCGAAAACACCGACCACGTCACCCCGCGCATAGGCCAGCGCGGTGTTCAGTGCCCGTGGTTTGTTCTTCACCTCGTTGTGGTCGGTGACCACCAGGATCCGGCCCGGCGCCCCCGCCGCGACCCGGTGGGCCACCGCGGCGGTCTCCGGGTCGTCGTGCCCGACGATCACGATGATCTCGAACGCCTCGTGGGTGGACCGCAGCAACCGCTGCACGGTGTGCTCCAGTACGGCCTGCTCGTGCCGGGCCGGGACGAGCAGGGAGAACGTCAGATGCTGTTCGCCGTCCGGCGGTGCGAACCGGGTGGCGGCCAGGGTCTCCGGCGTACGCCAGGCGTGCATCGTCCACCACAGGGTGACCACGGCGAACGCCGAGAGGACCACCGAGACGAAAACCATGACGGCGGCAGCCAATGTCTTGTGCCTTTCCGAAATCGGCGGGCCTCGCTCCCGCCGTTCGAGGCAGAGTCAACTGCGTGACGTCGATGCTGTTCAAGGCTCATGTCGACTATTTTGCAATGCGCCGGGAAGGGTTTTCGCGGCCGAAACACAGGCGCAACGCCAACTCCGACATGCCGGAAATGGCCGCCCGATCCGCTGCCGGGGAATGGGTTGCCGGAATGTTGCGCGCGAATATCCCGATTAGTGTGACCGGGCTCATTGCGACGGCGCGTGACGCCATTTATAACAGTAGAAATCAATCGTTCTCGATGAGGCGCAGGGCGGCCGCGGCGATGGCGTCCTGCAGTTGGTCGTGCGGCGGCAGCACGGCCAGATCGCGGCGCATCCCGATCACGCTCTCCACCAGGCCGAGGATCAGGTCGCCGGGGATGACGCCGCCGGCCAGCTCGCGGTAGGTGACGCGGAGCTGCTCCCGGCCGGCCCGGAAGTGCGCGAACGGCTCGGTGGCGATTTCCGGCAGCGCGTACAGGATACCGATGTTCCAGCGGGCGCCGAGCAGCACCCCGACGTCGTAGCGGACCAGGGCGCGCAACGTGTCGGCGGGGCCCAGGCCCTGCGCCGACAGGGCGGCCGCGTAGTCGACCGACGGCCGGACCGTGGCCTCCAGCATCTCGGCGAGGATCTGCTCCTTGGTCCGGAAGTGGTAGTACAGCGACGCCTGCCGGACGCCCACCCGCTCGGCGATCATCCGGGTCGAGGTGGCCGCGTACCCGCGCTCGGCGAACAGCGCGGCGGCGGCGTCCACGATCTCCTCGCGGGCGGAGCCGCCGAGGCGTCGCGCGCCGCTGGACCGGGGGCGGCCGACCGGGGCGGCGGGGTGCGGAGAACTCACCCCGGCATCGTGTCACGCGCCGTTTCGCACCGGCCGCACCGGAGCGATGTAACGCTGCCGACACATCCGGCAACTCAACGTTTACGACCGGGAAACCGCCCGCGGCCCGCGGTCGCCGAACCTGTCAATCGACAGGTATTCGGCGGCGGGCGAGCGGCGCCCGGCCGCCGCCTGCTCCCCGGGAGGCGGTTATGACCACCACCACCAGCACCGACGCCGCGGACCTGCGCGGCTTCGGCTACGAGCCCGAACTTCGCCGCAGCATCGGCAGCTACGCCTCGTTCGCCGCCGGCTTCTCCTTCGTCTCGATCCTGACCACGGTCTTCCAGCTGTTCGCCTTCGGCTTCTCGTTCGGCGGCCCGGCGTTCTTCTGGACCTGGCCGCTGGTCTTCCTGGGCCAGTTCACGGTGGCGCTCAACTTCGCCGAGCTGGCCGCCCGGTACCCGCTGTCCGGTTGCATCTACCAGTGGTCGCGGCGGCTCGCCGGGGCCACGGTCGGCTGGTTCGCCGGCTGGGTCATGATCATCGCGCAGATCGTCACGGTGGCCTCGGCCGCGATCGCCCTGCAGGTGGTGCTGCCGCAGATCTGGTCCGGCTTCCAGCTGGTCGGTGGCGACCCGTCGCTCACCTCGACCACCGGCGCGACCAACGCGGTCATCCTCGGCGCGATCCTGATCGCGCTGACCACCCTGGTGAACGTGATCGGCGTCCGGCTGATGTCGATCATCAACAGCACCGGCGTCACCCTGGAGATCATCGGCGTCGCCGCGGTGGTGGTGCTGTTGCTCGTGCACGCCGAGCGCGGCCCCGGCGTGGTCCTGCACACCGGCGGCCTGGGCAGCGGACTGTCCTATGTCGGCCCGTTCCTGGTGTCGGCACTGATGGCGGCGTACGTGGTGGTCGGCTTCGACAGCGCCGGGGAGCTCAGCGAGGAGACCCACGACCCGCGGCACACCGCGCCCCGGACCATCCTGCGGGCCCTCGCCGCGGCCGGGATCGGCGGCGGACTCCTGCTGCTGGTGGCACTGATGGCCGCCCCCAGCCTGACCGACGGCCGGCTCGCCACCGAGGGCCTGCCCTACGTGCTGACCAGCCGCCTCGGCGAGACCGGCGGCCGGATCCTGCTGATCGACGTGGCCATCGCGGTCGCGGTCTGCACCCTGGCGATCCAGACCGCGGGCAGCCGCATGATCTTCTCGATGGCCCGCGACGAGGTGCTGCCGTTCTCCGCCGCGCTCAGCAGGGTGAACCCGCGGACCGGCACCCCGGCGCTGCCGGCCATCGTGGTCGGCGTCGGCGCGGCCGCGCTGCTGCTGGTCAACATCGGACAGGCCGCCCTGTTCACCGCCCTGACCAGCGTCTGCATCGTGCTGCTCTACCTCGCCTACGCCCTGGTCACGATCCCGCTGCTGGTCCGCCGGATCAAGGGCTGGCCGGTGACCGGGCCGGACGTCACCACCACCGAGCGCGGCGGCCGGCTGTTCTCGCTCGGGCGGACCGGCATCGTGGTCAACGGGGTCGCCGTCGTCTACGGCCTCGGCATGATCCTCAACCTGGGCTGGCCGCGCGCGGAGGTCTACGACCCGGCCGGCGCCCACTGGTACCTGCACTACTTCTCGCTGCTGTTCGTCGCCGCCACGCTGATCGGCGGGGCCCTCGCCTACGCCCGCTACCGGACCCGGGCGATGTCGCTGCACCTGCCGTCGTTCCCGGCCGTCGTCGCCGAGGGGGACCCCGCATGAGTACCGCCACCACGGCCGGCGCCCGGCAGCACGCGCGGGCGCAGGCCGGGACCGTCACCGAACACATGCCGATCGTGCCGGCCAGCCGGGCCGGGGCGGGCCTGGTCTGGGCCGAGACCGTCCCGGGCGGCGGTTACGCGAGCAAGCGGCTGGCCCGCGGCACCACGCTGCGGCTGACCGCCCCGCACGGCGACGCCTGCGTCTCGGTGCTGCTGTTCAACGCCGACGAACCGTGGGAACGCCTCAACGTCGCCGACACCGTCAAGGTCCTCTGGCAGGCGTACGTCGGCGAGGGGCACCTGCTCCTGTCCGACCAGGGCCGGGTGCTCGCCTCGGTCACGGCGGGCGCCGCGGATCTCTCGGACACCTTCTGCGGGACGACGACGATCACGAGCAACATCCGGCGGTACGGCGACGGCAGCGCCCACTCGGGCACCCCCGCCGGGCGTGAGCTGTTCACCCTCGCCGCCGCGAAGCACGGGCTGACCCGCCGGGACCTGCCGCCGAGCATCTCGTTCTTCCAGGGGGTCCGGGTCGGCGACGACGGCCGGTTCGCCCCGCCCGCGGCGGCCGGGCCGGGTGCCACCGTGGAGCTGCGTGCCGAGATGCCGCTCACCGTGCTCCTGGTGAACGTGCCGCACCCACTCGATGAGCGGACGACGTACACCTGCAATGCCGTCGAGGTCAGAGCCGCGACCGGGGCCGCGACCGCGCCCACCGACCGCCTGTGGTCTCGCAGCCCGGAGGGCGAGCGGGCCTTCCTGAACACCGCCGACTACCTCACCGCGCGGGGGATCGCATGACGACCGTTCTCGACCAGATCGTCCCGGCGCGCGCGCCGTGGTCGGCGATCGTGCGCCACGACCAGACCTTGACCATCGTGGACCTGCACGGCAACCAGGCCGTCGACTGCCTGATCTACAACGCCGCCGACACCGCCGAGCGGTACTCGGCGCCGGACACCGTCGCGGCGCAGGGCGGGATCTTCCTGACCACCGGCAGTGTGCTGCGCTCCAGCGAGGGGAACCCGCTGATGACGGTGATCGCCGACGAGGTGGGGCGGCACGACACGGTCGGCGGGGCGTGCAGCCGGGAGAGCAACACGCTGCGCTACGGCCACCACACCCAGCATCAGCACGCCTGCGTGGAGAACTTCCTGATCGAGGGCAGCCGGTGGGGGCTCGGCAAACGCGATCTGGTCAGCAACATCAACTGGTACATGAACGTACCGGTCGACCCGGACGGCAGCCTCGGCATCGTCGACGGCCTCTCCGCCCCCGGGCTGACCGTCACGCTGCGCGCCGAGCTGGACGTGCTGGTGCTGGTCTCCAACTGTCCGCAGATCAACAACCCGTGCAACGGCTTCGACCCGACGCCGGTCCGCATGATCATCTCGGAGGGCTGACCGGTGTTCGACACCCTGCTCGTGGCCAACCGGGGTGAGATCGCCTGCCGGATCATCCGGACCGCCGCCCGGCTCGGCCTCAAGACGGTCGCCGTGTTCTCCGAGCCGGACCGGGCCGCGCCGCATGTGCGGATGGCCGATCAGGCCGTGCTGCTCGGACCGGCGCCGGCCCGGGAGAGCTACCTGGTGGTCGACCGGGTCCTGGCGGCGGCGCTGTCGACCGGGGCGGGCGCCGTGCACCCCGGATACGGGTTCCTGTCCGAGGACGCCGCGTTCGCCACCGCGGTGGAGGCGGCCGGGCTCGCGTTCGTCGGGCCGACACCCGCCCAGCTGACCGCGTTCGGCGCCAAGCACACCGCCCGTCAGCTGGCGAGCGCGGCCGGCGTGCCGATGATCCAGGGCACCGGGCTGCTGTCCGGTCTGGACGAGGCGCTCACCGCCGCCGCGGCGATCGGCTACCCGGTCATGCTGAAGGCGACCGGCGGCGGTGGCGGCATCGGCATGCAGGCGTGCTTCGGCCCGGACCAGCTCGCCCGGGCCTACGACCGGGTGGAACGCCTGGCGGTCGCCAACTTCGGCAGCGGCGGCGTGTTCCTGGAACGCTTCGTGCCGCGGGCCCGGCACGTCGAGGTGCAGGTCTTCGGCGACGGCGCCGGCCGCGTGGTGGCGCTCGGCGACCGGGACTGCAGCCTGCAGCGGCGTCATCAGAAGGTGGTCGAGGAGGCGCCCGCGCCCGGCCTGCCGGCGGCGGTCCGCGACCGGCTGCACGAGTCGGCGGCCGCGCTGTGCGCGTCGGTGGGCTACCGGTCGGCCGGCACCGTCGAGTTCGTCTACGACGCGGCCCGGGAGGAAGCCTCGTTCCTGGAGGTGAACACCCGGCTGCAGGTGGAGCACCCGGTCACCGAGGAGATCTTCGGGATCGACCTGGTCGCCTGGATGCTGCGCCTGGCCCGGGGCGACGCGGGCATGCTCGACGAGCCGCGGCGGGCGGCCGGGGTGGCGGTGGAGGCCCGCGTCTACGCCGAGGACCCCACCCAGGACCACCGGCCCGGCGCGGGACTGATCACCGACGCCGTCTTCCCCGGCGACGTGCGGGTGGACGGCTGGGTGGCCGCCGGGACCGAGGTGGGCACCGCCTACGACCCGATGCTGGCCAAGGTGATCGTCACCGGAGCGACCAGGGGCGAGGCGTTCGCCAACCTGCGTACCGCCCTGGCCGGAACCCGGATCGACGGGATCGAGACGAACCTGGGGCTGTTGCGCGCGGCCGCCGCGCACGAGGACGTGCTGGCGGCGCGACACTCGACGGCGACCCTGGCCGGAGTGCACGACACCGAGCCGCGGGTCGTGGTGCAGCGGCCCGGGACGCTGACGACGGTGCAGGACTGGCCCGGGCGCATCGGGCTGTGGGAGGTCGGGGTGCCGCCGTCCGGGCCGATGGACGACCTGTCGTTCCGGCTGGGCAACAGGGCGCTCGGCAATCCGGAGGGGGCGCCCGGCCTGGAGTGCACGGTGGACGGGCCGGCGCTGCGGTTCACCGCCGAGACCACGGTCTGCGTGACCGGGGCACCGGTGCCGGTGAGCGTGGACGGGCGGCCGGTGCCGCAGTGGGAGCCGGTGGTGGTGCCGGCCGGTGCGGTGCTCGACGTGGGGACGGCGACCGAGGGAGGGTTGCGGGCGTACGTGCTGTTCGCCGGGGGCCTGGACGTGCCGCGGTACCTGGGGAGCGCGGCGACGTTCACGCTCGGGCAGTTCGGCGGGCATGGCGGGCGGGCGTTGCGGGTCGGCGACGTGTTGCGCTCGGCTGTCGGCGCGATCGGGGCCGGCCGGCCCGTCGCCGCGCCCCCGCACATCGGTCATGACTGGCGGATCAGGGTGACCGAGGGGCCGCATGCCGCCCCGGAGTTCTTCACCCGTGAGGACATCGACGCCTTCTACGCCGCCGAGTGGCAGGTACACTTCAACTCCGCCCGCACCGGCGTGCGGCTGGTCGGACCGAAGCCCCGCTGGGCCCGCACCGACGGCGGCGAGGCCGGACTGCACCCCTCCAACATCCACGACACCCCGTACTCGGTCGGCGCCGTCGACTTCACCGGCGACGTGCCGATCCTGCTCGGCCCGGACGGTCCGAGCCTGGGCGGCTTCGTGTGCCCGGCCACGGTGATCACCTCGGAGCGGTGGAAGCTGGGGCAGCTCAGCCCGAGGGACACGGTTCGTTTCGTACCCGTCGACGACCTTGATTTCACGCCCTTGATCAGGACTCGGGACGACGGCGTCCTGGCGAGGACCGACGACGCCACCTACCGGCGTTCCGGCGACGACAACCTGCTCGTCGAATACGGCCCGATGACCCTCGACCTCGGCCTGCGGATGCGCGGGCACGCGCTGATGGACCGGCTGCGCGCCGAAGGCCTGCCGGGCGTCGTCGACCTCACCCCGGGCATCCGCTCGCTGCAGATCCACATCGACCCGGCGGTGCTGCCGGTCCGCAAGCTGCTCGACGTGGTCCGGTCGATCGAGCTGCCCGCGGTCCGCGATCTCGAGGTGCCCAGCCGCACCGTGCACCTGCCGCTGTCCTGGGACGACCCGGCGACCCGGGAGGCGATCGCCCGCTACATGAACGGGGTCCGCGACGACGCGCCCTGGTGCCCGTGGAACATCGAGTTCATCCGCCGGGTCAACGGCCTCGACGCGGTCGAGGATGTCTACCGGACGGTGTACGACGCCAGCTACCTCGTGCTCGGCCTCGGCGACGTGTACCTCGGCGCGCCGGTCGCCACCCCGCTCGACCCGCGGCACCGCCTGGTCACCACCAAGTACAACCCGGCGCGCACCTGGACGCCGGAGAACGCGGTCGGGATCGGCGGGGCGTACCTGTGCATCTACGGCATGGAGGGTCCGGGCGGCTACCAGTTCGTCGGGCGCACCGTGCAGGTCTGGTCCCGCTGGCAGCGCGAGGCCGGCGACCCGTGGCTGCTGCGCCACTTCGACCGGATCCGGTGGTACCCGGTCGGCGCGGAGGAACTGCTCGACCTGCGGGCCGACATGGCCGCCGGGCGGCACCGGCTGCGCATCGACGACGGCACCTTCCGGCTCGCCGACCACGAGGACTTCCTCGCCGCGAACGCGGACTCGATCGCGGCGTTCCGGGCCACCCAGGCGGCCGCGTTCGGCGCCGAACGCGACGCGTGGGCGGCGGCCGGTGAATTCGACCCGCGGCCCGAACCCGAAGCGGCGCCCGCCGCCGGGCAGGTGACCGTGCCGGACGGCGGCGCGCTCGTCGAGGCGCCGTTCGTGTCCAGCGTGTGGCGGGTCGACGTGCGGCCCGGCGACCGGGTGGCCGCGGGGCAGCCGCTGCTCGCGCTGGAGGCCATGAAGCTGGAAACCGTCGTCACCGCGCCGCGCGCCGCGACGGTCACCGACATCCTCGTCACCCCGGGTGCGCAGGTCGCGCCGGGCAGTCCGCTGGTGGTGCTGGCATGAGACCGACGACCCGGGTACGCGCCGCGTACGACCGCCTTGCCCGCAACGAGCGGCCGGAAGCGTGGATCACGCTGCGGCCGGTGACGGACCTGCTCGCCGACGCGGTCGTGGTGGAGGCGCGACTCGCCGCCGGAGAGGAACTGCCGCTGGCCGGGAAGCTCGTCGCGGTCAAGGACAACATCGACGTGGCGGGGCTGCCGACCACGGCCGGCTGCCCGGCGTACGCCTACCGGCCGGCGGTCAGCGCCACGGCCGTGCAACGGCTGGTGGACGCCGGGGCACTGATCCTCGGCAAGACCAATCTGGACCAGTTCGCCACCGGGCTGGTCGGGACCCGCAGCCCGTACGGGGCGGTCCGCGACGTGCGTGACCCGACCCGCGTCTCCGGCGGCTCCAGCTCGGGATCCGCGGTGGTCGTCGCGCTCGGCATCGCCGACCTGGCGCTCGGCACCGACACCGCGGGGTCGGGGCGGGTGCCGGCCGCGTTCCAGGGCATCGTCGGGATGAAACCCACACCGGGCCTGGTGCCGACCGACGGGGTGGTGCCCGCCTGCCGCAGCTTCGACTGCGTGACCGTTTTCGCCCGCACCCTCGGGGAGGGGCGTCAGGCGCTCGGCATCATCAGCGACCCGATGCCGCCCTCGGGCGCAGCGCCGCCGCATCCGATCGTCGCGGTGCCCGACCGCTGCGAGCTGACCGCGCTGTCACCGGACCGGCTCGATGCGTTCGAGCAGGTCACCAAGGATCTCGAAGCCGCCGGTGCCCGGCTGCGGCCGATCCGGCTCGCCCCGTTCCTGGCCGCGGCGAAGCTGCTCTACCAGGGCGGCTTCGTCGCGGAACGCTACGCCGCCGTCGGCGCGTTCATCGACGAGCATCCCGCCGAGGTCGACCCGACGGTGCGCGCCATCATCGGCGCCGCCCGCGACATCCCCGCCCACGTGCTGGTCGCCGACACCGAACGCCTCGACCGGCTGCGTGCCGAGGCGATGGCCGAGTGGGGCGACGCCGACGCGCTGCTGCTGCCGACCGCGCCGACGCACCCGACGAGCGCCGAGGTCGCCGCCGACCCGATCGGCGTCAACGCCACGCTCGGCACCTACACCAACTTCTGCAACCTGTTCGGCCTCAGCGCGGTCGCCGTTCCGGCCGCCTTCGGCGTCCAGATCATCGCCCGGGGATTCGCCGACACGGTCGCCGCCGACGTCGCGGCCCTCGTCCTCGGCGAAACACCCTGCGGCGGTACGACCGGAACCGGGCTGCCGTTGCTCGTGGTCGGCGCCCACCTGACCGGTCAGCCACTGAACCACCAGCTCACCGAGCCGGGCGGCCGCTTCCTGCGGGCCGTCCGCACCGCGGCGCACTACCGGCTGCACGCCCTGCCCACCGACCCGCCCAAGCCCGGGCTGGTCCGGGTGGCCGCGGGCGGCGCGGCGATCGAGGGGGAGGTGTGGGCGCTGCCGCCGGACGCGCTCGGCCGATTGCTGGCCGGGCTGCCGAGCCCGATGGCGCTCGGTCCGGTGCGGCTGGCGGACGGCACGACGGTCACCGGCTTCCTGTGCGAGGGTGTCGCCGCCGAAGGTGCCCCGGACATCACCGGGCACGGCGGATGGCGCGCCTACCTGTCGTCCCGGGCGGGATCGTGATGCGGCGCATCGGTCTGCGGGCGCCCCGCTATGTGCTCGGCGACCTGCTGCTCACCCTGCTGGGCCGGGCCTGGCGACGGATCCGGCGGAGAAGGCGCCGCTGACCGCCCGACCCGCGTGGGGCGGCCGAGCCGGCTCACCGTCCCGGCGCACCGCGCTCACCACGGCCGCCGGCAGAAGGTACGCCGGTCCGGCTCAGCCTGCGCAGCCGGCGCGCTCCTTGTCTCCTCGCCGGCTACGCCGGGTCGGCTGACGTGCTCCGGAATGCCTCGGTGACCAGGCGGAGGTCGCTTGATGTCAGCTCGGCGTCGGCGCTGCGGTAGGCGTGCGATCCGAGGCACACCAAGGCTTGGTCAACGATGGTCCATCCGCAGTCGCGCGTCCAGAAGCGAGGGCTGTCGAGCAACTCTTCGGCGACGGCGTGGGTACCGGACACGGCGCCGACAGCGGTGAGGGCGGCCGCCACCATCTCGGTCACGTCGCTGGGGCGGTCGCGATCTGCGCAGGCCGGCAGGAGAAGCAGCAGTCGTTCAGCGGACGTGTGAGGGGCGCCGGGGGGTCGCGCGGTGTCGATCAGCTCCGGCCAGGCGAGTGCCGGCCCTCGGAAGTGTCCGTCCAGCGCAGCGAGCGGAATCGACCTGCTCCCGGTGCCGGGGTCGAGAACGTAGTCGACACCGCCGTCGTCGGGAAGGTTCCGCATCACGACGTGCAGCTGACCGGTGCCGGCGAGCAGCAGCGAGAACACCGGCCACTCGTGCTCGTCCAGGAAAGCGTCGACCATCTCGTCGAGGTCGGCAGGATCAGCGCCGAAAGCGTACGGCGCCGTTGCAGATCCGCCCACGGTGGACAGGAACGCCGGCCAGAACAGGTCGTGCGCCATCAGCGCGGAGCCGTCGACCAGGGGCGAGTCGACGATCGGCGGTTCGTACCCGTCCAGATATCCCGGGATCATCACCCCGTCATGCTCGCAGCAACCCGGCGCCGACTACAACCGGTGACGTACACCCGGTGCCCGGCGCACACGGACGGCGGCAGATCCGGTCGTCGTGCCGATCGCGGCGGCTGTGGGGCCAGCCGTTATCCCCCTTTGACAAGGCGGTCGTGGAATCTTCATGCGCGCGAGTCATGGGCCGGCACTCTGGCGGCGAAAACCGATTGCGTGGTCTCTGCGGTGTGGTTGGGTCGACGCATGTCGATCACGATGCAGCTTGCGACGCCGGATTCGTTAGGCGAGATCGTTGAGGCGGTAGCGGTCTGGCAGCACACCGGCGGGCCCGTGCAGCTTCATCCAGGCGACCTCGGGTGGCACTGGAGGTTCGGCGGGCGGGAGTTGGCCGAGGCCGTCCGGGTGTGGACCCGTAACGGGCAGATCCTGGCCGTTGGCCTGGTGGACGACGGGGTGATCCGCATGGGCATCGCACCGGGCGTCGACGAGGACGCCGCGTTCGCCGCCCGGCTGCTGGCCGATCTGTCGGATCCGGGGCACGGGGTACTGCCCGACGGCGCCGGGGCCGTCGAGGCCCGTTTCGGCGCTGCTCTTCGACACCTCCTCCGTCGCAGCGGTTGGGTGCCCGACGAACCGTGGACCCCGTTGTCTCGCGAACTGATCGAGCCGGTGGAGGACTGCGGGCTCAGGGTCGAGGTCATCGAGGCGCACAACGTTCGGGATCGGTTCGTCGATGATCGGGTCGCGGTGCACCGGGCGGCGTTCGCCAACTCGACGTTCACTGTGGAGCGCTGGCGCGCGATGGCCGCTGCCCCGCCCTACCGTCGGGCCCGGTGCCTGGTCGGTTACGACGGCGACGGCGATGCGGTCGCCGCGGCGACGGTCTGGTCGGCCGGGGGCGGGCGACCGGGTCTGCTCGAACCAATGGGCGTTCATCGGGATCACCGTGGCCACGGGTACGGCCGCGCCATCACGGTGGCCGCGGCCGCCGCGTTGCAGGAGATGGGGTCGTCCAGCGCGATGGTGTGCACCCCGAGCAGCAACGTCGGCGGCGTGGCGACGTACGTCTCGGCCGGCTTTCAGAAGGTCCCGGACGTTACCGACTTCCGCCGCACGAGTTGACTGAACGACGAACTCGAAACACTCAATACGATCTCTGTGTATTCGCGCGCGGCTGGGTGACGGTATTGGTCGTACGATCAGGGGCACACGAAGTGGCTGATCGTCCTTGCCGTGAATTCTGAATCTGGCGTGCGTGGCACATTCAGCGTTGTCTTGCGAAGCCGCCGGCGGGCCGGCACGCTGTTGGTCCGGCGGCGGTTTGTCGTAGCGGTTCACCACCTGATCAGCGGAAATGGGGAGACTCCGGTGGCGCTTTCCTCCGTGCTTGATCCGACCGCTCGACGTGGCGCGGCTCGTACGGCACGGCGGGCGCTGCCGAGTCGCCATGCCCGGCAGCGCCCGCGGATGCTCGAAGACTTATCAGTGCGTGCGCGGGTCGACGTCGCTGCTGCGGCTACCGGCCTTGGCCAGGCCGCGGCTGATCATGTAGCCGATGGTCAGCAGCGTGATGTACCACCACGCTTTGTCAGCGGCGAAATGGTCGGTGCCGTTGTTGGCGGCCCCGTCGCCGACGGTGTAAGAGGCGATCAGTACGCCGATGACTGCGAGCACATAAACAATCAGCTCAGTGGTCTTGAAGGAGGGCTTGGTCTCCTCGCCCCGGAACCGGTTTCCCTTCACGGCGACGTTCTCGTGTGCGTGGGTGCTGGTAGCCATAATCAACTCCTGAAATTCACGTTTAAGCCGTCGGAAAACTGGCGTGACCACTGACTACCCGGCCGGTGAGGTGACAATCGGCAAACGCACGGGTGTTTCCAACCCGTTACCAAGACAAGGGCTCGCGGTCGCGGGAAAATAACGCACCGGTAACGGCACGTCGTGGTGCGGTCGCCAGCAGAGGAGGACGACGGTGGGTCCTGATGAGAACACCTATGTCCGGGATCAGAACGCCCGTGTGGATCCGATGCTCACCATCGGCACGATCACCGCCGCGGGGCTGCGGGACATTCTCGCCGACCTGCCCGACGACGCCGTGGTGGTCGTCGCGAGGGATGGAGCGGGCGACGACACCTGTTCACCGTTGGCCGATGTGGAGGAGTGCTGGTACCTCGCGGCGTCCGGTGAGTCCGTTCCCCTCGGGCGTGACGGCGACGGCAATGTCCACGAGCCCGGCCCCGGCGACCTGTACGCCGTCCTGCTGCGCCCCACCTGCTGACTCCGAGCAGCGGCGAACCTGCCCCGGGCTGTACGGCACGAAGTGCGGCAGGAGGGACGCCGGCTGCGAGACGCAGCCCGACGCACGGTGCCGGTCAGCTCTCGTCGAGGGCGGCGTGCATGCGGGTCAGCAGGGTGCCGAGCAGCGCCCGCTCGTCGTCGCTGAAGGCCGCGAGGGCCCGGTGGGTCGCCGCCATCTCGGCGCGCACCATTCCGACCACCTCCTCGCCCGCCGGCGTCCGCCCGATGATCTTGATGCGGCGGTCGGTGGGGGCGACGTCGCGGCGGACCAGGCCGCGGCGCTCCAGCCGGTCGACGAGGCCGGTGACGTTGGAGGCGTCGCAGGACAGCTGCTTGGCCAGCGCCCGCATGGACTGCGGCCGGTGCACCAGGATCAGCAGCTTGACCTGCGTGGAGTTGAGGTCGTGCCGGTCGGCCACGGCGGCGAACTCCTGGTAGTACGTGCTGCTGGCCAGCACGAACCGCTCGATGAGCTGGGTCGTCGAGGGGCTGTCCGGCTCCGGTGGGTGGCGCACGGCACCAGCGTACCGAGAAGCTTGACTTTTTCAACAGTTGCCATTTACGGTCCCATTCACTTGAAAAAATCAAGCTTTTAGCAAATCAAGCTTTGTGAAGGACACCCGACGATGTCTTCCCCCGCCGCGCGCCGCGAGACCGTGCTGGTGCTGGTCCTCGGTGTCGCCACCATGGTGGTGTCGATGATGCAGACCCTGGTCGTGCCGATCCTCGGCCTGATCGGGCACGACCTGCACGCCAGCACCTCCGAGGTCAGCTGGGTCACCACGGCCACGCTGCTGTCCGCCGCCGTCTTCACCCCGCTGCTCGGCCGGCTCGGCGACCAGTACGGCAAGAAGCCCACCCTGCTCGCCGTCCTGGTGGTGATGGTCGCCGGCTCCGTGCTGGCCGCCCTGACCCACTCGCTGGGCTGGCTGATCGTCGCCCGGGTGCTGCAGGGCGCGGCCACCGCCATCTTCCCGCTGGCCCTGTCCGTCGTCCGGGAGCACCTGCGCCCGGAACGGCTGCCCGGCGCGATGGCCCTGATCAGCGGCACCCTCGCGTTCGGCGGCGGCCTGGCACTGGTCACCACCGGCCTGCTCACCCAGGGCGCGGACGCCGACTTCCACCGGGTGTTCTGGCTCTCCGCCGGCCTCGCCGTGCTCGCCCTGCTCGCCGTCGCCGCGATCGTGCCGTCCGGCGGGCACCGCAGCGGCGGCCGGGTCGACGTGTGGGGCGCGCTCAGCCTGGCCGGCGTCCTGGTGGCGCTGCTCCTGCCGATCTCCCAGGGCCACGGCTGGGGCTGGGCCAGCGCCCGCACGCTGGGCTGTTTCGCCGCCGCGGCGGTCCTCGCCGTCGTCTGGGTGCTGATCGAGCGGAGCGTCGCCGAGCCGCTCGTCGACCTGCGGATGTTCACGCACCGGCCGGTGTTCTTCACCAACCTGGCCGGCATCCTGGTCGGGTTCGGCATGTTCACCCAGTCGATCGGCATCTCGTATCTGGTGCAGATGCCCACCGCGCTGGCCGGCTACGGCTTCGGCGCCTCGGTGCTGCGCGCGTCGGTGGAATACCTGCTCCCGGCCGCGGTCGCCTCGCTGCTCGCCGCCCAGCTCGGCGGCGTCCTGCTGCGCCGGATCGGCGCCCGCGCCACCCTGGTCGCCGGCGCCGCCCTCGGCGCGGGCGGCTTCGCCTGGCTGGCGGTCACCCACACCCGGCCGGCCTCGGTGATCGCCGCCGGCGCGGTGATCGGCGCCGGCGTCGCCCTGGGCTACGCTGCCATGCCCGCGCTGATCATGGCCAGCGTCCCGCACCACCAGTCCGGCATCGCGAACGGCATCAACTCCATCTCCCGCTCCACCGGCAGCGCGATCGGCAGCGCCACGGTCACCTCCCTGCTGGCCGCCGCCAGCGTGCCCGGCCTGCCGCCGGGTGTGCCGCCGCTGCCCGCCGAAAGCCAGTTCACGCTCAGCTTCGTCCTGGCCGGTGCCGCCTTCGCCGTCCTGATCGTGATCACCCTGACCGGCCTGCGCCGCCACCCGCAGACCCCGGCCACCCCGGCCGCCCCCGCCATCCCGGCGACCGACCCCATCCACCCCGATCCGGCGCCGGTGGCGGCCGCGCGCTGATCAGGCGTTCCGACGATCCGGCGCCGGTGGCGGCTGTGCGCTGATCAGGCGTTCCCATCATCCGGCGCCGGTGGCGGCCGCGCGCCGGCCGTCGGGCTGTCGGGCTGTCGGGCTGTCGGGAAACGGTGACGACCTACGATGGCGCCGTGCCCAGCGAGCGTGAGATCTTCTGGCGGCCGATGCGCGATCCGGGGCCGCGACCTCCCGACGGCGCGATGCCGGCCGGTGGCCGTGAGCAGCTGCGGTATGTCGCGCGGCGGCGAGCCGCCGAGCTCTGGCGACATCCGGAACCCGGGGCGCTCTGGTCGGTGGCGGCCTCGTCGCGGATGTGGGAGCGGCGGGTCACCGACGACGACTTCGCCGAGGTCCGGATCGGGACCACCGCGGTGCGCACGGACGGGTCGTACGGGTCGCTGGGCGCCACCGCGGTGGCGCAGCTGCCGGTGCGGCTGCGGCTGACGGATTTCCCGCGGGTGGTGCTGCACGGTGATCGGGACCACACCACCGCGCTGATCCGGGCGGTGCTGGCGCAGCTGGCGGTACTGCACGCGCCGGACGAGCTCGGCATCACGGTGGTCGCCGCGGCGCCGCGGCAGGTTGACTGGGCGTGGGTGGCGCAGCTGCCGCACGCCGATGCCGACGGTGCGCCGGCGCACCGGGTGCTGGTGCTGGACGGGGTGGAGCCGCCGCCGGTGGAGGGGCCCGGCACGGTCCTCGACATCGACGGGCGACTGCCGGGGGACGGGATCCACCTGACCGTCTCGGCGGGCGCCGTGTCGGTGATCGGCCGGGAGCACGAGGGCCCGGTGGCGGTCCCGGACGGGATGGACGAGGTCCACGCGGCGGGGCTGGCCGCGTTCCTGGCCGGATATCAGGCGCCGGCTCAGGCGTGGCAGCCGAACGAGACCCTCGCGCACCTGGTGGGGCTCGCGGACCCGGCCCGGCCGGGGCCGCGGCGGGAGCCGGGCGGGCTGCGGATCCCGATCGGGCGGACGCCGGACGCCTCGATCGTGGAGCTCGACCTCGGCGAGCACCCGCACGGCCTGCTGGTCGGTGCGACGGGCTCCGGCAAGAGCGAATTGTTGCGTACGATCGTCGCCGCCCTCGCCGTGACCCACGCGCCGGACGAGCTCACCTTCGCGGCCGTCGAGTACCGGGGTGGTGCGACCTTCCGGGAGCTGGACAGGTTGCCGCACGCGGCCGGCGTCATCAGCAACGTGGAGTTCTCCGAGGACTGGCGCACGCCGGAACGGATGCAGGCCGCCCTCGTCGGCGAGCTCGACCGGCGACGGCGGCTGCTGCGGGCGGCGGGGCCGTTCGCCTCCCGCGGGGAGTATGCGGCCGCCCGGGCCGGCGGCGCGCCCCTCGCCCCGCTCCCCGCGCTGCTCATCCTCGTCGACGAGTTCAACGGCCTCCTCTTGGACCGGCCGGATGTCGCCGACCTGTTCCTGCGGATCGTCCGGGTGGGCCGCGACCTCGGCGTCCACCTGCTGCTGGCCACGCAACGCCTGGAGGAGGGGCTGCTGCGCGGGCTGGAGAGTCACCTGAGCTACCGGATCGCACTGCGCACCTTCTCGTCCCGGGAAAGCCGGCAGGTGCTGGGCGTTCCGGACGCCTACGAGCTGCCCCGCCATCCCGGGCACGGCTACCTGCGGGCGGGCGCCGAGCCGACGGTGCGGTTCCACGCGGCGCACAGCTGCGGCTGGGCTCGGCTTCCCGACCTGGACGAGCTCGGCGACCCGACCGGTGTCGAGGAGCACGACCGCCGGAGCGACCTCGAGAAACTGGTCGACGCGCTGGCGGGCGAGGAGCCCCGCGCACACCGGATGTGGCTGCCGGTGCCGCCGGAGTCACCGTGCCTCACCGGGTTGCTCGCCGGGGCCGGAGGCGATCGACTGCGCGTGCCGGTCGGCATCGTCGACGAACCGTACGAGCACCGGTACGGCCCCTTGCTGCTGGACGTGGCCGGCAACGTCGCGATCGTGGGAGACACCCGCTCCGGCAAGAGCACCCTGGTGCACACGCTGACGACCGCGCTCGCCCTCCGGCACAGCCCCGCCGACCTGCAGTTCTTCCACCTCAACCCGGGCGCGGAGCCACTGCCGCACCGGTCGGCCGCGGCCGGCTGGGGCGACACCCACGGGGTGCGGCGGATCGTCGGGGAACTCCGGCGCCTCCTGGAGAATCGTGCGGCGGGCGAGACGTGGGACGACCCGTACCAGACGATTGTTGTGATCGTCGATGGCTGGAACGGGTTGCGCAACAGCCCCCCGGGGTCTGGAGGCCGCCGTCGTCGAGCTGGTCCGCCGCGGCCCGGAGCACCGCATCCACGTGGTGCTGACCGCCGACCGCTGGGCGGATCTCAGCGCCGGGCTGCCGGAGTCCGTCGGCACCCGGCTGGAGCTGCGGTTGCGCGACGCCGAGCGGTCGATGGTCAGCCGTCGTGCCGCGCTGGCCGTGCCGCGCCGCGATCCCGGGTACGGGCTCACCCCGGACGGCCGGCATTTCCGGTCCGCCGCGCCGTGGCCAGACGCGGCCGTGCCGATCCGGGCCGCCTGGTCGGGGCAGACGGCCCCGCAGATGCGGATGCTGCCGGAGCTGCTGAGCCCGGCGGACCTGCCGGACCGGCCCGGGGAGGGCTTCCCGATCGGATTGGACGAGTCCACTCTGGAACCGGTCCGGTTCGATCCGGGCGCCGACCAGCACCTGGTGGTCGTCGGCGATCCGGGATCCGGCCGGACCGGGGTGCTGCGGTTGATCGCGCAGTCGATCGTGGCCCGTTGCATGCCGGCGGAGGCCCGGCTGATGCTGGTCGATCCCCGCCGCGGCCTGACCGGCGCGGCCGACGGCCGGCACCTGCTGATCCACGCCGGCTCCCGGGCGGCGGTGGCCGACGCCGTCGCCACGGTCCGGCAGGCGATGACCGAACGGCTTCCCGGCCCGGAGGTGACCGCCGAACGGCTGCGCAAGGGCCGCTGGTGGCGAGGACCGGACCTGTTCGTGCTGGTCGACGACTACGACCTGGTCGCCGGCACGGACGGCGACCCGCTGGCCGAACTGGTCCCCCTCCTGCCGTACGCGCGGGACATCGGCCTGCACCTGATCGTCGCCCGTCGCACGGCGGGCGCGGCCCG
The DNA here is from genome assembly GCF_900119315.1 of Actinoplanes sp. SE50/110. Lineage (NCBI taxonomy): Bacteria > Bacillati > Actinomycetota > Actinomycetes > Micromonosporales > Micromonosporaceae > Actinoplanes > Actinoplanes sp. SE50/110. The sequence continues at coordinate 6,679,551 of NZ_LT827010.1, read as the reverse complement.
GGCGATGTACGAGCCGCTGCCCCGCATGCTCACCCTGCTGAACAGCGCGTTCCTGCTGCTCTCCGGCAGCCCGGCGGAGGGCCCTATCGTCGGTGACGTCCGCCCCGCCAAGCAGCCCCCGGGCCGCGGCACGCTGGTCACCCGGGCCGGCGTCCGGGTGGTGCAGACGGCGTACCCGCAATAGCCGGGCGCCCGGCGGCACCGGCCCGGGGAGAGGGTGCGGGCCGTCCGGGTGCGTCACAGGATCATCAGGCCGGGGACGGTGCGGTGCCGGCTCAGGTGTCGCACCGCCTCGCCGGCCGGGATCGGGGGGCGCCGGCCGGGGGCCGTGGTGGCGTGCCGGAGGTAGTCGGTGGCGTGCCCGGCCGCCGCCGGCAGGGTGGGATACCGGCGGGCCAGCAGGTTGCCGACGGCGCCCCGGCCGGCGAAGGCGGCGATCGAACGCCAGTGCGCCGGGGCGGCCAGCCGGCCGTGCGGTGTCCCGGGCGGGTCGGGCAGCACGGTGATCCGGTCGTAGGGCCGGCTGCCGGCCAGCCACCACTCCGCGGCGGTGGCCGCGGCGTGCGACGACGACTCGCACCAGTAGGGCACGACGCCGGCGTCGAACGCCTGCCACGGATCGGTCATCCGGCCGGTGCCGACCAGGGCGTGCCGGGCGCCCGGCGGGGGTGACAGCCACGCCCGGTGCAGGTCGGCGACGGCGGCGCTGAGCGCGTGCGGGTCGCTGTAGAGCAACCGGTGGCCGGCCGATCCGCCGGCCGCGGCCACGGTCCGGATCTCCGCTTCCAGGCCGGGCTCGCCGCTGGTCTCGGCGTAGTGCCGGGGTGTGCCGGCCGGCGGGTCGGTCCAGTCGCCGGCGCCGATCCGGTGCAGCAGCCGGCCGAAGGCGTCATCGCCGCCGCGGTAGTCGGCCGGGTCGCCGCCGGCGACCGGCGACCCGATCTGGAAGCTGTAGCCGGGTGGGCCGCCGTCCACCGGCCAGGTCCGCAGGTCGCGGACGAACAGGTGGACGCCGTCCGGACCGCGGGTGGTGAGGAACGACCGGTACGCCGCGGGCAGCGTGCGCCACCGCACCTGCAGGGACACCGTCGCACCACACAGGACGCCGCGGGACACGGGATCGTGCACCTGCCGCACGGTGACCCCGGGATTGCGGTCCAGGATGGGCCCGGCCAGGCGGGCGCCCCAGTCCCGGGCGGCCGCCCAGTCACCGGGGTCCCCGCCCGGCCACGGGAGGGTGACCGTGAAGGACGTCGGCAGCCAGGCCGCCCCGCACGCGGCCGCCAGGTGCACCGCGGCGCCGTGCGGCGAGCCGAGGACCACTGCCGGATAGCGTGGTGACCGGTGGTGCCCGGTCACCCAGCGGGCGACCGCCTCCGCGTCCACGTGCCCGGCCAGCGCCACCGGCAGGGCCTCGCCGGCGGCCTCCGCGGTCAGCGCGGCGCGGCGGGCCCGGTCCGGCAGCTCGCCGTGACGGCCCAGCACCGGCACCCGGGAGAGGGTGTCGTCGCGACGATCCCCGGGCGGCACCGACAGGGCGAGCAGTGCCCGGCCGGTACTGTCGGCGCACATCACCCGGCCGGCGGGCAGGGCGGGCGTCCAGGCCGGGCCGCCGGTGGTGCGGTGAACGGTCATCGGGCGTCCTTTCCGGAGGGACGCCCGCGTTCCCCGGCCGCGCGCCGGTAAACCGGGGGTCACCGCACGGCGACGGCACCCGGCCATGAAATCACCGCGCCGCGACGGCACCCAGCCGCGAAATCACCGCGCCGCGATGACACCCAGCCACAAGATCGCCGTCGCGACGACACCCGGGTAGGAGATCGCCGCGCGGCGACGCCATCACCGCGCGGCGACGACACCGAGCCAGAAGATCAGCGGGAGGCCGAAGGCGAGCCAGTAACGGCTGACGGCGATCCCCTGCTGGCGTGCCTTGCCGGTGGCGATGACCGCGGGGATCAGGCCGAAGATGCCGAAGAACAGCGTGACCACGGCGACCGGCCAGACCGCGGGCGGCCGCATCGGCATCGCCGGCGGGTAGCCGTGCGCGGCGGCCGAGGCCTGCTGCGCGCCGGTGTACATGGCGGCGCCGCCGGCCGCGGTGGCCACCGCCCCGCCGGCCATGGCCGCGGTGCCGGCCACGGCGGTGGCGCCACCGGCGACCATCGCGGTGGTGCCGGCCGCGGCGCCGAAGCCGGCGGTGGCCATTCCGGCCATGATCATCGGGATGCCGACGATCGCGCCGATGATGGTCAGGCTCAGGAGGGCACCGAAGAACATCATGAAGAGGCCGGAGATCACCGAGGTGCCGGCGACGGCGGCACCGGTGGCCGCGACCGCGGTGCCGCCGGCCATGGCCGCCCCGCCGCCGACCATCGCCGCGGCGCCGCCCGCCATCGCGACGCCGCCACCGACCATCGCCGCCTGCCCGGGAGCCGCCCCGTAACCGGGAGCCGCGCCATAACCGGGAGCCGCGCCATAACCCGGAGCCATCCCGTATGCCGGTGCCGGCATCGCATATCCCTGGGCCGGCATCGCGTACCCCTGCGGCGGCATCGCGTACCCCTGCGGCGGCATCGCGTACCCCGGGGCCGGCATCGCGGAGGCCGGGGCCGGCATCGCGGAGGCCGGAGCCGGAGCCGGCATCTCGACCGCCGGACCGTAGGCGGGCGCGGCCGCCCCCGAAGCCGGCGGCGGTCCGTAGGCCGGACCGGCGAAGGTCGGGTCGGCGCTGGGCGGCAGAAGGACGGGCTCGGTGCCGGGCATGCGGGGTCTCCCTGGGCGGCGGTGATCGACGCCCCCAGGATTCGGTAGCCCCCGGGCCTACTTGAGGATCCCCAAAACTTTCGGTCAAAAACCCACAACTTCCGGCCCGCGCTCGCGCGGCACCGACAGCGGCGATCTCCACGTCCGATCACGCGCAGAAATCGATTTGCTCTGATGAACATCTTGACATTCCAAATGAGCGATCCCTAGTTTGGGCGCCATCTTCCGGAAACATTCCGAAACTTTCGCTGCCGAGAGGTGGTTCTTCGATGACACCCCGCAGGACTCTCGCCGTAGTAGCCGCACTGACCCTGAGCACACTCGGCCTCGCCGCCTGCGGAGGCGGTGACGACTCCAGCGGTGGCAACGTCACGATGGAGCTCTGGGAGAACGCCACCACCGGCCCCGGCCGGGCGTTCTGGGAGAAGGCGGCCGCCGACTACCAGGCCGCCCACCCCACCGTCACAATCAAGATCCAGGCCGTGCAGAACGAGGACCTTGACGGCAAGCTGCAGACCGCCCTCAACTCGGGCGCCGCGCCGGACATCTTCCTGCAGCGCGGCGGCGGCAAGATGGCCGCGATGGTGGACGCCGGTCAGGTCAAGGACATCACCGCGGACATCTCGGCGGAGACGAAGCAGGCGGTCCCGGAGGCGGCGCTCAAGACCGGGCAGATCGACGGCAAGGCGTACGCCGTGCCGGTCGCGATCCTGCCCGGCGGCCTCTGGTACAGCAAGGACGTGTTCCAGAAGGCCGGGATCACCGCCCCGCCGGCCACGATGGACGAGTTCAACGCCGCGGTCACCAAGCTGAAGGCGAACGGCACCCCGGTCGCGCTCGGCGCCAAGGACGCCTGGCCGGCCGCGCACTGGTTCTACTTCTTCGCACTGCGCTCCTGCAGCAAGGCGACCCTGGACGCGACCGCCGAGAGTAAGACCTTCGACGATCCCTGCTGGACCAGAGCCGGTCAGGATCTGCAGGCGTTCGCCGCCACCCAGCCCTTCAACAACGGCTTCCTGACCACCTCGGCGCAGCAGGGCGCGGGCAGCTCGGCCGGGCTGATCGCCAACCACAAGGCCGGCATGGAGCTGATGGGCGCCTGGGACCCGGGCACCATCGCCTCCCTCACCAAGGATGCCAAGCCGCTGCCCGACCTGGGCTTCTTCCCGTTCCCGTCGGTGCCGGGCGGCCAGGGTGACCCGGCCGCGGTGATGGGCGGCACGGACGGCTACTCGTGCTCGGCCAAGGCACCCAGGGAGTGCAGCGACTTTCTCAACTACCTGCTCACCAAGGACGTGCAGGAGGCGTACTACCGGGGCTTCAACGCGCTGCCGGTGAACAGGGCGGCCCAGGGCGCGGTCACCGAGGACTACCTCAAGGCGGTGCTCGACACCTACAACAAGGCGCCGTACGTGTCGGTCTGGCTGGACACCCTGTACGGCCAGAACGTCGGCAACGCCCTCAACGTCAGCATCGTCAACCTGCTCGCCGGCAAGGGTGACGTCGCCGGGATCATCAAGGCCGTGAACGACGCGGCCAAGAAGGGCTGAGCCGCGTGCCCGCACGACGGGGAGCCGGATGGGCGCAGCGGCTGGAGATCGCTGCCCTGTCCGGCCCGGCGATCCTGGTGTTCCTCGCCTTCGTGATCTTCCCGGTGCTGATGGCCGGGTACTACGGGTTCTACCGCTGGAAGGGGTTCGGGGTTCCGACCGACTTCGTCGGACTGGACAACTACCGCACCATCCTGCAGGACAGCGCGTTCCACGACGTGCTGCTGCACAACGGCCTGATCGTGGTGCTGTCCCTGGTCCTGCAGGGCCCGATCGCGGTCGGGCTGGCCATGCTGCTGAACCGCCGGATGCGCGGCCGGTCGATCCTGCGCGTGCTGATCTTCGTGCCGTACGTGATCGCCGAGGTGATCGTCGGCACGGCGTGGGGCCTGCTGCTGCAGAGCGAGGGCGCGGTCAACGGCGTGCTGCGCTCGATCGGGCTGGGCGGGCTGGCCGCGGACTGGCTCTCCGACCCGAAGCTCGCCATCTGGACCCTGATGCTGGTCCTGACCTGGAAGTACGTCGGGTTCGCGGTGATCCTGTTCCTGGCCGGCATGCAGAACATCCCGGAGGAGCTCAGTGAGGCGGCCGCGGTGGACGGGGCGTCGTTCTGGCAGACCCAGCGGCGGATCACCCTGCCGCTGCTCGGCCCGACCGTCCGAATCTGGGCGTTCCTGTCGATTCTCGGTGCGCTGCAGTTGTTCGACCTGGTCTACATCATCTGGGGGCAGTACGTCGCGTCGACCGCCGGCACCTCGACCATGGTGACGTACATGGTCACCGAGGGGCGCAACGCCGCGAACTACGGCTACGGCAACGCGGTCGCGGTCGTGCTGTTCGCCATCTCCATGATCATCGCGCTCGTGTACCAGCGTTTCGTGCTGCGCCGCGACACCGAGGGCGCGCTCACCGGAGGGCGGTAGGCATGAAGAGCAGAACAGCCGGCAACCCGGCGGTCTACCTGATCGCCCTGCTGCTGGTCGGTCTGATGCTCGGCCCGGTCGTCTACATCGTCATCGGGGGCTTCCGGACCAACTCGCAGATCATCACCGACCCGGCCGGCCTGCCCCGGCCGTGGGTGTTCACCAACTACGCCGACGTGCTGGCGAGCAGCACGTTCTGGCGCCAGGTGGGCAACTCGGCGATCACCGCGGTGGCGACGACGATCGGGGTCGTCACGCTCGGGGTGATGGCCAGCTACGTGCTGGCCCGCTACCGGTTCCGCGGGCGGGGCGCGATGTACGCGCTGTTCGCGGCCGGCCTGATGTTCCCGGCCACGGTGGCGATCACGCCGCTCTACATCCTGGTGAAGAACCTGGGCCTGGTGAACACCCTGCCCGGGGTGATCCTGCCGCAGATCGCCTTCGGGCTGCCCACCACGATCATCATCCTGGTGCCGTTCCTGCAGGCGATCCCGAAGGAGATCGAGGAGGCGGCGGCGATCGACCGGTGCAGCCGGCTCGGCTTCTTCTGGCGGATGGTGCTCCCGCTGTCGGTGCCGGGCCTGATCACCACCGGCATCCTGGCATTCATCACCAGCTGGAACAGCTACCTGCTGCCGCTGTTCATCCTGAACGACCAGGACAGCTTCACGCTGCCGCTGGGCGTGCAGGCGTTCGCGTCGCAGTATTCGGTGGACACCGCGAAGGTGCTCGCGTTCACGTCGCTGTCGATGATCCCCGCGCTGGTCTTCTTCAGCCTCTTCGAACGCCGCATCGTCGGCGGCCTGACCGGAGCCGTCAAAGGATGAGCAGGTCTCCACAGAAAGGGCCGACGACATGACATCGCTGCACGTGGCGACCACCGGAGCCGACGACACCGACGGGTCGGCGCGGCGGCCGTTGCGGACCATCAACCGGGCCGCGGCGCCGGCCCGCCCCGGCGACACCGTGGTGGTGCACGCCGGCGAGTACCGGGAGTGGGTGACCCCGCGACGCGGCGGGCTCAGCGACAACCGCCGGATCACCTATCGGGCCGCCGAGAGCGAGCACGTCGTCATCAAGGGCTCCGAGCGGATCACCGGCTGGCAGCCGGACGGCGGCACGGTGTGGACGGTGGCCGTGCCGAACACGCTGTTCGGCGACTTCAACCCGTTCGTCGAGGAGGTTGCCGGCCGCGACGTGAAACAGGCCGGGTACGCCCGGCGCAACGTCTACGCCGCGGGTGCCCGGCCGTTCGCCGGCGAACGCGACCCGGTGATCCTGGAGTGGGGGACCGCCACGGTGGTGGTGGACGGCGAGGAGGTGCACCTGGCGACCGACTTCCCGGCCGGGATCGACGAGGCCGCGGCGGTCCCGGTGGGTGGGCGGGACCTGGAACGGGTCCGGTTCGCCGACGCCGAGTTCGAGGAGCGCGACGGCCGCCCCGCCATGCTCACGACCGACCTGACCGGCGTCATCAAAGATCCGGAGCGGCGGTACGCGGCGGGTCCGATCGTCGCTCTCACCGCGGGGCCGCGCCGGGTCCGGGTCTGGTGACGTCGGTCAGCGGGGCGGCGTGTCGGGGTCGTGCCGGGTGATGCCGCACGGTGTGCCCCTGCTCAACGCGTACCGGGCCTCGATCGTGTAGGTGCCGGCCGTCGGCGCGGACAGCTCGGTCCACTCCCCGCTGCGGGCCAGGCAGGCCCGCGGCACCGAGTCGTCGGCGGCCCCGTCGATCGCCAGCCACGGTGACCAGGCCACCCGGACCAGTGCGCTGCCGGCCTGGGGCATGTGCACGGTGAGCGCGGCCGGCCCGGCCGACACGACGGTGGCGGGCGCCGAGACCAGGGGATCGGCGCCCTCCACCCGGTAGACCCGCCAGTCGGCGTCCTGCCACACCAGCGGCAGCCAGGGCTGCCCGGCCGTGATGATCTGCGCCTCGGCGATGCCCGAGCTGTCCGGTTCCATCGCGGGCAGCACCACGTACGCCACGCTCCAGTTGGTCAGCCAGGCACGGTACGAATCCGGGGTCAGCGTGTCGTCGTAGAACAACGGGTTGCGTTCCACGTCGGCCTGCCGGTTCCAGCCGCGGGCCAGGGCGATGTAGGGCGCCACCACGGACGCCTCCCAGTGGGTGCGCAGCGGCACCACCTCGACCCGGCTGCGCTGGGCGTCCAGCCGGAGCAGCTCGGTGATCAGCGGGCGCGCGTCGGCCGCGGTCCGGTCGGTCACCCGGGAGGTGTGGATCACGTCACTGACCGGCTGCACCATGGTCCAGACGGCGAGCGCGGCCGCCGCCAGATAGGTCACCGTGGCGCGGCGGGTGCGGCGCGCCGGGGCCGCGCAGAACAGGATCAGCGCGCCGACCAGCAGCGCGAGCCGTTCGACGTTGCTGCCGATCGGGGTGGGCAGCGCCCAGCACAGGGCCACGCCGACGGCGTACACCCAGGCACCGGCCCGGACCGTGCGCCAGGCCGGCGGGGTGAGCACGCCGACCGCGACCGCGGCGGCGACCGTGGCCAGCGCGGCGTACCAGGGGAACGGCTGCACCCCGGAGAACGGGAACAGCAACGAGGTGGCCGCGATCACCACCGGCGGGCCGGCCGCCAGCAGGTAGGCCCGGCGCCGCCGGCCGACCAGGAACAGCGCCGCGGCCAGCACCTCGATGAACAGCCCGGCGACCGGGCTGCACAGGGTGGCCAGCGCGCCGAGGGCCGCGGCCAGCACCGGGCGGTCCGGGCGCGGCCCGCTGCGCGGCGGGGCGAGCAGGGCGGCCATCAGGGCGAACACCATGCCGAGCAGGTAGGTGACCCGGCCGGCGGCCAGGTTGGCCCAGACCGCGATCGCCAGCCACACCGACGGCAGCAGCGGGCGGCGCACGCCGAACCGGGTCAGGGCCAGGCCGCCCAGGGCGGCACCGGCCGTGCAGGCGAGCACCCCGGTGGTGCGGACGCCCAGCCAAGCCATCAGATACGGCGAGATCACGCTGTACGACGCCGGGTGCATCCCGCCGTACCAGGACATGTTGTACGCCGACCAGGGATGCTCGCGGACGAACGAGGTCCAGGCGTACTGGGCGGCCAGGTCGCCGGCGTCGTGTGCGAACCAGAGCGTCCAGACCAGCCCCAGCACACCGGCGAGCAGCCCGGCGAGTACCGCCGGCCGCCGCACGTGGTCGAGAAGTGTCATCGGATCCGTTCGGTCGTTCCCCCGCCGGTGACGCAAGTGCCGACCCGGACGGCGCGGACCGTAACACGAGACCCGGGTAAAACATCAACTCCTTGCGGATCGGACCGATGTACATCACGAGCAAGGGAGTGTCGGATGCGCGTCGCACTGGTCACGCTGTACGTCGCTGCGGGCCTGGTCGCCGCGGCGTACTCGGCGCTGTCCTGGCGCCGGCGGCACCGCTCGTCCCTGGCGATCTCGCTGGGGGTGATCCTGGCGAGCGCCGCGCTCTGGTCGCTGGCCCAGGCGGTGGCGGCCGTCGCCACGTCCCGGGCGGTGGGGCTCGCCGCCACCTATGCCATGTTCCCGGGCGTCGCGGCGCTGGTCGCCGCGTTCTTCTGGCACACCACCGTGTTCACCGGGGGCCCGCCGGAAGCGCTCAGAGGGCGGCTCCGGCTGCTGCTCGTGCACCCGGTGCTGCTGACCGCGGTGGTGGTGACCGACCCGTGGCACCACGCGTTCTTCCGGTCGATCAGCGATTATCCGGGCGGTGGGGTCGTTCCGCACCCGGGCCCGCTGTACTGGGCACATACCGCGTACTGCTACACGATCCTGGCGACCGGCGCCGCGCGTGCGATCGGGGCGATGCGCCGGGCGGTCCGCGGGCATCGGCGGGTCTTCGTCATCTTCCTGGGCGGCGCGCTCGCCCCGGCGGCCGGCAACCTGGTGAGCGTCGTGGCCGGGCTGGGCGAGCAGCAGGTCGATCTGACCCCGGTGCTGTTCCTGATCACCGCCTCGATGTGGTGGTGGGCCGAACGGGCCGGGGTGACCTCCCGGCGGACCCCGGTGGCGTACAAGCAGGTCATCGCCGCGTTGCAGGACGCGGTGATGGTGCTGGACCCGGACGGCCGGTTCCTGGACGTCAACCCGGCCGCGGCCGAGTTGCTCGCCGGGCTGAACCCCGCGGCCGCCGGCGCCGTGGTGGGCCGCCGCTGGCAGGAGATCACCGGGCCGCGGCTGGCGGCGACGTTCGACGGCGAAGGCCAGCAGACGGTCACCGCGGCCAGCGGCCGGGTGTACGACGTGCGGGTGGTTCGGATGGGTGAACCGGGCGGCGACTCACCGGGCACCGTGGTGGTGGTCCGCGACGTGACCGAGCTGGAACGGCTCCGGGCCGAACTCACCGACCAGGCCGTCCGGGACGGTCTGACCGGGGTGTTCAACCGGCGGCACCTGACCGCGGTGCTGGACGGCCGGATCCGCGAGGCGGTCGCCGGCGGCCATCCGCTGTCGGTCGTGATGATCGACGTCGACCACTTCAAGGCGGTCAACGACAACTACGGCCACGCGGCCGGCGACGAGGTGCTGACCCGGCTGGCCGGGGAGCTGTCCGCGGCGGTCGGCACGGCCGGCACGGTGGCCCGCTACGGCGGCGAGGAGTTCGCGGTCGTGCTGCCCGGAACCGGCGTCCGGGAGGCCGCCGAGCTGGCCGAGGGATGGCGGGAGCGGTGCACCCGGCTCACCGTGCCCACCGCGTGCGGCCCGCTGCGGATGACGTTCAGCGCCGGGGTGGCGCAGCTGACCCCGTCGACCCGGGCCGAGGAGTTGCTGCGCCGTGCCGACCGGGCGCTCTACGGGGCCAAGGAGGCCGGCCGCAACCGGGTGGTCTGGGACTCCCTGACCGCCGCCACCCCCTGACCGCCCCGGGTCAGCCCGTGAAGCCGCCGTCGACGGCCAGGGCCGCGCCGGTGGTCGCCGAGGCGGCCGCCGAGCACAGCCAGGCGACCGCGGCGGCCACCTCGGCCGGGGTGAGCAGCCGCCCCAGCCGTTGGTGCCGGGCGAAATCCTGGGCCCCGGCCAGGCCGTAGGCACGGGCCGTCCGGGTCAGCAGCTCGGTGCCGGTGCTCCCGGGCAGGACCGCGTTGGCGGTGATCCCGGACGGGCCCAGGTCCGCGGCGAGGGCGCGGATGTAGCCGAGCGCGGCGTGTTTGGCCGCCACGTACGAGGCGAGCAGCGGCAGCCCGCGCTCGGCCGCGGACGATACGACGGCGACGAACCGGCATCGGGACGGATCGGCGGCGCCCAGCATGCCGGGGATGGCGGCGCGGGCCAGGTTGGCCACCCCGTGCAGGTTGACCGCGAGGTCGCGGTCGAGGTCCGCGGGAGACTGCTCCCAGGCCGGGCCGTCGGCGGCGATCACCCCGGCCACCGCGACCGCCGCGACCGGGGTGCCGCCGGCCGCCGCCACCAGTTCCGCCACCTGCCCGGGGTCGCGCACGTCGCAGCGGCGGGCAGCCACCCGGGCGCCGGCGGCCCGGCAGTCCGCGGCCACCGCGGTCAGCTCGGTGAGGGTGGCCAACCGGTAGCCCAGGCCGGTCTCGGCGGCCGGACCGGGCGCGTCGCCGAGGACCAGGTCGTAGTCGGCGGCCAGGGCGCGGGCCACCGCCGCGCCGATGCCGCGGCCGGCTCCGGTGATCACCGCGACCGGCCGGACGGGCTCCAGGGAATCGACTCTCATCTCCACCGCTTCCATTTGGCACTCGATGCCATTATTGTGATCCGGGACGGGCGGAAAGACCAGACGGAGGGACCGATCAATGGGCAGGGACTGGTTCGAGAGCGTCGCAGTGGCGCAGCGCCGGGCGCAGCGGCGGCTTCCCCGGTCGGTCTACGGCGCGATCGTCGCCGGCTCCGAGCGCGGCGTGACCCTCGACGACAACCTGGCCGCCTTCGCCGAGCTGGGGCTCGCCCCGCACGTGGCCGGTCAGGCCGCGCAGCGGTCGCTGGCCACCACGGTGATGGGCCAGCCGGTCGCCCTGCCGGTGATCATCTCGCCGACCGGGGTGCAGGCCGTGCACCCGGACGGGGAGGTCGCGGTGGCCCGGGCCGCGGCGGCGCGCGGCACGGCGATGTCGCTCAGCTCGTTCGCCAGCAAGCCGCTGGGCGAGGTGGTCGCCGCCAACCCGCAGACCTTCTTCCAGATGTACTGGATGGGTTCCCGCGACGAGATGCTGCGGCGCATGGACGACGCCCGCCGGGCCGGCGCCAAGGGCCTGATCGTCACCCTGGACTGGTCGTTCTCGCACAGCCGGGACTGGGGCAGCCCCACCATCCCGGATCGGATGAATCTGTCCGCGATGCTGCGCCACGCCCCGGAGACGCTGCGCCGGCCCCGCTGGCTGCTGGCCTACCTGCGGCAGCGCCGGATCCCCGACCTGACCGTGCCGAACCTGGCCGACGACGGGGTGGCCCCGACCTTCTTCGGCGCCTACGGCCGCTGGATGCAGACCCCGCCGCCCAGCTGGGACGACGTGCGCTGGCTGCGCGCGCAGTGGGGCGGGCCGTTCCTGCTCAAGGGCGTGATCCGGGTCGACGACGCGCGCCGCGCCGCCGACTGCGGCGTGACCGCGATCTCGGTCTCCAACCACGGCGGCAACAACCTGGACAGCACCCCGGCGCCGATCCGTGCGCTGCCGGCCGTGGTCGAGGCGGTCGGCGACCGGGTCGAGGTGCTCCTCGACGGCGGCATCCGGCGGGGCAGCGACGTGGTCAAGGCGGTCGCGCTCGGCGCCCGGGCGGTGCTGATCGGCCGGGCCTACCTGTGGGGGCTGGCCGCCAACGGTCAGGCCGGTGTGGAGAACGTGCTGGACGTGCTGCGCAACGGCATCGACTCGGCGCTGCTCGGCCTGGGCCGCGCCGACATCCGCGACCTGCGGCCGGAGGACGTGGTCGTCCCGGCCGGCTTCACCCGGCGGCTCGGCGCCGGGGTGCCCGCCGCGTCCGCCGCGCCCGCGGCCTCCGCGGCGTTCGAGGTGATCGGCTGAGCCCGGGTCAGTCCCGCTCCCGGCACATCAGGCCGGCGTCGCACCACTCGTCCACCCGGATCTCCACCTCGGTGCGCATGTTGATCCGGTCGATGTCCCACAGGTCCGCCAGCATGTCGGCGGCGGCGGTGCACTGCCCGCGGTGCTGCCGCAGCGCGATCCACACCGCCGCGCTGACCCGGCCCCACTGCAGGCGCCGGCCGGTGTCGCCGACGAAGAGCTCCAGGTGCCCGTTCTCCAGAATCCGGGACGTGACGCCCGGCGCCGGTGTTGTTCGCACGTTGTCCCCGAACCTTCCGATGCGTCAGGAGCTGGCCGGCGGTCGATTCCGATCGCCGGCGTGCAGCGGCCCCATCGGGCCCGCCGCCAACGGATCAGGACCGCGCGGTCGGCACCGCGCGTCGCGGGGTCGTCGACGTACTCACCAAGCCGGTGTTCTGCGATGAGCCGGCCACCGGGAGGGCGGCCGGCTCGGGTGCCGGGCGGAGCGTGGGTCTCATGGGAGAAGCGTAACCCACATCTATACAAATGTCTTAAAAATCTGTTCAGTACGTCGGAAGTGGGGCGAGCGTGGTGCTCAGCAGGTCGAGCACCGCGGCCGCCTGGGGCACCAGATAGAAGTGTCCACCCGGGAAGACCCGCAGGTCGAAGTGGCCGGTGGTGTGCGCGGCCCAGTCCCGCGCCTCGGCCACCGTGGTCATCGCGTCGCTGTCGCCGGTCAGCACGGTCAGCGCCGACCGCAGCGCCGCGTCCGGCCGGTGCCGGTAGGTCTCCACCGCGCGATAGTCGCCGCGGATCACCGGCAGGAACATCCGCTGCAGCTCCGGGTCGGTCAGCAGCCGCGGGTCGGTGCCGTCCATCCGCTGCAGCTCGGCCAGGATGCCCTCGTCGTCACGCTGATGCACGGATTCGCCGCGGTAACACGACGGCGCCCGGCGCCCGGAGGCGAACACGTGCGTCAGGTCGTGCCGTCCGGCGTCCTCCAGGCGCAGCCCCACCTCGTACGCGAGCATCGCGCCCATGCTGTGCCCGAAGAACGCCAGCCGCCGGTCGGTCAGCGGGGCGAGCGCTTCGGCGATCCGGTCGGCGAGCACGTGCAGATCGGTGAGCTGTGCCTCGGACCGCCGGTCCTGGCGGCCCGGATACTGCACGGCCAGCACCTCCATCCGCGGGCTCAGCGCCTTGGAGACCGGGAAGTAGAAGCTCGCGGAGCCGCCGGCGTGCGGGAAGCAGACCAGCCGGACGTCACCGGCCGGCGCGGGGTGGAAACGGCGGAACCACAGCCCCGGATCGGGTGCTTGCTGGGTCACGGGGAGAACCTCTCGGTCGGTGCTGGTCAACAGATCTGCGCCACCGGGGTGGCGGCGGGCTCGAGGACGATGCGGTGCCCGGTCGGGTCCCGGACGACGCCCGCCTCGACCGGCGCGCCGGCGGCCACCGCCCGGGCCAGCACCGCGCCCGGATCGGCGCACGGCAGCACCAGCGGCGCGCCGCCCGCGACCGCGCCCGGGTTCTCGACCAGCTCCAGCCGGTACGGGCCCAGCGCCAGCTCGGCCACCAGCGGGTGACCGTCGAGCAGGCACTCGCGGCTGACCTCGGCGGCGCCGAACACCGTCACGTAGAACGCGATCGCCGCCGCGCCGTCGCGAACCTCCAGCCGATGGTCTGGCCGATCCATCGCGCACCTCCCTGTACGAGCCTGGAGGGACGCTAACCACCCCGGGATCCGGGCGGACACCCTTAGATGCGCCACCGGTGCCGGGGCGGACGCGGTAAGGGGCCGGGCAGGGGCCCGCCTAGGGGTTCACAGCACCGCCGGGACTCATATGTTCACCGTCGCGGTCGGCTGACCGCCCCGCCGACACCCGAGGACTTAGGCATGACAATACTGGCCCCGACCCTCGTCGGAACGGAGCGCTTCCGGGCTCTGGGCCCGCGTCACATCGATGAGATCGCGGATCGCTACGGTCTTCCCGCGGACCTCCGCGAGTCCGTCCGGCTGGTGTCGGCGGTGCTCCCGTTCCGGGTCAACGAGCACGTGCTGAACACGTTGATCGACTGGGACCGGATCCCCGACGACCCGATCTTCCAGTTGGTTTTCCCGCAGGCCGGGATGCTGTCCGCCGACGACGGCCGGCAGGTCGCCGCCGCGCTGTCCGATGGGGACCGGACGCGGCTGCAGACGGTGGTCCGGGACATCCGCGGCCGGCTGAACCCGCACCCGTCCGGCCAGATGGAGCACAACGTGCCGCGCGGCGCGGACGGCGAACCGCTGGCCGGCGTGCAGCACAAGTACCGCAGCACGGTGCTGTACTTCCCGGGGCAGGGACAGACCTGCCACTCGTACTGCACCTACTGCTTCCGGTGGGCGCAGTTCGTCGGCGACGCCGACCTGCGGTTCGCCGCGCAGAGCCCGCACCAGCTGGTCGAGTACCTGCACCGGCACCCGTCGGTCACCGACGTGCTGGTGACCGGCGGCGACCCGATGGTGATGTCCACCGAACGGCTGCGCAGCCACCTGGAGCCGCTGCTCGCGGTGCCGACCGTGCGCACCATCCGGATCGGCACCAAGTCGCTGGCGTACTGGCCGCACCGGTTCGGCAGCGACGGCGACGCCGAGGAGGTGCTGCGGCTGTTCGAGCAGATCGTCGCGACCGGCCGCAACATCGCGGTGATGGCGCACTTCAGCCATCCGCGGGAGCTGGAGCCGGAGCCGGCCCGCTGGGCGATGGAGCGGATCCGGGCCACCGGGGCGCTGATCTACTGCCAGGCGCCGCTGATCGCCCGGGTCAACGACTCGGCCGCGGTGTGGCGCGAGATGTGGCACCGGGAACTCGCGGCCGGCGCCGTGCCGTACTACATGTTCGTCGAGCGGGACACCGGCCCGCACGAGTACTTCAAGGTGCCGCTGGAGCGGGCCGCGAGCATCTTCCGGGAGGCCTACCAGGATCTGTCCGGCCTGGCCCGGACGGTGCGCGGACCGGTCATGTCGGCCACCCCGGGCAAGGTGATCGTGGACGGGGTGACACCGGCCGGCGATGGCGAAGCACTGCAGCTGCGTTTCCTGCAGGCCCGTGATCCGGCCCTGGTCGGCCGGCCGTTCCTGGCCCACCGGTCGCCGACCGCGGCCTGGCTCGACGAGCTGGTGCTGCACCCGTCGACCCCGGCCGACATCGCCGCCGCGGTCGGCTCGGCGGTGTCCCGATGACCCGCCACATCGCCCCCAACATGGCCCTGGACCAGCGGATCGCCGAGCGGCAGGCGGCCGGCGAACGGATCGTGCACCTCGGCTTCGGCGAGGCCCGGCTGCCGGTCTTCGCCCCGCTGGCCGAACGGCTGGCGGCCGGCGCGGCCCGCAACCGGTACGGCGCGGTGGTCGGCGACCTGCCGGTGCGCACCGCGCTGGCCGGCTACTTCACCCGCCGCGGGCTGCCCACCGAGCCCGGCCAGGTGATGACCGCGCCGGGCAGCAAGGCGCTGCTGATCGGGGTGCAGCTGGCCCTGCCCGGCGACATCGTGCTGCCCGCGCCGTGCTGGAACACCTATCTGCCGCAGGCGGTGCTGGCCGGCAAGACGCCGATCACGGTGCCGATCCCGGCCGGCTGCGGCGGCGTGCCGGATCCGGAGCTGCTGCCCGGGGCGCTGCGGGCGGCCCGCGCGGCCGGCCACCATCCGCGGATCATGCTGCTCACCCTGCCGGACAACCCGACCGGGACGGTCGCCGACCCGGAGACGATCCGCCGGCTGTGCGCGATCGCCGACCGCGAGGATCTCTGGATCCTCTCCGACGAGATCTACCGCGACATCCTGCACGGTCCCGAGGTGGCCTTCCGCAGCCCGGCCGAGCTGCTGCCCGAGCGCACCGTGGTGACCACCGGGCTGAGCAAGAACCTGGCGCTGGGCGGGTGGCGGATCGGCGGGGCCCGGTTCCCGGCCTCGCCGCAGGGCGAGCGGCTGCGGGCCGACGTGGCCGCGGTGGCCAGCGAGACCTGGTCGGCGCTGGCCCAGCCGATGCAGGAGGTGGCCGCGTACGCCTTCAGCGAGCCGCCGGAGATCCGCCGGCACCTGGCGGCCGGGGCCCGGCTGCACGCCGTCGTGGCCCGCGCGGTGTACGAGATCATGGTGGGGGCCGGCGCCACCTGCCGCCCGCCGGCCGGTGGCTTCTACGTCTATCCGGACTTCGAGCCGCTGCGCGGTCACCTGGCCGGGCACGGCATCACCGATGCGGCGTCGCTGGAGCACGAACTGCTGGAGACCGCCGGGGTCGCCGTGCTCGGCGGGCACCACCAGGGCGACGACCCGGCGGCGCTGCGGTTCCGGGCGGCCACCAGCCTGCTCTACGGCGACACCGACGCGGAGCGTGCGGCGGCGCTGGCGGCGGCGGATCCGGTGGCGCTGCCGCACATCCGGGACATCCTGGCCCGGCTCGAGGAAGGCCTGGCCAAACTGTGCCGATAGGAGACTCGCGGGTGACGTACGACGGTGCGGCGATCGTCTTTCCCGGGATGGGTCCGCTCCGCTACGCGGAGGCGGCCCGCTTCCTGATGTTCAACCCGGCCGCGCGGCGGCTGGTCGCGGTCGCCGACGAGACGCTCGGCTACCGGCTGCTGGATCGCTGGCGCGACACCGAGGGCGACTATTCGGCGTACGCGCAGGCCGCCTTCCTGGTCACCTGCCTGGCCCTGGCCGAGTGGGTGGCCGAGACCCACGACGTGACACCGTCGGTGATCGCCGGTGCCAGCTTCGGCGGCAAGGCGGCGGCCGCGTACGCCGGCGCGATCTCGGCACCGGACGCGATCCGGATGACCGCCGGGATCGCCCGGTGTGAAGAGGAGTACTTCCGCCGCGAGCACCGCGACGTGGTCACCGTGTCGTTCGCCCGCACCCCCCGGGAGCGGCTCGACGAGATCCTGGCCGACCTGACCGCCGACGGCGGGTGGCACGACTTCTCCTGCTACGTCGACGACGACCTGCACATGGTGTCGATGTCCGCGCAGCGGCTGGACTGGTTCCACGCCCGGGTCCGCCAGGCCGGCGGGCTGCCGCTCTACGTCACCGACCCGCCGATGCACTCGGCCGCGTTCGGTCCGCTGCGCGAGATCGTCGAGCGCGAGGTGTTCGCCGGGGTGCGGTTCGCCGACCCGGATCTGCCGGTGCTGGCCGACCAGGACGGCAGCCTGCGGCGCACCGCCGCGGGGGTCCGCGACATGCTGCTGGACGGCCTGGTCATGCCGGTGCGCTGGCCGCGGGTGGTGACCGCGCTGCGCGACGCCGGCGTCGGCCGGGTGTACGTGGCCGGCCCGGACAGCCTGTTCGGCCGGGTCCGCCGCACCACCGACAACTTCGCGGTGGTGACCGCCAACCCGCGGCTGGCGATGACGCCGCGCCGCCGCCCGCTGCCGGTCTGAGTTCTCGCGCCCACGGTCCCGGCCGGTTGCCCGACCGGGACCGCCGCGGTCAGACCGCGGTCGGGACGATGCCGGACAGCGCGCCCCAGAGGGTGCGCGGGGTGGCGAAGGTGTCCATGCTCAGCATCTCGTCGGTGAAGCGGACCTGGTAGCCCTTCTCCAGCGCCGAGAGCAATTCCACGGTGCCCAGCGAATCGAGTCCCAGATCACGCAGATCGGCGTCCGCTTCGAGCTGTTCGCCGCTCGGGAGAAATGGCAAACAATGGCGGACCATCTCCTCGAACTTCACATCCCACATAATGTCGTCTCCCTCGTTGAAGAATGCCCTTTTCAGGTCGACGAAAGAACACCGCCGGGCGGCGGGCAACCCCTGTCGCGCCCCTAAAGCCGAAAGAGGAAAGATGGACGACGTCGCGCTCTCGCTGCCCTCGAGATTCCTGCGGGGGCTGGCGCTGGGCCCCGGCCGCACCGCCCTGCGGATCGGCTCCCAGCGGGTCTCCTACGCCGAGCTGCACGAGCTCGCCTGCGACTGGGCCGGCGCCCTGCGGGCCGCGCCGGACGGGCCGCCGGCCGCGGTCGGGGTGCTGGCCGGCAAGACCTTCGAAGGTTATGCCGGGGTGCTCGCCGCGCTGTACGCCGGGGCCACCGTGGTGCCGCTGCACCCGGACTTCCCGATCGCCCGGACCCGGTACATGCTGCAGACCGCCGGTGTCTCGGCGGTGATCGCCGACCCGGCCGGCTGGGCCGCCCTGGACCGGCTGCACGCCGAGGGGCTGCGCCTGCCCGCGGTCGGTGACGGGCCGGCCGGCGACCGGCTCACCATCGGCGTCCGCGCCGCCGACGCACTCGCCGGGCCGGTCGCGGCCGACCCGGACGGCGCCGCCTACATGCTGTTCACCTCCGGCTCGACCGGCCGGCCCAAGGGCGTGCCGATCGGCCGGGGCGCCGTCGCGCACTACTTCGGCCTGCTGGACGCCCGCTACGACTTCGGCCCTGACGACGTCTTCTCGCAGACCTTCGACCTGAACTTCGACTGCGCGATGTTCGACCTGTTCGGCGCCTGGGGGGCCGGCGCCACGGTCTGCCCGGTGCCCGCGCAGGCGTATCGGGACCTGCCCGGCTTCGTCGCCGACCGGCGGATGACCGTGTGGTTCTCCACGCCCAGCGCGATCGGGCTGATCCGCCGGATGGGCGGCCTGGGCGCGGGTGCGCTGAGCGGACTCCGCTGGAGCCTGTTCGCCGGGGAGGCGTTGCGCGCCGCCGACGCGGTGGACTGGCAGGCCGCCGCGGACCGGTCCACGCTGGAGAACATCTACGGTCCGACCGAGCTGACCATCACGGTCACCGGGCACCGGTGGTCGCCGGCC
This sequence comes from Actinoplanes sp. SE50/110, assembly GCF_900119315.1. Lineage (NCBI taxonomy): Bacteria > Bacillati > Actinomycetota > Actinomycetes > Micromonosporales > Micromonosporaceae > Actinoplanes > Actinoplanes sp. SE50/110. Next base: position 6,660,551 of record NZ_LT827010.1, on the reverse strand, counting down.
ACCTCCCCGCAGCGCTGCGTCAACGGGCTGGCCCCGATCGGCACCGTGCACCCCGGCCACGACCACGTGCTACTCGGTGCCGACGGCGCGGAGGTGCCGGCCGAGGGCGAGCTGTGCATCACCGGTCCGCAGATGACCACCGGCTACCTCGACCCGGCCGACGACGCGGGCCGCTTCCTGGACCGCGACGGGCGGCGCTGGTACCGCACCGGTGACCGGGTCCGCCGGCTCGCCGACGGGGAGCTGGTCTACCTCGGCCGGCTCGACTCGCAGGTGCAGGTCCAGGGCTGGCGGGTGGAGCTGGCCGAGCTGGAGCACGCGCTGCGCAGCTGCCCCGGGGTGGAGGACGCGGTGGCCGTCACCCGGCCCGCCGAGGAGGGGCTGGAGCTGGTTGTCTACTACACCGGCCAGGTGACCCCGCCGGCGCTGCTGGCCCGCCGGCTGCGCGACATCCTGCCGGCCGGGATGCTGCCCCGCGTCTACCGTCACCTGGGCGAGCTGCCGCTGAACTCCAACCGCAAGGTGGACCGGGGCCGGCTGGCGCGGGACGCCGCCGCGGTCGGCGGGTGAGCTGTCCGGCGGGCCGCGGCGCAGCGGCGCCGCGGCCCGCCGCGCCTCACTCCCGGCCGGCCAGCAGTGCGGCCTTGTCCACCTTGCCGTTCACCGTGACCGGCAGCTCGCCGAGCAGCCGCACCTCGGACGGGATCATGTAGTCCGGTAGCGTCTCCTTGCAGAACGCGCTGACCCGCGCCTCCGTCAGGCCGGCCTCGGCAGCGACGGCCAGGAACGCGCACAGCACCGGCTCGCCGTCCGGCCGCGGCGGCGCCAGCACCGTGGCCGCGCCCACCCCGGGCAGGTCCAGCAGCCGGCGTTCCACCTCGCCGAGCTCCACCCGGTTCCCACGGATCTTCACCTGGGAGTCGGCGCGGCAGCTGTAGTAGAACAGCCCGTCGCCGCCCCGGGTCGCCAGGTCGCCGGTGCGGTACACGAGCTGGCCGGAGCGCGGCTCCACCGGGTCCGGCACCAGCACCCGGCCGGTGGTGGCCGGGTCGTCCCAGTACCCGCTGAACAGCGCCGGGCTGCGCAGGTACAGCTCGCCGAGCACGCCCGCGCCGGACACCGGGCGGCCGTCCTCGCCGAGCAGCAACAGCTCGGCACCCGGGTGGGCGGGGCCGATCGGCACGCCGTCGCCGCTGTCCGGCACCGGGTCCGGCACGTCGGTGAACGAGCAGGCGATCGACTCGGTGCTGCCGTAGCAGTTGACGATCCGCAGCCCCGGCCGCAGCTTGCGCAGCTGCCGCAGCTCGGGCAGCGGGAACGGCTCACCGGAGTAGAGCACCCCGCGCAGCGCGGTCAGCGTGCCCAGCTGGTCGGGCTCGTGGCGCAGCACCGGCCGCCAGATCGACGGCACGCCGTTGACCTGGGTGGCGCCGGTGGCCGCCAGGAAGCTCAGGAACCGCCGGGGCCAGCGCAGGAACGGGCGCGGCACGGGCAGCACCGCGGCCCCGCTGCCCAGCGCCAGGCCGATGTCGAGCAGCGAGAAGTCGAACTGCAGCGGCGAGGTGGTGGCCACCCGGTCGTCCGGGCCGACGATCCGGTGCGCCAGCATGCCGCGGAAGAAGCTGAGCACCGCGCGGTGGCTCATCACCACGCCCTTGGGCCGGCCGGTGGTGCCCGAGGTGAACACGATGTACGCCGGATCGACCGGGGTGCAGGCGGTCCGCCCGGTCGGCGCGATCGCCGGCAGGTGCGTCACCTCCAGGCTGTCCGGCCCGAACCGGCCGGCGCCGAGCTCCGGCGGCAGCCCGGTGCGCTCTCCCTCGGTCGTCTGCAGGTGCAGCACCGCGCCGGCCGCCGCGGCCACCGAGAGGACCCGCGGAGTGGGCGTCTCCGGGCTCACCGGGATGTAGGTCAGGCCCCGCATCGAGCAGGCGATCAGCATGGCGATCGCCGGAGCCGAGGTGTCCGCGTCGACCACGACCCGGTGGCCGATGCCGAGCCCGAGCCCGGCCAGCGCGGCGGCGTACGCCTCGGCCCGCTCGCGCAGTTCGCCGTACGAGGTGGTCCGCGACTGCTCGATCACGGCGGGCGCGCCGGGCCGGGTCGCGGCATGCTGCAGAAGAAATTCATGCAGCATTTCCGGCGCATGTATTTCGACAATGGTCATGAATGCGGAGTCTAGAGAGAATCGCGGGCGCGGTGGACCCGGGATAGGGGGATCTAGGGGTGGGTGAAACGGCGCGCTGCCGTAGGTTGCCATTCAATTAGCGGAGAAAAATGGAGCGTGCGGCCATGCGCGATTCTCGCGGGACCGGTTCGGTCGGCGATCACCTGGCACAGCGGCGGGCCGGTCTGGCCGGATCGCTGCGCGACCTGCCGGTGCCCGAGCAGGTGCGCCGGCTGCGGAGCCTGGTGACCGGGCAACTGCTGCCGATCCTGCGGACGATCCGCCCGGCCGAGGAGATCGTGGTGGCCGGCGCCACCCCGTTCCGCGAGCAGGGTCTCGACTCGCTGGGCCTGGTCGACCTGCACGCCCGGCTGAACGCCGCCACCGGGCTGGCGCTGCCGGTCACCGTGGGTTTCGACCACCCGACCCCGGATGCGCTCGCCGCGTATCTGCGGGCCGAGCTCCTCGGTCTGGCCGAGAGCGGCGCCGAGGTGGTGGCCGCGGCCCGGGCCAGCGACGAGCCGATCGCGATCGTCGGCATCGGCTGCCACTTCCCGGGCGGCGCCGACTCGCCCGAGCAACTGTGGCGGCTGGTCGCCGACGAGGAGCACGTGCACATGCCGTTCCCCGCCGACCGCGGCTGGGATCTGGACAACCTCTTCGACGACGACCCGGAGCGGGCCGGCACCACCTACGTGCGACACGGCGCCTTCCTCACCGGCGCGGCCGGCTTCGACGCCGCGTTCTTCGGGATCGGCCCGCGCGAGGCCGCCGCGATGGACCCGCAGCAGCGGCTCGTCCTGGAGACCACCTGGGAGGCGCTGGAGCGGGCCGGGATCGATCCGGGCACCCTGCGCGGTGGCCGGACCGGCGTCTTCATCGGAGCCGAACCGCAGGAGTACGCGGTACGCCTGCACGAGGCGCCCGACGGCCTCGACGCTTACCTGCTGACCGGCAACACCACCAGTGTCCTGTCCGGCCGGGTCGCCTACCTGCTCGGCCTGGAGGGACCGGCGCTCACCGTCGACACCGCGTGCTCCGGCGCCCTGGTCGCGCTGCACCTGGCCGCCGAGTCGCTGCGCCGCGGCGAGTCCGCCCTGGCGGTGGCCGGCGGCGTGGCGGTGATCGGCGCCCCCGGGGTGTTCACCGCGTTCAGCCGGCAGCGCGGGCTGGCCCCGGACGGGATCGCCAAGCCGTTCGCCGCGGCCGCCGACGGCACCTCGTTCGCCGAGGGCGCCGGCCTGTTCGTGCTGGAGCGGCTGGACGACGCCCGCCGCAACGGGCACCCGGTGCTGGCCGTGCTGGCCGGCACCGCGATCAACAACGACGGGGCCAGCAACGGCCTGACCGCGCCCAGTGGCGCCGCCCAGCGGCAGGTGATCCGGCAGGCGCTGGCCAACGCCGGGCTCACCGCCGACCAGGTGGACGCGGTGGACGCGCACGGCACCGGCACCACGCTGGGTGACCCGATCGAGGCGCGGGCGCTGATCGCCGCGTACGGCCCGGGCCGGGACGCGGACCACCCGCTCTGGCTGGGCTCGGTGAAGTCGAACATCGGGCACACCCAGGCGGCCGGCGGCGCCGCCGCGCTGATCAAGATGATCATGGCGATGCGTCACGACCTGCTGCCCCGCACCCTGCACGTCGACGCGCCCACCCCGAACGTGGACTGGTCGGCGGGGACGGTCCGGCTGCTCACCGAGGCGACACCCTGGCCGCGGCGGGACCGCCCGCGCCGGGCCGGCGTCTCCGGCTTCGGGATCAGCGGCACCAACGCGCACGTCATCATCGAGGAACCGGCCGCCGTCCCGGAGCCGGAGCGGCCCGCCGCGCCGGTCCCGCCGGTGCTGCCGATCGCCCTCGCGGCGCGCGGCGACGCGGCCCGCCGGGCACAGGCCGAGCGTCTGCTCACGGTGCTGGACGACGACGCCGCACCGGACCTGACCGACCTGGCCCGCGCGCTGCTCACCGGCCGCGCCGCCCTGCCGCAGCGGGCCGTCGTGGTCGCCGCCGACGCCGGCGAGGCCCGGCGTGGCCTGCGCGCGATCGCCGCCGGTGAGCCGGACCCGGCGGTGGTCACCGGCGTGGCCCGGGACGCCCGGCTCGCCTACCTGTTCACCGGGCAGGGCGCTCAGCGGTTCGGAGCCGGGCGCGAGCTGTACGCCGCGTACCCGGTATTCGCGGCCGCGCTCCAGGACGCCGTCGCCCACCTCGACCTGCACCTGGCCGTGCCGCTCGGCGAAGTCCTGTTCGGCGCCTCCGCCGACCTGCTGGACCGCACCGAGTACGCCCAGCCCGCCCTGTTCGCGATCGGGACGGCCCTGTTCCGGCTGCTGGAGTCGTGGGGCCTGCGCCCGGACTTCCTGGCCGGCCACTCGATCGGCGAGCTGACCGCGGCGCACCTGGCCGGCGTGCTGTCGCTGGCCGACGCGGCCGCCCTGGTCGCCGCCCGCGGCCGGCTGATGCAGCAACTGCCGGCCGGCGGCGCGATGGTCGCCGTGCAGGCCACCGAGGACGAGGCCGGCCCGCTGCGCGACGCCGATCTGGACCTGGCCGCGATCAACGGGCCCGAGCAGATCGTGCTCTCCGGCACCCGGGACGCGGCCGAGGCGGCCGCCGCCCGGTTCGCCGCGCTCGGCCGCCGTACCCGCTTCCTGGACGTCAGCCACGCCTTCCACTCGCCGCTGATGGAGCCGATGCTGGAGGAGTTCGGCCGGCTCGCCGCGGTGCTCGACTACCGCCCGCCGGCGATCCCGGTGATCTCCGGGGTCACCGGGCGCCCGGCCACCACCGAGGAGCTCACCGACCCCGGCTACTGGGTGCGGCACGTGCGGGCCGCGGTCCGCTTCCACGACAGCCTGACCTGGCTGCTCGACGAGAACGTCGGCACCTTCCTGGAGCTCGGCCCGGACCCGGTGCTGTCCGCGCTGGGCCGTGCGGCGGTCACCGACCGGGCGAACGCCCCGGTCTTCGCCGGCACGCTGCGCCGGGACCGCGACGAGGCCCGCGAGGTGGCCACCGCGGCCGCGACCGCGCACGTCCGCGGCGCCCGGCTGGACGGCACCGGGCTGTTCGGTGCGCCCGCCACGGCCGTGCCGCTGCCTACCTATCCCTTCCAGCACCAGCACTTCTGGCTGCACGGCGCGCAGACCGGCCGGGTCGACGCCCCGGGCCTCGGCCAGATCGCGGCCCGGCACCCGTTCCTCGGCGCGGTCGTCCCGATGGCCGGCGCCGGTGCGACCGTGCTGACCGGACGGCTCGCCCTGGCCGAACACCCCTGGCTCGCCGACCACGTGGTGGCCGGCGCCAATCTGCTGCCCGGCACCGCCTTCCTGGAGCTGGCGCTGCGCGCCGCCGAACAGGTCGGCTGCGCCGCGGTCGAGGAACTCACCCTGGCCGCGCCGCTGGTGCTGCCGGCGACCGGGGGCGTGGCCCTGCAGGTCGTCGCCGGCGCCCCGGACGCGACCGGCCGGCGCACCGTCGAGCTGCACTCCCGGGCCGGCGGCGAGCACGACGAGTGGACGCTGCACGCGACCGGCCGGCTCGGCGACGCCCCGGCCGCGGGCGACGGCCTCGGGGTCTGGCCGCCGGCCGGCGCCACCGCGGTGGACGTCGGCGGCTTCTACGCCGACCTGGCCGGGCAGGGCTACGGTTACGGGCCGGCCTTCCAGGGCCTGCGCGGCGTGTGGCGGCGCGGTGACGAGGTCTTCGCCGAGGTGACGCTGCCCGAGCCGGTGCGCGCCGGCGCCGCCGGGTTCGGGCTGCACCCGGCCCTGCTCGACGCGGTCCTGCAGGCCACCGACCACGCCACCCCACCCGCCGATCCGGGCGTGGTGCGGGTGCCGTTCGCCTGGACCGGGGTCACGCTCAGCAATCCGGGCGCGGCGGCCGTGCGCGTCCGGATCACCGCGACCGGCCCGGACACCGTGGCGCTGACGCTCGCCGACGCCGGGGGAGTGCCGGTGGCGACGATCGAGTCGTACGCGGTGCGCCCGCTCACCGCGCTGCCCGCGGCGCGGGCCGGCGCGCTGTACCGGGTCGGCTGGCGTCCGCTGCCGGTGCCGGCCGGGCTGCCGGCCGCCGCGCCGGTGCTGGCCGGTGTCACGTCCGCACCCGGCGACGCCCCGACGGCGGCCCGCGCCACCACCGCGGCCGCCCTGGGCCGGCTGCGCGACTGGCTGGCTGACGACCGTACCGCCGCAAGCCTGTTGGTCGTGACCACCCGCGGCGCGCAAGCGGTCGACGGACCGGCCGATCCGGTGCAGGCGCCGGTCTGGGGCCTGGTCCGCGCCGCCCAGGCCGAACACCCGGGCCGCTTCCTGCTCGCCGACCTCGACGACGACCCCCGCTCGGCGGACGCGCTCGCCGCCGCCGTCGCCGCGGCCGTGGCCGCCGGTGAACCGGAGATCGCGCTGCGCGGCGGCGAGACCCTCGTCCCGCGGCTGGCCGCGGTGCCCGCCGCGGTGCCCGGATCGGCGACCAGCTACGACACCGGCACCGTGCTGATCACCGGCGGCACCGGCGGAGCCGGCGCCCGGGTCGCGGTCCACCTGGCCGCCCACCGCGGCGCCCGGCGTCTGCTGCTGGCCGGCCGCCGCGGCCCGGACACCCCGGGCATCGACGCGCTGGTCGCCGAACTCGCCGCGCTCGGCGCCGAGACCACCGTGGCGGCCTGCGACGTCACCGACCGCGCCGCCCTGGCCGCGCTGCTCGACACCATCCCGGCCGAGCACCCGCTGACCGCCGTCGTGCACGCGGCCGGTGTCCTCGACGACGCCACCATCACCGGGCTGACCCCGGAGCGGCTGGACGCCGTCTTCGCGGTCAAGGCCGACGCCGCCTGGCACCTGCACGAGCTGACCGCCGGCCGGGATCTCACCGCGTTCGTGCTGTTCTCCTCGACCGCGACCCTGCTGGACGCCCCCGGCCAGGGCAACTACGCCGCCGCCAACCACTTCCTGGACGCGCTGGCCGGGCAGCGACATGCCGCCGGACTGCCGGCCACCGCGCTCGCCTGGGGACTCTGGAGCGATGCCGGCGGGATGGGCGCCGGGCTCGACGAGGCCGCGCTGCGCCGGATCGAACGGTCCGGCCTCGCCCCGCTGACCGCCGCCGCCAGCCTCGCCCTGCTCGACCGGGCGGTCGACGGCGAGGATCCGGCGGTGGTCCCGGTCCGGCTGGACGCCACCGCGGCGGGCCGCCGCCCGGACGGCGTCCCGGCGCTGCTGCGCGACCTGGTCCGCACCCCGGCCGCCCGGCGCGTCGCCCCGGCCGGGGCGGCCCGGCCGCTCGCCGCCGAGCTCGCCGCGCTGGACCCGGCGGCCCGCGCCGAGGCGCTGCTCACCCTGGTCCGGGCGCAGGCCGCCGCGGTGCTCGGGCACGACGACGCCGGGCAGGTCGACGAGGACCGGGCGTTCAGCGAGATCGGCTTCGACTCGCTGGCCGCCGTGGAACTGCGCAACCGGCTGGCCGACCTGACCGGCCTGCGCCTGCCGGCCACGCTGACCTTCGACTATCCGACCTCGGTCGCGCTCGCCGGCCACCTGGCCACCGCACTCGGCGAGGCGGCCGGCGCACCGGTCCCTGCGCCGTCCGCCGGCCCGGCGCCGACCGACGAGCCGATCGCGATCATCGGCATGGCGTGCCGCTATCCCGGCGACGTCAACTCCCCGGAACAGCTGTGGGACCTGGTGCTGCGCGGCGGGGACGCGATCTCCACGTTCCCCGAGGACCGCGGCTGGGACCCGGACACCTACGACCCGGCGCCCGGGGTGCCCGGGCGCAGCTACTCCAACGAGGGCGGCTTCCTGCGCGACGCCGCCGAGTTCGACGCCGGCTTCTTCGGGATCAGCCCGCGCGAGGCCCAGGCGATGGACCCGCAGCAGCGGCTGCTGCTCGAGGTGGCCTGGGAGACCTTCGAACGCTCCGGAGTGGACCCGGCGAGCGTGCGCGGCACCGGGACCGGTGTGTACGCCGGCGTCATGTACCACGACTGGGGCCTGCGACTCGGCACGCTGCCCGAGGAGCTCGCCGCGTACCACGGCAACGGGAGCCTGGCCAGCATCGCGACCGGGCGGATCGCGTACACCTTCGGCCTGGAGGGCCCGGCCGTCACGGTCGACACCGCCTGCTCGTCGTCGCTGGTCGCGATCCACCTGGCGGCCCAGGCGCTGCGCCGGGGCGAGATCGGGCTGGCGCTGGCCGGCGGTGTCACGGTGATGTCCACCCCGGACACCTTCGTCGACATGAGCCGGCAGGGCGGCCTCTCCTCGGACGGCCGGTGCCGGTCGTTCGGCGCCGGCGCGGACGGGGTCGGCTGGGGTGAGGGCGCGGGCCTGCTGCTGCTCGAACGGCTCTCCGACGCCCGCCGCAACGGCCACCGGGTGCTCGCACTCGTGCGCGGCTCGGCGATCAACCAGGACGGCGCCAGCAACGGCATGACCGCCCCGAACGGCCCGTCCCAGCAGCGGGTGATCCGGCAGGCGCTCGGCGCGGCCGGGTTGACCACGGCCGACGTGGACGTGATCGAGGGACACGGGACCGGCACCCGGCTCGGCGACCCGATCGAGGCCGAGGCGCTGCTCGCCACGTACGGCCGGGACCGGCCGGACGATCGGCCGGTCCGGCTGGGCTCGGTGAAGTCGAACATCGGGCACGCGCAGGCGGCCGCCGGCGTGGCCGGGGTGATCAAGATGGTCCTCGCGATGCGGCACGAACTGCTGCCCCGCACCCTGCACGTGGACGAGGCGTCGCCGCAGGTGGCCTGGGACTCCGGCGCGGTCGAGCTGCTCACCAGCGAACAGGCCTGGCCCCGGTCGGCGCGCCCGCGCCGGGCCGGTGTCTCCTCGTTCGGGATCAGTGGCACCAACGCCCACCTGATCCTTGAGGAGCCACCCGCGGCCGGACCCGTCCCGCCGGTCGGTGACCTGCCGCTACCCCTGCTGCTGTCCGGCCGGTCGGCCGCCGCCGTGCGCGAGCAGGCCGCCCTGCTGGACACCTACCTGCGGGAACGCCCGGACAGCGACCTGACGGCGGCCGCCCTGGCGCTGGCGACGACCCGGGCCGCACTGCCGTTCCGGGCGAGTGCCGCGGACCCCCGCGACCTGGCCGCGCCGGTGGTGACCGAGGCCGGGCCCGGCCGGACCGCCTTCGTCTTCTCCGGGCAGGGGGCGCAGCGGCTCGGGATGGGTCGTGGGTTGTATGCGGCGTTTCCGGTGTTCGCGGCCGCGTTCGATGCGGCGTTGACCGATCCGGGTCTGCGGGGGGTGATGTGGGGTGACGATGTCGAGGCGTTGAATGCGACGGGTGTGGCGCAGCCGGCGCTGTTCGCTTTCGAGGTGGCGCTGTTCCGGCTGGTGGAGTCGTGGGGTGTGCGGGCCGATTTCGTGGCCGGGCATTCGGTGGGTGAGCTGGCCGCGGCGCATGTGGCCGGGGTGTTGTCGCTGGATGACGCGCGGCGTCTGGTCGCTGCGCGGGCGGGTCTGATGCAGGCCCTGCCGCCGGGCGGGGTGATGGTCGCCGTGCAGGCCGCCGAGTCGGTGGTCCGGCCGCTGCTGGTCGAGGGCGCCGACGTCGCCGCGGTGAACGCGGCCGGCTCGGTGGTGCTGTCCGGCGAACCCGCGGCGGTCGACGTGGTGCTGGCCGGCCTGCCCGGGGTGAAGACCTCCCGGCTGCGGGTGTCGCACGCGTTCCACTCGTCGCTGATGGACCCGATGCTTGCCGAGTTCGCCGAGGTCGCCGCCGGAATCGACCACGGTGTGGCGCGGATCCCGGTGGTGTCGACGCTGACCGGTGCGGTGGCCGACTTCGACGCCGATCACTGGGTGCGCCAGGTGCGGCAGGCGGTGCGGTTCGCCGACGCCGTGCAGCACCTGGAAGCCGCCGGCGTGACGCGGTTCGTCGAGATCGGGCCGGATGCCGCGCTCACCCCGCTGATCGACGCGACCGGCATCGCGACCCAGCGCCGCGACCGGGACGAGGTGACCGAGCTGCTCGCCGCGACCGGCCGGGCCTGGACCCACGGCGTGCGCGTCGACTGGACCGCGGTGCGCCCGGCGCCGGTCGCCGCGCTGCCGCACGATCTGCCGACCTACGCGTTCCAGCGGCGCCGCTACTGGCTCGACGTCACCCCCGCCGGTGACGTCGGCGCGGCCGGGCTCGACCCGGTCGAGCACCCGATGCTGGCCGCCGCGGTCGTCTCTGCCGCCGACGGCGGGCTGGTGCTCACCGGCCGGCTCAGCGCGGCCGGCCCCGGCTGGCTCGCCGACCATGACGTCCTGGGCCGGGTCCTGCTGCCCGGCACCGGCTTCGTCGAGTTGGCGCTGCGCGCCGCCGACCAGGTGGGCGGCGCGGGCGTCGAGGAGCTCACCATCGAGGCGCCGCTGACCCTGCCGGCCCGCGGCGGCGTGGCCGTCCAGGTGGTGGTCGGCCCGGCCTCCGGCGCCGGGATCCGCACGGTGGCCGTGCACTCCCGCGCCGAGGCCGGCGCGCCCTGGCAGCGGCACGCCACCGGCACCCTCACCGCCGTCGCGGCCGAGCCGGACTTCGACCTGATGGCCTGGCCGCCGGCCGGCGCCGCCCCGATCGAGGTGACCGGCGCGTACGAGCGGCTGCGCGACCGTGGCTACGCGTACGGCCCGGCGTTCCGCGGCCTGCGCGCCGCCTGGCGGCACGGCGACGAGGTGTACGCCGAGGTCGCCCTCCCGGAGAGCGCCCACGCCGACGGCCGTCGCTTCGGCCTGCACCCCGCCCTGCTCGACGCCGCCATGCACGCCGACCTGCTCGGCGACGACCCGGACGCGCCGACCCTGATGCCGTTCGCCTGGACCGGTGTCACCCTGCACGCCACCGGGGCCACCGCGCTGCGGGTCCGGATCCGCCGGGTGCGCGGCGACGAGGTGTCCGCGATGTGGATCGCCGACGACACCGGCCGCCCGGTGGCCACCGTCGGCACCCTGGTCTCCCGACCGGTCTCGGCCGCCCAGCTGCGCGGGTCCACCGCGGCCGGCGACGCGATGTTCCGGATCGGCTGGCAGGCCCGCCCGGTCACCCCGGACGGCCGGGTGCTGCCCGAGGCCGGCGCCGCGGCGCCCGGCCCGCTGGTGGCGCTCACCCTGCGGGCCTCCGGGGCGGATGTCCCGGCCACCGTCCGTGCCGTCACCGGCGACCTGCTCGACCGGCTGCGCGCCTGGCTCGACGACGACGCGACCGCCGGTTCCCGCCTCGTGGTGGTCACCGACCGGGCGGCCGCCGTGCGGGACGGTGACGACGCCGACCCGCGCACCGCCCCCGTCTGGGGTCTGGTCCGGGCCGCGCAGGCCGAACACCCCGGCCGGCTTCAGCTGATCGACACCGACGGCACGCCGGAATCGGACGCCGTCCTGGCGGCCGCCGCCGCGACCGGTGAGCCGGAACTCGCCGTCCGGGCCGGTCAGGTGCTGATCCCGCGGTTCGAGCCGGCGCCCGGCGGCGACCGGGAGATCCCGTGGCCGACCGGCGGCACCGTACTGGTCACCGGCGGCACCGGCGGGCTCGGCGCCCTGCTGGCCCGGCACCTGGTCACCGAGCACGGCGTGCGGCACCTGCTGCTCACCAGCCGACGCGGGCCGGACGCGCCGGGGGCCGCCGCCCTGGCCGACGAGCTGCGCGCCGCGGGCGCCGAGGTCACCGTCGTCGCCGGCGACGTCGCCCGCCGGGACGACGTGGCCGCGATGATCGCCGCGGTGCCGGCCGACCGGCCGCTGCGCGCCGTGCTGCACGCCGCCGGTGCGGTCGCCGGCGGCACCCTCGCCGCGCTCACCGGCGAGCACCTGGACACGGTGCTGGCACCCAAGGTGGACGGCGCCTGGCACCTGCACGACCTGACCCGGGACCGGCAGCTCGACGCGTTCGTGCTGATCTCCTCGGCCGGCGGGTCGGTGCTGGCGGCCGGGCAGGGCGACTACGCCGCGGCGAACGTCTTCCTGGACGCGCTGGCCGCGCACCGCCGGGCCGCCGGACTGCCGGCCACCTCGCTCGCCTACGGCATGTGGGCGGTCGACACCGGGCTCGGCGGCGCGCTGGGCCGGGCCGACCTGGAGCGGATGCGCCGGCTCGGCCTACCCGCCCTGGAACCCGCCGCGGCCCTCGAACTGTTCGACGCGGCGGTCCGCCAGGACAGCCCGGCCGTGCTGCTCACCCGGGTGGACCGGACCGCGCTGGGCGCCCGCACCGACGAGCTCCCGGCCCTGCTGCGCCGGCTCGCGCCCCCGGCCCGGCGCCGTGCCCCGGCCGCGACCGAACCGACCGCGTTCACCGACCGGCTGGCCGGGCTGGCCGAGGCGGACCTGCTGCGCACCCTGATCGACCTGGTGCGTGGTCAGGTCGCCACGGTCCTCGGGCACGAGGGTGCCGCGGCGGTCGCCCCCGACCGGGCGTTCCGCGAGCTCGGCTTCGACTCGCTGGCCGCGGTGGAGCTGCGCAACGCGCTGAGCGCCACCACGGGTCTGCGGCTGGCCGCCACCCTGGTCTTCGACCATCCGACGCCGCGGGCGGTCGCCACCGAGCTGGCCACCATGATCGGCGGCCGGCCGGCGGCCGAGCCGGCGGCGCCGGAGCGCCCGGCCACCGTGCGCCCGGCCGACGACCCGATCGCCATCGTCGGGATCAGCTGCCGGTTCCCCGGCGGGGTGCGCTCGGCCGAGGACCTGTGGCGGCTGGTCGCCGCCGGGGAGGACGCGATCGGCCCGTTCCCGGCCGACCGCGGCTGGGCCGGGGACAGCATCTACGACCCCGAGCCGGGGGTACCGGGCAAGACGTACACCCGGGCCGGTGGTTTCCTCTACGACGCCGCCTACTTCGACCCGGAGTTCTTCGGCATCATGCCGCGTGAGGCGCTGGCCATGGACCCGCAGCAGCGCCTGCTGCTGGAGGGCGCCTGGGAGGCGTTCGAGCGGGCCGGCATCGACCCGGCCGGGATGCGCGGCAGCCGCACCGGCGTCTACGCCGGCGTGATGTACCACGACTACGCCAGCCGGCTCCCCGAGATCCCCGCCGAGCTGACCGGATACGTCGGCAACGGCAGCGCCGCGAGCATCGCCTCCGGCCGGGTCGCCTACACCCTCGGCCTGGAGGGCCCGGCCGTCACGGTCGACACCGCCTGCTCGTCGTCGCTGGTGGCGATCCACCTGGCGGCCCAGGCGCTGCGCAACGGCGAGGTCGCCATGGCGCTGGCCGGCGGTGTCACGGTGATGTCCGCGCCGGAGATCTTCGTCGAGTTCAGCGAGCAGCGCGGCCTGGCCGCCGACGGCCGGTGCAAGGCGTTCGCGGCCGCCGCGGACGGCACCGCCTGGGCCGAGGGGCTCGGCATGCTGCTGCTGGAGCGGCTCTCCGACGCCCGCCGCAACGACCACCCGGTGCTCGCCGTGATCCGTGGCTCGGCGATCAACCAGGACGGCGCCTCGAACGGGCTGACCGCCCCGAACGGACCGTCCCAGCAGCGGGTGATCCGGGCCGCGCTGGACGCCGCCGGGCTCGCCCCGGCCGAGGTGGACGCGGTCGAGGGGCATGGCACCGGCACCCGGCTCGGCGACCCGATCGAGGCGCAGGCGCTGCTGGCCACCTATGGCCGGGACCGGACGGACGAGGACCCGCTCTGGCTCGGCTCGGTCAAGTCGAACATCGGGCACGCCCAGGCCGCGGCCGGGGTGAGCGGCCTGATCAAGATGGTGATGGCGCTGCGCCACGAGCAGCTGCCCCGCACGCTGCACGTGGATCAGCCGTCCCCGCAGGTGGACTGGACGGCCGGGGCGGTCCGGCTGCTCACCGAGCCGGTCGCGTGGCAACGCGGTGGGCGCCCGCGCCGGGCCGGCATCTCCTCGTTCGGGCTCAGCGGCACCAACGCCCACCTGATCCTGGAGGAGGCCCCGGCCGAGCCGGTGACCACACCGGTGCGCGTTCCCGGCCCGGTGCTGCTGCCGATCTCGGCCCGCACCGCGGCGGCCCTGCCCGACCAGGCCGGTGCGCTCCGCGCCCACCTGGCCGAGCAGCCGGACGCGGACCTGGGCGACGTCGCGTACTCGCTGGCCACCGGCCGTGCCGCGCTCGGCCACCGGGCCGTGGTGCTGGCCGCCGACCGGGATGCGGCCCTGGCCGGGCTGGCCGAGGTGGAGCCGGTGACCGCCGGCGACGGGCTGACCGCCTTCGTCTTCTCCGGGCAGGGGGCGCAGCGGCTCGGGATGGGTCGTGGGTTGTATGCGGCGTTTCCGGTGTTCGCGGCTGCGTTCGATGCGGCGTTGACCGATCCGGGTCTGCGGGGGGTGATGTGGGGTGACGATGTCGAGGCGTTGAATGCGACGGGTGTGGCGCAGCCGGCGCTGTTCGCTTTCGAGGTGGCGCTGTTCCGGCTGGTGGAGTCGTGGGGTGTGCGGGCCGATTTCGTGGCCGGGCATTCGGTGGGTGAGCTGGCCGCGGCGCATGTGGCCGGGGTGTTGTCGCTGGATGACGCGCGGCGTCTGGTCGCTGCGCGGGCGGGTTTGATGCAGGCCCTGCCGCCGGGCGGGGCGATGGTCGCCCTGCCGGTGCCCCTGGACCGGGTCGAGCCGCTGCTCACCGCGGGGGTGGACATCGCCGCGGTGAACGGTCCGGCCTCGGTGGTGATCTCCGGCGCCGAGGACGAGGTGCTGACGATCGCCGCCGCCTTCCCGAGCGCGCGCCGGCTGCGGGTGTCGCACGCGTTCCACTCGTCGCTGATGGACCCGATGCTCGCCGACTTCGCCGAGGTCGCCGCCGGAATCGACCACGGTGCGGCGCGGATCCCGGTGGTGTCGACGCTGACCGGTGCGGTGGCCGACTTCGACGCCGATCACTGGGTGCGCCAGGTGCGGCAGGCGGTGCGGTTCGCCGACGCCGTGCAGCACCTGGAAGCCGCCGGCGTGACGCGGTTCGTCGAGATCGGGCCGGATGCCGCGCTCACCCCGCTGATCGACGCGACCGGCATCGCGACCCAGCGCCGCGACCGGGACGAGGTGACCGAGCTGCTCGCCGCGACCGGCCGGGCCTGGACCCACGGCGTGCCGGTCGACTGGGCCGCGCTCACCCCGGCCGGCCGGACGGTCGACCTGCCCACGTACGCCTTCCAGCGCCGCCGCTACTGGCTGGAGGCGCCCCCGTCGCGTCCCGGCGACCCGGCCGGACTGGGCCAGCACGACGCCGCCCACCCGATGCTCGGCGCGGTCGTGGTCGCCGCCGAATCCGGCACGGTCACCCTGACCGGCCGGCTGTCGGTGCCCACCCACCCGTGGATCGGCGACCACTCGGTGCTCGGCACCGTGCTGCTGGCCGGCACCAGCTACGTCGAACTGGCGCTGCGGGCCGCCGCCGAGGTCGGCTGCGACGTGGTCGAGGAGCTGACCATCGAGGCCATGATGACGCTGCCCGACCAGGGCGGCGCCGCGGTGCAGGTCGCGGTCGGCGCCCCGGACGCGGCCGGCCGGCGCGGCTTCACCATCCACTCCCGGGCCGAGGACGCCCCGGCCGAGGTGGGTTGGACCCGGCACGTCTCCGGCTTCCTGGCCCCCGGCGCGCCGGTCGCCACCACCGCGTCGTTCGGGCTGACCGCCTGGCCGCCGCCGGGCGCCGAGCCGGTCGACATCAGCGACGTCTACGACTACCTGACCGGGCAGGGCTACCACTACGGCCCGATGTTCCGCGGCCTGCGCGCCGTCTGGCGGCAGGGCCGGGAGGTCTTCGCCGAGGTGGCCCTGCCGGACGAGGCGCGCTCCGAAGCCGGCCGGTTCGGGCTGCACCCGTCGCTGCTGGACGCCGCGCTCAGCGCCACCGACTTCCTCGACGGGCGCCGCCCGCAGGATGTCGGCGGCACCCAGCTCCCGTTCGCCTGGACCGGGGTGGCCCTGCACGCCGGCGGCGCCAACCGGCTCCGGGTCCGGATCAACTGGGTCGGCTCGGATGCCGGCGCCGGCTCCGAAGCGGTCCGGCTGCAGCTCGCCGACCCGGCCGGCCGGCCGGTGGCCACGGTCGAATCCCTGGTGGTCCGCCCGGTCACCCCGGACCGGGTGGCCGCCGCGGCCACCGCGGCCAGCGGCGCCCGCCGGCTGGACACGGTGTTCCGGGTGAACTGGACACACCTACCGCTGGGCGGGGCGAACACGGCGGTCGCCGGGCGCTGGGCGGTGCTCGGCGAGGACGTCTTCGGGCTCGGCCCGACCGTGCCGGTCTTCGCCGATCTGACCGCCCTGCGCGCCGCCGGCCGGCCGGCTCCCGAGGTGGTGCTGACCGGCACCGCGCCGGCCGGGGGAGACGTGCCCGGCGCCACCCGGGACCGGTTCGACGAGATGCTCCGGCTGTGCCAGGAGTGGAGCGCCGACCAGCGGTTCGCCCAGTCCCGGCTGATGGTGGTGACCACCGGCGCGGTCGCCGTCGACGACGAGGCCGCCGAACTCACCCAGGCCCCGGTCTGGGGGCTGGTGCGCGCCGCCGAACAGGAGAACCGGGACCGGTTCGTGCTGGTCGACGTGGACGACCCGGGGCGGGCCGCGCCGCTGCTGGCCCCCATCGCGGCGGCCGGGGAACCGGAGGCGGCGGTTCGCGGCAGCCAGGTGCGGGTGCCGCGCCTGACCCGGGCCACCGCACCGGCCACCGGTCATCCGGCGCCCTGGGATCCGGCCGGAACCGTCCTGATCACCGGCGGCACCAGCGGCCTCGGCGCAGTCCTGGCCCGGCACCTGGTCACCGCGCACGGCGTGCGGTATCTGCTGCTGCTCAGCCGGCGCGGCGCGGACACGCCGGAGGCCAAGGCGCTCAGCGCCGATCTGACCCTGCTCGGCGCCGAGGTCACCGTGGCCGCCTGCGACGTCGCCGACCGGGAGGCGCTGGCCGGGGTGCTCGCCGCGGTGCCGGCCGACCGGCCGCTGCGGGCCGTGGTGCACGCCGCCGGGGTGATGGACAACGCCATGCTCGGCTCGCTCACCGCGGACCGGGCCGGCCGGGTGCTGCGGCCCAAGGTGGACGGCTCCTGGAACCTGCACGAACTGACCGGAGACCTGGACACCTTCCTGCTCTTCTCGTCCACCTCCGGTCTGCTGATCGGGGCCGGTCAGGCGAGCTACGCGGCGGCCAACCGGTTCGCCGACGCGCTCGCCACCCACCGGCGGGCGGCCGGACTGCCGGCCACCGCGCTCGCCTTCGGGCTCTGGACCACCCCGACCGGACTGGGCGGTGGCGGATTCGACGCGGCGGCCGAGGAACAGCGGATGGCCCGGCTCGGCATGCCGGCCTTCGACACGGCCGACGGACTGGCGATGATCGACGAGGCGCTGGCGCTGGGGGAGGCGTCACTGGTGACGATGCGGGTGGACACCGGGGCGCTGGCCGCGGCGCCGGCCGCAGCCGTGCCACCACTGCTGCGGGAGCTGGCGGGCACGCCGGTGACGCGTACGCCGCAATCGTCGGTGACCGCCGTGGCGCCCGCACCGGAGGCGAGCCTGGAGCAGCGACTCTCCGCCCTGACCGGCGCGGAACGCGCCGACCTCCTGCTCGACCTGGTGGTGGCGCACGTCGCGCAGGTCCGCCACGACGAACCGGACGCGGTCGACCGGACCCGCGGCTTCACCGAACTCGGCCTGGACTCGCTGGCCGCGATCGAACTGCGCAACCGGCTCAGCACGGCGATCGGCATGCGGCTGCCCGCCACCCTGATGTTCGACTACCCGAACCCGACGGCGCTGGCCGGATTCCTGCTCGAAGAGCTGGAGCCGACCCTGGCACCGCCGCCGGCCGCGCCGGACCCCGACGCCGAACGGCTCCAGGCGGCGCTGGCCGCCCTGACCCCGGCCCGGCTGCGCGAGGCCGGACTCTTCGACCGCCTGCTCGCGCTGGCCGCGGGCGACACCGGCCCGTCGATCGAGGAGATGGACGTGGCCGACCTCGTGGCGGCCGCGATGGCGACCACCGACAACGGAGGAGAATGATGCCGACAGCCAAGGGAACCGTCGCGTTCGGCCCGCACCGCACCTGGTACCGGGTGACCGGGCAGCTCGGCGCCGGCCGCCCCGCCCTCGTCGTGCTGCACGGCGGGCCCGGGATCACCCACGACTATCTGAAGAACATCGCCGACCTGGCCGCCGACGGCTGGCCGGTGGTCCACTACGACCAGCTCGGCAACGGCGGGTCGACCCACCTGCCGGAGCGCGGCGCCGACTTCTGGACGCCCGCACTGTTCCTCGCCGAACTCGACAACCTGCTCACCGGGCTCGGGATCGCCGACGACTACGTGCTGCTCGGGCACTCCTGGGGCGGCATGCTCGGCGCCGCGCACGCCGCCACCCGCCCGGCCGGGCTGCGCGGCCTGATCGTCGCCAACTCGCCGGCGTCCTACCCGCTCTGGCTGCAGGAGATGAAGGTCCTGCGCGACCGGCTCCCGGACGGGGTGAACGACACCCTGCTGCGGCACGAGGCGGCCGGCACCGTCGACGACCCCGAATACCTGGCGGCGAGCCGGGCGTTCTACGAGCGGCACGTGTGCCGGCGGGTGCCCTGGCCCAGCGACTACATGGCCTCGTTCTACGAGCTGTACAACGACCCGACCGTGTACCGGACGATGAACGGGCCGACCGAATTCCACGTCATCGGCACGCTGCGCGACTGGTCGGTCATCGACCTGCTGCCCTCGGTCGCGGTGCCCACCCTGGTGATCAGCGGGCGGCACGACGAGGCCACCCCGGCCACCCTCCAGCCGTACCTCGACCTGGTGCCGGACGTGCGCTGGGAGCTGTTCGAGGAGTCCAGCCACACGCCGAACCTCGAGGAGCCGGACCGTTTCCGCGAGGTGCTCGGCGCCTTCCTCAGCGAGTTGACAAGGAGCCCGCGATGGCAGCAGGACTGACCGAACGGACGTCGATCGCCGGGTTCCGCGAGGCGATGGCGTCCTTCCCCAGCGGCGTCACCATCGTCACCACCACCGACCAGGACGGCCACTGGTGCGGCTTCACCGCCACCTCGTTCTGCTCGCTCTCGATGGACCCGCCGCTGGTGCTGGTCTGCCTGGCCCGCACCGCGCGCTGCCACCCCGGCTTCCGGACCGCGCGATCCTGGGTGATCCACACGCTGACGCCGGGCCAGGCCGGGCTGGCGATGCGGTTCGCGGACCGGACGGCGGACAAGTTCGGCGGCGGCGAATTCGTGGCCAACGCGCAGGGACACCCGGTGCTGCCCGGCGCCTGCGCCATCGTCGAATGCGACGCGTACTCGCAGCACGAGGCGGGCGATCACACCATCCTGATCGGACGGGTCACCGCCGCCCGGGTGCAGGCGGCCGAGCCGGCCGTCTACTTCCGGCGCGGCTTCCGCGAACTGTCCTCCTGACTCCCGGCCCCCTTGCCATCCCCCTGCACCATGGGGCCGTGACGGAACGGGAACAGGCGTTGGCGATGGGCTCCATCGCGGAGTATGGCCGCTACGTGCGATTCGCGTGTCCGGCCTACTCCGGTGAATGGCTCTTCTTCGCCCCGATCGGCACGCTGACGACGGCCGGCGGCATCGTGGGCATCGTCAAGGGCGGCGGCGGCCTGGCAGACTGGATCTTCCTGCCGCTGAGTCTGATCGTGGGCCTGGCGATGGTCGGTCTGTGCTTCCGGCCGGCGTTCGAGCGGCGCCGAGGCGGCCCCACGCCGCGGCTCTACTGCTTCGAGGACGGTGTCGTGGTGGCCACCCGCGGCGAGCTGCGGGCGTTCCGCTGGACCGAGCTCACCGTGCACAGCGTCGACTGGACCTCCGGCAGCGGGGAGAACTACAGCAGCGGGACGCGCCGGACCTGGACCGGGCCGGACGGGGCCGAAGTCGTCACCTTCCGCGGGGACGAGCCGGAGCGGGCCGGGGACCGGGACATGCGCAAGCTCCACGAGGCGGCGCTGCGGTCCCGGTGAGATCGGGGCGCCCGGGCCGGCCACGATGTCACGCGTGGTGGTGCGGGCCGGTCAGCACCCGCAGGGACTCGGCCAGCAGCGCCGGCAGGTCGGCGGTCTCGTCCTCCAGCCAGACCTCGTACGCGGCGAGCGCCGCGCCCAGTGCACAGTGACCGATCGTCACCGGGTAGAGCTCGTCCGGGCGGCCGCCGCGCCGGGCCGCCACGAAATCCGCGATCACCTGCCGCCACTGCACGAACCGCAGCGTCGAATCGGCCCGCAGACTGGGCACCCGCAGGATCAGGGCCATCCGCTCCCGGTGCAGCGCCACCTGCGCGGCCGGGTAGGTGTTGAACGCGATCACCCCGTGCCGGATCGCGTCCAGCATCGGCCGGTCGGCCGGCACCGCCGCGAACCAGGCCCGGAACACCGCCAGCTCGCCGTCGAAGTCACCCCAGACCAGGTCGTTCTTCGAGGCGAAGTAGCGGAAGAAGGTACGCCGCCCGATGCCGGCCGCGTCGCTGATCCCGTCGATCGTGGTGGCGTCGAAGCCGCTCTCCGCGAACAGCCGGAACGCCACCTTCTCCAGATGGTCCCGGGAGGTGATCTGCGGGCGGCCGGACCGGGACTTGGCCGCGGAAGCATCCTGGTGCGTTGCCATGGTGAAGGCAGTCTAGGACGCCGCCGGTTCAGCCCGGCTTTAGCGCGGGGCAAGGGCGGCGTTAGTGCGCCCCGCTACCTTTCTCGGGACACAGGGAAGTGGTCGGGGTGAATGGGTGACGGATCCGGCACCCCGCTGACAAGCGGAGGCGCTATGAGCGTGAACGGCAAGTGGCAGATCGTCGTCAACTCCCCGGTCGGCCGCCAGGAGGCCATCTGCGAGTTCGAGGCCGAGGGCGCCGTGCTCACCGGCAAGTGCTACAGCAACGACGTCGTGGTGGAGATCCAGGACGGCGTGGTCGCCGGCAACCAGGTGAAGTTCGTCTGCAAGATCAAGCAGCCGATGCCGATGAAGCTCTCGTACACCTTGGTGATCAACGGCGACAAGATCAGTGGTGAGGTCAAGCCGGGCCTGTTCCCGAAGCAGGCCGTCACCGGCGTTCGCCTCTGAGCCCCCGGTACAACTGCTCGTCGCCGTTCAGGATGGCGAAATGCAGGTCGGCGAGGGCCCGGCCGGGCTCCACGCCGACCTGCTCACGCAGCACCGCCCGGGCATCCTGAAACACCAGCAGGGCGTCGGCGCGCCGATCCGATCGGTACAGCGCGATCATCAGCTGGTGCCGGAACGCCTCCCGCAACGGCTGCTCCGCGGTCAACCCGTACAACCGGCCCACCAGATCACGGTGCCGCCCCAGCGCCAGCCCCGATCCGATCAGCAGCTCGTGACACTCCAGCCGGAGCTCCTGCAGCCAGGTGGCGAACGCCCGCACCCGCGCGCTGTCGTGCAACCCGTCCAGCGGCGTGCCCCGCCACAGCGCCAGCGCCTCCTCCAACACGGTCACCGCCGCCGCGTGCCGCCCCTCTCGGGCCAGCGTCCTGCCCTGCGCCAGCAGCGACTGGAAGACATGGTGATCCACCTCGCCCATGTCCAGCGTGACCAGGTAGCCGTTCTTCTGCGTGGCGATGCTCAGATCGCCGTCCGCCGGCCGCAGCACCTTGCGCAGCCGTGAGATGTACACCTGCAACGCCGCCACCGCCCGACGCGGCGGATCCGCGCCCCAGATGTCGTCGATCAGCTGCTCCGGGGTGGCCACCTGCCCGGCCCGGATCAACAGCAGCGCCAGCAGCAGCCGCATCTTGTGCGGCCCCGGATCGATCTCGTCCGGGCCGGTACCCACCCGGAACCGGCCCAGCACCCCGTACCGGACCTGCCGCACGCCGGCCGGGCGCGCGACCGTAGTGACGAGTGTGCTCATCGTTTCGCCCCATCCTCGCTGACATCTGCCCGGCCACGGTGCCGTTCAGCGGGTGGGCGGCCCACCCGCACCAACCCCTAACCTGCACCGCCCCGGTGCCCGGCCTCCGGCCGCGCCGGGCCGGGGCGTCGCTGGTGGGGGTACGCACCTGCGCCCGGCCGGAGACCCTTCGCGGGGCCGCTTCGTTCCGGCGGTCTTCCCACGCGTCGCACCGCCCTCACGGCTTGGTTCCGCGCGTCCGATCGCCTGGGGAAGATCTCCGGGAGCAGGAGCTGCGGGGTGAGAGCGGTGGTGTCTGAAGCGGCGTGGTTGCTCGAGCCGGGGGTCGGACTGGAGGTCGCCGGGCCGGCGGCGGTCGGGTCGGGGGCGGTCGGACCTTGAGTCTGCCGTTCAACCTCCGGCTCCGGCCTGGCGTCCCCGCGGACCAGCGCCGCTGCGTCATCCAGGGTGCCGGCGATCGAGCCGCTGCGGGTCGCGACCAGCCACGACCGCGCGTTGTCCGCGGCTACTTATCTACTGGTGGGACGACCGCAGCCCGGGCCAGGCTTGGTCGAGGTGACCGGTGGGATCGCTCGTATTGCGGCTGTCCACCGCTGGTTGGTATGACTCACTCATGGCATGCGTCCTGCCGGTCACCGTGGCGCGGAGAGGCTCAAGAGGGGACTGCCCAGCTCGAAGTAGCGCTGCCCTCCTCGCCGGATTCACCCCCGGTTCGATCGAGGAGAGCAGGCATGGGACAGGTCATCATCGGTATGGACCCGCACAAGCGGTCCGCGACCATCGAGATCATCAACGACCGGGAGAAGATTCTCGCGCAAGGCCGGTTCGGCACCGACCGCGACGGATACCAGACGATGCTCAAGCTCGGCCGGCAGCACAAGGACCGGGTCTGGGCAGTCGAGGGCTGCAACGGCATCGGCAAACACCTCGCCCAGCGCTTGGTCGCCGACGGCGAAACCGTCCTCGATGTCCCGGCAAAGTTGTCCGCCCGTGCCCGGGTGTTCGACACCGGCCAGGGACGCAAAACCGACCCGGCCGACGCCCACCACATCGCGGTCGCCGCCCTGCGCAGCAAGGGCTTGCGGCAAGTGGCCGCCGACGACGCGACGGTGGCGCTGCGGCTGCTGGTCGACCGCCGCGACGAACTGGGCCGCGCCCACACCGATCTGCTCAACCGGATCCACAAACTGCTGCTCGAACTACTGCCCGGCGGCGCCAAGAAGTATCTGTCCGCTACCCAGGCCCGTGAACTGCTCGCCACGATCCGCCCGCGTGACCTGGTCGGCCGGACCCGGCGCCGGCTCGCCTCCGAGCTGATCAGCGAACTCGTCCAGGTCGACAAGAAGACCAAAGCGGCCGACAAGGAACTGCGTGAGCTTGTCGAGGCGACCGGCAGCAGCCTGCAGGACCTGCACGGCATCGGCCCGTCCGGCGCAGCCCGGCTCATCGGCGACGTCGCCGACATCAACCGCTTCGCCAGCCGCGGGCACTTCGCATCCTGGAACGGCACCGCACCGATCGACGCCTCCTCCGGCGACCAGACTCGGCACCGGCTGTCCCGAGCCGGGAACCGGCGCATCAACCGCACCCTGCACATCATGGCCGTCGTCCAGCTGCGCAACGACACCGAAGGCCGCGCCTACTACCGGCGCAAACTCGCCGCCGGTAAAACCCCGATGGAAGCCATGCGCGCGCTCAAACGACGACTGTCCGACGTCGTCTACCAGCAGATGGTCAACGACGCCAAAACCGTCGAGACGGGCCCGGGAGGACACGCGGGGGCGACTCTGAAATCCAGCGCGGCCGATCCAATCCCCATGATCGACACTTCGGACAAGTCACTTCCCGGACCCGCCGAACCCCAGCCTAGAACACCACTTCCGACCACCTCTTGACACAGAGGGGTGCCATGAGAGTAATGCGGTTACATGCTCGATGTCAGAGCATAGCGGATGCCGCCGGGGGGAAATTTAATGCGCTTTGGGTTCCACGCTGCAGGCGCGGAGCCCTTCCGTGACCATGGTTATAGCACGGGCTCGATCAAACTCTGCCACTCATTGCCGGCCCACGCCTCACTCACGCCCGACCGAAAAGATCGAATCTCACCTAGGTGCGCTTATCAAAGCGAGCCGAAAAAGGTTAGGCTATCTCGTTACCTGCGTGATCCAATCGCGGTGGTTCCATGCGCATGTCGTCCTCGTTCTCCGGATAGTATTGCGCGGGGGTACTATGCTTCTTGAATTCTTCTATCGCTTCGTCGATTTCCTCGGGTGTGGCATGGCTAGGAGGAAGATTTGCCAGGGCGATCGCGGAATTTTCTTTCCACGCCTGTTCGATTACCTCCCATCGGCTGAGCGTGTGTTAGCTGACCAGGCGGACATGGCGTGACGAGCCCGAAAGGCGCGGTGCGCACTATCCGCGGCTAGAGGAGTAAGCCGGCCACGGTCAAAGAATCACGGCTCGAGAAACGCCTCATCGTGCCAAATATACTCATAGCCTGGAGCGAGGATGACGCCGATGCCGGGTGGGAGAGCCAGGTAGGCCACCAACTCGGGAAAGTGGATGTTGGCGTGCTCGACGTGGATCGGGCTGAAGAAGTCGTCATCCTGTGGCGCCGGGCCGCCTTGCCATACGTACCAACCGTTGGACTGCCCGACGGGAGAGTGACGGACGGCATTGATCGGCAGCAGCCCTGAGCTGCGGCTCAAGCCGACGCCGATCATCGTCCCACGGCTTGGAAGAAGCGGCTTGACCCCGAAACGCCGGCAGACTCGGCGTTGCGCTCAAGAGATCACATCGCATCCTTGCATGCGTGCGGCGCACCGTGGGCGGTGCGCCGGTCCGAGTAGAAGGCTCGACGCGTGCGGATTGCGGCAGATGAGCGTGCCTCCGGAGGTGAGGCCCGGGCGGTACGGATGGTTCTATCGCGACGAGCGCCCCCTTTCTATTGGCCTTTCGGTGCGGGGGCGGGTCAGGGATCTACGTCGCGCGCGGGTAGTACGGCATTGATGAGGTCTCGCGTAGCCGCATTGAGTTCTATGACGTCGATGGCGTTGTTCGAGTTGGCGCCGGCAATGTTGTCGAAAAGGATGCCGTCGATGCAGGCGACGAGCCATCGCGCTTGGCGGGGAGGATCGCTGGCATGAAGTCCGGCGAGAATCACCGTGATCCGCTGGCGCAGGCCGCTTCCGGAATGGCGGAGTTCGGCGGCGACCTCTGGCCGGCGCACCGACTCCAAGGTGAGTTCGTAGCGGGCCAGGTGGCGCTGTCGACCGGTGGTCAGCCAGCGGTGCAGGACCTCCGCAAGGGATTGAGCCAAGGTGGTCGGGTCCGACGCAGTGATCGTGGATGCCATAGCGTCGAGTTCGGTGTTGTCGTGTTCCACCAGTCGCTGGACGCAGGCACTCAGCAGAGCCGCGCGCGACCGGTAGTAGTAGGACGTTGAGCCAGGTGGTAAGTCGGCGGCTGCGTCGACCGCGCGGTGCGTCAGGCCTCGTGAACCATGGCGGGCCAGCACGTCGAGGGCGGCGTCGGCGACAAGCTGGTGCCGCGCAGAGATCATGAGCACACTCTACCGCCGTAGAGGTTGTTCAGCCAGTCTCTACAGCTGTAGGGTCACCTCTATGGATGTAGAGGAACGGCGATCGGCGGCAATAGTCGGGGGTGGCATCGGGGGGCTCGCCGCCGCCGTTGCCCTGCACCGGGCGGGGTGGACGGTAGCGGTCTACGAACGATCTCCAACCCGGAGCGGGATCGGTGCGGGGCTGACCTTGTGGCCGAACGCGGTGCGAGCCTTGCATGCCTTGGGGCTCGCCGAAGCGCTACGGTCCCGGGCGATGGCCGTACGCGCTACGGCCGTGCGCCGCCCTGACGGCCGTTGCCTGACACAAACCCATGCCGGCCAGTTGCTTTCCCGTTACGGCTCTCCGCAGATGGCGATCGTGCGAGCTGATCTGGTGGAGATGCTCGCGTCCGCGCTGCCGCCCGGGTGTCTGCGGCCGGGCATGAACGTTACCGACATCGACGCCGGCGGCCTGGACCGGCAAGCAGGCATCCGCTGCGGTGACCAACTTATCCGCGCCGATCTCGTCGTCGCGGCCGACGGCGTCAACTCCGGGCTGCGCCAGGCGCTCTGGCCGGCCCAGCCGCCAGCGGAGTATCGCGGATACGTGGCCTGGCGCGCCATCGTGCGCGCCCCCTCAGCCCAAGTCGGCGGGGCCAGTGAGACGTGGGGCCGAGCAGCGCGGTTCGGTATCGTTCCGATAGGCGATGACCTGGTCTATCTCTACGCCACCGCGACCACCACTGCTCGCGAGCCCGGCGCGGACGAACTGGTCGACCTCCGCCACCGGTTCAGGCACTGGCACGACCCGATTCCGGCCCTGCTCGATGCTATCGAACCCGGCGCTCTGTTGCGCCACGACATCACGGCGCTACATCCGCCGCTGCGACGTCTTCACCACGGCAGGGTGGCGTTCCTGGGCGACGCCGCCCACGCCATGGAGCCCAATCTCGGCCAGGGCGCCGGCCTGGCCATCGAGGACGCCGTCGTCTTGGCACACGCGGTAGCCGACGGTTCGTCGATCGTCACTGGCCTCGCCCTCTATGACCAAGCCCGAGCCGGACGCGTCACCCGGCTCGCCCAGCAGTCCCGCCTACTGGGCCGACTCACGCAGAGTCCCTCCGCTGCCGTCGCAGCCTTGCGCAACATCACCATTCGCCTGATACCCGATCGGCTCGCGCTGCGCGGGTTCGACGCCGCAGCAAGCTGGCATCCGCCGACGCTGCGTCCGGCAACCACCACACAGGAGCACCTATGAACCCCCAAATTTCGCCGCGCCGCAGCGCCTGCGCCATCGGAGCCTGGTCTCTGATCGCCACCGGTGCCGTCCATGCGGCCGCCATCGCCTTGGGCACCGCAGCAGCCACACCTCCCGCCGAACGGGTCGCCCGCCAGGCGATGGCCGCCACACACGTCGACATAGCCGGAATCGACCGCACCCTGTGGCAGCTTTTCACCGGGTTCAGTGCGGCAATGGCACTATTCATCTTCGGTCTGGGAGCACTGAACCTGCTCGCGCTGCGCCGCGCACCACAACTGTTCTTCGACACTCGGGCCGCTCTCGCGCTCAACCTCAGCATCCTGCTTCCGGCATTCGTTCTGTCAGTCCTGTTATTCCCTCCGCCGCCGATCGTGTTCCTCGGCGCCAGCTGCGCGGCATTCGGATACGCCCTCACCCGGTCTTCCACGCGAACCCGAGGGTAAATGGGGACTGTAAAACGAACGGTGTAACTCCTGATCAAGGAGACGCACCTGATGACGGTCATGACGGATGCCGTGGATACTTCCGCGGTGGCGAAGAAGAAGACTCCGGCGAACACGCCTGAAGGCGTGGACGCCGAACTGGTCGGCCGGCTGGTCGAGCAGGCCCGGGCTGCGGGCCTGCAGCTGACCGGTGAAGGCGGCCTGCTGCAACAGCTAACGAAGCGGGTGATCGAGGCCGCGCTGGACGGCGAGATCACCGACCACCTCGGTTATGAGAAACACGACCCGGTCGGCAAGGACGGCGGGAACTCGCGCAACGGCACCCGTGCCAAGACCGTGCTCACCGACGTCGGCCCGGTCGAGATCACCGTGCCGCGGGATCGAGACGGCTCATTCGAGCCGCAGATCGTCAAGAAACGGCAGCGGCGGCTGACCGGCGTCGAGGACATGGTCCTGTCGCTGTCCGCCAAAGGCCTGACCACCGGAGAAATCAGCGCTCACCTGGCCGAGGTCTATGGCGCCGACGTCTCTCGCCAGACGATCTCCACGATCACCGACAAGGTCATGGACGGCATGGCCGAGTGGCAGAACCGGCCCCTCGACCGGGTCTATCCGGTCGTGTTCCTGGACGCGATCAACGTCAAGATCCGCGATGGGAAGGTCGCCAACCGGCCCGTCTACGTCGCTCTGGCGGTCACTGTCGAGGGCACCCGCGACATCCTCGGGCTGTGGGCCGGCGACGGCGGTGAGGGCGCAAAGTTCTGGTTCAGCGTGTGCACCGAGCTCAAGAATCGTGGCGTCGAGGACGTGCTGATGGCCGTCTGCGACGGCTTGACCGGCCTGCCTGACGCGATCAACACCGTCTGGCCCAGGACTGTGGTCCAGACTTGCGTGGTGCACCTGCTGCGCAACTCGTTCAAGTACGCCGGCCGCCAGCACTACGACGCGATCGCCAAGGCGCTGAGGCCCGTCTACACCGCACCGACCGAGGCCGCCGCCGAGCATCGGTTCCTGGAGTTCGCCGAGGCCTGGGGCGGGCGATACCCGGCCATCGTCCGGCTCTGGGAGAACGCCTGGGCCGAGTTCGTGCCGTTCCTGGCGTTCGACGCCGAGATCCGCAAGGTTGTCTGCTCGACGAACGCCATCGAGAGCGTGAACGCCCGGATCCGCCGGGCGGTCCGGGCCCGCGGGCACTTCCCGAATGAGCAGGCCGCCCTGAAATGCGTCTACCTCGCCGTGATGTCCCTCGACCCGACCGGCACCGGCCGCCGCCGCTGGGCGATCCGCTGGAAACCCGCCCTCAACGCCTTCGACCTCGCCTTCGAAGGACGACTCACCGCAGGCCGCAACTGACCTTCAACAACATCGAGTTACACCGTTTTCTTGACAGTCCCGGTAAATGCGGAAAAGTCAAATTCTCATCACAGCTTTTGGTACGAAAGGAAGCGAACTGAGGCAGATCGGATCGCCTCATCTCGGCATGGTCGCGTGTCTGACCTGGCCTACGTTCCGGAGGCCATGAAGGCGGCCAGGATGTAGTTCGGGTGTCGGTCGAGGTTCTTGCGGGCCCGGTCGTAGCGGATGGTGGTGCGCGGGTCGGCGTGGCGGGCAGCGATCTGGACGTCGCGGAGGTTAACGCCGGCGTCGAGCATGGTGGTGACGAAGGCATGGCGGCGATCACCTCGGTTGAGGTCGGAGCGCTATGTCCGCGGCAGATCCGCGCACCCAGATCGGTCCCGCTCCGTCAAAGCGGGGGAACTCAGGTGCAGCGGTCAGAAATGCACTGTGGCATCGTCAGGGCGATGATCTCGATGCGGGCGTCAGGGAGATGAAGTGATCATAATTGCGGGAAGGCTTCACGTTGCACCGGCCGATCGTGATCGCTACCTCGCCGAGGTGGCGAACGTTGCTCGCTTGGCTCGCGAGGCCCCGGGATGCTCGGACTTCGTGCAGGCGGCGGACGCACTGGACGACACGCGGATAAACGTCTACGAGCGATGGGAATCTGATGATGATCTGCACCGATTCCGTGCCGCAGGAGGGCCGGCCTTGGACCTTCCACCCCTACAGGACGCGAACGTACGGAAGTACAGAATCTCCAGTGACGAGGAGCCGTAACAACGCACGAACGGCGCACTCACCTCGGCACGACAAGACGCGGGTCCGTCACGGTCGTCCCCGGTCGTGACGGCTGCGGCCCGCTGCCGCATCATTCCCGCGAAATGACCGGTGGCAGCTGCCAGCCCAGAAGCGACAGCATGTCAGGGCGGGGCTCATCGGTCGGCCGTACCGTCAGGTTGCGACAGCGGGTCTGAAGCAGAGCAAGAGCCCGCTCCGAGACGACGAGCCCCTCGCCCCACCCGTAGAAAAAGTCCGCCGCCGGATCCCCGCCGACGATAAGGCGGACCAGCTCGGGTGGGGTCATAACCCCCGCGCCGTCGAAGGCGTCTTCGTCGTACGTGGCCCGCGCCGGACCGGTGATGAAACCGGTGAGCCCATCTGCCAACAGTGCCGCAACCAACTCCGGACTGGCGGCTAGTTCCGGCGGGCGGCCGACCAACGGGTCGGGCACCCACGACAGCACGACGGTGAGCACGCCGTCCTGGTCGTCCGACCCGTCCCAAGCCGGATCCGGATCGATCTCGTATCGGCGTGGCACGCCGCTCGCCTCGTCGGTGCTCATGGCTTGAACCTATCTGGATCTGATCAAGACACGTCAGCGGCCGGGGCTGCCCCCGCGCCGCCGGGCCGGGTTCAGCGCGGCGGGCGAACGCCGCTGCCGGGCTGGGCGGCCTCGGGCCGGTCGTGACGGCGGCCGGGTGGCCGGCCCCGCGCGGATCGCGGCAGGAGAGTGCGCTGTCGCCCGGCTCCGGAAGCCGCAGGTATGGTGGCGTCCGCTGACCGTTCAAGGTGCAGTCCACAAAGAGGGTGTGGGATGTCGGATTCCATGGGAAATGCGGTGGAGGTATCGCTGCCGTCGGAGGCCGGCGTGATCGTGGATTTGGCGCCGATTTCCACTGGCGGGTCCGCTTGGCTGTTTCTGGACGATGCCGGGCAGATCGGCAAATGGGATCGCAGCACAGCGACGGTTCGGCATCTTGCGACAACGACGGTGCCCGACGAATCGGGCCGTGAGCCGTGGAACGGTCGCGTTGTTCGTCGACGTCTGCATGCCTCTGCCGACGGAGCTTTTGCTGCGGTGGTGAACGATTATGGCCGCTTCGGTGAGGTGTTGGACCTGGGGGCCGGCGGGGTCACATTAACCTTGGACGGCGGCGGATACGAGGAGGGGACTGTCCCTTTCTCCCTCGTTTTCGCCGAGCACGACGGCGCTACGGTGGTGGTGCACCGCACCAATTGGAACCGCTTGGACGTGTCGCACGCCGGCACGGGAGCGTTGGTGACCGCTCGATCGTCGACGTCCACCGATTCACACATGGAGAGTGAGCACGGTCTCGACTACTTCCACGGTGCGTTGTATCTCAGCCCTGACGGTCGGCGGATCCTCGACGATGGATGGGTATGGCATCCCGTCGGTTTCCCGGTGGTGTGGCGTATGGACCAGTGGCTGTCCGTAAACCCGTGGGAATCCGAAGATGGCCAGAGCCGGATGGGCCTGTGCGGCCGGGAATACTACTGGGATCACCCGATGGTCTGGATCGATGAAACTCGGGTAGCCGTCGAAGGCATCGGCGATGACGCCGATGACATCCGGCCCGGGGCTCGGCTGTTCGATACGACCCGGTCCAGCCAGGGCGGATTGTGGCGAGAGGAGACCGCCGTCGAAACGGCGTGCATCCCCGGCCCGTCGGGCCGCTTCTTCAGCGACGGGGTGCACCTGTTCAGTTCCGGCGATGACGAACTGGCGGCTTGGGATCTGGCAACCGCTGCTCTGGTCGGCGTTGTCAGACGGTTTGCGCCCACCCATTACAACCGGCACACAGGCGAGTTTCTCCAGCTCAGTGACGAAAACAGCGTGCTGGTTTGGGCGCACCCGAAGACGGCGAGCTAGCGCACTCAATTCGCACGACCAGCCCTCGCCAGCGCGTGCACCGAAACCCAGCCGCCGCGGCCCCGGACGCCCGGCTCCCGCAACCGGCAACCCGCTGGCCGCCACGACGTCGGGCTCATCCCGGTCACCGGGCAGGCGCACCAACGACCGGCCCACCACGAGAAGGGCATCAAGCCCGCCGAACTGGTTGAACGACAAGCTCAGGTGGCCGGGCCGGGGATCGCCGGGCCGGCGGTGGTCGGGCCGGCGGTGGTCGGGTCCAGGGCGGCGCCGAGGAGGGTGCGCAGGGCGCGGGCGTGGTCGGTGAGGGCGTGGCGGCCGCTGTCGGTGAGCCGGGCGGTCGCGCGGCGGCCGGTGCGGCGGACCTCGACGTAGCCGGCGTCCTGCAGGGTGGTCAGCTGTTTGCTGAGGGCCGAGTCGCTGAGGCCGGTCGCCTCGCGCAGATAGCTGAAGTCGGCGTGGGCGGCGGGGGCGAGCAGGGACACCAGGGACAGCCGGACCGGGAAGTGCAGCAGTTCGTTGAAGCCGTCCGGCCGTGCGGTGGTCATGCCGGGTTCCGCGGGGCACCGGCGGCGGCCTGGGTGGGGCCGATGGCGGTGATCCAGACCAGGGCCCCGGCCAGGCCGGACAGGGTGCCGTCGGCCGGGACGTCGAGCAGGCGCAGCACCGTGCCGACGCCGATGACGGTGGCCAGGACGGCGGCGGCGAACAGGGCCCACGGGGCCCGGCGGACGGCGCGCATCCGCAGCCGGACGCCGGTCACCCGGTCCATCGCGGCGGCCAGGATGATCAGTGTGGCGGCGCCGGTCAGGAGCATCGCGGTGCGGACCCAGCCGGTCATGTCGTTGCCGGCGCAGGCCAGGGCCAGGGCGGCCGCCGAACCGTAGGCGAACCAGGCGGGGACCCGGCGCGGGCTGCCCTGGCGCAGGGTCTGCCGGCCGCGCTGGTCGATCTCGGCAAGCGCCTTCGCGGCCTCGGTGGCGTCCATGACGGCATTCCTTCCTGACGGGAAAATGTTTCCTGTCAGGAAACTATAGGCCGAATCTTTCCTCGCAGGCAAGTATCGACCCGTGCGCCGCTGCGTCGGGTGCGGGCGATGTCGGTCGAGCTGACGACCGGGATCCCGGGCGGCGCCAGGTCGAGCGGCCGCGGCGGGCGCGGCGCCCATCCCCGCGCCATGCCGAAGCGCGGCCGCGGCGCCCGTCCCGCCGCTCCACGGGGGAGCGGCCACGGCGCCCGTCCCGCCGCTCCACGGGGGAGCGGCCACGGCGCCCGTCCCGCCGCTCCGCGGGGAAGCGGCCACAGCGCTCGTCCCGCCGCTCCACGGGGGAGCGACCGCGGCGCCCACCCCGCCGCTCCGCCGAAGAGCCACCCGGCGCAGGGCGCCGACCAGGGCCCCCACTCCTACGCCCCGCCGGCGGTGGCTCCGGTGAGCTCGGCGACCAGGGCGCGCATCGCGACCGCCAGGTCGGCGCCGGTCGCCGAGCTGGCCGGGTCGATCAGCCACTGTGCCATCACCCCGGTCATCAGCGCGTGGCAGAAGGTGCCGATGGCGCGGCGGGTGTCGTCGTCGTCGCCCCGGTAGAACATCCGGCCGAGCCCCTCGCGACCCTCGTTGAGACCGGACAGCAGCATTTCGCGGACGTCGGCGTTGTTCTGCGCGTGTGCGAACACCTCGAAGTTCGCCGCCAGCAGGCCGCCGTGCCGGCCGAACAGGCTGACGACCCGGGTCCAGGTGAGCTGGAACCGCTCGACCGGGCCGGCCTCCGGGTCGGGTTGCGCGGCCAGGGCGGCGGCCAGTTCGGTGCCCCACTCGCCGAGGGCCTCGATCAGCGCCAGGTTGAGCAGCACCTCCTTGGATCCGAAGTGGTAGCCGATCGAGCCGAGGTTGGTCCCTGAGGCGGCGACGATGTCCCGGGTGGTGGTGCGGAGGTAACCCTTCGCGTAGAGGCAGGCCTTGGCACCTTCTAGCAGATCTTCGCGATGTCCCACGGAGGTCAGCATACAGATATTCATACGTCCGTCACACACAAGCGTACTAGACCGTTGAATAAAACATCTGTATAGTTCTGCCCATGACGCAGATCAAGCGGCAAGCAGGGCGCCGGGAGTGGATCGCACTCGCCGTCCTCTCCATCCCTCCGCTCCTGGTTTCGATGGACATCACCGTCCTCTACTTCGCGATTCCGCAGATCACGAATGACCTTCGGCCCACCACCACGCAGCAGCTGTGGATGATCGACATCTACGGCTTCCTGCTCGCCGGCATGCTGATCGCGCTGGGTGACCTCGCCGACCGTCTTGGCCGGCGCACACTGCTGCTGCTGGGCCTCGCCGTGTTCGGTCTCGCGTCGCTCGGTGCCTCCTTCGCCAACAGCCCCGAGACGCTGATCGTGGCCCGAGCCGTGCAGGGGATCGGGGCGGCCGCGCTGATGCCCGCCGGCCTCGCCCTGCTGCGCAACCTCTTCGAGGATGACGGGCAGCGGCGGACGGCGATCACCATCTGGTCGATCGGTGTCGCCTCCGGCGCCGGCATCGGCCCGGTGATCAGCGGCGTGCTGCTGCACAACTTCTGGTGGGGCTCGGTCTTCCTGGTCAACGTCCCGATCATCGCGGTGGCGCTGATCCTGACCGCGGTTCTGGTGCCCAACTTCAAGGTCGCGCCCGGCAGCATGGGGCGCTTCGACTTCTTCGGCGCGCTGCTGTCGCTGGTCGCGGTGCTGGCCATCATCTGGGGTGTCAAGGAGGGTGCGATCAACGGCTTCCACGCCAAGCCGCTGACCGCGCTGATCGGTGGCCTGGTCGCCGCCGCGCTGTTCCTCTACCGGCAGACCCACCTCACGCACCCGATGATCGACCCGAAGCTGTTCCGCACCAAGGGCTTCACCCCGGTGCTCGTGCTCAGCCTCACCGGCTTCTTCTGCGTGATCGGCTTCGGTGTCTTCAGCACCCAGTGGCTGATGGAGGTCAAGGGTCTCGGCCCGCTGCAGGCCGGTCTCTGGATGATGGCGTCGCCGCTGCTGGCCGGCGGCATCGTCCCGGTCGCCACCGGCATGGTCAACAAGGTCCGCCCGGCCTACCTGATCACCGGCGGCTTCGTCCTGGCCACCATCGGCTACGTGATCATGTCGCAGGTCAAGGCGGACAGCCCGATCCTGCTGGTGGTCTCCGGCACGGTATGCATCGGTATCGGTACCGCGTCGATCTTCGCGCTGCTCACCGACATGGTCATCGCGGTGGCCCCGGTCGACCAGACGGCCGCGGTCTCGGCGCTGTCCAAGACCATGCAGGAGCTCGGCGGCGCCCTGGGCATCGCGATCTTCGGCACCGTCGGCGCCTCGGTCTACCGGCACTACTTCGACGCGCACCTGCCGAGCGGTCTGCCGGCCGACGTGGTCGCCGGTGCCCGCCAGACGATGGGCGCCGCGAGCGGCATCGCCGCCTCGCTGCCTGACCAGGTGGCCAAGCCGCTGCTGGAGGTCGCCCGGATCGGCTTCTCCAACTCGCTGGCCACCACGGCGGTGGTGGGCATCGCGGTGGCCGCCGGCTCGGCGCTGCTGACCGTGACCCGCCTGCGCCACGTGCGGTACACGACCGAGGAGGTGGCGGCGAAGGCCACCGCCGAGCCGGCCGAGGCCGAGATCGCGCCGGTCGCCTGACAGCGCCGCGCACCACGGTCCACCCTTCCGGCGAGCCGGCGCCTGTCCGAAGCGGATTCCCGCTGCGGATGGCGCCGGTTCCGTTGTGTCCACAGCCGGATAGTTGTTTCCAAAACATTACTGCGGTTTAACACCTTGCGGCATTCGTGGTTAGCGGTTCCGGGGCGACGGGAATGTCATCCCCTAATGAACCCCTACCGTGACGGAGTCGGTGCCGGTCGCGGGGCGCGGGCCGGGTGCGACCCCCGCGCCGGCCGCCGGAGAAAGGTGAAGGCTGATCACCTTATGGCCGGTGCTGATCTGTGCAAAGCTCGCAGAAGTGGCAGGCCGCATCGGAGCGTCTTGCCTGGCAGCGCCGCAAGATAGCGGTTCACCGAGCGGCTGTCATCAGTCTCCGGTGCCAGATCTTATGACCGAAAAGATCTTGGCCAAAATTAGCGTCTTATGTCCGATCCGTGACGTGGGGCCGAGCCCGCCCCGACGCCCCCGACATGCGCGACGACCTGCCGGAGTTCCGGCGCTCCGGTGCCATTCCCGGAAGATCTGCGGCCGCGCCACGCCGACGGATTGCAGACTTTTCCGAGCATCGACTTAGGCATATCTTTCTTTCGGCTTCAGGTCGTCCGGTGGGAACACCCGGGTCCGGCCTGCGTGGGAAAGACCTATGCGAACGATTAATTGTCACCAGGTGTACTTGCGGGGGCCGACGCCTTGGAATTCATAGAAATCGGTAATGCGCTGGAGCGCCTGCTCGCCATCCTGGCGGTGGTGGCGCACGGACTGGGCCGGCTGGTGCTGGTCAGCGGGGGACTCGGCAGCGGCAAGAGCACGCTGCTGCACCGGTTCTGGCGGGAGGCCGGTCAGGGGGACGCGGTCTTCCTGAGCGCGTCCGGTTCGGTCGCCGAGAGCGGCCTGCAGTTCGGCGTCGTCGAGCAGTTGTTCGTCAGCGGCGACCTGCCCGGCGACCTCGCCGACCGGGTGCTCCTGCGGGTCGGCGAGGCGGCCGGCCAGAGCGAGGAAGCGCCGGACCCGGAGGCGCTGACCGAGATCGCCCGGGAATCCTGCGCCGCGCTGCTCGCCCTGTCCCGGGAGCGCACCGTCGTGGTGCTCGTCGACGACCTGCAGTTCGTCGACCAGGCGTCCCGCGAGGTGCTGCTGTTCCTGGCCCGCCGGCTGCGCTCGGCTCCCGTGCTGTTCGTCTTCAGTGAGTGGCTCTGGCCGCAGCCCACCCTGCCCGGGTACCGCGCCGAGCTGTCCCGGCTGCCGCACCGCCAGATGTGCCTGTCCGCGCTGACCGAGCGCACCGTCACCCGGATGGTGGAGCGGGAGCTGCCGGCGGCGGCCGCGGCGGCGGTGGCGCCGGCCATCTACCGGCAGAGCGCGGGCAACCCGCTGCTGGTGGCGGCGCTGCTGGACGAGTACCGGGCCCGGCCCGGCTCGCTGGCCGACGGGCTCGCCTCGGGCCGGGCGTTCGGCCAGGCCGTGGTCGCCTCCCTGCGGCGCTGGGGTCCCTGGCTGCTGGACGTGGTCCAGGCGCTGGTGGTGCTCGGCGACCGGGCCACCGCCGCCGACGTCTCCCGGCTGTGCGGGGTGCGGGTCGGCAAGGTGCA
Organism: Actinoplanes sp. SE50/110; assembly: GCF_900119315.1. Lineage (NCBI taxonomy): Bacteria > Bacillati > Actinomycetota > Actinomycetes > Micromonosporales > Micromonosporaceae > Actinoplanes > Actinoplanes sp. SE50/110. Next base: position 6,624,024 of record NZ_LT827010.1, on the reverse strand, counting down.
GCAGGTGCTGGAGATCATGACCTCGGCCGGCCTGGTCGAGGACGGCCGGCTGCGGCACGTCGCGGCCAGCGACGCGGTACTCGACAGCATGCCGCCGGACCGCCTGGCGCGGCTCAACGGGCAGGCGGCCGAGGTGCTGCTGCAGGCCGGGGACACCGGGATGCGGCTGGCCGAGCACCTGGTCGCGGCCGGTGCGGCGGAGACCTCCTGGGCGGTCACCGCACTGCTCGACGGCGCCGAGCGGGCGCTGGCCGCGGACCGGGTCGAGTTCGCCATGCAATGCCTGGAGCTGGCCCTGCGGGGCAGCCGGGAGCCGGAGCGCAAGGCGGTGATCGGTGCCAGCATCGTGCGCGCGGCGTGGCGGATCCAGCCGTCGCTGGGCGCGCCCTACCGGGAGCACCTGCGGACCGCGGCGCTGACCGGCGGCCTGTCCGACACCGACGTGTTCGTGGCGCTGCGGCAGGCGCTGTGGCAGGGCGACCTGGAGAACGCGACCGCGACGTACCAGGCGCTGACCGGCCCCGGGCGGCACTCGGATCCACAGGTCGCGGCCCGTGCCCGGCTGGCCTACCAGTGGGTGCACGGCCCCGGGCAGACCCTGGTGGCCGAGGCCGACCAGCCGGACCCGCGGACCGGCGACGACCTGTGGAGCCAGGCCGCGCACACGCTGGGCAAGGTCTGGGGCGAGCGGGTCCGCAAGTCGATCACGATCAGTGCCGAGCACGTGCTGCGCAGCAGCCCGCTGGGCGACACCACGATCGAGGCGATCGGCACCGCGCTGCTCGCGCTGACCCTGAGCAACCGGGCCGAGGAGGCGGCGGTCTGGTGCGACCGGCTGATCGACGAGGCCCGCCGCCGCGGCGCGCGCACCTGGCAGGCGGTGCTGAGCAGCCTGCGGGCCCGGATCGCGCTGCACCGCGGCGAGCTGGGCACGGCGGTGCGGCTGGCCGAGGACTCGCTGCGGCTGATGCAGCCCTCCGACTGGGGCATCTGCGTGGGCCTGCCGCTGGGCACCCTGGCGATGGCGCAGACCGCGCTGGGCCGGCACGAGGAGGCCGAGGCCACCCTGCACCGGCCGGTCCCGGACGCGATGTTCGGCACCCGCCACGGCCTGTGGTACCTGCGCGCCCGCGGCCACCACCACCTGGCCTGCGACCGGTTGCTCGCGGCGCTCACCGACTTCCAGGACTGCGGCCGGCTGGCCCGAAACTGGGGGATGGACGTGCCGGCCCTGCTGCCCTGGCGCAGCGACCTGGCCGAGGCGTACCTGCGGCTGGGCGAGCCGGGCACCGCCCGCCCGCTGGTCGAGGCGCAGCTGGAGCGGGCCGGTACCGCCGACGTGGCGACCCGCGGCATGTCGCTGCGCATCCTGGCGGCGTGCGGCGAGGCGGACTGGCGGGAGTCGCTGTTGCGCGAGGCGGTCGAGGCGCTGGAGAAGACCGGGGACCGGCGGGAGCTGTCCCGGGCGCTGGTCGACCTGAGCCAGGTCTACTACGACTCCGGTGATCTGGGTCAGGCCCGGAACCTGGCGCGCCGGGCCGAGCAGGAGGCCAAGGCGTGCGAGATCCCGCTGCGGGCGGCGCACCGCGACGTGGCCTGCCATGCCGGGGCGGTCCGCGGTGCCGAGCCGGTCGTGCCGACCGCCGCCGCCGGGGACGAACAGGTCCCGGTCTCCGGCGCGGTGCTCAGCGGTGCGGAGATCCGGGTGGCCCGGCTGGCCGGGCTCGGCCACACCAACCGGGAGATCAGCAAGAAGCTGTTCCTGACCGTCAGCACGGTCGAGCAGCACCTGACCCGGGTGTACCGCAAGCTGGGCATCACCAGCCGGGCCGAGCTGCCGGCCGGACTGGCCGCGCGAGGCCAGGAGTTGGGCGTGGCCGAGCCGTCCGAGCTGTACACCGCCGGCTGACCGGGGCCCCTACCCGCGTCGTACGACGGCAATCGTCTGTTGATCTGCACCGCAGGTAGGGGCGGCGGCAAGTTAGGGGTCCGCCGCTGTGGTGCCCGCCTGGATTGACTTGTTCACTGTGCGCCGGTCGGCTCCGACCGAATCTCCTAGCTTTGGGGTTGCGACATGGTGGCGTTCAGCGAGTCAGCGGTCATCGACGGCGATGCCGCCGCGATGTGGAGGGTGTTGACGGATCTCCCGGCACTGCCGCAGTGGGATCCGCACATGGAGGGGATCGGCTTCGACGGGCCGTTCCAGGTCGGTGCCGAGGGCTGGACCAAGCCCAAGGGCGCGCCGAAGGGCAGGTTCACCGTCACCGCCATCGAGCCGGAGCGCAGCTACTCCACCCGGTCGCCGATGCCGATGGGATCGATGAGCGTCACCAACACGCTCGAGCCGGTGGCCGGTGGCGGCGTGAAGATCACCCGGCAGATCGAGGTGCGCGGCGGTTTCTCGCCGATGTTCAAGTGGTTCTTCATGAAGCCGATGCGCCGTGACCTGCTGGCGACCTTCCAGGCGCTGGGTGCCGAGGCCGGCCGCCGCTCCACGGCCGGCTGAGGGGGACCGTGATGACCAAGGCTGTTGTGCTCGGTGGCGGGATGGCCGGGATGCTCGCGGCGAGCGTGCTCGCCGAGCGGGTGGACCGGGTGACCATCGTGGAGAGCGACACGTTCCCGGGCGGGCCCCAGGCGCGCCGCGGACTCCCGCAGGGCCACCACTTCCACATGTTCATGGGCGGCGGTGTGGACGCCCTCGACGAGCTGCTGCCCGGCATGAGCGACGCGCTGTACCTGGCCGGGGCGCACCGCCGGCGGTTCGGCGACGAGTTCCTCGGCGTCTCCGGCAACGGCTGGGGTCGCCCCTACGACGGCCGGGCCTACGTGCTGGCCTGCAGCCGGCCGCTGCTCGACCACATGGTGCGCACCCGGGTGCTGGCCGACGACCGGATCGAGGTGCTCCCGGCGACCAAGGCGATCGGCCTGCTCGGCGACCGGACCCGGGTGACCGGCGTACGGGTCGAGTCCAGCGACCGCAGCCGGGCCGGCGCCGGCGGCCTCGGCATCGCCGCCGACCTGGTGATCGACGCGACCGGGCGGACCTCGCACGCCCCCGAGTGGCTGACCGAGCTCGGCGCCCCGCGGGTGCACATGGACACCCAGGACGCCGGGTTCGCCTACGCCGGGCGCACCTACGAGGCGCCGACCGGGGCCGGCGTCGACTTCCCGGCGATCCTGGTGCAGGCCGACGCCGGCACCGGGCGCCCGGGCCGGGGTGGCGGCATCCTGCCGAACGAGGACGGCCGCTGGATCGTCGCGATGATCGGCACCCGGGGCGGGCACCCGCCGACCGACGAGGCCGGCTACCTGGAGTACGCCCGCGGGCTGGCCGACCCGCTGATCGGCGAGCTGCTCGCGGCGGCCCGCCCGGTCACCGAGATCCGCGCCTACCGGGGGCTGGTCAACCAGCGGCGCTACTACGACCGGCTGCCGGTGCCGGAGGGTTTCCTGGTGGTCGGCGACGCGGCGATGACGCTGAACCCGAACTACGCCACCGGCATGTCGATGGCCGCGTTCGGCGCCCTGGAGCTGCGCGACGAGCTGGGCCGGCACGGCCTGACCGGCGACCTGACCCGGCGGGTGCAGACCGCGATCGGCAAGGCGGGCTCGGTGTCCTGGCTGGCCGCCACCACCAACGACAGCTGGTTCCCGGGCTCGGAGGCGAACTTCAAGCTGCGCGGGGCGAAGGCGCAGAAGGGTTTCGTGCAGCGCTGGAACCGGGTGGCCGCGGAGAACGCCGACGTGGCCCGGGCGACCTACGAGGTGGCCACCTTCCTGGCGCCACGCAAGGCGATGATGACGCTGCCGCTGATGCTGACCGTGATGCGCGGGCCGCGGCTGCCGCAGCTCACGCTGGACGAGGCGATCCGGTCGTACCCCAATTTCGCGGACCCCCTGGCCAAGCTGGACCTGGGCGTCGGGGTGCCCGGCGCCCGCTGATCGCGACCGGTCGTTTCCGGGGCCGATAAGGGTGGTCGCCCCGGACGGCCGGCCCCTACTTTGCGACCGACCGAAGCTGCTGATGTGCTGATCGAAGGGCGTGCCTGCGTGGGCGACGAGGAAAAGCTCCTAACGTATCTGCGGAAGGCCACCGCCGAGTTGCGGGACGCCCGTCAGCGCATCACCGAACTGGAGTCGGCCGGCACCGCCGACGATCCGGTCGCGATCGTCGCGATGGCGTGCCGCTACCCGGGCGGGGTCACCTCCCCGGAGGACCTCGCCGACCTGGTGCTCGACGGCCGGGACGCGGTCGCCGGCTTCCCCGACGACCGCGGCTGGAACGTGGAGGGCGTCTACCACCCCGAGCCGGGGGAGCCGGGCCGGACGTACACCCGGCAGGGTGCCTTCCTGCACGACGCCGCCTGGTTCGACGCCGGCTTCTTCGGGATCGGCCCGAACGAGGCGCTGCTGATGGACCCGCAGCAGCGGCTGCTGCTGGAGATCTCGTGGGAGGCCTTCGAACGGGCCGGGATCGACCCCCGGTCGGTGCGCGGCAGCGCGACCGGGGTGTTCACCGGCATGATGTACCACGACTATCCGGAGGCGCACAGCACCGGATCGGTCGCCTCCGGGCGGGTGTCGTACGTGTTCGGGCTGGAGGGCCCGTGCGTCACCGTCGACACCGCCTGCTCCTCCTCGCTGGTCGCCGTTCACCAGGCGGTCCAGTCGCTGCGCACCGGGGAGTGCCGGCTGGCGCTGGCCGGCGGGGTGGCGGTGATGGCCACCATGGACACCTTCATCGAGTTCAGCAAGCAGCGGGCGCTGTCCGCGGACGGCCGGTGCAAGCCGTTCGCGGCTGCCGCCGACGGCACCGGCTGGGGCGAGGGCGCCGGGGTGCTGCTGCTGGAACGGCTCTCCGACGCCCGCCGCAACGGCCACCCGGTGCTCGCCGTGATCCGCGGCGTCGCCACCAACCAGGACGGCGCCAGCAGCGGGCTGACCGCCCCGAACGGGCCGTCGCAGCAGCGCCTGATCGCCGCCGCGCTGGCCGACGCCGGCCTGACCGCGGCCGACGTGGACGCGGTCGAGGGGCACGGCACCGGCACCGTGCTGGGCGACCCGATCGAGGCGCAGGCGCTGCTCGCCACGTACGGCGCGGACCGGCCCGCGGACCGCCCGCTCTGGCTCGGCTCGCTCAAGTCGAACATCGGGCACACCCAGTCGGCCGCCGCGGTCGGCGGCATCATCAAGATGGTCATGGCGATGCGCCGCGGCGTGCTGCCCCGCACCCTGCACGTCGACGCGCCGTCACCCAAGGTGGACTGGTCCGCCGGACGGGTCGAGCTGCTCACCGAGGCCCGTCCGTGGCCGGCGGGGGAGCGCCGCCGCCGGGCCGGGGTGTCCTCGTTCGGGGTGAGCGGCACGAACGCGCACGTCATCCTGGAGGACGTCGCCGACGAGCCGGCGCCCGACGACACGGCGCCGGCACCGGGAATCGTCGCCTGGCCGCTGTCCGCGGCCAGCGCCGACGGGCTGCGCGGCCAGGCCGCCCGGCTGGCCGAGCGGCTCCCCGACGCCACCCCGGCCGCGATCGGCCACGCCCTGGCCACCGGCCGGGCCGCGCTGTCGCACCGCGCCGTGGTGGTCGGCGCCGACCTGCCCGAGCTGCTGTCCGGCCTGGCCGAGGTGGCCGCCGGGGAGCACGAGGCGGGGGTCAGCCACGACCGGCCCGCGGTGGTGTTCACCTTCCCCGGCCAGGGCGCGCAGTGGGACGGCATGGCGGTCGAGCTGATCGAGACCGCCCCGGCCTTCGCCGCGGCCCTGGAGCGCTGCGCCGACGCGCTCGCGGAGTTCGTCGACTGGAACCTGCTCGACGTGCTGCGCGGCGTTCCCGGCGCGCCCACCTTCGACCGGGTCGACGTGGTCCAGCCGGTGCTCTGGGCGGTCATGGTGTCGCTCGCCGAGCTGTGGCGCGAGCACGGCGTCGAGCCGGCCGCCGTGCTCGGCCACTCGCAGGGCGAGATCGCCGCGGCCTGCGTGGCCGGCGCCCTGTCGCTGGCCGACGGCGCGCGCGTGGTGGCCCTGCGCAGCCGGGTGATCGCGACCGGGCTGGCCGGCAAGGGCGGCATGCTGTCCGTGCCGCTCTCCCGGGCGGTCGCCGAACAGCGCATCGAGCGGTTCGCCGGCCGGCTGGGCCTGGCCGCGGTCAACGGCCCCGGCTCGGTGGTGGTCTGCGGCGAACCGACCGCCCTCGACGACCTGGTCGCCGAGCTCACCGAGGCCGGGCTGCAACCGAAACGGATCAAGGTCGACTATGCGTCGCACTCGCACTACGTGGCGGAGATCGAGGCGGAGGTCCGGGCGGCGCTGGCCCCGGTGCGGCCCCGGCCGGCGAGCGTCCCGTTCTACTCCGCGGTCACCGGCGGCCTGCTCGCCGACACCACCGTGCTCGACGCCGGGTACTGGTACCGCAACCTGCGCCAGACCGTGCAGTTCGAGGACGCCACCCGGGCGCTGCTGGACGACGGGCACGCGCTGTTCGTCGAGTGCAGCGCCCACCCGGTGCTGCAGGTCGGCCTGCAGGACACCATCGCCGACGCGGGCGCACCGGCCGGCACCGTGGAGTCACTGCGCCGCCAGGACGGCGGGCTGCGCCGGTTCGCCGGTTCGCTGGCCGCCGCCTGGGCGCGCGGTGCGACGGTCGACTGGGCGCGGTTCTCGCCCGCGGCCCGGCCCGCCGACCTGCCCACCTACGCGTTCCAGCGGGAGCGGTACTGGATGGCGCCGGTGGCCGGCGCCGACCCGGTGTCGCTGGGCCAGCAGCCGCTGCGTCACCCGCTGCTGGGCGCCGCGGTCCCGCTGCCCGGCACCGACGGCCTGGTCGCCACCGGCCGGGTGTCGCTGACCTCGCACGCCTGGCTGGCCGACCACGACGCGCTCGGCGCCGTGCTGCTGCCCGGCACCGCGTTCGTCGAGCTGGCGATCAACGCCGGCGCCCAGGTCGGCTGCGGGGTGCTCGCCGAGCTGACCGTGCAGGCCCCGCTGGTGTTGCCGGACCGTGGTCCGGTGGCGCTGCAGGTGCTGGTCGGCGGGCCGGACGAGGACGGTGCCCGCCCGGTCGCGGTGCACGCCCGCGCCGAGGGCGGCGACGCCCCGTGGGTCTGCCACGCGGCCGGCCTGCTCACCCCGGACGACGGTGGGCCGGCCCCGGGTCACCCGGACGACAGCTGGCCGCCGGCCGGCGCGGTCGCCGTCGACGTCACCGGAGCCTACGACGGGCTGCTCGGGCGCGGCTACGCGTACGGGCCGGTCTTCCAGGGCCTGCGGGCGCTGTGGCGGCGCGGCGACGAGGTGTACGCCGAGGTCGCCCTGCCCGAGCCGGCGCACGCCGACGCCGCGCTGTTCGGCCTGCACCCGGCCGCCCTGGACGCGGCCCTGCACGCCGCCCTGCTCACCTCCGACCCGGACGGCACGGTGCTGCCGTTCGCCTGGACCGGCGTCCGGCTGCACGCCACCGGCGCCACCGAGCTGCGGGTCCGGCTCGCCCCGGCCGGCACCGGCTCGTCGATCCACCTCACCGATCCGGCCGGCCGGCCGGTGCTCTCCGCGGACGGCCTGGTCAGTCGGCCGGTCTCGGCCGAGCAGCTGGCCGCGCCCGGTGCGCCGCGGGACGTCCCGTACCGGCTGGACTGGATGCCGATGCCGGCGGCCGGGACCGCGCCGCCGGTCCGCTGGCGGGAGGTCGGCGGCCTCGACGAGCTGACCGGCGACGACGATCTGCCCGACGTGGTGCTGCTGCGCGCGCCCGCCGCCGACCCGGCCGATCTGCCGGCCGCACTGCGCGAGACCGGCGCCGCGACCCTGGCCACGCTGCGCCGCTGGCTTTCCGAACCGGCGCTGGACGGCCGCCGGCTGGCCCTGCTGGTCGAGCCGGACACGCTGCTCGGCGACACGGTCCGCGGCATGCTGCGCGCCGCCCAGGCGGAGCACCCGGACACCTTCCTGGTGCTCGACCACGACGGGCGTCCCGAGTCGCTGGCCGCCCTGCCGGACGCGCTGGCCGCCGGCGAGCCCGAGGTGTCCATCCGGTCCGGCCGCCCGCACCTGCCGCGGCTGGTCGCCGCCGGTCCGCCGGACGCCGCTGCGCGGCCGGATCCGGCGGGCACGGTGCTGGTCACCGGCGGCACCGGCGGTCTCGGTGCGCTGGTGGCACGGCAGTTGACCACCGATTGCGGCGTACGGCATCTGCTGCTCACCAGTCGCCGAGGACCCGCCGCCCCGGGTGCCGAGGAGCTGGTCGCCGAACTGACCGAGCGGGGCGTCCAGGTGACCGTGGCCGCGTGCGACGCCGGCGACCGGGCCGCGCTGGCCGCCGTGCTCGCCGCGGTGCCCGCCGAGCACCCGCTGACCGGTGTGGTGCACGCCGCCGGGGTGCTCGACGACGGCCTGATCGCGGCGCAGACCCCGGAGCGACTGGACGCGGTGCTGCGCGCCAAGGCCGACGGCGCCTGGCATCTGCACGAGCTCACCGCCGACGCCGACCTGGCGATGTTCGTGCTCTTCTCCTCCGTCGCCGCGACCCTGGGCGGCCCGGGGCAGACCACCTACGCGGCCGCCAACGGCTTCCTCGACGCGCTCGCCGCGCATCGCCGCGCGGCCGGGCTGCCGGCCACCGCGATGGCCTGGGGCCTGTGGACCGGCGCCGGGATGGGTGACCGGCTGCGCGAGGCCGACGTGCGGCGGATGGCGGCCGACGGCCTGCCCCCGCTGCCGGTCGCCGACGGCCTGACACTGTTCGCCGCCGCGCTGCGCACCGACGCCGGCCACCAGGCGCTGCTGCGGCTGGACCCGGTGGTGCTGCGCGCCCAGGCCGCCGCCGGCGAGCTGCACCCCAAGCTGCGCGCGCTGATCCGGGTGCCGGCCCGGCGCGCGGCCGGCGAGACGTCCCTGCCCCGGCGGCTGGCCGGGCTGGGCCGCCCGGAGCGGCTCGCGCTGCTCGCCGACGAGGTGCGCCGGCGGGCCGCCGCCGTGCTCGGCTTCACCGACCCGGCCGGGGTCGACCCGGGCCGGGCCTTCCGGGAGCTCGGCTTCGACTCGCTGGCCTCGCTGCAGCTGCGCAACGCGCTGAACGCGCTGACCGGGCTGCGCCTGCCGGCCACCCTGGTCTTCGACCACCCGTCCTGCGCCGCGGTCGCCGGGCACCTCGACGAGCTGCTGATGGGCGCCGCCACCGCGGACGACCGCGCGGGGGACCGGGTGGCGACCGCGGACGGCGAGCCGATCGCGATCGTCGGGATCGGCTGCCGGTTCCCCGGCGGCGCCCGTGGCCCGGCCGGGCTGTGGCGGATCGTCGACGAGGGCGCCGACGTGATCGCCGGCCTGCCCGCCGACCGTGGCTGGGACCTGGACAACGGTTACCACCCGGAGCCCGGCACGCCGGGCCGGCACTACGCCCGCGGCGGCGGATACCTGCACGACGCGGCCGAGTTCGACGCCGAGTTCTTCGGGATCAGCCCGGCCGAGGCGCTCACCATGGACCCGCAGCAGCGGCTGCTGCTGGAGGTCTCCTGGGAGGCCCTGGAGCACGCCGGCATCGACCCGGCCACGCTGGCCGGCACCGACACCGGGGTGTTCGCCGGCCTGATGTACCACGACTACCCGCTGAACACCGCGACCGGCTCGATCGCCTCCGGCCGCCTCGCCTACACCTACGGCTTCGAGGGCCCGGCCGTCACCGTCGACACCGCCTGCTCGTCGTCGCTGGTCGCGGTCCACCTCGCGGTGCAGGCGCTGCGCCGCGGCGAGTGCGGGCTGGCTTTGGCCGGCGGCGCGACCGTGATGTCGACGACCGAGACCCTGGTCGACTTCAGCATGCAGGCCGGCCTGTCGCCGGACGGGCGCTGCCGCTCGTTCGCCGCCGGGGCCGACGGCACCGGTTTCGCCGAGGGCGCCGGCCTGCTCGTGCTGGAACGCCTCGCCGACGCCCGCCGCCACGGCCACCCGGTGCTCGCCCTGATCTCCGGCACGGCGATCAACCAGGACGGCGCGTCCAACGGGCTGACCGCCCCGAACGGCCTCGCCCAGCAGCGGGTGATCCGCGCGGCGCTGGCCGACGCCCGGCTCACCGCGGCCGACGTCGACGTGGTCGAGGCGCACGGCACCGGCACCGTCCTGGGCGACCCGATCGAGGCGAACGCGCTGCTCGCCACGTACGGCCGGGACCGTCCCGCGGACCGGCCGGTGCGCCTCGGCTCGATCAAGTCGAACATCGGGCACGCCCAGGCGGCCGCCGGAGTGGCCGGCGTGATCAAGATGGTCGAGGCGCTGCGGCACGACACGCTGCCGCGCACCCTGCACGCCGTGCAGCCGTCCCCGCACGTCGACTGGGACGCCGGCGCGATGCGGCTGCTCACCGAGCCGGCCGCGTGGCCGGGTGGGGACCGGCCGCGGCGCGCCGCGGTCTCCTCGTTCGGGATCAGCGGCACCAATGCCCACCTGATCCTGACCGAGCCGCCGGCCGCCGCGCCGGCGGAGGCACCGGTCGCCGCCGGTGCCCCGGTGGTGCCGTGGCTGCTGTCCGCCCGCAGCCCGCAGGCACTGCGCGAGCACGCCGCCGGGATCGCCCGGGTGGCGGCCGGGCTGCGGCCCGCCGACGTCGCCGCGACCCTGGCCCGCCGGGCGGCGCTGCCGCACCGGGCGGTCCTGGCCGTCGCCGACCCGGCCGAGGGGATCGCGGCACTGACCGCGCTCGCCGCCGGCGACCCGGCCGCGCCGCCGGTCGAGACCGCTGCCACCGCCACCGGCTGCGTCTTCCTGTTCACCGGTCAGGGTGCGCAGCGTCTGGGGATGGGTCGTGGGTTGTACGAGCGGTTCCCGGTGTTCGCGGGTGCGTTCGATGAGGTGTTGGCGGGGTTGGTGCCGGGGTTGCGGGACGTGATGTGGGGTGGTGACGCGGCGGCGTTGGATCGGACGGGTCATGCGCAGGGTGCGTTGTTCGCCGTCGAGGTGGCGTTGTTCCGGCTGGTGGAGTCGTGGGGTGTGGTGCCTGCGGCGGTGGCTGGTCATTCGATCGGTGAGGTTGCTGCGGCGCATGTGGCGGGGGTGTTGTCGCTGTCGGATGCGTGTGCGTTGGTGGTGGCTCGGAGCCGGTTGATGCAGGCGTTGCCGGTGGGTGGGGCGATGACGGTCGTCGAGGCTTCGGAGGCGGAGATCGGGCCGTATCTGGGTCGGGTCGATCTGGCCGCGGTCAACGGGCTCACCTCGGTCGTGGTCTCCGGTGCGGCGGATGCGGTGGCGGAGGTGGCCGCGGTCTTCGCGGGCCGGGGCCGCCGTACCCGCGCGCTGCGGGTCTCGCACGCCTTCCACTCCGCCCACATGGACCCGATGCTGGACGACCTGCGCGACGTTGCCGCCGGACTGGAGGCGGCCGCCCCGCGGATCCCGCTGCTGTCGACGCTCACCGGACGCTGGGCGACGGCCGAGGACATCACCACCGCCGGGTACTGGGCGCGGCAGGTCCGCGAGCCGGTCCGGTTCCACGACGCGGTGGTGGCGCTGGCCGCGACCGGCGCCCGGGTGGCGCTCGAACTCGGCCCGGACGCGGTCCTCGCCGGGCTGGGGCCGCACTGCGTACCGGACAGCGATCTGGACTTCCTGCCCACCCTGCGGCGGGACCGGGACGAGGAGCGGGCCCTGGTCACCGCGGTCACCGCGGCACACGCCCGGGGTGTCCCGATGGACCGGGCCGCGTTGCTGGCCGGGACCGGCGGCGTGCCGGTCGACCTGCCCACCTACCCGTTCCAGCGCCGGACCTACTGGCTGACCGCCGGGGACAGCTCCGGGATCGCCGCGCTGGCCGGCGCGGTCGACAGCGGGGACGACGCGTTCGACGCCGGACTGCCCGCGATGATCGCCGGGCAGAGCCCGGCCCAGCGGCACCTGACCCTGGTCGACATGGTCCGGGTGCACGCCGCCGCGGTGCTCGGGCACCCCGACGTGGCTGCGGTGCCGATCGACCGGCCGCTGCAGGAACTGGGCTTCGACTCGATGGCCGCGGTGTCGCTGCGCCGCCGGCTGACCGCCGCGACCGGCCTCACCCTGCCCAGCACCCTGGCCTTCGACCACCCCACCTGCGAGGCGGCGGCCCGGTTCCTGGCCACCCGGCTGGCCGAGGAGCGGGAACCGGACGAGGCGCTGGCGACCGTGGTGCGGCTGGAGACGCTGCTGGCCGACACTACCCCGACCGCCGAGGTCACCGCACGCCTCGAGGCGCTGCTGCGGACCTGGAACGACCGGGCCGCCACCGGCGGCGACGGGCTCAGCGACGAGGAACTGTTCGCCCGGCTCGACCGGGAATACGGGGGCGTCTGATGGGACAGGACGAGACGATGAGCGACGACCGACTCCGGGGCTACCTGCGGCGGGCCGTCGCCGACCTGGACGACGCCAAACGCCGGCTGCGCGAGGCCGAGCAGAGCCGCCACGAGCCGATCGCGATCGTGTCGGCCGCCTGCCGGTTCCCGGGCGGGGCCGACACCTCGGAACGGCTCTGGGACCTGCTGGCCGCCGGGACCGATGCGATCAGCGACTTCCCGATGGACCGCGGCTGGGACCTGGCCGCCCTGTACGACCCGGAGCCCGGCACGCCGGGTAGGACCTACGTCCGTACCGGCGGGTTCCTGCACGACGCCGCCGACTTCGACGCCGACTTCTTCCGGATGAGCCCGCGCGAGGCCCGGGAGACCGACCCGCAGCAGCGGCTGCTGCTGGAGACCGCGTGGGAGGCGGTGGAACGGGCCGGGATCGCACCGACCGCGCTGCGGGGCACCCCGACCGGGGTGTTCGCCGGCGTCGTCTACCACGACTACAGCACCGACGGCGGGCCCGGCGGCCTGGCCAGCGTCGCCTCCGGCCGGATCGCCTACCTGATGGACCTGACCGGCCCGGTGGTCACCGTGGACACCGCCTGCTCGTCCTCGCTGGTCGCCCTGCACTGGGCGGTGCGGGCGCTGCGCTCCGGCGAATGTTCCCTGGCCCTGGTCGGCGGCGCCACCGTGATGGCCGGCCCGGCCTCGTTCGTCGGATTCAGCCAGGACCGCGGACTCTCCCCGGACGGCCGCTGCCGGTCGTTCGCGGCCGCCGCCGACGGCACCGCCTGGGGCGAGGGCGCCGGCATGCTGCTGCTGGAACGGCTCGGCGACGCCCGCCGCAACGGGCACCCGGTGCTGGCCGTGGTGCGCGGCAGCGCGGTCAACTCGGACGGCGCCAGCAACGGCCTGACCGCCCCCAACGGGCCGGCCCAGCAGCGGCTGATCCGGGCCGCGCTGGCCGACGCCCGGCTGCGCGCCGACCAGGTCGACGCGGTCGAGGCGCACGGCACCGGCACCACGCTGGGCGACCCGATCGAGGCCGAGGCGCTGCTCGCCACCTACGGCCGGCAGCGCCGCGACGGGCGGCCACTGTGGCTAGGCTCGGTCAAGTCGAACATCGGGCACACCCAGGCCGCGGCCGGCGTCGGCGGCATCATCAAGCTCCTCGAGGCGCTGCGGCACGAAACCCTGCCACCGACCCTGCACGTCGACGAACCCTCCGGGCACGTCGACTGGACCACCGGTGACGTCCGGCTGCTCACCGAGGCGGTGGCCTGGCCGGCCGGGGACACCCCGCGCCGGGCCGCGGTCTCCGCCTTCGGGCTCAGCGGCACCAACGCGCACGTGATCCTGGAGGAGGCGCCGGCCGAACCGGCCGCCGGCCGGGTGCCACCCGCCGCCGGCAGCGTGCCGGTGCTCGTCTCGGCCCACTCGGCGGCGGCCCTGCCGGCGCAGGCCGCCGCGCTCGCCGCGCACCTGCGGGCCCGGCCCGACGACCGGCTGTCCGACCTCGCCTACACCGTGGCCACCGGCCGGGCGGCGCTGCCGTACCGGGCGTCGGTGGTCGCCGCCGACCCGGCCGGCCTGCTCCGCGGCCTCGACGAGATCGCCGCGGGCGAGCGCCGGCCGGCCCGGCACCGCCCGGGCGGCCGGACCGCCGTCCTGTTCACCGGTCAGGGTGCGCAGCGTCTGGGGATGGGTCGTGGGTTGTACGAGCGGTTCCCGGTGTTCGCGGGTGCGTTCGATGAGGTGTTGGCGGGGTTGGTGCCGGGGTTGCGGGACGTGATGTGGGGTGGTGACGCGGCGGCGTTGGATCGGACGGGTCATGCGCAGGGTGCGTTGTTCGCCGTCGAGGTGGCGTTGTTCCGGCTGGTGGAGTCGTGGGGTGTGGTGCCTGCGGCGGTGGCTGGTCATTCGATCGGTGAGGTTGCTGCGGCGCATGTGGCGGGGGTGTTGTCGCTGTCGGATGCGTGTGCGTTGGTGGTGGCTCGGAGCCGGTTGATGCAGGCGTTGCCGGTGGGTGGGGCGATGACGGTCGTCGAGGCTTCGGAGGCGGAGATCGGGCCGTATCTGGGTCGGGTCGATCTGGCCGCGGTCAACGGGCTCACCTCGGTCGTGGTCTCCGGTGCGGCGGATGCGGTGGCGGAGGTGGCCGCGGTCTTCGCCGGCCGGGGCCGCCGTACCCGCGCGCTGCGGGTCTCGCACGCCTTCCACTCCACGCTGATGGACCCAATCCTCGACGAATTCTCGACCACGATCGCTTCGCTGGAGTACGCCGTACCGGCCATCCCGATCGTCTCCACGCTCACCGGCCGCCCGGCCACCGGGGACGACCTGCGCTCCGCCGACTACTGGACGCGGCAACTGCGGCAGCCCGTCCGCTACGCCGACGCCGTCCGCGCCCTGCACGACACCGGCGTCACCATCGCCGTCGAGATCGGCCCCGACGGCGTGCTCAGCGCGATGGGCCCCGGCTGCCTGGACCCGGAGGCCGCGGTCACCTTCGTGCCGCTGCTCAAAGCCGGCCGTCCCGAGCCGGACGAACTGGTCGGCGGCCTCGCCACGGCCCACGACCACGGCGCCGCGGTGGACTGGCCCGCATTCTTCGCCGGGACCGGCGCCGCCCGGACCGACCTGCCCACCTACCGCTTCCAGCGCAGCCCGTACTGGCGGGACACCCCGGCGGTCACCGCCGACCCGCTGGCCCCGCTGCACTACCGGGTCGAGTGGGCGCCGGTCGACATCGGTCCGGGCGCCCTGACCGGCCGCTGGCTCGTCCTGCACGGCTGGGCCGACCGGCGCGTCACCACGGTCCTGGACGCGCTGGCCGCGCACGGCGCCGAGGTCGTCGCGATCCCGGTCTCCGGCCTGGACCGCCCGGCGATCGCCGCCCTGCTGGCCGCCGCCCCGGCCGCCCTGCCGGCGCCGGTCGGCGTGCTCTCCCTGCTCGCCCTCGACACCACCGCGCACCGCGACCACCCGGAGATCAGCCGCGGCCTGGCCGACACGGTCACCCTGGCCCAGGTGCTCGGCGACGCCGGCGTCACCGCACCCCTGTGGTGCCTGACCCAGCACGCGGTCGCGGCCGGCGACCGGCACGACGTGGACGCCGGGCAGAGCGCGGTCTGGGGCCTCGGCGCCGGCCTCGCCCTGGAACGCCCGGACACCTGGGGCGGCCTGATCGACCTGCCGCCGGTCCTCGGCCCGGCCACCGCCGGCCGGCTCGCCGCCGTGCTCAGCGGCGCCACCGGCGAGGACCAGGTGGCGCTGCGGCCGGACGGCGCCTACGCCCGCCGGCTCACCCGGCCCAGCCCCGGCACCACCGGCGACAGCTGGCAGCCGCGCGGCACGGTGCTGGTCACCGGCGGCACCGGCGCCCTCGGCGGGCACGTCGCCCGGTGGCTGGCGACCGCCGGCGCGGACCGGATCGTGCTGGTCAGCCGCCGCGGCGAGGCCGCCGACGGAGCCACCGAGCTGGCCGCCGAGATCACCGCGCTCGGCGCCGAACCGGTGATCGTGGCCGGCGACGTCGCCGACCGTGACGCGCTCGCCGCCGTCCTGGACCGGTTCCCGGTCGACGCGGTCGTCCACGCGGCCGGTACCGCCCAGCCGATGGCCCCGCTCGAAGAGCTCACCCTGGCCGGGTTCGCGGCCACCGCCGGCGCCAAGACCACCGGCGCCGTCCACCTCGACGCCCTGCTGGCCGACACCCCGCTGGACGCTTTCATCCTGTTCTCCTCCGGCTCCGCCGTCTGGGGCAGCGCCGCCCAGGCCGCCTACGGCAGCGCCAACGCCCACCTGGACGGCATTGCCGCCGCCCGCCGGGCCCGCGGCGGCGCCGCCGTGTCGATCGGCTGGGGCTCCTGGGACGCCGGCATGGTCGACGCCCCGATCGCCGCCGCCATGCGCCGGATCGGCGCCCCGGCGATGAACCCCGCCCTCGCCGTCCGGGCGCTCGGCCGGGTCGGCGCCGGCGCCGACCCGCAACCGGTCATCGCCGACATCCAGTGGGACCGGTTCAGCCCCGCCTACACGCTGGCCCGGCCCCGGCCGCTGCTGCACGACCTGCCCGAAGCGGCCGTGGCGCCATCCGCCCCGACGGCCGCCGTCGACACCCTGGCCGCGCTGTCCGCCGCGGACCGCGCCGACGCCATCGACCGCCTGGTCCGCACCGCGGTGGCCGGCCTGCTCGGCTATGCCGACCCGGACGCCGTCGACACCGACCGGCCGTTCACCGACCTCGGCTTCGACTCGGTCTCCGCGGTCGGCCTGCGCACCCGGCTCAACGAGCGGACCGGCCGCAACCTGCCCAGCACGCTGGTCTTCGATCACGTCACCCCGGGCGCGCTCACCGACCACCTGATCGGCCTGTACGCCGCGGACGGCGCGCCGCCCTCGGCCATGGATCACCTGGCCCGGCTGGAACAGGCGGTGGACGCCGCCGCCCCGGACGACCCGGACCGGCGCCCGCTGGCCGCCCGGCTGCGCGCCCTGCTCGGCCGCCTCGACGGGGCCGCCGACGCCGACGACGTCAACCAGCGTCTCGACGGCGCCACGGCCGACGACGTGCTGGCCTTCATCGACGCCGAATTCGGCTCCTGACCCCTCTTCGGCTCCTGACCCATTAAGGAAGCAGCACCATGGCGACTGACGACAAGGTCCTCGAATACCTCAAGCGGGTTACCGCGGACCTGCACCAGACCCGGCGCCAACTGCAGGAGCGCGAGGAGGCCGACGCCGAGCCGATCGCGATCATCGGGATGGCCTGTCGCTACCCGGGCGGGGCCGACACCCCGGAACAACTCTGGGGCCTGGTCGCCGGCGGCACCGACGCGATCGCCGCGTTTCCCGGCGACCGCGGCTGGGACCTCGGCCCGGACAGCGCCGGCTTCGCCCGGGTCGGCGGTTTCCTCGACGGGGCCGGCGACTTCGACCCCGCGTTCTTCGGCATGAGCCCGCGCGAGGCCCTGGTCACCGACCCGCAGCAGCGGCTCGTCCTGGAGACCGCGTGGGAGGCCTTCGAACGGGCCGGCATCGCGCCCGCCACGGTCCGCGGCCAAGCCGTCGGCGTCTACATCGGCTCCGGCATGCAGGACTACGGCGCCCTGCTCGACCTGTCGCCGGAACTCACCGAGGCGTTCCTGGGCACCGCCGCGACCAGCGCGGTGATCTCCGGCCGGCTGTCGTTCGTGCTGGGCCTCGAAGGCCCGTCGCTGACCGTCGACACCGCCTGCTCGTCGTCGCTGGTCGCGCTGCATTTGGCCGGCCAGGCGCTGCGGGCCGGGGAGTGCACCCTCGCGCTGGCCGGCGGCGTCATGGTGATGGCCACCCCCGGACCGTTCCAGGCGATGAGCCGGCAGGGCGGCCTGTCCAGCGACGGTAGGTGCAAGTCCTTCGCCGCGGGTGCCGACGGCACGGCCTGGGGCGAGGGCGCGGGTGTGCTGCTGGTCGAGCGGCTGTCCGACGCGCAGCGTCTCGGTCACCCGATTCTTGCGGTGGTACGCGGTTCCGCCGTCAACTCCGACGGCGCGTCCAACGGGTTGACGGCGCCGAACGGCCCGTCGCAGCGTCGGGTGATCCGCAAGGCGCTGGCGTCGGCTCGCCTGTCGTCGGCGGATGTCGACGTGGTGGAGGCGCACGGCACGGGGACCGTCCTCGGTGACCCGATCGAGGCGCAGGCGCTGCTGGAAACGTATGGCCAGGATCGTGAGCGGCCGCTGCTGTTGGGGTCGATCAAGTCGAACATCGGGCACACGCAGGCTGCCGCGGGTGTGGCGGGTGTGATCAAGATGGTGATGGCGATGCGGCACGGGGTCGCCCCGCGGTCCCTGCACCTGGACGAACCGACACCCCATGTGGACTGGTCGACGGGAAACATCCGGCTGCTGTCGGAGCCTCAGGAGTGGGTGGCCGACGGCCGTCCCCGCCGTGCCGGTGTCTCCTCGTTCGGGATCAGTGGCACCAACGCGCACGTGATCATCGAGCAGGCCGAGACCGTCGCCCCGCCCGGCGACGATCAGGGGCCGGTCGTGCTGCCGCTGTCGGCGCGCACACCGGATGCGCTGGCCGACCTCGCCGAGCGCCTCCGCGGGGTCGCCGGGGACCTGCGGCCGGTGGACGTGGGGTATTCGGTGGCTACCGGGCGCCAGGTGTTCGAGCAGCGTGCGGCGGTGGTGGCCGGGTCCCGGACCGAGCTGACCGACCGGCTGAGCACGGTGACCGCGTCGACCGCCCGTGCCGGTGACCTGGGTGTCGTCTTCACGGGTCAGGGGTCGCAGCGTCTGGGGATGGGTCGGGAGTTGCATGCGCGGTTCGCGGTGTTCGCGGCGGCGTTCGATGAGGTGCTCGCCGGATTCACCGCTGATGTCCGGAAGGTCGTGTGGGGTGATGACGCTGAGGCGTTGAACCGGACCGGTTCTGCCCAGCCGGCTCTGTTCGCTTTCGAGGTGGCCCTGTTCCGACTGTTCGAGTCCTGGGGCATCCGCCCGACCGTGCTCGGCGGCCACTCGATCGGCGAACTGGCGGCGGCGTACGTCGCCGGAGTGTGGTCCCTCGAAGACGCGTGTCGTCTGGTGGAGGCCCGCGGCCGGCTCATGCAGGCGCTGCCTGCGGGTGGGGCGATGGTGGCTCTGCCGGTCAGCGCGGACCAGCTGGTTTTGACGCCCGGCGTCGGCATCGCCGCACTCAACGGCCCCACGTCCACGGTGATCTCGGGCGTCGAGTCGGAAGTCTTGGCGATCGCCGAGCAGTTCCCGAACGCGCGCCGGTTGAAGGTGTCGCATGCGTTCCACTCGCCGCTGATGGAACCCATGCTGGCGGAGTTCGCTGAGATCGCGGGCGGCGTGACGTACCACCAATCGTCTCTTCCGATCTTGACCTCCGGCGACGTCACCGATCCGGCGTTCTGGGTCGCCCACGTCCGCGACGCCGTGCGTTTCACCGACACCGTCACCCGGATGATCGACCACGGCGTCGGCACGGTCCTGGAGATCGGCCCCGACTCCACACTGACGACGCTGATCGGCTACAACACCGACGAGCTCGCCACCATCCCCGCCCAGCAGCGGGACACCGGCGAACTGCTCGCCACCGCCACCGCCGCCGGCCGCCTGTTCGAGACCGGCACCGCGATCGACTGGACCGCCTTCTACGCCGGCCGCGACCCCCGGCAGGTGGAGCTGCCCACCTACCCGTTCCAGCGCGACCGCTACTGGTTGGACGCCGAGTTCCGCGCCGCCGACGTCGCCTCGGCCGGCATCGACTCCACCGACCACCCGCTGCTCGGCGCCGTCGTCACCCTCGCCGACCCGGACACCGTGGTCCTCACCGGCCGGCTGTCGCTGCCCACCCACCGCTGGGTCGCCGACCACGTCATCGCCGGCGCCGTGCTGTTCCCGGGCACCGGCTTCGTCGAACTCGCCGTCCAGGCCGGCGACCAGGTCGGCCACGACGTGGTGCAGGACCTGTCGCTGATCGCCCCGCTCGTCCTGACCGAAACCGACCGCTTCCAGATCCGGGTCGTCGTCGGCGCCCCCGAGGCCGGCCGCCGCCCCCTGTCCATCTACTCCCGCCCCGAGGGCGCCTCCACCGAACCCTGGCTGCTGCACGCCACCGGCCAGCTCGCCGCCGCCTCGGCCACCACCTCGCCCGGCGCCTCGCTCAGCGGCACGTGGCCACCGGCCGGCGCCGAGCCGATCGAGGTGGGCGAGGTGTACCGGGAACTCGCCGAGGGCGGCTACACCTACGGCCCGGCCTTCCGGAACCTGCGCGCCGCCTGGACCTCCGGCAGCGACGTGTACGCGGAGATCGCCCCGGAAAACCTCGGCACCGACCGGTTCCTGCTGCACCCCGCCCTGCTCGACGCGGCCCTGCACGCCGTCTCACACACCGGGGTCCTGGGGGACAGCGCGGTTGTCCCGTTCTCCTTCACCGGAGTCACCCTGCGTGCCTCCGGCGCGGCGGCGCTACGGGTGCGGCTGTCGCACACCGGGCCGCGCACCCTGTCCATCACGATCGCCGACTCGGCCGGCTCACCGGTGGCCACGGTGGACTCCCTGGTCATGCGGCCGATCAGCGAGGCGGTGGGGAGTGCCGCCGAGCCGGTCCACCAGCTCGTCTGGCAGCCGATCGACAACGCCGGCGCGGCCGCCCCGACCGCCGGCACCGGCCACGCCGCCGGGGGAGCCGCCCAGGCCATCAGCGCCGCGGCGAACGTCACCGGCCAGGCGTTGAGCGCGGCGGCGACCGCCACCGGCCAGGCGCTGAGCGCGGCGGTGACCGCCACCGCCCAGGCCCTCAGCGTGGCCGCCCAGGCCATCAGCGCCGCCGCCCACGGCACCGGCCGTGCCGCCGGACCGGCTGCCCCGGCCGCTACCGCATCTGCCCACGCCACCAGCGGTGCCGTCTACGCCACCGGACCCGACGGCGCTCAGGTCGAGGTGGTCGAGGCGGGAGCGTTCGACCCGGGGCCGGGGGCCGCAGTCCCACTGCGGGTGCGTGCGGTGCTGGCCGGGGTGCTGCGGAAGCTGCAGGAGGGCACCGCCGTCGTCGTGGTGACCCGGTACGCGGTCGCGGTCGCGGACGGCGATGTGGTGGACGTGGTGCAGGCGCCGGTGTGGGGTCTGGTGCGGTCGGCGCAGGCGGAGAACCTGGGCCGGATCGTGCTGGTCGACACCGACGGCGGCGACATCGCCGGAGCCCTGGCCAGCGGTGAGCCGGAGGCCGCCGTCCGCGGCGCGCGGGTCTTCGCGCCACGGCTGGTCCGGGCCGCCCCCGGCGAGGGCGTCTCGTTCTCGGGCCGGGTCCTGGTGACCGGTGGTACCGGTGGGCTGGGTGCGATCATCGCCCGCCACCTCACCGAGAATCATGAGATTTCGGATCTGCTGCTGGTCAGCCGGCGTGGACTGGAGGCGCCGGGCGCCCGCGAGTTGCGGGCGGATCTGGAGCGGCTCGGGGCAACGGTGCACGTGGTCGCCTGCGACGTGTCCGACCGGGAGGCGGTCGCGGCGCTGCTGGCCGCCTTCCCGGTCGACGGCGTGGTGCACACGGCCGGCGTGCTGGACGACGGGGTGCTCGACGCGATGACCCCGGAGCGCCTCGACCGGGTCCTCGCCCCCAAGGCGGACGCCGCCTGGCACCTGCACGAGCTGGCCGGTGACCTGACCGCCTTCGTGCTGTACTCCTCCGCCTCCGGGGTGCTCGGCAACCCGGGCCAGGCGAACTACGCGGCGGCCAACAATTTCCTCGACGGGCTGGCCCAGTTCCGGCGCGCCCGGGGTCTTCCGGCTGTCTCGCTGGCCTGGGGGCTGTGGGGCTCCACCGGCGGCATGGGTGGTGAACTGTCGGCCGCGGACGCCACCCGGCTCAACGCCAACGGCATCCGCCCGATCACCCCGGAACGCGGCGTCGCCCTGTTCGACGCCGCCCTCGCCGCCGGCACGCCGGTGGCCGTCCCGGTCTCGCTGGACCTCGGCGTGATCCGGCGGCGGCTCGACTTCGTGCCCGCGCTGCTGCGCACCCTGGTGCCGAGCACCCGCCGGCGGCGGCCCGCAACCGCGCAGTCGTCGCTGCGGCGCACCCTGGCCGCCCTTCCCGAGCAGGAATGGCCGGCCGCCGTGCTGCAGGTCGTCCGCGGTCAGGTCGCGTCGGCTCTGGGCTACGCCACCCCGGCCGGGGTGGAGATCGGCCGCGCCTTCTCCGATCTGGGTTTCGACTCGCTGTCCGCGGTCGAGTTCCGCAACGCCCTGGCCGCGGTGGTGGGCATCAAGCTGTCGCCGACGCTGATCTTCGACTACCCGACCCCGTCGGCGCTGGCGGACTTCCTGCTGGCGGAGCTGTCCGGCGCCGCCGAGGAGTCGGCTGTGGCCGTGGCGGCCGTCGATGACGACCCGATCGTGATCGTGGGCATGGCCTGCCGCTATCCGGGCGGCGTGGTCTCCCCCGAAGGCCTGTGGGACCTGGTCGCCGACGGCGTCGACGGCGTCACGGAGTTCCCGACGAGCCGTGGTTGGGGCAGTGAGGTCTTCGATCCGGTTCCGGGCACGGCCGGTAAGTCGTATGTGCGTGAGGGTGGTTTCCTGCACGACGCGGATCTGTTCGATCCGGGCTTCTTCGGGATCTCGCCGAATGAGGCGCTCGTGATGGATCCGCAGCAGCGGCTGCTGCTCGAAGTGTCGTGGGAGGTGTTCGAGCGCGCCGGCATCGATCCGACCACTCTGCGCGGCTCCGACACGGGTGTGTTCGTCGGCATGATGTATCACGACTACGCCGCCAACTCCTCGACCGGCGCGGTCGCCTCGGGCCGGTTGTCCTATGTGCTCGGGCTGGAAGGGCCGTCGATGACGGTCGACACCGCGTGCTCGTCCTCTCTCGTCTCGCTGCACCTTGCGGCGCAGGCGCTGCGGGCGGGGGAGTGTTCGCTGGCGGTTGTCGGCGGGGTTGCGGTGATGGCGACGCCTGAGGTGTTCGTCGAGTTTTCGCGGCAGGGTGGTTTGTCGCGTGACGGTCGTTGCAAGTCTTTCGCCGCGGGTGCTGACGGCACGGCGTGGGGCGAGGGTGCCGGGGTTTTGCTGGTGGAGCGTTTGTCGGACGCTCAGCGTCTCGGTCATCGGATTCTTGCGGTGGTACGGGGTTCGGCGGTGAATCAGGATGGCGCGTCGAACGGGTTGACGGCGCCGAACGGGCCGTCGCAGCGTCGGGTGATCCGTAAGGCGCTGGCGTCGGCGGGCCTTTCCACCGCGGACGTCGACGTGGTCGAAGCCCACGGCACCGGCACGGTGTTGGGTGATCCGATCGAGGCGCAGGCGCTGCTGGAAACGTATGGCCAGGATCGTGAGCGGCCTTTGCTGTTGGGGTCGATCAAGTCGAACATCGGGCACACGCAGGCTGCCGCGGGTGTGGCGGGTGTGATCAAGATGGTGATGGCGATGCGGCACGGGGTTGCCCCGCGCACGCTGCACCTGGACGAGCCGTCTCCGCACGTGGACTGGACCGCCGGCAACATCCAGCTCCTGTCGGAGGCCCAGGAATGGGTGGTCGACGGCCGTCCCCGCCGGGCGGGTATCTCGTCGTTCGGCATCAGTGGCACCAACGCCCACGTGATCATCGAGCAGGCCGAGGAGTCTCCGGTGACGCCGGGGGCTGATGATGACGGTCCGGTGGTGGTGCCGTTGTCGGCGCGGACGCCGGAGGCGCTTGCTGATCTTGCCGATCGGCTGGGTGAGGTCGCGGCGAGTCTGCGTCCGGTGGATCTCGGGTTCTCGGTCGCGACGAGCCGTGCGGTGTTCGAGCAGCGCGCCGCCGTGGTCGCCACCTCTCGCGCCTCCCTGGGGGAGGCCTTGCGCACCGCTACCGCCTCGACCGCTCGCCCCGGGGACCTGGGTGTCGTCTTCACGGGTCAGGGGTCGCAGCGTCTGGGGATGGGTCGGGAGCTGCATGCGCGGTTCCCGGTGTTCGCGGCGGCGTTTGATGAGGTGCTCGCCGGCTTCACCGCTGATGTCCGGAAGGTCGTGTGGGGTGATGACGCTGAGGCGTTGAACCGGACCGGTTTCGCCCAGCCGGCTCTGTTCGCTTTCGAGGTGGCCCTGTTCCGTCTGTTCGAGTCCTGGGGCATCCGCCCGACCGTGCTCGGCGGCCACTCGATCGGCGAACTGGCAGCGGCGTATGTCGCCGGGGTGTGGTCCCTCGAAGACGCGTGTCGTCTGGTGGAGGCCCGCGGCCGGCTCATGCAGGCGCTGCCTGCGGGTGGGGCGATGGTGGCCCTGCCGGTCAGCGCGGACCAGCTGGTTTTGACGCCCGGCGTCGGCATCGCCGCTTTGAACGGCCCCACGTCCACGGTGATCTCGGGCGTCGAGTCGGAAGTCTTGGCGATCGCCGAGCAGTTCCCGAACGCGCGCCGGTTGAAGGTGTCGCATGCCTTCCACTCGCCGCTGATGGAACCGATGCTGGCGGAGTTCGCTGAGATCGCGGGTGGCGTGACGTACCACCAATCGTCTCTTCCGATTTTGACCTCTGGCGACGTCACCGATCCGGCGTTCTGGGTCGCCCACGTCCGCGACGCCGTGCGTTTCACCGACACCGTCGCTGCCCTGGTCGAGCGCGGCGTCGGCACGGTCCTGGAGATCGGCCCGGACGCGACGTTGACGACGTTGATCGGTTACAACACCGACGAGCTGGCGACGATCGCCGGCCAGCACCGCGATGCCGGGGAGACCACCGCGGTGGCGACCGCCGCCGGCCGCCTGTTCGAGACCGGCACCGCGATCGACTGGACCGCCTTCTACGCCGGCCGCGACACCCGCCGGGTCGACCTGCCCACCTACCCCTTCCAGCGGCGGCGTTTCTGGATGGACTCGCTCGACTACTGGCGGGAGGCGTGGTCCGGCGCCGCTGCCGGCCTCGGCTCGGGCGACGTCTCCTCCGCCGGCCTGACCGCTCCCGATCACCCCCTGCTGGGGGCGGTGGTGACCCTGCCCAGCACCGGCGGTGTCGTGCTGACCGGCCGCCTCGCGGTGTCCGCGCAGCCGTGGCTGGCCGATCATGTCGTCGGCGGCACGATCCTGTTCCCCGGCACCGGCTTCGTCGAACTCGCCGTCCGGGCCGGTGACGAGGTCGACTGTCCGTTCGTCGAGGAGCTGACCCTGATCGCGCCGCTGGCGCTGGCCGGTCCGGACGCCGCCGCCCAGCTGCGGGTGACCGTCATGCCTACCGGCGAGGCCGGCCGGCACCGGGTCGAGGTGCACTCCCGGGCCGAGCACGGCGCCGCCGAGTGGCGGTTGCACGCCGAGGCGGTTCTCGCCGACCGTGCCCCGGCAGCCGGGTTCGACCTGTTCCAGTGGCCGCCGGCCGGTGCCGAGCCGCTGGATGTCACCGGCCTGTATCCGGCGCTGGCCGAGGCCGGTCTGCCCTACGGTGCGGCCTTCCGCGGGCTGCGCGCGGCCTGGCGGCAGGGCGCCGATGTGCTCGCCGAGGTCGCCGTCGAGGGGGCCGAGTCCGGCCGGTACGGGCTGCATCCCGCGGTCCTGGACGCCTGCCTGCACGCCATCGCGCTGACCGAGGGCAGCGGGGAGACGGCGAGCCTGCCGTTCGCCTGGTCGGGCGTGACCCTGCACGCGGCCGGAGCCGCCGCGGTACGGGTCCGGGTCACCCCTACCGCCCCCGGTGAGGGGGTGCGCCTGCAGGTCGCCGACGCCACCGGCAGCCCGGTGGCCACCGTCGACTCGCTGACCCTGCGCCCGGTCGACGCGGCCGCGATGCGCACGACCGGTGTGGACGGTCTGCTACGTCTCGCCTGGCAGCCGGTCGTTTCCGGCACCGCCGTCCCGGATGACGTCGTCGTTCTGGAGGCGGCACGGTTCGACCCGGGTCCGGGTGTCGCCGTTCCGGTACGGGTGCGTGCGGTGCTGGCCGGGGTGCTGGCGAAGGTGCGGGAGGGTGATCCGCTTGCGGTGGTGACCCGGCATGCGGTGGCGGTCGCGGATGGCGATGTGGTGGATGTGGTGCAGGCGCCGGTGTGGGGCCTGGTGCGGTCGGCGCAGGCGGAGAATCCGGGTCGGTTCGTGTTGGTGGACACCGATGGTGGTGATGTGGCCGGGGCTCTCGCCGGTGGTGCGGCTGAGGTGGCGGTCCGTGGGGGCGAGGTGTTCGCGCCGCGTCTGGTGCGGTCCGGTGTCGGCGGTGACGGGTCGGTGTTCTCGGGTCGGGTCCTGGTGACCGGCGGTACGGGTGGTCTGGGTGCGGTCGTCGCTCGTCACCTGGTGGATCATCACGGGATCACCGACCTGGTGCTGGTGAGTCGTCGTGGTGTGGATGCCCCGGGTGCGGCTGAGCTGCGGGCTGATCTGGAGCTGCTCGGCGCGACGGTCAACGTGGTGGCGTGTGACGTGTCGGATCGGGACGCGGTCGCGGCGTTGCTGGACGAGTTCCCGGTCGACGGCATCGTGCATACGGCGGGTGTCCTCGACGATGGTGTGCTCGGTTCGATGACGCCGGAGCGCCTCGATCGGGTGCTGGCGCCCAAGGCGGATGCCGCGTGGTATCTGCATGAGCTTGCCGGTGAGCTGTCGGCGTTCGTGGTGTTCTCCTCGGCGGCGGGTGTGTTCGGCAATCCGGGTCAGGCGAACTATGCGGCGGCGAACAACTTCCTGGATGGTCTGGCGCAGCTTCGGCGGGCGCAGGGACTCCCGGCCCTCTCGCTGGCCTGGGGGCTGTGGGGTTCCGCCGACAGCGGCATGGGCGGCGACCTCTCGGCCGCCGACCTCGGCCGGATGCGCCGCAGCGGTGTCGTCCCGCTGACCGAGGCGAAGGGCCTGGCCCTGTTCGACGCCGCGGTCTCCACCCCGGCCCCGGTCCTGGTCCCGCTCGGCCTGGATCTTTCGGGCGCCGACCCGCTGGCCGTCCCGGAGCTCATGCAGGGTCTGCTGCGCCGCCGACCGTCCCGCACCGCCGTCTCGGCCGGCGCGTCGGTCTGGCGCTCCCGCCTCGCCGACCTGGACGAGCCCGGCCGCCTGGCCCTGATGAGCGACCTGGTTTGCGCGCAGGCCGCATCGGTGCTCGGCTTCGCCTCGGCGGATGCCGTCGACGCCGGGCGTGCCTTCTCCGATCTGGGTTTCGACTCGCTGTCCGCGGTCGAGTTCCGCAACACGCTCGCGGCGGCGGTCGGCATCAAGCTGTCCCCGACGCTGATCTTCGACTACCCGACCCCGTCGGCGCTGGCGGACTTCCTGCTGGCGGAGCTGTCCGGCGCCGCCGAGGAGTCGGCTGTGGCCGTGGCGGCCGTCGATGACGACCCGATCGTGATCGTGGGCATGGCCTGCCGCTATCCGGGCGGCGTGGTCTCCCCCGAAGGCCTGTGGGACCTGGTCGCCGACGGCGTCGACGGCGTCACGGAGTTCCCGACGAGCCGTGGTTGGGGCAGTGAGGTCTTCGATCCGGTTCCGGGCACAGCCGGTAAGTCGTATGTGCGTGAGGGTGGTTTCCTGCACGACGCGGATCTGTTCGATCCGGGCTTCTTCGGGATCTCGCCGAATGAGGCGCTCGTGATGGATCCGCAGCAGCGGCTGCTGCTCGAAGTGTCGTGGGAGGTGTTCGAGCGCGCCGGCATCGATCCGACCACTCTGCGCGGCTCCGACACGGGTGTGTTCGTCGGCATGATGTATCACGACTACGCCGCCAACTCCTCGACCGGCGCGGTCGCCTCGGGCCGGTTGTCCTATGTGCTCGGCCTGGAAGGGCCGTCGATGACGGTCGACACCGCCTGCTCGTCCTCTCTCGTCTCGCTGCACCTTGCGGCGCAGGCGCTGCGGGCGGGGGAGTGTTCGCTGGCGGTTGTCGGCGGGGTTGCGGTGATGGCGACGCCTGAGGTGTTCGTCGAGTTTTCGCGGCAGGGTGGTTTGTCGCGTGACGGTCGTTGCAAGTCTTTCGCCGCGGGTGCTGACGGCACCGCGTGGGGCGAGGGTGCCGGGGTTTTGCTGGTGGAGCGTTTGTCGGACGCCAAGCGTCTCGGTCATCGGATTCTTGCGGTGGTACGGGGTTCGGCGGTGAATCAGGATGGCGCGTCGAACGGGTTGACGGCGCCGAACGGGCCGTCGCAGCGTCGGGTGATCCGTAAGGCGCTGGCGTCGGCGGGCCTTTCCACCGCGGACGTCGACGTGGTCGAAGCCCACGGCACCGGCACGGTGTTGGGTGACCCGATCGAGGCGCAGGCGCTGTTGGAGACCTACGGCCAGGACCGGCCGGACGACCGGCCGCTGCTGCTCGGCTCGATCAAGTCGAACATCGGGCACACGCAGGCTGCCGCGGGTGTGGCGGGTGTGATCAAGATGGTGATGGCGATGCGGCACGGGGTCGCCCCGCGCACGCTGCACCTGGACGAGCCGTCTCCGCACGTGGACTGGACCGCCGGCAACATCCAACTGTTGACCGAGGCCCAGGAATGGGCGGTTGACGGCCGTCCCCGCCGGGCGGGTGTCTCCTCGTTCGGGATCAGTGGCACCAACGCGCACGTGATCATCGAGCAGGCCGAGGAGCCCCCGGTGACCCCGGGGACCGACGACGAGAGCCCGATTGTCGTGCCGCTGTCGGCCCGCACCCCGGACGCTCTCGCCGCTCTCGCCGGCCGGTTCGCCGATCTGCTGGAGGCCGACCCCGCGATCCGACCGCTCGACCTCGCCTTCTCGGTCGGCACCAAGCGCGCGGCATTCGAGCAGCGCACCGCCCTGTCCGGCGCGGACCGCGCCGGGTTGGTGGCCCGGGCGCGACGGGCGGCAGGGGGTGCACCGACCCCTACCCCGATCCGCAAGGGTCCGGTCGGGGTGGTGTTCACCGGCCAGGGCTCGCAGCGTCTGGGCATGGGCCGCGAGTTGTACACAGCGTTCCCGGTGTTCGCGGCGGCCCTCGACGAGGTGCTCGCCGGCTTCACCGCGGAGGTGCGTGAGGTGATGTGGGGCGACGACCCCGCACCCCTGCACGAGACCGGTTTCGCCCAGCCCGCCCTGTTCGCTTTCGAGGTGGCCCTGTTCCGTCTGTTCGAGTCCTGGGGCGTACGCCCCGGGGTGGTCGGCGGGCATTCGATCGGCGAGCTGGCGGCGGCCTACGTCGCGGGCGTGTGGTCGCTCGAAGACGCGTGTCGTCTGGTGGAGGCCCGGGGCCGTCTGATGCAGGCGCTGCCGGCGGGTGGGGCGATGGTGGCCCTGCCGGTGAGCGCGGACCGGGTCGCTCTGACGGCCGGTGTCGGCATCGCCGCGCTGAACGGGCCCGCGTCCACGGTGATCTCGGGTGTCGAGGCCGAGGTGCTGGCGATCGCCGAGCAGTTCCCGAACGCACGCCGGCTCAAGGTGTCGCATGCCTTCCACTCACCGTTGATGGAGCCGATGCTGGCCGAGTTCGCCGCCGTCGCCGCCGGCCTCACCTACGCGAAGCCGGCGTATCCGGTGCTCGCCGCGGGTGACGTGACGGATCCGGCGTTCTGGGTCGCCCATGTCCGCGATGCGGTGCGTTTCACCGACACCGTCGCCGGTTTGGTCGAGCGCGGCGTCGGCACGGTCCTGGAGATCGGCCCAGACGCGACGCTGACGACGTTGATCGGTTACAACACCGACGAGCTGGCGACGATCGCCGCCCAGCAGCGGGACACCGGCGAACTGCTCGCCACCGCCACCGCCGCCGGCCGCCTGTTCGAGACCGGCGCCGCGATCGACTGGACCGCCTTCTACGCCGGCCGCGACGCCCGCGCGGTCGAGCTGCCGACCTACCCGTTCCAGCGGCAGCGCTTCTGGCTGGACGCCCTCGACTACTGGAAAGAGGCGTGGTCCGGCGCCGCCGCCGGCCTCGGCTCGGGCGACGTGTCGTCGGCCGGCCTGACCGCTCCCGATCACCCGCTGCTGGGCGCCGTGGTGGTCCTGCCGGACGACGAGGGCGTCGTGCTGACCGGCCGCCTGGCGGTGTCCGCGCAGCCGTGGCTGGCCGATCATGTGGTCGGTGGCACGATCCTGTTCCCCGGCACCGGCTTCGTCGAACTCGCCGTCCGGGCCGGTGACGAGGTCGGCTGCCCGACGGTCGAAGAGCTCACCCTCGTCGCGCCGCTGGCGCTGACCGGCCCGGACGCCGGCGCCCAGCTGCGGGTGGTGGTCTCGCCCGCCGACGCCTCCGGCCGCCGCCGGGTCCGGGTGCACTCCCGCCCGGAGCACAGCGCCGGCGAGTGGCAGCTGCACGCCGAGGCGACCCTCACCGAGGAGACCGCTCCCGCCGGGTTCGACCTGCTGCAGTGGCCGCCGACCGGCGCCGAACCGGTCGACCTGACCGGCGGTTACCCGGCCCTGGCGGAGGCCGGCTACGGCTACGGTCCGGCGTTCCAGGGGTTGCGTGCCGCCTGGCGCCGGGGCGACGAGATCTTCGCCGAGGTCGCGACCGACGAGGCCGACGCCGACCGGTACACGCTGCACCCGGCCCTGCTGGACGCCGCGCTGCACGCGGTGCTGCTCACCCACGCGGACGGCGACGGTGACGGCCGAATCGTGCTGCCGTTCGCCTGGTCGGGCGTGCAAGCGTTCGCCGACGGCGGCCCGGCGACGATCCGGGTCCGGATCTCCCCGGCCGGGACCGGCGACGATCTCACCATCCGGGTCGCCGACCGGGCCGGGCGGCCGATGCTGACCGTTGCGGCGCTGACCTCCCGTCCGGTCGATCCGGCGGCGATGCGAGCCGCCGACGTGGACGGCCTGCTGCGCCTGTCGTGGCAGGCGGTCGCACCCGGCACCGCGGTCGCTGAGGACATCGTCGTGCTGGAGGCGGCGCGGTTCGACCCCGGTCCGGGTGTCGCCGTCCCGGTACGGGTTCGCGCGGTTCTCGACGCGGTCCTGGCGAGGCTTCAGGAGGGTGAGCCGTCGGTGGTGGTGACCCGGCATGCGGTCGCGGTCGCGGACGGTGATGTGGTGGATGTGGTGCAGGCGCCGGTGTGGGGTCTGGTGCGGTCGGCGCAGGCGGAGAATCCGGGTCGGTTCGTGCTGGTGGACACCGATGGTGGTGATGTCGCCGCGGCCTTGGCCGGTGGCGAGGCTGAGGTGGCGATTCGTGGGAGCGAGCTGTTCGCGCCACGGTTGGTGCGGTCCACCGTCACCGCCGGTGGGCCGGCTTTCGCGGGTCGGGTCCTGGTGACCGGTGGTACCGGCGGTCTGGGTGCGGTCGTCGCCCGTCACCTGGTCGATCAGCACGGGATCGTCGACCTGCTGCTGGTGAGCCGGCGCGGCCCGGACGCCCCGGGGGCGGCTGAGCTGCGGACTGACCTGGAGCGGCTCGGCGCGACGGTCAACGTGGTCGCCTGCGACGTCTCGGATCGGGACGCGGTCGCCGGGCTCCTGGAGGAGTTCCCGGTCGACGGTGTGGTGCACACGGCCGGTGTGCTGGATGACGGTGTGCTCGCCTCGATGACACCCGAACGGCTCGACAGGGTGCTGGCGCCCAAGGCGGATGCCGCGTGGCATCTGCATGAGCTTGCCGGTGAGCTGTCGGCGTTCGTGGTGTTCTCCTCGGCGGCGGGTGTGTTCGGCAATCCGGGTCAGGCGAACTATGCGGCGGCGAACAACTTCCTGGATGGTCTGGCGCAGCTCCGGCGGGCCCAGGGTCTGCCGGCGGTGTCGATGGCCTGGGGGCTGTGGGGTTCGACCGGTGGTGGGATGGGCGGGGAGTTGTCCCCGGCCGACGTCGCGCGGATGCGCCGCGGTGGTGTCGTCCCGCTGACCGGGGCCAAGGGCCTGGCCCTGTTCGACGCCGCGGTCTCCACTCCGGCCCCGGTCCTGGTGCCACTCGGCCTGGACCTCGACGGCGCCGACCCGCAGCTGGTGCCGCCGCTGCTGCAGGGCCTGCTGCGCCGCCGCCCGGCCCGCTCGGCGGGTGCGGCCGGCACCCCGGACGGCGCCGAGTGGCGGGCCCGGCTCGCCGGCCTGGACCGGCCCGACCGGCTCGCCCTGCTGCTCACCCTGGTCCGCGGTCAGGCCGCGACGGTGCTCGGCTTCGCCTCGGCGGATGCCGTCGACGCCGGTCGGGCCTTCTCCGACCTGGGCTTCGACTCGCTGTCCGCGGTCGAGTTCCGCAACGCCCTCACGGCGGCGGCCGGCATCCGCCTGTCGCCGACCCTGATCTTCGACTATCCGACCCCCGCGGCCCTGGCCGAGCACCTGCTCAGCCACTTCGCCGACGGCCCGGAGACGGACGGCGGCGAGGCCGAGGTGCGGCAGGTGCTGCGGGACATCCCGCTCAGCCGGCTGCGCGACGCCGGCCTGTTGGACGCCCTGCTCGAACTGGGCGGCGTCCGCGTCGCCGCGGCGGAGAGCCCGGAGCCGGCGGAAACCCTGTCCATCGACGAGATGGACACCGAAAGCCTGATCTCTCGGGCACTCGAAGACTTTGACTTCGGCGACACGACGCAGGGAGCGTGAGAACGGTAATGCCCAGTTCTGAGGAAAAGCTTGTCGAAGCCCTCCGAGCGTCGCTGAAGGAAGCGGACCGCCTGCGTGGCCAGAACCGCAAACTGACCGCCGCCAGCCAGGAACCCATCGCCATCGTCGGCATGGCCTGCCGGTATCCGGGCGGCGTGGTCTCCCCCGAAGGCCTGTGGGACCTGGTCGCCGACGGCGTTGACGGCGTCTCCGAGTTCCCGACCGGCCGGGGCTGGGGCACCGACATCTTCGACCCGGTCCCGGGCGCGGCCGGCAAGTCCTACGTCCGTGAGGGTGGTTTCCTGCACGACGCGGATCTGTTCGATCCGGGCTTCTTCGGGATCTCGCCGAACGAGGCGCTCGTGATGGATCCGCAGCAGCGGCTGCTGCTCGAAGTGTCGTGGGAGGTGTTCGAGCGGGCGGGCATCGACCCGGTGTCGCTGCGCGGCTCCGATACCGGCGTGTTCGTCGGCATGATGTACCACGACTACGCCGCCAACTCGTCCACGGGCGCGGTCGCCTCGGGCCGGTTGTCCTATGTGCTCGGGCTGGAAGGGCCGTCGATGACGGTCGACACCGCGTGCTCGTCCTCTCTCGTCTCGCTGCATCTCGCGGCGCAGGCGTTGCGGGCGGGGGAGTGTTCGCTGGCGGTCGTGGGTGGTGTCGCCGTGATGGCCACGCCTGAGGTGTTCGTGGAGTTCTCCCGTCAGCGTGGGCTCTCTCCTGATGGGCGTTGCAAGTCTTTCGCCGCGGGTGCTGACGGCACCGCGTGGGGCGAGGGCGCGGGTGTGCTGCTGGTCGAGCGTTTGTCGGATGCGAAGCGTCTCGGTCATCGGATTCTTGCGGTGGTACGGGGTTCGGCGGTGAATCAGGATGGCGCGTCGAACGGGTTGACGGCGCCGAACGGGCCGTCGCAGCGTCGGGTGATCCGTAAGGCGCTGGCGTCGGCTCGCCTGTCGTCGGCGGATGTCGACGTGGTCGAAGCCCACGGCACCGGCACCGTGCTGGGCGACCCGATCGAGGCGCAAGCCCTGCTGGAAACCTACGGTCAGGATCGTGAGCGGCCGCTGCTGCTCGGCTCGATCAAGTCGAACATCGGGCACACGCAGGCTGCCGCGGGTGTGGCGAGTGTGATCAAGATGGTGATGGCGATGCGGCACGGGGTCGCCCCGCGCACGCTGCACCTGGACGAGCCGTCCCCGCACGTGGACTGGACCGCCGGCAACATCCAACTGTTGACCGAAGCCGAGGAGTGGGTGGTCGACGGCCGTCCTCGCCGGGCGGGTATCTCGTCGTTCGGGATCAGTGGCACCAACGCGCACGTGATCATCGAGCAGGCCGAGGAGCCCCCGGCGGCCTCGGGGACCGACGACGAGAGCCCGATTGTCGTGCCGCTGTCGGCCCGCACGCCGGAAGCACTTGCCGACCTGGCCGACCGGCTGAGCCGGGCCGCCGCGGATCTGCGTCCGGTCGACGTCGGCTTCACGGTGGCCACCGGCCGCTCGGTGTTCGAGCAGCGTGCCGCTGTCGTGGCCGGCACCGGTGCCGAGCTGACCGCCGCCCTGAGTACGGTGACCGCGTCGACCGCCCGTGCCGGTGACCTGGGTGTCGTCTTCACGGGTCAGGGGTCGCAGCGTCTGGGGATGGGTCGGGAGCTGCACGCGAGGTTCCCCGTGTTCGCGGCGGCGTTCGATGAGGTGCTCGCCGGCTTCACCGCTGATGTCCGGAAGATCGTGTGGGGTGATGACGCTGAGGCGTTGAACCGGACCGGTTCTGCCCAGCCGGCTCTGTTCGCTTTCGAGGTGGCCCTGTTCCGACTGTTCGAGTCCTGGGGCATCCGCCCGACCGTGCTCGGCGGCCACTCGATCGGCGAACTGGCGGCGGCGTATGTCGCCGGGGTGTGGTCCCTCGAAGACGCGTGTCGTCTGGTGGAGGCCCGCGGCCGGCTCATGCAGGCGCTGCCTGCGGGTGGGGCGATGGTGGCTGTGCCGGTCAGCGCTGATCAGCTGGTTTTGACGCCCGGCGTCGGCATCGCCGCGCTGAACGGGCCCGCGTCCACGGTGATCTCGGGCGTCGAGTCGGAAGTCTTGGCGATCGCCGAGCAGTTCCCGAACGCGCGCCGGTTGAAGGTGTCGCATGCCTTCCACTCGCCGCTGATGGAACCGATGCTGGCGGAGTTCGCTGAGATCGCGGGTGGCGTGACGTACCACCAATCGTCTCTTCCGATTTTGACCTCTGGCGACGTCACCGATCCGGCGTTCTGGGTCGCCCACGTCCGCGACGCCGTGCGTTTCACCGACACCGTCGCTGCCCTGGTCGAGCGCGGCGTCGGCACGGTCCTGGAGATCGGCCCGGACGCGACGTTGACGACGTTGATCGGTTACAACACCGACGAGCTGGCGACGATCGCCGGCCAGCACCGCGATGCCGGGGAGACCACCGCGGTGGCGACCGCCGCCGGCCGCCTGTTCGAGACCGGCACCGCGATCGACTGGACCGCCTTCTACGCCGGCCGCGACGCCCGCCGGGTCGACCTGCCCACCTACCCGTTCCAGCGCAGGTCGTTCTGGCTGGAGGTCACCGAATACCTCGCCGAGTCCTGGCTCGCTCAGGAGTTCGGCGGCTTGCGCTCGACCGGCCTGGTCGCTTCCGGTCACCCGATGGTGGGTGCGGTCGTCACCGCCCCGGACGGCCCGCGCGTGGTGCTGAGCGGGCGGCTGTCGCTGGCCGCCCAGCCGTGGCTGGCCGACCACGCGGTCGGCGGCACCGTCCTGGTCCCCGGCACCGGTCTGCTGGAGCTGGCGCTGACCGCCGGCCGCCAGGTCGACCTGCCCGTGGTGGACGAGCTGACCCTGATGGCCCCGCTGCTGATCCCGCCGGCCGACGGCGTGGTGGTGCAGGTCGTCGTCGACGACCCGGACGCCGCCGGCCGCCGGGCCGTCGCGGTGTACTCCCGGGTCGAGGACGCCGCCGACGACCAGCCGTGGACGCTGCACGCCCAGGGCACGGTCAGCGACGAGCTCGGCGGCGACCGCTGGGACGCGCTGCAATGGCCCCCGGCCGGCGCCGAACCGGTCGACCTGACCGGCGGTTACCCGGCCCTGGCCGAGGCCGGCTACGGTTACGGCCCGGCGTTCCAGGGGCTGCGGGCCGCCTGGCGCCGGGGCGACGACATCTTCGCCGAGGTCGCCACCGACGAGGCCGACGCCGACCGGTACACGCTGCACCCGGCCCTGCTGGACGCGGCCCTGCACGCGGTGCTGCTCACCCGCGACGGCGACGGTGACGGCCGGATCGTGCTGCCGTTCGCCTGGTCGGAGGTCAGCGTCCACGCCGGCACCGGCCCGTCCTCGATCCGGGTCCGGATCTCCCCGGCCGGGACCGGCGACGACCTCACCATCCGGGTCGCCGACCAGGCCGGCCGCGCGATCCTGACGGTCGCCGCGCTGACCTCGCGTCCGGTCGATCCGGCGGCGATGCGCGCCACCGACATGGACGGCCTGCTGCACCTCGCGTGGGACCGGATCGAGGCGGGTACCGCGGCCCCCGGCGACCACGAGGTCGTGATGGCGGCCGCTTTCGACCCGGGTACCGGGACGCCGGTCCCGGAGCGGGTGCGTGCGGTGCTGGCCGGGGTGCTGGCGAAGCTGCAGGAGGGCACCTCCCTCGCGGTGGTGACCCGTAACGCGGTCGCGGTCGCGGACGGCGATCCGGTCGATGTCGTGCAGGCGCCGGTATGGGGCCTGGTGCGGTCGGCGCAGGCCGAGAACCCGGGTCGGTTCGTGCTGGTGGACACCGACGGTGGTGACGTCGCCGGGGCTCTCGCCGGTGGTGCGGCCGAGGTCGCGATCCGTGGAAACGAGCTGTTCGCGCCACGGCTGGTGCGGGCGAGTGTGGCCGACAGCCCGGTGTTCACCGGCCGGGTGCTGGTGACCGGCGGCACGGGTGGTCTGGGGGCGGTCGTCGCCCGCCACCTGATCACCGGTTACGCCGTACGGGACCTGGTGCTGGTGAGTCGTCGTGGTGTGGATGCCCCGGGTGCGGCTGAGCTGCGGGCTGATCTGGAGCTGCTCGGCGCGGCGGTCAACGTGGTGGCGTGTGACGTGTCGGATCGGGACGCGGTCGCGGCGTTGCTGGGCGAGTTCCCGGTCGACGGCATCGTGCATACGGCGGGTGTCCTCGACGATGGTGTGCTCGGTTCGATGACGCCGGAGCGCCTCGATCGGGTGCTGGCGCCCAAGGCGGATGCCGCGTGGTATCTGCATGAGCTTGCCGGTGAGCTGTCGGCGTTCGTGGTGTTCTCCTCGGCGGCGGGTGTGTTCGGCAATCCGGGTCAGGCGAACTATGCGGCGGCGAACAACTTCCTGGATGGTCTGGCGCAGCTCCGGCGGGCGCTGGGACTGCCGGCGGTGTCGATGGCCTGGGGGCTGTGGGGTTCGACCGGTGGTGGGATGGGCGGGGAGTTGTCCCCGGCCGACGTCGCGCGGATGCGCCGCGGTGGTGTCGTCCCCCTGACCGGGGACAAGGGCCTGGCCCTGTTCGACGCGGCGGCCGCCGCGCCCGTCGTCATCCCGATGGGCCTGGACCTGACCGGGGCCGACCCGCTGCTCGTGCCGCCGCTGCTGCAGGGTCTGCTGCGCCGACGACCGTCCCGCACCGCCGTCTCGGCCGGCGCGTCGGTCTGGCGCTCCCGCCTCGCCGACCTGGACGAGCCCGGCCGCCTGGCCCTGATGAGCGACCTGGTTCGCGCGCAGGCCGCATCGGTGCTCGGCTTCGCCTCGGCGGATGCCGTCGACGCCGGACGTGCCTTCTCCGATCTGGGTTTCGACTCGCTGTCCGCGGTCGAGTTCCGCAACGCCCTGGCCGCGGTGGTGGGCATCAAGCTGTCCCCGACGCTGATCTTCGACTACCCGACGCCGGCCGTGCTGGCCGAATTCCTGCTCGCCGAGCTGACCGGTGCCGGCGAGGATGTGATCACCTCGACGGTCGTGGCCGACGACGACCCGATCGTGATCGTGGGCATGGCCTGCCGCTATCCGGGCGGCGTGGTCTCCCCCGAAGGCCTGTGGAACCTGGTCGCCGACGGCGTCGACGGTGTGACGGAGTTCCCGACCGGCCGTGGTTGGGGCAGTGACGTCTTCGACCCGAACCCGGGGACGCCGGGCAAGTCGTACGTCCGTGAGGGCGGTTTCCTGCACGACGCGGACCTGTTCGATCCGGGCTTCTTCGGGATCTCGCCGAATGAGGCGCTGATCATGGATCCGCAGCAGCGGCTGCTGCTCGAAGTGTCGTGGGAGGTGTTCGAGCGGGCGGGCATCGACCCGGTGTCGCTGCGCGGCTCCGATACCGGTGTGTTCGTCGGCATGATGTATCACGACTACGCCGCCAACTCGTCCACGGGCGCGGTGGCCTCGGGCCGGTTGTCCTATGTGCTCGGTTTGGAAGGGCCGTCGATGACGGTCGACACCGCCTGCTCGTCCTCTCTCGTCTCGCTGCACCTTGCGGCGCAGGCGCTGCGGGCGGGGGAGTGTTCGCTGGCGGTTGTCGGCGGGGTTGCGGTGATGGCGACGCCTGAGGTGTTCGTCGAGTTTTCGCGGCAGGGTGGTTTGTCGCGTGACGGTCGTTGCAAGTCTTTCGCCGCGGGTGCTGACGGCACCGCGTGGGGCGAGGGTGCCGGGGTTTTGCTGGTGGAGCGTTTGTCGGACGCCAAGCGTCTCGGTCATCAGATTCTTGCGGTGGTACGGGGTTCGGCGGTGAACCAGGATGGCGCGTCGAACGGGTTGACGGCGCCGAACGGGCCGTCGCAGCGTCGGGTGATCCGTAGGGCGCTGGCGTCGGCGGGCCTTTCCACCGCGGACGTCGACGTGGTCGAAG
This sequence comes from Actinoplanes sp. SE50/110, assembly GCF_900119315.1. NCBI lineage: Bacteria > Bacillati > Actinomycetota > Actinomycetes > Micromonosporales > Micromonosporaceae > Actinoplanes > Actinoplanes sp. SE50/110. The sequence goes on along the minus strand of NZ_LT827010.1, from coordinate 6,585,905 downwards.
CCCACGGCACCGGCACCGTGCTGGGCGATCCGATCGAGGCGCAGGCGCTGCTGGAAACGTATGGCCAGGATCGTGAGCGGCCTTTGCTGTTGGGGTCGATCAAGTCGAACATCGGGCACACGCAGGCTGCCGCGGGTGTGGCGGGTGTGATCAAGATGGTGATGGCGATGCGGCACGGGGTTGCCCCGCGCACGCTGCACCTGGACGAGCCGTCCCCGCACGTGGACTGGACCGCCGGCAACATCCAACTGTTGACCGAAGCCCAGGAGTGGGTGGTCGACGGCCGTCCCCGCCGGGCGGGTATCTCGTCGTTCGGGATCAGTGGCACCAACGCCCACGTGATCATCGAGCACGTTGACGAGCCCTCGGTGACGCCGGGGGCTGATGACGACGGTCCGGTGGTGGTGCCGCTGTCGGCGCGGACGCCGGAAGCGCTTGCCGATCTTGCCGATCGGCTGGGTGAGGTCGCGGCGAGTCTGCGTCCGGTGGATCTCGGGTTCTCGGTCGCGACGAGCCGTACGGTGTTCGAGCAGCGCGCCGCCGTGGTCGCCACCTCGCGTGAAGGATTGCGCGCAGGCCTCCAGGCTGTGACCGCATCCGTTCCGCGTTCCGGCAGCCTGGGTGTCGTCTTCACGGGTCAGGGGTCGCAGCGTCTGGGGATGGGTCGGGAGCTGCATGCGCGGTTCCCGGTGTTCGCGGCGGCGTTTGATGAGGTGCTCGCCGGCTTCACCGTGGACATCCGGCAGGTCGTCTGGGGCGGTGACGCCGCGACGCTGAGCCAGACCGGTTTCGCCCAGCCGGCTCTGTTTGCTTTCGAGGTGGCCCTGTTCCGTCTGTTCGAGTCCTGGGGCATCCGCCCGACCGTGCTCGGCGGCCACTCGATCGGCGAACTGGCGGCGGCGTATGTCGCCGGGGTGTGGTCCCTCGAAGACGCGTGTCGTCTGGTGGAGGCCCGCGGCCGGCTCATGCAGGCGCTGCCTGCGGGTGGGGCGATGGTGGCTCTGCCGGTCAGCGCGGACCAGCTGGTTTTGACGCCCGGCGTCGGCATCGCCGCTTTGAACGGCCCCACGTCCACGGTGATCTCGGGCGTCGAGTCGGAAGTCTTGGCGATCGCCGAGCAGTTCCCGAACGCGCGCCGGTTGAAGGTGTCGCATGCGTTCCACTCGCCGCTGATGGAACCCATGCTGGCGGAGTTCGCTGAGATCGCGGGCGGCGTGACGTACCACCAATCGTCTCTTCCGATCTTGACCTCCGGCGACGTCACCGATCCGGCGTTCTGGGTCGCCCACGTCCGCGACGCCGTGCGTTTCACCGACACCGTCACCCGGATGATCGACCACGGCGTCGGCACGGTCCTGGAGATCGGCCCCGACGCCACACTGACGACGCTGATCGGCTACAACACCGACGAGCTCGCCACCATCCCCGCCCAGCAGCGGGACACCGGCGAACTGCTCGCCACCGCCACCGCCGCCGGCCGCCTGTTCGAGACCGGCACCGCGATCGACTGGACCGCCTTCTACGCCGGCCGCGACACCCACCGGGCCGACCTGCCCACCTACCCCTTCCAGCGCAGGTCGTTCTGGCTGGAGGTGACCGACTATCTCGCCGAGTCCTGGCTGGCTGAGGAGATCGGCGGACTGCGTTCCACCGGCATGACCGCTTCCGGTCACCCGATGATCGGCGCGGTGCTGTCCGCGGCCGACAGCACCCGGGTCGTGCTCACCGGCCGGTTGTCCCTGAACTCGCTGCCCTGGCTGGCCGATCACGCGGTCGGCGGCACCGTCCTGGTCCCCGGCACCGGTCTGCTGGAGCTGGCACTGACCGCCGGCCGGCACGTCGACTGCCCGGTGGTGGACGAGCTGACCCTGATGGCCCCGCTGCTGATCCCGCCGGCCGACGGCGTGGTGGTGCAGGTCGTCGTCGACGACCCGGACGCCGCCGGCCGGCGCGCCGTGTCGATCTATTCGCAGGACGGCGACCGGCCCTGGGTGCGGCATGCCCAGGGCACGCTGAGCGCCGACGCCGGAGCAGAGCGCTGGGATGTGCTGCAGTGGCCCCCGGCCGGTGCCGAACCGGTCGACCTGACCGGCGGTTACCCGGCCCTGGCCGATCTCGGCTACGGCTACGGCCCGGTCTTCCAGGGGCTGCGCGCCGCCTGGCGGCAGGGCGACGAGATCTTCGCCGAGGTGGCCTTCGACGAGGTGGACGCCGACCGGTACACGCTGCACCCGGCCCTGCTGGACGCCTCGCTGCACGCGGTGCTGCTGACCCACGACGGCAGCGCCGGCGACGGCCGGATCGTGCTGCCGTTCGCCTGGTCGACGGTGAGCGCCTTCGGCGACCCGGGCACCGGGCCGAAGGCGATCCGGGTGCGGATCTCGCCGGTCGGGGACAGCGGTGACATCACCGTCCGGGTCGCCGACCAGACCGGCCGGGCGGTCCTGACCGTCTCGGCGCTCACCTCCCGCCCGGTGGACCCGGCCGCGATGCGCGCCGCGGACAGCGCCCACCTCCTCGAGGTCGCCTGGCAGCCGGTCGAGGCCGGCACGGCGGCCGCCGAGGACGTCGTCGTGCTGGAGGCGGCCGCCTTCGACCCGGGCCCGGGCATCCCGGTGCCGGTGCGGGTCCGCGCCGTCCTCGACGCGGTCCTCGCCCGGCTGCAGGAGGGCGCCGCGCTCGCGGTGGTCACCCGGCACGCGGTCGCGGTGGCCGACGGCGATGTGGTGGACGTCGTGCAGAGCCCGGTGTGGGGCCTGGTCCGGGCCGCCCAGGCGGAGAACCCGGGGCGGATCGTTCTGATCGACAGTGACGGTGGGGATGTCTCCGGCGCGCTCGGCGCGGGGGAGCCGGAGGTCGCGGTCCGCGGTGGTGTGCTGTCGGTGCCTCGGCTGGTGCGTTCGTCCGGGGGCGGCGGCGGTGTCTCGTTCACCGGCCGGGTTCTGGTGACCGGTGGGACGGGTGGTCTGGGTGCGGTCATCGCCCGCCATCTCGTCGAGAATCTCGATGTTCGCGAGTTGTTGCTCGTCAGTCGTCGTGGTCGGGATGCTCCGGGTGCCGGTGATCTCAAAGCGGATCTGGAGGGGCTCGGCGCGACGGTGAATGTGGTCGCGTGTGACGTGTCGGACCGTGACGAGGTGGCGGCGTTGTTGGCGGCGTTCCCGGTCGACGGTGTGGTGCATGCGGCTGGTGTGGCGGACAACGGGGTGATCGGCTCGATGACCCCGGAGCGTTTCGACCGGGTTCTGGCGCCGAAGGCCGACGCGGCGTGGCACCTGCACGAGCTGGCCGGGGATCTGACGGCGTTCGTGATGTTCTCCTCGGCCGGTGGCATGGTCCTCGCGGCCGGGCAGGCCCCGTACGCGGCGGCCAACAACTTCCTCGACGGTCTCGCCCACCTGCGCCACGCCCGGGGCCTGCCGGCGGTGTCGATGGCGTTCGGCCTGTGGGCGGTCGACGCCGGCCTGAGCGCGTTCCTGCAGGAGGCCGACTTCGAGCGGCTGCGCCGCCAGGGCCTGCCCCCGCTCACCGAGCAGGAGGGCCTGGCCGCCTTCGACGCCGCGCTCACCGCCGGGGCCGCCCTGGTCGTGCCGCTGAAGGTCGACCCGGCCGTCCCGGCACGCGGCGACGACACCCCGGCGCTGCTGCGCTCGCTGATGAAACCGGCGTCGTCCCGGGCCCGCCGGGCCGGTGGCAGCCAGGTGCTGCTGCGCCAGCTCGCCGGGCTCGGCGCCGCCGACCGGGCCGCCGCCCTGCTCGACCTCGTCCGCAACCAGGTCGCCGCGGTGCTCGGGCACAGCTCGCCGGCCGTGGTCGAGCCGGACCGCGCCTTCCAGGAGCTCGGCTTCGACTCGCTCTCCGCGGTCGAGCTGCGCAACGTGCTCAACGAGGTCACCGGTCTGCGACTGCCGGCCACCCTCGTCTTCGACTACCCGTCGGCCACCGCGGTCGCCGGCTACCTCGACACCCAGCTGACCGGCGCCGGAGCCGACGCCGCGCCGCCGGTGACCACCACCCGCCGGGCCGACGACGAGCCGATCGCGATCGTGGCGATGGCCTGCCGCTACCCCGGCGACGTGACCACCCCCGAGGAACTGTGGCGGCTGGTCCACGACGGGATCGACACGGTCTCCGACTTCCCGGACAACCGGGGCTGGGACACCGCCCGGATCTACGACCCGGAGCCCGGCAAGTTCGGCAGGACGTACTCCAAGGAGGGCGCGTTCCTGCACGACGCGGCCATGTTCGACCCGGCGTTCTTCGGGATCAGCCCGAACGAGGCGATCGCCATGGACCCGCAGCAGCGGCTGCTCCTGGAGCTTGCCTGGGAGGCCGCGGAACGCGCCGGGATCGACCCGGTCACCCTGCGCGGCAGCTCCACCGGGGTGTTCGCCGGGCTGATGTACCACGACTACGGGCAGGGCTCGGACCGCGCCTCGTCCAGCGGCGGCAGCCTGGTCTCCGGCCGGATCGCCTACACCCTGGGGCTGGAGGGCCCGGCCGTCACGGTCGACACCGCGTGCTCGTCGTCGCTGGTGGCGCTGCACTGGGCGGTACAGGCGCTGCGCTCCGGCGAGTGCTCGCTCGCCCTGGCCGGCGGTGTCACGGTGATGTCCACGCCGGCCATGTTCGTCGACTTCAGCCGGCAGCGCGGGCTGTCGCCGGCCGGGCGGTGCAAGTCGTTCGCGGCCGGCGCGGACGGCACCGGCTGGGGCGAGGGCGCCGGCCTGCTGCTGGTCGAGCGGCTCTCCGACGCGCGGCGGCTGGGCCACCCGGTGCTCGCCGTGGTCAAGGCCACCGCGCTCAACCAGGACGGCGCCAGCAACGGCTTCAGCGCCCCCAACGGGCCGTCCCAGCAGCGGCTGATCCGGCAGGCGCTGTCGGTGGCCGGCCTCGGCACGGCCGACGTCGACGTGGTCGAGGGACACGGCACCGGCACCGTGCTGGGCGACCCGATCGAGGCGCAGGCGCTGCTGGAGACCTACGGCCGGGACCGGCCGGACGACCGGCCGCTGCTGCTCGGCTCGATCAAGTCGAACATCGGGCACACCCAGGCCGCGGCCGGCGTGGCCGGGGTGATCAAGATGGTGATGGCGATGCGGCACGGGGTGGTGCCCCGCACGCTGCACGTCGACCAGCCGTCCCCGCACGTCGACTGGACCACCGGCAACATCCGGCTGGCCACCGAAACCCGGGACTGGCCCGCGGTGGACCGGCCGCGGCGCGCCGCGGTGTCCTCGTTCGGGATCAGCGGCACCAACGCGCACGTCATCGTCGAGCACGCCGAGGACCCCGCGCCGCGCCGGGAGCCGGTGACCGTGCAGGGCTCCGCCCTGGTCTGGCCGCTGTCGGCGCGCACCCCGGAGGCGCTGACCGCGCTGGCCGGGCGGCTGGTGCGGCTGCTGGAGGCGGACCCGGGCCTGCGCGCCGTGGACGTCGGCTACTCGCTGGGCGGGCGCCCGGTGTTCGAGCACCGCGCGGCGATCACCGGCGGCTACCGCTCCGAGCTGCTGTCCCGGGCGCGGAAGGTGACACCGGTCGCGGCCCGTCCCGGGGCGGTCGGGGTGGTCTTCACCGGTCAGGGGTCGCAGCGGCCGGGCATGGGCCGCGAGCTGTACGCGGCGTTCCCGGTGTTCGCGGCGGCGTTCGACGAGGTGCTCGCCGGATTCACCGTGGACATCCGGCAGGTCGTCTGGGGCGGTGACGCCGCGACGCTGAGCCAGACCGGGTTCGCCCAGCCGGCTCTGTTCGCTTTCGAGGTGGCCCTGTTCCGTCTGTTCGAGTCGTGGGGCATCCGCCCGACCGTGCTCGGCGGCCACTCGGTCGGCGAACTGGCGGCGGCGTATGTCGCCGGGGTGTGGTCCCTCGACGACGCGTGTCGTCTGGTGGAGGCCCGCGGCCGGCTCATGCAGGCGCTGCCTGCGGGTGGGGCGATGGTGGCTGTGCCGGTCAGCGCTGATCAGCTGGTTTTGACGCCCGGCGTGGGCATTGCTGCTTTGAACGGCCCCACGTCCACGGTGATCTCGGGTGTCGAGGCCGAGGTGCTGGCGATCGCCGAGCAGTTCCCGAACGCACGCCGGCTCAAGGTGTCGCATGCCTTCCACTCGCCGCTGATGGAACCGATGCTGGCGGAGTTCGCTGAGATCGCGGGCGGCGTGACGTACAACAATCCGCGTTTTCCGATCTTGACCTCTGGCGACGTCACCGATCCGGCGTTCTGGGTCGCCCACGTCCGCGACGCCGTGCGTTTCACCGACACCGTCGCCGGCCTGGTCGAGCGCGGCGTCGGCACGGTCCTGGAGATCGGCCCCGACTCCACCCTGTCCACGCTGATCGGCCTGAACACCGCCGCCCTGACGACCGTTCCCGGCCAGCAGCGCGACGCCGACGAGGCGGACGCCGCGGTCGCCGCCGTCGCCCGGCTGTTCGAGACCGGCACCCGGGTCGACTGGACCGCGTTCTACGCCGGCCGCGGCGCCCTCCGCACCGAACTGCCCACCTACCCGTTCCAGCGCGACGAGTACTGGCCCGGCGAGCAACTCCTGCTCACCCCGGACGCGACCAGCATCGGCGTGGACACCATGGAGCACCCGCTGCTCGGCGCGGCGGTGCCGCTGGCCGACTCGGACAGCTTCCTGCTGACCGGCCGGATCGCCCGGCAGTCCCAGCGCTGGCTCACCGACCACCAGGTCTTCGACAGCGTGCTGCTGCCCGGCACCGGGTTCGTCGAGATCGCCGTGCAGGCCGGCGAGCAGGCCGGCTGCGACCTGGTCGAGGAGCTGACCCTGATCGCGCCGCTGGTCATGCCGGACTCCGGCGCGGTGCTGCAGGCCCGGGTCAGCGCGCCGGACGAGACCGGCCGGCGGACCGTCACCGTCCACTCGCGGGCGCAGGACGCGGCCCCGGACAGCCGGTGGACGCTGCACGCCGAAGGGGTGCTCGGCCACGGCGACGGCGCGCTCCCGGACGATGTCGCGGTGTGGCCGCCGGCCGGAGCCACCCCGATCGACCTGGACGGCGGCTACGACCTGCTGGCCGACCGGGGCTACGGCTACGGGCCGGCCTTCCAGGGGCTGCGGGCCGCCTGGCAGCTCGGCGACGACCTGTACGCCGAGGTGGAACTGCCCGAACCGGTCCGGGCCGAGGCGGCCTTCTACGGACTGCATCCGGCGCTGCTCGACGCGACCATGCACGTCCTGAACTTCGCGGGCGGCGAGGGCGCTCCCGAGGGGCAGGCGATGATCCCGTTCTCCTGGTCCGGGGTCACCCTGCACGCCACCGGGAGCACCGCGGTCCGGGTCGCGCTGATCCGGCAGGACCCGGCCTCGCTCACCATGCGGATCAGCGATCCGGCCGGGGCGCCGGTCGCCACGGTGGCCGGGCTGAATCTGCGTCCGGTCGCGGTCGAGCAACTGCGGCCGGGGGGACGCGCGGACGCGCTGTACCGGCTGGACTGGGTGGGTCGGAAGGCGGCCGGTGGCACGCTGCCCGCGTACGCCGACATCCGCCTGGAACCGACCGTCGGTGACGTGCCCGCGGCCGTACGCCGCAACACCGCCCTGGTCCTCGACCGGGTGCAGGCGTTCCTGGCGGACGAATCGCGGGCCGGGACGGTGCTGGCCGTGGTGACCCGGCACGCGTTCGCGGTGGCCGACGGTGACCCGGTGGACATCGCGCACACGCCGGTGTGGGGTCTCGTGCGGTCGGCGCAGGCCGAGAACCCGGGGCGGATCGTGCTGGTCGACAGCGACGGTGGGGATGTCTCCGCAGCGCTTGCGAGCGGCGAGCCGGAGATCGCGGTGCGTGGCGGTGAGCTGTCGGTGCCCCGGCTGGTGCGTTCGTCCGGGGGCGGCGGCGGTGTCTCGTTCACCGGCCGGGTTCTGGTGACCGGCGGGACGGGTGGTCTGGGCGCGGTCATCGCCCGCCATCTAGTGGAAAAACATGAAATCTCGGACCTGGTGCTCGTCAGTCGTCGCGGTCTGGACGCCCCGGAAGCTCTCCCGTTGCGTGCTGACCTGCAGCGGCTCGGTGCGACCGTGAATGTGGTCGCGTGTGACGTGTCCGAGCGTGACGAGGTGGCGGCGTTGTTGGCGGCGTTCCCGGTCGACGGTGTGGTGCATGCGGCCGGGGTGGCGGACAACGGGGTGATCGGCTCGATGACCCCGGAGCGTTTCGACCGGGTTCTGGCGCCGAAGGCCGACGCGGCGTGGCACCTGCACGAGCTGGCCGGGGATCTGACGGCGTTCGTGATGTTCTCCTCGGCCGGTGGCATGGTCCTCGCGGCCGGGCAGGCCCCGTACGCGGCGGCCAACAACTTCCTCGACGGTCTCGCCCACCTGCGCCACGCCCGGGGCCTGCCGGCGGTGTCGATGGCCTTCGGCCTCTGGGCGGTCGACACCGGCCTCAGCGCCTACCTCCAGGACTCCGACCTGGAACGGCTGCGCCGCCAGGGCCTGCCCCCGCTCACCGAGCAGGAAGCCCTGGCCGCCTTCGACGCCGGCCTCACCGAGGGCCACCCCCTGGTCGCCCCGCTGCGCGTCGACCAGGCGGCGCTGCGGTCCCGGGTCGGCGACCTGCCGCCCCTGCTGCGCGGCCTGGTCCCGGTCACCCGCCGCCGGGCCGCCACCGGCGCCGCCGACGCCGCCAAGCTCCGCGCCCGGTTCGCCGGCCTGGACGCCACGGCGCAGGAGGCGGAGCTGCGCGACCTGGTGCTCGGCTTCGCCGCCACCCTGCTCGGCCACGCCGACCCGGCCGCGCTCGACCCGGAACGCGACTTCCTGGAGGCCGGCTTCGACTCGCTGACCGCCATGGACCTGCGCAACCACCTGAACGCGGCGACCGGGCTCGACCTGCCGCCGATGGTCATCTTCGACAACAAGAGCCCGGCCCGGCTGGCCGCCTGGCTGCGCGCCGAACTCGCCGTGGACACGACCGCGGCGGAGACCGGCGGGGACACGCTCAGCGCGCTGTTCCGGTCCGGTCTGGAGGCCGGGGCGGTGGGGGAGGCGTACGACCTGCTCCGCTCGGTGGTCCGGCTCCGGCCGCGGTTCCGCACCGTGGACGAGGTCGGCGACCTGGCGCCCGCGGTCACCCTGCGGGAGAGCGACTCGGAGCTGCCCCGGCTGATCTGCCTGAGCACCCCGATGGCCACCGGCGGCATGCACCAGCACTCCCGGGTGGTCGCACACCTGGGTTCGCCGCGGCACGTGGTCGCCATCCCGACCCCCGGTTTCGTGGCCGGCGAACGCCTGCCCGCCTCGGTGGACGTGGCCGTGCAGGCGCTCGCCGAGCAGGTGCTGCGGGCCGCCGACGGGCACCCGTTCCTGCTGCTCGGCTACTCCTCGGGCGGCTCCCTCGCCTACGCGGTGGCCGGCTACCTGGAGGAGCGCGGCATCGAGCCGGCCGGCGTGGTCATGCTCGACTCGTTCCGGGTCGAGGACGAGGCGGCCGGCGCCACCATGCCGATCCGCGAACTGACCCTGCGGCTGTACGACCAGGAGTCGCTGTTCGGCCGCTTCGACAGCGCCCGGCTGTCCGCGATGGCCTGCTGGTTCGACCTGGTGCCGCAGCTGCCGGTGCGGCCGGTACGGGCGCAGACCCTGTTCGTCCGGTGCACCCAGAGCTTCCTGGAGCTCGAGGAGGGCCAGCGGGACTGGGAGGCCGAGCCGCTCGGGCCCGGCCAGACCCTGGTGCCACTCGCCGCGAACCACTTCTCGATCATCGCCGAGCGGTCCGACGCGACCGCCGAGGTGATCGACCGGTGGCTCACCGCGCACGCCCTCTGACAGCACCCCTTCCTTCACAGAAAGGCCGGCCGGTGGCCACTTCCGTCGACCAGATCGTTGACGCGCTGCGCAAGCAGATGCGCGAGAACGAGACCCTCCGCCAGCAGAACGGCAGCCTGAACGCGGCGCTGGCCGCGGCCGCCGAGCCGATCGCCATCGTCTCCATGGCGTGCCGCTACCCGGGCGCCGTGACCTCCCCCGACGAGCTGTGGAAGCTGGTCGCCGACGGCACCGACGCGGTGTCGGCGTTCCCGTCCGACCGCGGCTGGCCCACCGACGTCTACGACCCGCAGGAGGGCCGGCCCGGCCGCAGCGTCGCCCGCGAGGGCGGCTTCCTGCCCCGCGCCACCGACTTCGACGCCGACTTCTTCGGAATCAGCCCGCGCGAGGCGCTGACCATGGATCCGCAGCAGCGGATCCTGCTCGAATGCGCCTGGGAGGCGATCGAGAACGCCGGCGTCGACCCGCGCTCGCTGCGCGGCACCCCGACCGGCGTCTGGGCCGGCGTGATGTATCACGACTACGGGTTCGGGACCAGCGACGGCAGCATCGTCAGTGGCCGGGTCGCGTACTGCCTGGGGCTGGAGGGCCCGGCCGTCACCGTCGACACGGCCTGTTCCTCCTCGCTGGTGGCGCTGCACTCCGCGGTCCAGGCGCTGCGCGCCGGCGACTGCACGCTGGCCCTGGCCGGTGGTGTCACGGTGATGGCCAACCCGGACATGTTCGTCTACTTCAGCACCCAGCGCGGCCTCGCCCGAGACGGCCGGTGCAAGTCGTTCTCGGCGCGGGCGGACGGCACCGGCTGCTCCGAGGGCGCCGGCCTGCTGCTGCTCGAACGACTCTCCGACGCCCGCCGCAACGGACACCCGGTGCTGGCCGTGGTGCGCGGCAGCGCGGTCAACTCCGACGGCGCGTCCAGCGGCCTGACCACCCCGAACGGCCGGTCCCAGCAGCGGGTGATCCGGCGGGCGGTGGCCGACGCCGGCCTCACCCTGGCCGACATCGACGCGGTCGAGGCACACGGCACCGGCACCCGACTCGGCGACCCGATCGAGGCGCAGGCGCTGCTCGCCACCTACGGCCGGGAGCGGGCGCCGGGCGGCGCGCCGCTGCTGCTCGGCTCGCTCAAGTCGAACCTCGGGCACACCCAGGCCGCGGCCGGGGTCGGCGGGATCATCAAGATGGTCCAGGCCCTGCGCCACGAGGAACTGCCGATCTCGCGGTACGCCGACGACCCCACCCCGCACGTCGACTGGACCGCCGGCGCGGTCGAGCTGCTCACCGCCAACCGGCCCTGGCCGCGCGGCGAGCGGGTCCGCCGCGCCGGCGTGTCGTCGTTCGGGCTGAGCGGCACCAACGCCCACGTCATCCTGGAGGAGGCGCCCGACGCGCCGGCCCCCGCCCCGGCACCGGCGTCGGGACACTGGCCGCTCGCCCTGTCCGGGACCACCCCGGAGGCGTTGCGCGCCCAGGCCGCCGCGCTCGCCGAGCGGCTGCGGGCCGCCGCCGACCTGCGCCCGGCCGACGTCGCCTACTCGCTGGCCACCGGCCGGACCGCGTTCGCCTGCCGGGCCGTGGTGCTGGCCACCGACCGGGCACAGGCGGTCACCGCGCTGGACGCGGTGGCCGCCGGCGAGCCGCACCCGGACGTGCTGACCGGCACCGTCCCGGCCGGCGCCCCGCCGCGCGCCGGGTTCCTGTTCACCGGCCAGGGCTCGCAACGGCACGGGATGGGCCGCGAACTCTACGACGCCTTCCCCGGCTTCGCCACCGCGTACGACGCCGTGCTCGCCGAACTCGACCCGCACCTGGGCCGGCCGCTACGGGACATCGGGCCGGACCTGCTCGACACCACCGAATACGCCCAGCCCGCGCTGTTCGCCTTCGAGGTGGCGCTGGCCCGGCTGGTCGAGTCGTGCGGGGTCCGTCCCGCCGTGCTCGGCGGCCACTCGATCGGTGAGATCAGCGCCGCCCACCTGGCCGGGGTGCTGCCGCTCGCCGACGCCTGCCGGCTGGTCGCCGCCCGCGGCCGGCTGATCCAGCAGCTGCCGTCCGGCGGCGCGATGGTCGCCGTGGCCGCCTCCGAGGACGAGGTGACGCCGCTGCTCACCGCGGACACCGGGATCGCCGCGGTGAACGGGCCGGCCGCGGTGGTGGTCTCCGGCGACGCCGGCACGGTGCTCGGCATCGCCGCGCGGTTCCCCCGCACCACCCGGCTGCGCACCTCGCACGCCTTCCACTCACCGCTGATGGACCCGGCGCTGCCCGCGTTCCAGCAGATCGCCACGACCATGTCGTACGCCGTTCCGGACACCCGCATCGTCTCGATGACCACCGGCCGGCGGGCCGAGGCCGGCGTGATCGACACGCCCGGGCACTGGGTGCGGCACGTCCGGGAACCGGTCCGCTTCCTCGACGGGGTCCGGGCGATGGCCGCCGAGGGCGCCGCGCTGCTGCTGGAGCTGGGCCCGGACGCGGTGCTGTCGCCGCTCGCCGAGACCGCGCTGCCGGACCTGGTCGCCTGCCCGGCCAGCCGGCGTGACCAGCCGGAAGTGCGCACCCTGCTGGCCGCGCTGGCCACCGCGTACGTCACCGGGATCACGGTGGACTGGGCGGCCCTGCACGCCGGCTCGGATGTGGTCCGGGTGCCGCTGCCGACCTACGCGTTCCAGCGCCGCCGGTTCTGGTCCGAGGCCCAGGTGTGGCCCGCCCCGGAACCGGCCGCGCTCGGCCTCGCCGCGGCCGCGCACCCGTTGCTGTCCGCCCTGCTGCGGCTGCCCGACGGCGGCGCGGTGCTGACCGGCCGGCTGACCGCCGCGGCCCACCCGTGGATCGCCGACCACGCGGTGCACGCCACCGTGCTGCTGCCCGGCACCGCCCTGGTCGAACTGGCCGTGTCCGCCGGCACCCGGCTCGGCTCGCCGGCCCTGGATGAGCTGGTCCTGGCCGCGCCGCTGACCCTGTCCGGCGCCGAGGCCCGCGACCTCACGGTCACCGTCGGCCCGCCCGGCCCGGACGAGCGGCGCCCGATCCGGATCCACTCCCGCCCGGCCGGTGCCGAGCACGCGCCGTGGCAGTTGCACGCCGACGGCTCGCTCGGCGCCGCCCACCCGCGAATCCCGGCCGCGGACCTGGCGACCTGGCCGCCGGTCGGCGCCGAGCCGATCGACGTGGCCGACGCCTACCCGCGGATGGCGCGCCGCGGCTACGACTACGGCCCCGCCTTCCAGGGCCTGCGGGCGGCCTGGCGGCGCGGGGCGGACACCTTCGCCGAGGTGCGGCTGCCGGCCACCGACGACGGGTACGGCCTGCATCCCGCGCTGCTGGACGCGGCCATGCACGCCGACATCCTGGCCGACGACGGGCCGGCGCTGCTGCCGTTCAGCTGGAACCGGGTGGCCGTGCACGCGACCGGCGCCGGCACGCTGCGGGTGCGGATCCGGCACGACGACGGCGACGCGGCCACCATCGCGCTGGAGGCCGCCGACGAGACCGGGCAACCGGTGCTCACCGTCGGCTCGCTCGTCTCCCGGCCGGTCACCGCCCTCCCCGCGGGCGACGGCCACCACGAGTCGCTGTACGACATCGCATGGCGGGCCGTCACGCCGCCGGCCGGCGTCACCGAGTCGGCCGAGGTGCACGTCTGCGTCACCCCGGCCGGCCTGGACGTGCCGGCCGCGGTCCGGGCGGTCGCCGGGGAAACCCTGCACGCCGTCCAGCGGTGGCTCGGCGACGCCGGCCGCCGCCGGCTGGTCGTGGTCACCCGCGGCGCGGTCGCGGTGCCCGGCGACGACGGCGTCGACGTCTGCCAGGCCCCGGTCTGGGGGCTGATCCGGGCCGCCCAGGCCGAACACCCGGGCCGGATCGTGCTGGTCGACGCGGACCCGGCGACCAGCGTTCCGGACGCGGTGGGCACCGCGCTCGCGGCCGGCGAACCGGAGCTGGCCCTGCGCGGCCCGGCCGGATACGTGCCGCGGCTGGCTCCGGCCCCGGCCGGCACCGGCCCGGGCTGGCCGACGACCGGCACCGTGCTGGTCACCGGTGGCACCGGTGGCCTCGGCGCGCTGGTCGCCCGGCACCTGGTGGCCCGGCACGGCGTCGGCCGGCTGCTGCTGGTCAGCCGCCGCGGCCCGGCCGCACCCGGCGCCGACCGGCTGCACGCGGAGCTGACCGCGCTCGGCGCCGAGGTCACCGTCGCGGCCTGCGACGTGGCCGACCGTGCGGCGCTGCAGCGGTTGCTCGCCGAGGTGCCCGACCTGACCGGGGTGGTGCACTGCGCCGGTACCGCGGAGAACGCCCTGCTCGAGGCGGTCACCGAGACGCAGCTGCGGGACGGGCTGCGGGCCAAGGCGGACGCCGCCTGGCACCTGCACGAGCTCACCGCGGACCGGCCGCTCACCGCGTTCGTGCTGTTCTCCTCGGCCGGCGGTCTGGTGCTCGCCTCCGGCCAGGCCGCCTATGCCGCGGCCAACGTCTTCCTGGACGCGCTGGCCGTGCACCGGCGGGCCGCCGGCCTGCCCGGCACCTCGGTCGCCTACGGCCTGTGGGACGTCGACACCGGGCTCAGCGCCGGCCTGGCGGAGACCCACCGGGCCCGGATGCGGCACCTCGGGCTGCCGCCGCTGGCCGCCGAGGACGGGCTGGCCCTGCTGGACGCCGCGCTCACCGCGGACCGGCCGCTGTCGGTGCCGATCCGGGTCGACGCGACCGCGCTGCGCAACCGCACCGACGAGGTGCCGGCGCTGCTCTGGACGCTGGCCGGGCGGACCCGGCGGCGGGTGGTCGCGGCCGAGCCGGCGGCCGGCCCGGCGGCGCTGGTGGCCCGGCTCGCGGCGCTGCCCGCGGCGGCCCAGGAACGCGCCGTGCTGGAGCTGGTCCGCAAGGACGCGGCCGCGGTGCTGGGACACGACCGGCCCAGCGGAATCGCCGCCGAACGAGGCTTCCTCGACCTCGGCTTCGACTCGCTGACCGCGCTGGAACTGCGGAACCGGCTCAACGACGCGACCGGGCACCGGCTGCCGCCGACGCTGATCTTCGACTTCCCCAGCCCGGGGGCGCTCGCCGCGCACCTGCACCGGAAGCTGGTCGCCCCGGCCGCCGCGCCCATCCCGGCCCGGGCGGACCTGTCCACCGCCAACGCCGAAGACCTGTTCGCCATGCTCGACGCGGAGCTCGGCGGCTGAGCTCCGGCACGAAAAAAGCGCCGGGGAGCCCCGGCGCTTTTTTCGTGGGCGGTCAGCGCCGCATCATCTCCGGGCGCTCGGCCCGGGCCACGTAGTCCGAGACGTCGGCGCTCTGCCGCGGCTTGCGGGCCACCGCCGCCTGCACCGCCGCGGCCAGCCGCTCCTGCTTGGCGGCCTCCCGCGCGGGCCGCCGCTCGGCGAATTCCGGGAGCACCTCGGCCGCGAACAGCTCCAGCGACTCCAGGATGTCGCAGTGCCGGTTCGCGCCGATCTGGGCCTGGAAGATGATCTGGTCGACGCCGGCCTCCTCGTACGCCCGGATCGTCTCGGTCAGCTGCTTCGGCGTGCCGATGCAACGGCGCAGCGCGGCCCGCTCCTCGCGGGTCTTGTCGTCCACCGCGGCCAGGAACGCCGCGCCCGGGTCACGGACCAGGCCGAGTTGGCCGCGCAACCGCTGGAAGTCCTCGGTCACGTTGGACTGGCCGGGCCGGTGCTTGCCGTTCACGTAGTAGTGCATGAACGAGTAGGCGAAGAAGTGCGCGCCCTCCAGACCGCGGTCCAGCGCCACCTCCTCGTCCTCGTGACACGAGAACGGCAGCACCAGGGCGAACTGCGGGTTGACCGCGAAACCGGCCGGGACGCACTGCTCGGACGCGATCACCCGGTAGTACGCGTCGACCCGGGCCTTGGCCTCCTCGGGCGAGATGAAGGCGAACGACAGTGCCCCCAGCCCGTTGCGCGCGGCCTGCTCCACCGCCTCCGGGCGGCTGCACGCGGCCCACAGCGGCGGATGCGGCTTCTGCTTCGGCTTCGGCACCACGTTGCGCGGCGGCAGGTCCAGGAACGCGCCGGAATGCCCGGTGAACGGCGACTCGGTGAGCAGCCGGGTCACCACCTCCAGCGCCTCCTGCCACTGCTCCTGCTTGGTGGCCCGGGACACCCCGAACGCCTCCAGCTCCAGCTGGGTGCTGCCCTGGCCGGTGCCGAAGTCGACCCGGCCGCCGGAGATCAGGTCCAGGGTGGCCAGTCGCTCGGCGACCCGGACCGGGTGGTTGACCCCGGGCGGGAGCGAGACGATGCCGTGCGCCAGCCGGATCCGCGAGGTGCGGGCCGCCGCGGCCGCCAGGAACACCTCGGGGGCGGAGGAGTGCGAATACTCCTCCATGAAGTGGTGCTCGGTCTCCCACACGTAGTCGAAGCCGAGCTTGTCGGCCAGCTCGATCTGCTCCAGGGACTCCAGGAGCATCCGCTCCTCGCTGTCGTCGGCCCACGGCCGGGGCAGCTGGTGGTGGTACAGCAGTCCGAATCGCATGTCAGCGGCCCATCTTGCCGAGCGCGCCGGCGTCGATCTTGAACTGCAGACCGGTCACGTACCGGGACTCGTCCGAGGCCAGGTAGACGATCGCGTGCGAGACGTCCTGCGGCTCCATGTAGGGGATCGGCATGCCCTGGAACGCGTAGAAGCCCTCCCGGGCGTCCTCGGCGGTCGGCTCGTCCAGGTCGGGGCGGAAGATCTCGTACGTCGCCCGGTTCTGGATCATGTGGGTGTTGACGTTCGCCGGGTGCACCGCGTTGATCCGGATGTTCAGCGGCGCCAGCTGCACCGAGAACAGGCTGGTGTACAGCACCAGGGTCTGCTTGGCCATCGAGTACGCGGCCCCGCCCAGACCCATCGGGCCGGACTCGCCGTGCCCGGGCATCAGCCCGACCGCCGAACCGATGATGATGATCGAGGCGCCCGCGCCCAGGTGCGGGATCGCGCCGTGCACCGTGTTCAGCACGCCGGACAGGTTCACGTCGACGATCTCGGTGAACGTCCGCAGCGGCCGGTCGGCGCCCAGCTGGTTCACGCCGGCGCTGGGGATCACCACGTCCAGCCGGCCCAGCTCGGCCACCCCGTCGTCGATCGCGGCGTGCACCGCGGCCCGGTCCCGGACGTCGACCCGGCGGTGGAAGACCCGCCGGCCGGCCTTCTCCACCAGGCGGGCGGTCTCCTCCAGCTCCTCCGCCGTGCCCATCGGGTAGTCGATGACGTCGATGTCCTCGCAGATGTCGAGCGCGATGATGTCCGCGCCCTCCTCGGCGAGGCGGACCGCGTGGCTGCGGCCCTGTCCCCGTGCGGCGCCCGTGATCAGGGCGACCTTGTTCTCCACGCGGCCCATCTGGAGGCCCTCCTCGAGTCGGTGGGGCCACCGTCGGTGACCCTGCCCGGCTAGAGGTACCGGCTGTGCCCGGCCGCCGGAATCCGGAGCGGCCCCTAACCCCGGCTTAGGGGTCGCTCAGAACACCCGCGGACCGGCCAGCAGCAGCGCGAGGTCCTCGCGGCACCGGGCGTTGAGCTTGCGGTAGACCCGGGTCAGGTGCTGCTCCACGGTGCTCATCGTGATGTACAGCGTGCGGGCGATCTGCCGGTTCGAGTGACCCTGCGCGGCCAGCGTCGCCACCCGCTGCTCGGCCTTGCTCAGCGTCATGTCGGCGGCCCGGTCGTCGGCCGCGGCCGCCCGGGGGCGCCCGGCCGGCGGGCTGCCCGGCTCCGGTGCGGCCACCGGCGCGAGCCCGGTGTCCGAGGCGTGGCAGGCCTTCATCTCCTGCGCGGCGCGGCTCGCCGTCTGCCGGGACCGTTCCACGTCACCGGCCTGCCGCTGGGCCTGACTCAGGTCGTGCAGGGCACGGCCCAGCTCGTACCGGTCGCAGGCCGCCTCCAGGGCGGACACCGACTGCTTGAGCAGCCCCACCCGGCGGGCCGGGTCGCCCAGCCCGGCCAGCAGCCGCAGCGCCGCACCGCGGGCCCGGCCGTCCAGACCACGCTGCTGGAACTGCTGGTGCAGCAGGTCCCGGGCCTCGGCCGGGCGGTTCAGCTGGGCGCTGGCCTCGGCCAGATCGGTGCGCCACGGGACCAGTGACGGCACGTCCAGATTGCGTTCCCGGGCCAGCGTGCCCACCTGCCGGAAGTCCTTGGCGGCGGCGAACACCCGCTCGGTGGCCAGGTAGTGCCGCCCGCGGGCCTGCAGATAGCGGATCCCGCACAGCGTGGACAGCATCGGCGCCGGGGTGACCGTCGTGCGCATCACCTCGCCGGCCCGGTCGTGCTCGCCGAGCCAGGTCAGCGCGTTCGCCAGCACCGACAGGGGATAGCCGACCAGCACACCCCAGTGTTCCGGGGCGAGCCGGCGCAGCGCCTCCTCGGCGTAGTCGCGGGCCACCGCGAGATCGCCGCGACGCAGCGCCACCTCGGCCCGCAGATAACTGAAGACCGCGGTCCAGCTCGCCGCGCCGCGCCGGGTGGCGTCCGCGATCAGCCGCTCGCACCACGTCGCGGCCTCGTCGTGCCGGTTGCCGTGGGTGAAGATGGACAGCGCCGCGGCGATCGTGCTCACCGTCGTGTCGCCGAGCGAATAGTTGGTCAGCACCTGCTCGGCACTGGCGATCACCGACGCGTCCGGGCCGGACCGCCACATCGTGCACAGCGCGTCGATCGCCCGCGCGAAGATGTTGCCGGCCGCGTCCTCCCGGGCCGGGAAGCTCTCCGGCAGCTGACCGAACAGGATGTACTGGTTGAGCCGCAGCTCGGCGGCGATCCCCGGCTCGGTCAGCAGGGCGTGCGTGTTCGCCGTGCGCATCAGGTCGGCCACCTCGGTGAGCCGGCCGTTCCACAGCGCGTTGCGGATCACCACCGCGGTGTCCCGGCCGGTCAGCTCGCCACGGCGCAGCGCCGACAGCAGCTCCGGCAGGTGCGGCGCGGCCGCCGCCGGGTTGAGCCGGTCCAGGGCGCGGACCAGCATCGCGGTGATCCGGATCCGCTGCCCGTCGGTCAGCCCGGCGGACAGCGCCAGCCGCAGGCACTTGATCGCGAACTGCACGCGGTCGGCGGCGAGCGCCTGATCGGCCGCCTCGCGCAGCACCGGCACCGCCCACGGCTCCGGCGGCTGCCCGCCCATCACCAGCTGGCGGGCGATCTCGGTGGGCGGGGCGCCGCACCGATCGAGCAGGCTGGCGGCGGCCAGGTTCTGCGCGCCGCGCTGCTCGGCCGGCATCGTCTCGAGCAGCAGCTCCGGGACGCTGGGGTGGCGGAACGCGCCGTCGCTGAGCAGCCCCGCCTCGGTGAGCACGGCGACCGCCTGGGCCACCTCGTCGGTGGTGATCCCGAGCAGCCGGCTGACGTTGTCGGCCTGCGCGTAGTCACCGAGCACGGCGAGGCTGTACGCGACGTCGCGCAGCGGGGCGTCACACCGGTACAGGCATTCGAGCACGGCGTGCCGGAAGGCGACGCCCGGCTCCCGGCCACCGGGGACGCCGGCGTTGTGCAGGTCCATCGCCAGGGCCAGGGCGAGCAGCGCGTTGCCGCCGCTGAGCCGGTGCACCAGGGGCGCCAGCGCGGCCCCACCGGCGCCCAGCCGCGGGGTGATCAGCCCGGCCACCTCGGCCACGCCGGGCCGGGCCAGCAGCACCCGCTCGTGCGGGCGGCGGGTCAGCTCGGCGCTGAACGCCGAGGTGCCCGGGCGCGGCGTGTTCCACTCGGTGACCACCAGCAGGATCCGGGCCGGTCCGAGCCGCCGGTGCAGGTAGAGCAGCAGCTGCTGGGACTGCGGGTCGGCGAACTGGACGTCGTCGACGGTGACCACCAGCGGGCCGCCGCGGGCCAGGTCCAGCATCACCGCGAAGATCGCCCGGAACGCGGTGGTGTCCTCACCGCCGGCGGTGAGCAGCCCGGCGATCCGGTCGGCCACCCCGATCGGCAGCCGGGTGGTGCAGAACAACTGCTCGACGATGCCGAACCGGAGGGCCGACTCGCCGCGCGAGGCGGACGCCCGCAGCAGCAGCGCGCCGCCCTCCTCGGCGGTCTCGGCGAACTCGTTGAGCAGCCGGGTCTTGCCGCTGGCCTGGCCGCCGGAGACGACCGCGAGCCGGCCCCGGCTGGCGGACGACTCGGTCAGCAGGTCCTGGAGCAGGGTGAGTGTGCCCGGATAGGGCAGGGCCGGGGGAAAGCCCGCCGTCGTGGGCGCCCGGCTCTGCAATTCCATCCGGTCGTACGCATTCTCGAAATCCACACCCACCCCAGTCGCCGCGCCGTATCGGTGCCCAGAGCGGTTGTTCTATCACATGGGCGCAACGGCCACGGGACGTCGCGCCGCTCATTGTCGGAAAACAGTCCCCTATGAATTGGCGGTGCCCGGGCGGGCGGTGGGAAAGGCTGGTATGTCCGAAAAGGAGGGACCCTCTTTAGGGGGGTCACAGGGGTTACCGCGCCCGGCGTCCCGGAGCAGTCTCCGGGGAGCGCTTCATCCGGAATGACGCCTGACCGGCGCCATGGCGAACAGGAGGCAATGATGAACGACGTGAGTCGGACAATCGACGCCACGCTCATCGGCGGTCCGGCGGACTTTCCCCCGGAGTTTCGTAACCAGCAGGTCGCCGCCGGCGCGGGAAAAGTTAAGGTTGCCTTCTATGGCGGTTACGAGCACTTCGAGAACCGGGACAGCGAAACGCCGGAAATCCTGGTATGGGTCGGCCGGACCCGCGTCGCCGAATGAGATAGGCGCGCCCTTATCAAGAACCGACAAATCGGGAGACTTCAATGGTTGAGGCTTCAATGGCGCAGGACGACAGCACGGTGACCGAGCCGGCGCTCGCCTCCGGCGTCCCGGTGCCGGCCTCCGGCGTCCCGGAGCTCCTCGAGGAGCTGCTGGTCGAGTCCGTGTCGATCGATGGTATGTGTGGTGTCTACTGACCCGCACCGCCGCCCCTTCGATCTGGACCTGGCCTGGGAGCTGCACCCGCGGGTGGCGGTCCGGCCGGAGGGGTTCGGCGCCCTGCTCTACCACTTCGGCACCCGGGAGCTCTCCTTCCTGAAGAGCCCGGACCTGCTCACCGTCGTGCGCGGGCTCGGCGAGCGCGACACCGCCCGAGCCGCGTGCGTCGCGGCCGGGCTGCGCCCTGACCAACTACCCGGATACGCCGTGGCCCTGGCCAGCCTGGCCGGATCCGGCATGATCCGCCGCCGCGAGGACACCTGATGACGACACCGATGCCGCTGACCGGTCACTTCGAGCGGGGACTGGCCGCGCCGATCTGCCTGACCTGGGAACTCACCTACGCGTGCAACCTGTCCTGCGTGCACTGCCTGTCCAGCTCCGGCCGGCGGGACCCGGGCGAGCTGACCACGCAGGAGTGCCGGCGGCTGATCGACGAGTTCGAGCGGATGCAGGTCTTCTACGTCAACATCGGCGGCGGCGAGCCGACCATCCGCCCCGACTTCTGGGACCTGGTCGACTACGCCACCGCCCACCGGGTCGGCGTCAAGTTCTCCACCAACGGTGTGCGGATCAACCGGGAGCGGGCCGCCCGGCTGGCCGGCTCCGACTACGTCGACGTGCAGATCTCGCTGGACGGCGCGACCGCCGAGGTGAACGATGCGGTCCGCGGCGCCGGCACCTACGCCACCGCACTGCGCGCGATGGACAACCTGGCCGAGGCCGGATTCGCCGGCTTCAAGATCTCGGTGGTGGTGACCCGGGAGAACGTCGGCCAGCTCGACGACTTCGCGGCCCTCGCCGCCCGCTACGACGCCCAGCTGCGACTCACCCGGCTGCGGCCGGCCGGGCGCGGCGCCGACGTCTGGCCGCGCCTGCACCCGACCGCCGACCAGCAGCGCGTCCTCTACGACTGGCTGGTCGACCACGACGGCGAAGTGCTCACCGGCGACTCCTTCTTCCACCTCGCCGCGTACGGCAAGCCGCTGTCCGGGCTCAACCTGTGCGGCGCCGGCCGGGTCGTCTGCCTCGTCGACCCGGTCGGCGACGTGTACGCCTGCCCGTTCGCCATCCACGACACCTTCCGCGCCGGCAACGTCCGCGACCACGGCGGCTTCGCCGCGGTGTGGCGGTCCTCCGAGCTGTTCGCCGGCCTGCGCGGCGAACAGTCCGGCGGCGCCTGCACCTCCTGCTCCGCCTACGACGCGTGCCGGGGCGGCTGCATGGCCGCGAAGTTCTTCACCGGCCTGCCCCTCGACGGACCCGACCCGGAATGCGTCCGCGGCCACGGCGCTACCGCACTGGCCACCGCCGGGGCGACGCCGCGACCCAGCCCCGACCACTCGCGGCCGGCGCGGGCGGCGCGCGCCGTCCCGATCAGCATCGGCCGCCCCGGAAGCGTCCCCGTCGGCATCGGCCACTCCGGTGCTGCTGCTGTCCCGGCCGGCATTGGTCACTCCGGTGCTGCTGCTGTCCCGGCCGGCATTGGTCACTCCGGTGCTGCTGCTGTCCCGGCCGGCATTGGTCACTCCGGTGCTGCTGCTGTCCCGGCCGGCATTGGTCACTCCGGTGCTGCTGCTGTCCCGGCCGGCATCGGTCACTCCGGTGCCGCCGCCGTCCCGGCCCGGCCGTGCGACGAGAACCCGCTCGCCGGCCTGCCGGCCTGGAACTGACGTGCGGCTAGCCGACCTGAGCTGGCCGGAGACCAAGGCCCGGGCGGCCGCCGGCGCCCTGCTCGCCATCCCGCTCGGCGCCACCGAACAGCACGGCCCGCACCTGCCGCTCGCCACCGACACCGACGTCGCCGTGGCGCTCTGCGAAAGGCTTGCGGCGGTACGCGACGACGTGCTGATCGCCCCGCCCGTCCCCTACGGTTCCAGCGGCGAGCACGCCGGCTTCGCGGGCACCCTCTCGATCGGCCAGCAGGCCACCGAGACGCTGATCGTCGAACTCGGCCGGTCCGCCGCCGAGACCTTCGACCGGCTCCTGTTCGTCTCCGCCCACGGCGGCAACGCCGAACCGGTCACCCGCGCCGTCCGCCAGCTCCGCGCCGAAGGCCGCGACACCCTGCTCTACACGCCACGATGGGCCGGCGAACCGCACGCCGGCGCGGCCGAGACGTCGATGATGCTGGTGCTCCGGCCGCAGACGGTGGCGATGGAGCGCGCGGTCGCCGGAGACCTCCGCCCGCTCGCCGAGATCCTGCCCGACCTGCGCCGCGGTGGAGTACTCGCGGTGAGCCCGACCGGGGTGCTCGGCGACCCGACCGGGGCGACCGAGGAGTCCGGGCGCGCGCTGCTCGACCGGCTCACCGCCGACCTGCTGACCCGCACCGCGCAGTGGGCGCCGCGGCCGACGTCGTAGCGGCATATCACGCCGCGAAGCTTCGCGCGGAAAATCCACACCAGCGCGTTGTCCACAGGCTATCGCCGGACCGGCTCGAGCTCGCGCCACAATGTCAAGGGCGGTTCCCCCTGGGAGGGCGGGCTATTGGTGGGGCACGGCTTCCGGCGGGGCGGGCTTCCGGCGGGGCGGGCTTCCGGCGGGGCAGGCCCCCGGCGGGGCAGGCCCGCGGCGGGGCAGGCTTCCGGCGGGGCGGGCTTCCGGCGGGGCAGGCCCCCGGCGGGGCAGGCTTCCGATGGGGCGGACTTCCGGCGGAGCGGACCGTTGGTGGGGCAGGCGTTCCCATGGAGCGGCCCCTCACCAAGCCCGCCGTCTCCCGTTCACCCGCGCAGTCGCGGCCGCAGCGCGGTCGCCGACCGGCCCTTGGCCGCCGACCACCACACCCCCGCGCCGTAGGCGATGTCGTCGAGTCGCCGGGCCACCCCGTACCGCACCGGGTCCAGCCGGATCCGCCCGCGGGACCCCTGGGTCGCATACTCCAGCACCACGTCGGTCACCGCGGCCACCGCCGCGACCCGCCGCACCCGCGCCGAGAACAGGCAGCCGACCGCGGTCGCCGGCCACCAGTGCCGGGTGACCAGCGCGGACGCCTGCTGCAGCACGGTGACGGCGCCGCCGCCGGTCAGGCGCATCCCGAGGCCGGCCGCCCCGTCGACGTCGAGTTTGCGGGCGATCCGGGCGGCGGTCACCGCGTACACCGCGGCCGCCACCGGCAGGGACCAGCGGCGCTGCGCCAGCAGGGCGGCGCCCAGCGCGACACCCCAGGGTGGCAGGACGGCCGGGGCGACCGACTCGGGGTGCCGCAGGGCGAGCGGGTGCGCGCCGGTTCCGTATTCGGCTTTGCGGACGAACCAGTCGCCGAACCGCACCCGGTGCTCGTGCGCCGCCGCCACTGACGGCTCGAACCGGACCCGCCAACCGGCCCGCACCGCCCGCCAGCCGAAGTCCACGTCCTCGCCGACCCGCATGTCCTCGTCGAAGCCGTCGCCGGTGGCGCTGACCCGGGCCACCAGGCAGGCGGTCGAAACCCAGGAGACGTACGACCCGGGGCGCACCGACGCGGGGCGCGAGCCCAGGTCGAGTGACGAGCGGGATTCCTCGTACCGCCCGATCCAGGTTTCCGAACGTGCGGTCCGCAGCCCGGTGATCCGGGGGACCGCCACCGCCGTGCGCGGGTCGGCGAAGTGCCGCAGCAGCGTCGGGACGGTGCCGGGGTCCAGGACGATGTCGGAGTCGACGAAGGCGACGAACGGTGTCCGCACCGATCGCAGGCCGGCGTTGCGGGCGCCCGCCGGGCCCCGGTTCACCGGCAGGGCCAGCAGGCGGGCCCGGTACCGCGCGGCGACCGCCGCGATCGCCGCCGGGTTCCGTGAGGCGTCGTCGACCACGATGACGTCACTGCCCGCCGGGATGCTGGCCAGCAGCCGGGCCAGGGGCGCCGGCCGGTCGCGCACCGGGATCACGTAGGTGACGCCGGCGTCGGCCGGGGCCGGCAGGTCGGCCACGACCGGGTGGGCGACCGCCAGATCGAGGAGGCGCTCGGCGAGCGCCGCGCTGGCCGGGTCGGTCACCCGCAGG
The DNA here is from genome assembly GCF_900119315.1 of Actinoplanes sp. SE50/110. Taxonomy (NCBI): domain Bacteria; kingdom Bacillati; phylum Actinomycetota; class Actinomycetes; order Micromonosporales; family Micromonosporaceae; genus Actinoplanes; species Actinoplanes sp. SE50/110. The sequence goes on along the minus strand of NZ_LT827010.1, from coordinate 6,561,206 downwards.
GTGCGGCCGGCCAGCAGCCGTCGCGCTTTCGGGGTGAGCCGCAGCAGGTGGGTGCCGGGCGCCCCGCCGAGCAGCGCGCGGCCGCCGTCGACGACACGGGTGCGCACGTCCAGGGCGACGGTGTATCCGTGCGGCAGCTGCATTGCCGGAAGCTATCCGGGCCCGGCCCGGCCGGGCACCCCTACCGCGCAGTCAAGGGGTGCCGAGGATCCGCCGCACCGGCTGGGGCTGGTCGCCGCGCCGGCCCCACTCGCGCGGGTAGCCGAGCGACACCTCCTCGAAGCGCACCCCGTCGTACCGGGTGGTGCGGGGGATGTGCAGGTGGCCGTAGACCGCGACGGCGGCCCGGAACCGCAGGTGCCAGTCCGCGGTCCGGTCGGTGCCGCACCACTGGCGGAACTCCGGATGCCAGAGCACGTCGGTCGGTTCCCGCCGCAGCGGCCAGTGGCTGACCAGCACGGTCGGCAGGGCCGGGTCGATCGCGGACAGCCGCTGCTCGGTGTAGGCGACCCGGGCCGCGCACCATGCCGCCCGGTCCGGGTACGGGTCGGGGAAGAGCATCATCTCGTCGGTGCAGACGACACCCGCGTCGTACGCCAGCTTCAGCGACTCCTCCCGGGTGGTCGCGCCCGGCGCCAGCCACGAGTAGTCGTAGAGCACGAACAGCGGGGCGACGACCACCGGCCCGCCGGCGCCGGTCCACATCGGATATTCGTCCTCCGGGGTGACCACGTCCAGGTCGCGGCACAGCTCGACCAGTGACTGATACCGCTCGTCGCCGCGCAGCCGGACCGGATCCTGGGGATGGGTCCACAGCTCGTGGTTGCCGGGCGCCCAGATCACCCGGGCGAACCGGTCGCGCAGCAGGCCGAGCGCCCAGCCGATGTCGGCTGGGCGCTCGCCCACGTCACCCGCGACGATCAGCCAGTCGTCCCCGGTCCCGGGCCGGATCCGTTCGACGACCTCGCGGTTCTGCTGGTAGGAGACGTGCAGGTCGCTGACCGCCAGGAGAGATCCCGTCACGGCGGTCAACAATGCCATCCCGGCGTCGGAAAGTGCTCCGCAGGCCGGGCCGGGCTGCGGTCGTACCACCGGCAGAAGGCAGCCGACGGGAGTGCTCGGCCATGACCACCGGCACGTCGTTCAGTTGCCGGGAGACGCCGACAGCGCGCCATCTGCCGGCCTGATCGGCGTGTTCTGCGCGGCGGCCAGCCACCACCGGCCCGCGCGTTCCACGAGTACGTAGAGCGCCATCTCCGAGAAGCCGCCCGCGGCCAGTGCCTGCCGACGGATCTGCGCCACGACGACGCCGGGCGCGGGTGCCAGAACCGACACGACTTCGAACCGCGAGGCCGGCGCCGGGGGCGCGGTCACCGGCGCCGACCGGTCCATCAAGCGGTGGTGAATCGCGTTCAATCCCTCGAAACCCGTCAGGGTCGCTCCGTACGGGCTGCCCCACAGGATGTCGGCGGCGAACCAGGCGTCGTATACGTCGGCGTCCAAGGTGTCGCCGCCTCGTTGCAACTGTGCCGCCAGGTCCGCGGCGACATTCTCTGCAGTCGTTCGAGCCGCCGGGTCGTCCAGCACCACTCGTTGCGGTATTTCGTCCATCAGCCGTTCCTCGCGATCGGTGCCATGCATGCGAGGAACGTTAGGAACTCAACCAAGGTTGAGGTCAAGCCGTGGTCCGCGGTGACCGCCACCAACCTCGGTCACCACGGCGTGCCGGCCCCCGGGGCGTCGCTGAGCTTCGGCTTCAACGGCACGTCGACCGGCGCGGATCCGCGGCCGGTCGACGTCACGCGCAACGGGGCGGCCTGCACGGTCGCCTGACCCCGGCTGCTCTCCCGGATCCGCAGCTCGGTCAGCAGGGTGACCGTGGACGGGGGCCGGTCGGGGTCGGCGATCCGTTCGGCGAGCAGCGTGGCGGCGGTGCGTCCCAGCTCGTAGGTGGGCTGGGCGACCGTCGACAGGGCCGGGCGCAGCAGCCGGGCGCCCGGCGCCTCGTCGAAGCCGATCACGCCGAGCCCGGCCGGGATGGCGACGCCCCGATCGACCAGGCACTCGACCGCGCCGACGGTCATCAGGTTGTTGGCGGTGAACACCGCGTCCGGGGGTTCGCCGGCGTCCAGCAGCGAGGCCATCGCGGTGTAGCCGCCGTCCTCACGGAAGTCGGCGTGGCGTACCAGCGCATCATCGATCTTGATCTTGTGGGTCTGCAGCGCGCGCCGGTAGCCGCGCAGCCGCTGGACGGCGGTCGAGACCGCGGCCGGCCCGGTGATGCAGGCGATCCGGCGGTATCCGTTCCCGATCAGGTGGGCGGTGGCCGCCTCGGCGCCGTGCTCGTTGTCGACCAGCACGCTGTCCACCCGGGTGCCGCCGATCTGCCGGTCGATCGCGACCACCGGGGTGCCGGCCTCGATCAGCCGGGTCACGTTCGCGGTACTGCCCGCACTGGAGATGATCACGCCGGCCATCCGGTCCTCCAGGGCGGCGGTCACGTATCGCGCCTCCTTGGCCGGGTCCTCGTCGCTGTTGCAGAGCACCACCGAGTAGCCGGCCCGCTGGGCGACATCCTCGACGCCGCGCACGAGCGCGGTGAAGAACGGGTTTTCGACGTCCGAGATGATCACCGCCCACAGCGTGGTGCGGCTGCGGCGCAGGTTGCGGGCGACCATGTTGGGCCGGTAGTTCAGCTCGCGGACCGCGTCGCGCACCCGGTCGGCCAACCCGGGATCGACGCTGTCGTTCCCGTTGAGCACCCGGGAGACGGTGGCCGGAGAGACCCGCGCACGCTGCGCGACGTCATAGATGGTCGCCATGATCCTCATTCTGCTCGTCGCGCCACCCGGCGGTGTACCCGGCAATCGCCTGCGGTGGTGTGCCGGAGTTCCTAGAGTGACTCCCATGCCGCGTCTCCCGCGTGTCCTGGCCGCTCTGGTGGCCGGCACGACCGCGTTCGCGCCGGTGCCGGCCCCGCCACCGCTGCATCAGGGCCGCGTCTTCACCAAGGCCGACGACACCCGCTGCCTGACCGGCGGCGCCGTCGGCGCGCTGCTGAGCGTCCGCGCCTGCGACGACCAGACGCCCGGTCAACGCTGGTATCAGGCGAGCACCGGCGCGCTGTACAACGGGCTGAACTGCATCCGGGCCGAGGGCGCGCTGGTGCGGGTGGCGGCCTGCAACGGCGGCGACCCGGCCCAGGACTGGTGGTTCATCGAGGAGATCCGCAGCGGACGGTACGGGCCCTGTCTGACCGACGAGGGCGACGGCACCGTCCGGCTGCAGCCGTGCACGTGGACGCTGAACCAGAAATGGATCTCCAGCTCCTGAACATTTTCGCACATAGATAGCCACACTTGAATGTCTTGAAACATTCTGGCAATCTCGGCGTGTGACCACCGATTCATGTCGAGGAATACGTGCGAACGTGCGCCGGCTGCTGATCCGGTCGGCGGTGCTCCTGCTCGGAGCGGGTTTGATCAGTAGCGTCGCCGCCTCCCCGGCGCAGGCGCTGCCCAACAATCTGGCGCTCACCCCGCCGATGGGCTGGAACGACTGGAACGCCTACGGCTGCAACGTGTCGGAGGCGCTGGTCAAACAGACCGCCGACAAGATCGTCTCGGCGGGCCTGGCGACCGCCGGCTACCAGTACGTCAACATCGACGACTGCTGGATGCAGAAGAGCCGCGACGCGGCCGGCAACCTGCAGCCCGACCTCGGCAAGTTTCCCGACGGCATCGCCGGCACCGCGGCGTACGTGCACGGCAAGGGTCTGAAACTCGGCATCTACGAGGACGCCGGGACGGCCACCTGCGCCGGCTACCCGGGCAGCCTCGGACACGAGGCGCAGGACGCGCGCTCGTTCGCCGCGTGGGGCGTCGACTACCTGAAATACGACAACTGCAACAACAGCGGCTCCACCACCACCGCGCAGTACATCGCCCGGTACTCGGCGATGCGTGACGCGCTGGCCGCCACCGGCCGGCCGATCGTCTACAGCATCTGCGAGTGGGGGGTGAACGCGCCGTGGACCTGGGCCGGTGACGTCGGCAACCTGTGGCGCACCACCGGTGACATCCAGGCGAACTACGCCAGCATGCTGTCGATCTTCCACCAGAACGTGGGTCTGGCCGCCTACGCCGGGCCCGGCCGGTGGAACGACCCGGACATGCTGGAGGTCGGCAACGGCATGACCGCCACCGAGGACCGCGCGCACTTCAGCCTCTGGGCCGAGATGGCCGCGCCGCTGTTGGCCGGCAACAACCTGGTCACCGCCAGTGCCACCACGCTGTCCATCCTCGGCAACCGCTCGGTGATCGCGGTCGACCAGGACTCCGCCGGTCGGCAGGGTCACCTGGTCAGCTCCACCGGCGGGCTCGACGTACTGGCCAAACCCCTCGCGAACGGCGACGTGTCGGTGGTGCTGTTCAACGAGAACGCGGCGACCGCCACGATCAGCACCACGGTCGCGGCGATCGGCAAGTCCGGGGCGTCCAGCTACGGGCTGGCCGACCTGTGGGCCGGAACCAGCGGCAGCACCACCGGGACGATCAGCGCCGGCGTCCCCGGGCACGGCGTGGTCATGTACCGGGTGTCCGGCGGCACCACCGGCGGCGGCACCGACACCGTCGTCACCATCCGCGGCGCCGGCTCGGGCCGCTGCCTGGACGACCCGAACAGCAGCACCACCAACGGCACCCAGGTGGTCATCTGGGACTGCAACGGGGGCGGCAACCAGCGCTGGACCCGGGTCGGCAACCAGCTCCAGGTCCTCGGCAAGTGCCTGGACGCCTACAACAACCAGACCACCAACGGCACCAAGGTGGAGATCTGGGACTGCAACGGCCAGACCAATCAGCAGTGGACGGTCAACGCCGACGGCACCATCACCGGCGTGCAGTCCGGCCTCTGCCTGGACGTGACCGGCGCCGCCACCGCCAACAACACGCTCGTCGAACTGTGGACCTGCAACGGCGGCAGCAATCAGAAGTGGACGCTGAGCTGACCCTGCCGGTCGGCGTTCGGTAATCCGCTGCTCGGCGTTCAGCAATGCGACGCCGGGCAGCGCCTCGACCGCGCGTTCTCCGCCGCTTCCGATTTCTCGGGGCGCGGGGCCCGGCGGCTCGGCACCCCCCAGTATGGAACCGCCGGACCCCGCTGGACTGCCGGCACCGGTGCGGTGCGCGACAGTATTCACCGGCTCGTCGGGAACGGGCCGATGAATGGGGAGAGGCGTCTGTTCCGCGGAGGGATTCCCCCGTTTTTGATCTCCCCGCGGGTAGCAGGACACTACCAAGCCGAGTGCCGGGGCTTTCCGCATATTTCGCCGCGAAGCGCGCTATAACCGGGCGAAAAAATTAGGGTGATCTAATCAACATCAAACATTTCGCATTGCAAGTAATAAACCGTATAGTTCAATCCTGTACGACAGACGGCGGTGCCGGGACCGCCGCGCGGTCCCGGCACCGCGGAATCCCGGTCAGGCCGGGGCGTTCCAGCCGAGCACGGCCTTGCCCGAGCCGGCGTACGACACCACCCGGTACCGGTAGGTCCCGGCCGCGGCGCTGAAGGTGATCGCCTCGCGGGACGTCTCCCCGGTCGATTTCGCCACGGTGGTCCACCGGCCGCCGACGTTGCGGTCCAGGTACAGGTCGAAGTCGGTGCCGGACGGTCCGGCCAGGCAGGCGGTCTGCCGGCCACGGCGCGCGGTGAACGACGCGCCCACCACGGTGGCGCCCTCGCCGATCTGGCCGGTGGCGTGCGACGCGAACCCGCTCTGGCAGGCCCCGGACGGCGCCGGAGCGGACGTCGGCGAGGTGGCCGGGCTGCGCGACGGCGTGGCGGTCGGGGTCTGCGGCGGTGTGGCGGTGGGGGTCCGCACCGGGGTGCCGGCGCCGGTGCAGGACGGTTCGCCGGTGCCGGCCGGTACGCTGACGGCGTCCCAGGCGGCTTTGACGGTGGCGCATTCGGTGCCGTTGCCGAACAGTTGGGCGGCCGCGGCGACCGAGGCGGCCCGGGCCTTGGCGTGGTTCCAGCCGGTGGTCTTACGCATCAGCGTGGCCATGTAGATCTGACCGGCCTTCCGGATCCCGACCCCGGTGACCGTGCTGTTGTTGCAGGTCGGACTGACCGGCTGACCATCAGTCGGGCGCGAACCCTCGGCCAGCAGATAGAACCAGTGGTTCTGCGGCCCGGCCGCCGAGTGCACCTCGGTGTTCGGGATCGCGCTGGAGAAACAGTTCGGGTCACCCAGCTTCGACGGGTCCGCCATGTTACGGATCGGCCCGTTACCGGTCAGGTTCGCCAACTCACCGACGGTGTAGTCACCCTTGTCCAGGGGATTGTTGGCGAAGAACTCGGTCAACGCGCCGAAGATGTCACCGGTCGACTCGTTCATGCCGCCGGCCTCGTTGCCGCCGCTGGACCCGCCCGGGGTGAACTGGTTGATCGCGTGACCGAACTCGTGACCCAACACGTCGATCGTGTTGAGCAGCCGCCGACCGTCCGAGGAATGCCCGATCTCGACCCGGGAGCCGTTCCAGAACGCGTTCACATCGTTGAGGCCTTCACGGATCGGGAAAGCATGCCCGTTACCGTCGATACCGTTACGGCCCAGCCAGTCGTGCAGCATGTCCCACTCGCGGGAGACCACGAACATCGCATCGACACAACCGGTCTCCTGGTCGGTGGCCGCGCCACCACCCCAACTGTCGGTGGCCTTGCTCAACGCGACACCGTTCTGCCCGCCACACTGCAGACCGGGACGCTTCGGGTCACTCATGGTGAACCGGCCGCCGCTGCTGGTGTCGTCGAACGTCACATCACCGTAGTAGGCGCCGTGCCCGGCCGCGTCGACGATGTCGTCCCGGGTCAGCTCCGGCAGCACCTTGCCCGTGGTGGCATCCACGAACACATGCAGATTACTCGGCACCACACCGCCGGCAGCACGCTTGGCACCCGCCACGACCACCTCGTACGCCAGCACACCGGCACCCTGCGCCACCACCTGCAACGCCGCCGGAGACACCGCGCTCACCTTGACCAACTGCTTCTGCGCGGTCCGCGCCGCCGCGGCCGCCGAAACCTTCGCGGTCACCGGAACCGACAACGCCTGCTCCTGCGCAACATACTCGTTGAGCACCCGGCCGCGGCTGTCGGTGACCACCACCGCATCACCACCATGCACCGGCAAACCCCGATAGGTCCGCTCGTACACCACATACTGCAAACCGTTCTGACTGACCACCTGACGCCGATCAAGCCTGTCGAACCGACTCTTGAAAAACGCCTTCGGCTTCTTGGCGACCAGATCCGCGGCCGAGGACGTGGCCAACGCCACCGGCGCCGGCCCATCGGCCGCAGGCGGCTGATGACCCGCGGTGGTGGCCGCGTTGCCCTGCGGCATGGTGAGTGCGATGGAACCCGCGACGGTGACGGCCGTCAGGGTCGTCGCCAGCGCGACTTTGTGCTTCAAGCGTTGCTCCTTGAGGGGTCCCGCGCCATCGGCACACCGGATCGTGCCCGGCGTTGCCCGGTCGGCCCGGGGTGTGCGGGAGAGCGCGGACGGCGGGGCCGGCTCGCGGCCGCCGCACTCTCGTCGGTTCGACGCGAGCATCCGCAACGAATAGGCCGGCGGCAATGGAAATAAGAAACCCTTAAAACTTCGGTCACCGTACGGAGATCTTCTACCGCATGGGGTTACCTGTCGGTAGCAGAACGTCATAGCGGCACGTCACGGTGGGTTACATTTAAGAAGGGTTATGGAATACGGAGCGGGTGCCGGTCGTCTAGAATCGCCTCCCGGCCTATCCACCGAACTCCGGGAATGCTGATGAGAAATGCTTTCGCCGCGCGCGTGCTGCCGGCCCTGCTGATCGCCGGACTCGCCGGCTGCTCGACCGGCACCACCGCGGCCGGGTCCCCGGCGACATCCCCGGTCGCGTCGTCACCGGTGTCCACGCCCGGGTCCACGCCCGCCTCCCCGGCCGGCTCGCCGGCCGTGACCTCCGCCGCGGTCCCGGCCGCGCCGTCCACGGCGGTGGCGGACGCCGCCGCCTTCCCGGTGGTGATCACCCGCACCGGGGGCATCGCCGGCGTCGACGACCGGGTGTCGATCGATGCGGACGGCGCCGCGACGGTGACCCGGCGCGGGCAGAAGGCGCGGCACGTCACGGTGCCGCCGGCCATGATGACCGGCCTGCGCCGCGCCCTGGCGGCCCCGATGCCCCGTGGCGCGGCCGTCCCGCCGGCGGGTGCCTGCTCCGACGGGTTCGTCTACCAGATCACCCGGCCGGCCGGCAGCGTGACCGTGGCGGACTGCGGCAAGCCGGCCGATCCCGGCGTCACCGCGATCCTCGACGTCGCCAAGGCGCTGTTGGCGGGCTGACCGGCGGGCCGTGGAACCGCCGGACTCACCAGACGTCGCCGTCGCGCCAGTCGCAGACCACCGGGTCGGTGACGCTCAGTGGTGTGCCGCCCGGGACGAGCCGCAGCAGCGTGCTGTCGTCGTCCCCGGGCGTCGGCGTGACGCCGGCCGGCCCGAGCACCGCGGTCCCGCCCGGCCAGCGCCGCCACCCCCGCCCCCGATAGAGATCGACAGCGGAGGCCGACGCGGACAGCCCGCCCAGCGCGTACCCGTGGTCGATCAGCCGCTCCGCCTCGGTCATCACCGCTGAGCCGAATCCGCGCCGCCGATGCGCCGGATGCACCGCGACCGCTTCCACGTACCCGCACCGCACCGACCGGCCCTGGTGCAGGAACTGCCGGCGGACCACCGAACCGTGCGCGATCAGGGTGCCGTCCACGCTGATCAGAATGTGCAGTCCGCCGAGTGCGTGCTCCCAGTCGTGATCGTCGAACCGGCCGCCGAACGCGTCGTCCAGCAGATCCCGGATCCGGCTGCGGTCACTCGGGCTCAGGTCCGCGGTGTGCACCGAATGGAGAACGGTCATGCCGCATAATCGCAGAAATCCGGCACGATGGCGCTGATCGCCGCGCGTGGCCGTGAGCCGGCCCCGGCCCTGGACACTGCGGTGACCGCCGAACCGTCGGCGGTCTACGGTGACCCGCATGTCCACCCCCGTCGCCCCGGCCCGCGTCCGTCCCTCGATCACCGTGCTCACCGCTGTCGTGGTCACCGTCACCGCCTGGGCCTCGGCCTTCGTCGCGATCCGCGCCGTACACGCCCACTTCGGCGCCGGCCCGCTCGCCCTCGGCCGCCTCGCCACCGGCACCGTCGCGCTCACCGCCGCCCTGCTGATCACCCGCGGCTGGGTCCGCCCCACCGCCCGCGAGTGGTCCCTGGTCGCCGGCGTCGGGGTGATCTGGTTCGGTCTCTACAACGTCGCCCTGAACGCCGCCGAGCAACGCCTCGACGCCGGCACCTCGGCGATGCTGGTCAACGTCGGCCCGATCCTGATCGCCGTCCTGGCCGGCGTCTTCCTCGGCGAGGGCTTCCCGCGCCGCCTGCTGATCGGCGCCGGGGTGGCGTTCTGCGGCGTCCTGCTGATCGGGTTCGCCGGCCGCGGCGGCAGCGCCGCCGACCCGCTCGGCGTCGCCCTGTGCCTGCTGGCGGCGGCCGCCTGGGCGGTCGGTGTCACCCTGCAGAAGCCGGCCCTGCGCCGCCTCCCCGCGTTGCAGGTGACCCAGATGGCCTGCACCGTCGGCATGCTGACCACGCTCCCGTTCACCGGCGGTCTCCTGCACGACCTGCGCACCGCTCCGCCCGCCTCGATCGCCGGCGTCGTCTACCTGGGCCTGATCCCCACCGCCCTGGCCTTCGGCACCTGGGCGTACGCCCTGACCCGGATGACCGCCGGCCGCCTCGGCGTCACCACCTACCTGGTTCCGCCGCTGACCATCCTGCTGGCCTGGCCCCTGCTCGCGGAAACCCCGCACCTGCTCGCCCTGGCCGGCGGCGCCGTCGCCCTGACCGGCGTAGCCCTCTCCCGCCGCCGCTGACGGCGCTGTCCAAGATCTGTATTCGCGAGGGCGGCTTCCGCCCTGAACGCGTCGAGTGGAGGTGGGGTCCGGGGTCAGGTGCGGCCGTCGCGTTCCTGGGCGGCGCGCAGCGAGGCGGCGTGCGGGACCCAGTCGGCCAGCCGCACCGGATAGCCGTCCCGCTTGAGCCGCCGCACCACATCCGGGTCGTCGTCCACGACCACCGCGATGGTGCCCTGCGCCGCCAGGCGTTCGAGCCGGCCGGCCTTGAAATCGCGGGCCGGGCGCCGGTCGTCGTCGCCGCGCATCAGCAGTCGTCCGGCGGGCAGCCCGCGCTCGACGAACCACCGCTCGGTCACCGCGCGCAGCCGTTCCGGGCGCCCGGTCAGCCACACCAGTTCGTGGTCACGGGCGTATTCCCGGACCAGGTCCGCCCCCTCCGCGAGCAGCGGATCCCGCCCGGCCGCCGCGAAGAAGGCCGGCCAGTTCCTCGGCCGGTTCGCGATGTGCCGCAGCCGGTGCCGCACATCCGCCACCACCCCGTCCACGTCGAAAACCGCCATCGCCCGCTCCGTCATGATCGACAGCATGGCATTCAGCGGACGTCGCCCATCAGGCGGGAGATCGGGCGGGCCGCCGCGCCCAGTGCCACGCCCAGGATGATCGCCACAGCGCCGAGGATGCCGAAGTAGGCGACCTCGTGCTCGGGGCTGTAGAGCTGCGCCAGGCTCCCGGACGCCGCCGTGCCCAGCGCGACGGACAGGAAGAACAGGGCCACCATCTGCGTCTGGAAGGCGTGCGGCGCCAGCTTGGTGGCCAGGGACAGGCCGACCGGGGAGAGCAGCAGTTCGGCCACGGTGAAGACGAACAGGATGCCGGCCAGGGCGAGCAGCGGCGCGCTGTGCGGTCCGCCGCCGGCCAGCGGCAGGAAGAGCAGGAACGCCAGCCCCATCAACGTCGTACCGGCGGCGAATTTGATCGGGGTCGAGGGTTGCCGGTCGCCGAGGCGGGTCCAGAGCGCGGCGAACGCCCCGGACAGGATGATGATGAAGACCGGGTTGATCGACTGCACCCAGGACACCGGCATCTCCCAGCCGCCCAGGTTGCGGTCCAGGCGCTCGTCCGAATAGATCGTGACCACCGTGAGTTGTCAGATCATTAGTAAAGCGTGTCGGCGGTGCACGGCACGCGCTGAGGGCGTTGGTACAGCTAGGAGCGGGTTTGCCACCGTTCGCTGGGGTAGGCGGCTGCCGAACCATCCGGCTGGATCACCCAGGAGACGGGTACCCCGTCGGTGATGTCGTGGGCGGTTCGCTTCTCCGCGGTCGGCATCCGGATGGCCACTGTCGCTCCGGTCGGCGGGACCAGGTCTTGGGGTTCGGCTGATCGCGCACGACTACACCATGACGTCACGCCGCCCTCCCGGATGTGCAAGCGCTTTGCGCCCAAGTAGATCAATGATCCGGGACGATCCGCCGCCGGTTGCCGGATTCGGTGCGACCGTGTGACTCAGAATCTCATACGCGCCGGCCCCCGGGTTGCCTTGCCGGCGGCGCATTTCGGTGAGCGGTCGAAATTTCCGAACCAGCAACCTCACGCGCACGGCCCCTGGTGGATCTATCCCTCGTACGAGCCAGCACTCACAAGGGGCTTGACCACCTTGGCGGGCTGCACGTCTTCACTTATGTTGCCAAGGCCGAAGCCGCCGGCCAGGCCACCGCGGTCGGTCAAACCGGGACGGCTGGCCAAACTGCCCCGGCCGGGCGCTTTTAGATCAGCCGCAGCCGCGGCGGGCGCACCCTGCCACCCGCGTGAGAACTCACGACCCCGGGTGGCAGCCGCAAACCTGCCGGCGATGCCAGGCCCACCCGATCCTGAGCGGTCCCGGGAAACAGAAGTATCTCTGCTGGTGGTGCGTGTTCCCGGTCAAGACCCGCCCCCGCCTTGCAAAGTCTGCGGCGAAGGCAAGCACTGGACCAAGGGCTACTGCCGCAACTGCCACCCGAGCGCGAGCCAGCGTGGTTGCCTTGACTGTCTCTCCTGGGGACCCGTCCGCATCGGTGGCCTACCTGCCTTTCAGGGCAGCTGGTGCTACGCCTGCTCGCAGAACCGTCGGCGCTATCCGGTCGGGCCCTGCCGGTTTTGCCACCGCGAGGCAGCGCTCCTGCACGGCGTCTGTCGCCTCTGCCGGCACGAGGCCGGCCGTCGGGCCGGCTCGGGTCACCAGATCAGGCCCCTTGACCGGCTCAAGCAGCATCCGAGTCAACAGCTGTTCTTCGCCGAGATGCTGCGGCATCTCCAACTGGGCGGGCTCCGCCGTGTCGAGCCGCGGCCGCCGCCGCCAGCGCCAGCATCCTGGGGACCACCCGTCGGGGTCCAGGGCGTCCTGTTCGACCTGAACCGGGACTTGTCGCTCTTCGTCCGCAAGGAGGCCGCCGTTTGCGACGATCCCCGGCTGTTTCACGCTCATGCTGTGTCGGCCAGACTCGCGGATAGGGGCGGCTGGTCCCATCACACCGTCCTCGGGGTCAACCGGGCGCTGACCGCAGTTCTGGGCTGCCGGCCGGACGACGGACAGCAGATTCGCATGTCGGAGCTACGCCAGCTCGGGCGCCGGAAGATGTCCGCTGAGCGCACCGCCGAGGTCCTGAACGAGATGGGCCTCCTGCACGACGACACCCCGGACGCCCTCGCGGCATGGGTCGACCGGCAACTCGACGGGCTGGCGCCACGGATCGAGCACGAGGTCCGTCACTGGATCGACTTCCTTCGAGGACGGCTGCCGCGGTCGAAGTCCAGGCCCGTCGAGGGCGTCTACCGCGAGCTGGCCTACCTGCTGCCGCCGCTGCGGGCATGGTCAGATCGATACGACTCGTTACGCGAGGTCGTCCGGGACGACATCAAGGCGGTCGCCTTCGCCAGGGGACAAGACTTGGACTACCGCACGCACCAGCTCACGGCCCTGCGGTCGCTGTTCCGGCGGCTCAAGCGGGACCAGCTGATCTTCCGCAATCCGACCACCCCCCTATCCCTTCCTGGCCGGGACCGGCTTGTCGCCGCCCGGCCACTGCCCGACGAGGAGCTTCGGCGAGCCGTCTCCTGGGCGGCAGGCCGACCGGAACGAACCGTGCTGGTCGGCCTGGCGATCGGACAGGCTCTCCGGCCGGTTCAGATGCGTCGGCTGCTCGTCGTCGACGTCAACCTCGGCGAGCGGATGCTGGTGGTCGAGGGCCAGCCCTGGCCTCTGCATGACTTGACGTTCAACGCGCTGACCAGCTATCTCGACCACAGGCGGACCCGCTGGCCGAACACCCGGAACCCGCACCTGCTGATCACCCAGCAGACCGCGGCCGAGATCGGGCCGGTCAGCAAGTCATGGTCCAAGATAGTGATGAAGCCTTTGGGGATCACCCTGGTCCAGCTGCGCCAGGACCGGCTGCTCGATGAGCTGATCGCTCACGGCCCGGATCCGCTCCACTTCATGACCGTGTTCGGATGCAGTGACACCACCGCGCTGAGGTTTCTCCGGGTCGCCGAGCAGTTGCTCGGGCACGATCCGCGTTTCCGTCGCTGACGCTGCGATCGTCGGCGCGGTGCGTATGCGTTCACGACGTTGGCGCAGTGGCGGGATCATTCCTAGATGGGGCCGCACCCGAAGTTTGGTTTGGGTCCGCCGCCTAAATCTCTTGGCCGGAGCGGACGACGGACCCGACTGACACAGTTTCCCGCGTCTACTAGTAAGAGTTTCCGAACGACCGGTTCGCTTACACAAGCAAGATCATAGTGACCTGAATCACAAAATAAGTCGCCTAGTGATCTAAACGCGCGCTTGTGCGAGATGTCGAGCCACGTCGATAGTCAAGAGTGATCGGTCGGGCCTATATGTGAATTATGTCACGCGCTAGGCCCTGTTGGTTGAGTCGAGGCCGGACAGAGAGGACGATACCTCTCGCACAATTCAACACGGCGATACCCAATCTTTGGCCGGAGCGGGGGTCGCCAGCTGACACAGGAGTACCCCTTTGAGCGAGATCACTGCGGGTGAGCGCAGCCATGACTGCGAACAGCACTCGCGCGCCTTGAAGCGCAGGACCATCACCGGCGGCACGATGGTAACGAGCCTGGGACTGCACTTTGTCCCCTGGGAGTCATTCACCACTGCCGGAAACGTCACCGACCCGACCCTGCACGGGGTGGCGGTCGTTGCCGGCGCCGTTTTCGCCATCGACGTGGCGATCTCCACGATCAGGCGCGTGAAGGACTGGGCGAAGGACCGTGTCGTTGTCGTCCACCTCGGATCGCGGGGCCGGCCGCCAGGCGACGAGTGATCTTGACTTTCTCGTCCACATCGTCCGAGCGGGGCTCGGGAGCAAGGCCGGCGATCCCGGAGCGCTCCGAGTCCCGCACCGGTGGCGAGGTTGACGACCGTCGACCTCGCCAACCTTCGCCTGGCCGTGACAAGGACCCCATTCGGGGTTCGGACCCCGCGTTCGACGCCTTCTTCATGAATACCTTCGGGCAGGTCGTGCGGCGACTGCTCTATTCGGGTGCCTCACGCGCGGACGCGGAAGACGCGGTCCAGCAAGCAATGGCTGCCGTCTACGAACGCTGGTCCGAGATCGGCGAACCTGACCGTTTCGTTCATGTCGTAGCCCGACATGCGCTGATCAAAATGCAGTCACGGGCGCATAGGGAGGCCCAGCGGTGGGCCCTGCAAGGCGGACCTTTCGTGGTCTCCGAGGAATCGGGACTCGACTCGGCTGCCCTGGAGGCCGATGCCGTTAGGGGCCTCTTCGCACTCCTTACGCCCATGCAGCGCCAGGTCATATCCCTCTACTACGACGGTTACCCCACCAACGAGATCGCCGACAGCCTGAACATCAGCCAGAGCACCGTCCGAGTGCACCTCCAGAGAGCCCGCCAGATTCTGCGGAAAGCACTCTCGTCGGTCGACGGGTAGAGACGGTCCCGCAAAGGGCCCCGTGGATGCCGCTCTGCGGCCCAACCGGGGCCCTTCCGACGCCCCACGCTCCCGGACCAGCTTCCTCCGGAACTTAGAGGCGAGGTGCTGCTCAGGGCGTTGCAGGGGTTTCAAGTTCGCCCTGAGGCAGCTTCAGTTCCCATGAACTTGCCGCAGGCGTCTCCGGCGGGACTCGGACCCGCGGTCTTCACCGTGACAGGGTGACGGGGACTCCAGGCTCCCCTACGGAGACAGGGCGGGCGAGAGGTCCGCAGCGGTGCCGGGTCGATCGAGTCGGGGCCGGGCACCTGGCAGAAAAGATCGGTACTGTTCGCTGCTTGTCGGGGGGTGTCCCTATAGCTTTTGTCAAGCAGCGAGCGCAAGGTTTTCTACCGGTTTGTGCTGGTAGGGCGTTGAGGTGCGGAGCATGGCGTGCAGGACGTCGACGCGGCGGCGGGCCAGGCAGATGAGGGCCGCGTTGTGTTTCTTGCCTTCGGCTCTTTTCCGGTCGTAGTAGGCCCGGCTGAGTGGATCGGACAGGGCAGCGAATGCGGACAGGAAGAACGCTCGTTTGAGCTGCTTGTTGCCGCCTTTGGGTGGATGCTCGCCGCGGATGCTGGTGCCCGAGCGGCGGGTGACCGGTGCCAGGCCGGCGTAGGCGGCCAGGTGTCCGGAGGTGGGAAACGCGGCGACGTCGCCGACTTCGAGCAGGATCCGGGCTGCGGTCCTGACCCCGACGCCGGGCATCGAGATCAGGACCGAGGAAAGAGGGTGAGCGTCAAGCATCTCCTCGACTTGGACAGCGACTTGGTCTCGTTGTTTCAGCAGGTCACGCAGATTTTCGGCCAGCTTCGGCAGGATGGTCTCGGCCGCGGTGGTGCCGGGAACGACCACGGTTTGCGCGTCGAGAGCGGTGAAGATTTGTTCGACGAGCCGGACGCCCATGCGAGGTGCCCGCGGCTTGGCGATCTCGACGAGTTTCGACCGGCCGGCCTTGCGCAGCCCGGTCGGGCCGCCGCAGCGCGATAACAGGTCCAGGACGGCCGCGTGCTGGACTTTCGGGCCCAGGACTCGTTCCAGGGGCGGGTGGATCTGGGTGAGCAGACCGCGGATCCGGTTGCTGATGCGGGTGACCTCACCGGCGAGGTCGTCGTCGTAGCCGACCAGCATTTCCAGCTCGGCCAGAGTGTCGTCGCCGGCGTCGACGCGGCGCAGCGTGTGCGGCAGGGTCCGGGCGGCGTCGGCGATCACGTAGGCGTCACGGGCGTCGGTCTTGGCCGTTCCTGGGTGCAGGTCAGCGAGTCGGCGCATGACCAGGCCTGGCAGGTAGGCGATCTGGTGCCCGCAGGCTCGGGCAACCGCGACGGGCAGGGCGCCGATCGAGGCCGGCTGGTCGACCACCGCCAGGATCTGGCCGTGACGGGCCAGCTTGTCGAACAGTTTCCGCAGCCCGGCCTCGGTGTTCGGCAGGGCTGCGTCGTGCAGCCGTTTGCCCTCCGGGTTCAACGCGACCGCGTGATGATCAGTTTTGCCGACGTCCAGGCCGAGGAACACGCCGTACGCGTTGTCCACGCTTTGCCTCCCACGATGTCCACCATGGGCTCGGCCGCTGGTCAGAGCGTCGGACTGCCGGCAGCCACGTTACGGAGAGACCTACCCAGCATCGGGTGGCCGGGTCCCTATCAGCGGTCTTGCCGACGCCACCCGGCCCGGCGACAACACCCCCCGGATCATGTGTGCGACAGGGGCGGTAAGTCATACCGGGCCGAGCGACCGAGCAGCCCCCGGCTGGGGGCGATCAAAAAGGTAACGGGGCAGGGGAGATGCGGGTCCCAGCCGCAGCGCTCGCACCTGGCCCGGTGTGCACAGACGTGAAAAGGGCGCTGGGTCGTCCGGTCTGGTCACCACGATCCGTCAGCAGGCCGTAGCCGCTGAGTGGATGCACCCCTGCGTGGAGAAAACCGGATTCGAACCGGTGACCTCTGGATTGCAAAACCAGTGCTCTGCCACCTGAGCTATTTCCCCATGTGCCGGCCGAAAGCGCCGGCATCGAGCCTCTTCCCTTCGGAGGAGCGGCCGCGACCCCATCATGTTCGACGGTCTCCCGAGCACCGGCCGTCTTCGGCCGGCCTGGGCGGCGCCTTCCCGTGGGTTGCAGGTTCCACGAGGGTGCTGCGTACCCGGAGCGTGATTCGAACGCGCACTGTGCTGGTTCTGGACCAGCCGCCTCCTGCCAATTGGGCTACCCGGGCATGGGTCCGACAGGGTTCGCACCCGCCGATGTTCCCGCGACCACGAGCCGGATGGCACGGCATCGGGATCGCGCCGAGCGGTGCGCCATAACGCCCGCGCGGCGTTTCGAGCCAGCGGGCGATCGCCGGCGACGACGACGTAAACGGCGGCACCGTGTTGTTGTTCCGGTACCGCGACGGCTCCCAGCGCAACGGCGTCGGCCTCGACAGGCGGTCGCCCATGTGGTGGAGGTTGTCCGGTCCCGCACGAACGCGGGCCCGTCAGCCGCCTGATCGCCGATTTCCAGAGGGGCCCGTTCCGGCCGGGCGCCCTCGGCGTTCCTGTCGCTGGTGCGTTCTTCGCCGGTGCGCCGGCGGAATCACGCTCACAACGTTCCCGACGGTCGCGGGTCGGACGGGGACAACCATGAAGTCATTTCCTGATGCTGTCCCTCCATCGATCAAGAAATTCCAGCTGTTCTTCCACGGTCACGACGTCATCCAGCTGCGCCGGTTCTAGAATGTCGATCATTTCGGCCCGCACCACCTGGCGGCCCATACGGCAAAAATACATTTTTCGCCCGCCATACATGTCGCGCAGCATGCCCGAGGCGTAAGCCCCGCGCAGCGCGGCTTGCACCGCCAGCCGCCAGCCAGACGGCTCCAACTCGAGCCGCAACCGCTGGACCGCATCGAACAGGTCGCGTCCTACCAGGACTTTTTCGCCGTCGGGTGATTGGGTGGTGATGCGGTAGCTATGGTCGGGAAGGCATTCCCAGTCCAAACGTGTGACGAGCTGCTCGTCTCCACGGAAATAGCGCACATCGCGGTGTCCCCGAGAGTTCCCTTCATCCATCGTCATCCTATGAAACCCTCATTCTCGATGAGTGGGCTTATCGGCTCGCCCCATCCGCCGGTGACGAAGAACCGGTTCTGCTCGGAGAGTAACATCGGCCGCTATGCATGTGGCCGCCTCACCGCGCTCGCCGGCCGCCAGGGCTGGTGGTGTCGGCTCTTAATAGTGGTGAGAGCGCCTATTCAACTTTCGCGTATTGACGATCAACCGCTCGACCGGTGTCACACCGAGTTACGGACGATCCTGGGTTGATCAGTTCGAGCCTGTCCCGGCCTGTTGCGAGCGGTATGCGTCAAAGAGTTCTCGATCAAGGGTCTTCATGGGGTCGTCGTAGGTGTCTTGGACGAGAGGGATCAGACCGAGTTCGGCGCGGATGGCGTTGACGAAGGCCAGCTCCGAATGCCAGAACATGTCGTCGATGCGGGTGGGAACGGTCTTCGATCCATAGATCGTCTTTGCCACCGCAGTCCTTCGCGCCATGCTCACAAGGGTCCGAGCAGCGCTAGCAGTCTCCTGCTGTTGCGCGATGAACTGGACCTGCGCCAGCGCTGCGTCGAGCGCTTGCTTGTGAACCATCCCCTGCTCGTCCAGGCGTGGCGACAATCGGATGCCATCCGCGTAGGGCGCGAGCTCGAAGGGTGTCTCGTGGCGCCCCACGTATGTTCGGTAGCGGCGCACCGCAGCGAGGAAGTCTCCATATGTGGCCTGGCGAAGGTCGCGCCACCGTTGGGATTCCGCCTGCTTCCAGCCCTTCGCCTGGGTACGAAAAGTCAAGCGGCCGCCTATCCAAACTCCGACCAAGGCGACGATAGAACTCACGATGGCGAGGTAGTTCGTCACTGTGCCCTCCGGTGCGGCGTAGGCCATCGAAGTGCTTCTTCATTGAAGTATGGGCGGCCAAGGCACTCCGGAGCGACGATGGACGGGTCCGACTTTCACCGTCCGTGGTCGCCGGGGCGTAGTTGGACCAGGTGGTGTGCCTGCTCCGGCGGCGAGACGGGCGGTGGTGACTTGGTGGTAGCGGAGTGCGGTGGCGACAATCGGGGCCGGTGTGTCGAGGACGTGCCGGCGGATCGCGGCGGCGTGGGCGGCGATGGACGGGGCCGAGGGCCTGCACCGGGGTTGAGAGAGTGCTGGGTTGCAGTGGTTCGCCGGCGCGGCGGCCGGGGAATAGCCAGCGTGATTCGCGGTTGGTGGCGGTGCGCGTGTTGGTGCGCTGGCCGGTCGCCAGTCTATGCAGTGAAGCCAGCCTCCCGGTCGGCGGCAGCGACCTGATCGTGAAATCGCTTGTGGACCCAGCACTGTTCGCCGAGTAGTTTCATCTGACTCCATCGGCCGGACATCGGGCCGAGCTGGGTGCGGCGTGGCAACGTGCCGATCAGGCGTTGCGGTTTGCCGCCGCCCGATACCTTGCTGCTCTCCAACACGTAGATGGCGTCTTGGGTGACTGCTACGCAGCGGTACTTGGCCCAGAAAATCGCGAGTCCGGTGAGGTAGATGAGGACGAAGATCAGGAAGTTCGCCGCAGTCTGGTAGATGAACACCTGCCGGATTTCACTGTCTGACGGCAGGAACGGTGCTGAACGATGCACTAAGTCGGCGCGCGGCTGCGACTGGCGGCGGGCCATCGGGTCGGGTCTGCGAGTCACGTGCCCGTTCATACCACCCCGTAGCCAGCTAAAAACTCCTAACACGATCTCTGATCGGTCCAATTGATCAATCTGCGCCAGCAGATCAGGACGCAGGCAAGGCTGACGAAGCCGTCGTGGATGTCGAGGCGGCGCTCCCAGCGAACAGCCAATCGGCGGAACTGATGCAGCAGAGCGAAGGTCTGCTCGACGACGTACCGGAGCTTGCCGAGGCCCTTGATCCCGGTGGTCTTCGGTTTGGGGATGAGGGGTTCGGTGCCACGTTCACGGCAGGCCTGGCGGAACGCCGCACTGCTGTAGGCCTTGTCGGCCAGCAGCGCCGCGAACCGGCGCCGAGGCCGGCCCAGCCTGCCGGCGATCGGCGGGTAGCAGTCGAGCAGATCCAGGGCACGTTTGATGTCAGGTACGTTCGCGCCGCTGGTCAGCACGTAGATCGGGGTGCCGTTGCCGTCGCAGATCAGGTGGTGCTTGGAGCCGGGCTTGCCCCGGTTGACCGGCGACGGGCCTGTCCCGGCACCCCCTTTTTAGCGTCGATGTGACTGGCGTCAATCGCCGCTCTCGACCAGTCGATCCGGTTCGCCGCGTTCAGCTTGTCCAGCAGTATCTGGTGGACCTGGTCGAACACGCCTGCCTCGGCCCACCGCTGCAGCCTGCGCCAGCAGGTCATCCCCGAGCCGAACCCGAGCTCCTGCGGCAGGTCCTCCCAGCCGATCCCGGTGTGCAGGACGAACAGGATGCCCTGCAAGCACAGCCGGTCCGGCACCGGCCGCGGTCCCGGCGCCCTCGCTGGCCAAGCAGGCAGCACCGGCTCGATCAGCTTCCACAACTCGTCATCGATGACCCAGGCCTTGCTCACGAAGACCGGAACGAGACTGATCTTCACTCCGCAACGCTGATGAACATCGATTCAACAGATCGTGTTAGGTGCTTTAAGAGGGCATCTGATCCCGGATTGTCCGCTTGGTAAGGGAATGCAGTCATAGCCGCTGCCAAGTTTGGGTGGATTCGCCGGTCAGTCTGAGCATGATTGTGTTAGTCATCGCCCAATAGACCATCGTGGCCGATCGCTGCGGCAGCGCCTCGTAGTCGCGAGCTAGGCGTCGGTGCTGCATCAGCCACCCGAACGTCCGCTCGACCACCCATCGGCGAGCAAGGACCTGAAATCCTTTCTCCGCACGGCGTGGCACCCGCTCGACGTCGATGCCGAGGCCTGCGCCGTGACGGAGCACGGTGTTCTGGTAGCCGCCGTCGACCCAGACCTTGCTCACCGTCGGATGCTCGGCGGCCAGCGTGCTCAGCAGGCCCTTGCCGGCTGCGGAATCGGACACCGACGCCGCCGTGACCACGACCGCCAGCAGCAGTCCGAGGGTGTCGGTAGCGATGTGCCGTTTCCGCCCTTTGATCTTCTTCGCCGCGTCGATGCCCTGCTCGGATTCCCTTACGTTGCAAGACGTTTTGACGCTTTGAGCATCCAGCACCGCGGCGCTCGGTTCGGCGTCTCGGCCGAGCGCCTCACGTACCCACGACCGTAGAAGATCGTGGATGCGGGCCGTGGTGCCGTCGGCCTCCCACTTGGCGTAGTAGTCATAGACGGTCTTCGCCGGCGGAAAGTCGTGCGGCAGGTACTCCCACGCCATGCCGGTCCGCGCCACATACAAGATCGCATTGACGATCTCCCGTAAATCATGGACCGGCGGCCGGATCCCCAGACCCCGCCGTGCCTCACGCCACTGCGTCAGAACCGGCTCGATCAACGCCCACCGCGCATCCGACAGATCAGTTCGATATGGAAGTCGCTCCATCCCCATGCTCGACCAACGAACGATCACAGCCGATGACGTGCACAAACGTGAACTATCCCCTTAGAGGATCAGATGCCCTCTAAGGCCGAACGCCGCCAGCAGATGCGGGCCGGGCGGCGGATTCCCGCGGCACCGCCGCTGCTCGCTGGCTGAGGCGCGCCAGTTCGCAGCACCACCCAATCAGCCTCTTGGCAGCTGCGTCGACACGCAGCCCGATGATCGAGGCGAATCACCACTGTCGATCAATGCTATGCTTCCGTGCGTCACAACGCAGGGGGAGTGTGGTGTCTATCGGTGAGTCGCGTTGTCCGGGCGCTTCGCCGCCCTCTCATGGAGTCCAAGGTCGCCGTTGCGGTGGCGGCCGATGCAAACCCGGCGGGGAAACGGGGACTGCGTCCATGCGAATGCTTCTTGTCGACGACGACACCCGGTTCGCCGAGGTGCTCATTGTGGCACTCGGGAAGATCGGCTACCAGCTCGACCACGTTGAGCGGGCCGGCGATGCTGTCGCAGTCTCGGCGTACGATGCGGTGCTGCTCGACCTTAATCTGCCCGATTTGGACGGCCTAGACGTGTGCCGGCGGATCCGGCAGCACAGCAACGTACCGATCATCATCCTCACCGCCCGCGGCGCGCTGGGTGACAAGGTCATCGGCCTGCGCCGCGGCGCCGACGACTACCTAATCAAACCGTTCAGCGTGATGGAGCTACAGGCGCGGCTCGAGGCTGTGTTGCGGCGCGGGCGCCCGCTGCTGCCGGCCGCGCAGACCCTAGGCGACCTCACCCTCGACCCCGATCGGCACCGGGCGACGGTGGACGGGTGCGAGATCGAGCTGACCCGCAAGGAGTTCCACCTGCTCGGCGTCCTGGCCGAGGCACCGGGCTCGGTGTTGCGCAAGAACCAGCTGATGGTGCGGGTGTGGCAGGCGGCCGACCCGTCGGCGGCCCGCACGCTCGAGGTGCACATCAGTTCACTACGCACCAAGCTGCGGCGGGCGGTCACCATCGAGACCGTGCGCGGCGTTGGCTACCGGCTGGTCCCGCGCGGCGACGGAAACGCCGGCTAGCTGTGCGTAACCGCCTGATGAGCTGCTATTCGGTGTTGCTGGCCGCGGTGCTGACCGGGTTGATCGTGCCGCTGGCCATCTCCACGGTCACCCGCGACACCCAGGCGATGTTCATCGACCGGCTTAACGACACCGACAGGCTCGCCTCGCTGGCCGACCCGGCCTTGCGGACCGGCCACATTACGGCGTTGAGCATGGAACTGCGGCAGTACCACCAGATCTACGGCGTGGACGTACTGCTGGTGGACCGTGACGGCGTCACGGTCCTCGAGCAGGGTGACGGTCAGGTGGCTAGCCGGGCGATGCTGCGCCGCTACGTCGATGAGGCGCTCACGGGCGAGCGGCACGACGTGAGCGGAGCGATTTGGCCTTGGCGCGATCAGCCGCTGGTGGTGGCGACCCCGATCGGTCGCGGCGGCGAGATTATCGGCGGCATTCTGACTATTTCACCGGTACGCGGACTTCAATTGGAGGTCTGGCGCTACCTGGCGGTGCTGGCGGCATGCGGCGTGTTAGCGATGATTGCGGGCATCGCGGTCGGCCAGCCGCTGGTGCGCTGGATCCTGCGCCCGGTGTACGATCTCGACGCGATGGTGACATCGCTGCCGGAGCAGCTCCACCGCAGCCGGGCGGCCGAGTCCGGACCGCCGGAGCTGCAGCGCCTGGCCGCCTCGGTCAACCAGATGGCCGACCGGATCACCGAGCTGATCGATCGGCAGGGCTCCTTCGTCTCGTATGCGGGTCACCAGCTGCGCACCCCGCTGGCCTCCCTGCGCATTGCCCTCGACAACCTCGCGCCGGCACCGGGCAAGCGCGACCGGTCACACGAGATTGCGGTGCAGGAGGCCGACCGCTCGGCCGCGATCATCGACTCGCTGCTCGCCTATGCCAGCGCCAACGCCCGGGCCGCCGCGGCCACCGAGATCGACGCTGTGCCCGCGATCGAGGCGTGGGTAGCGGCGCGGCAGCCGATGGCCGAGGCGGCTAGAGTGCAGCTGGTCTGCCGGGCCGCCGGGCCGCGGTGGGTGCGGGTGGCACCGTCAGTGCTCGACCAAGCCGTGGAGGTCCTAGTGGACAACGCGGTGAAGTACGGTGAGACGCGTACCCGCATTTTTATAGAGGTGGCGGCCCCCGAGCCCGGCTGGGTCGAAGTCTCCGTCGAGGACGACGGGGTCGGCATCCCGGACGATGAGCTGCTGCATGCGGTCGAGCCGTTCTGGCGGCACCCGTCCCGGCAGGTGCACGACGGGAGCGGCCTGGGCCTGAGTATCATCGGCGCGCTGGTCACCGCGTCCGGAGGCGAGCTTCAACTGGCCGGCGTCCGGCCACACGGGTTGCGTGCGACGGTCCGTCTGCCTGCCGCCAGAACTGAGTGCGATGCCCGATGAAGCGCCGCGATCTCGGTCGGCTCGCGCTTGGGTCAGCGTTGCTAGCGGCGGGATGCAGTGGCTCAAGCGCGGAAGCGGACGAGTTGGTGATCGCGACCGGCAGCGTGGGCGGCGTCTACGACCGGCTGGGAACCGCTCTGGCGTCGGTCGGCCAGCGCTTCGCCCTGCAGATGAGCGCCGTCCGCACGGCCGCCTCGATTGAGAACATGACGCTGCTAGGCAACCGGGCTGCCGACATCGGCTTCACCACGGTGGACTGCGCCAGCTTGGCCCTAGGCGGTGAGGCGCCGTTCCCGGCGCCGGTGCCGATTGCCGCGCTCGCCGCCCTCTACGACGATTACCTGCAGCTGGTGGTGCGGGCTGACGCGAGCATCGGCACGCTGGCCGATTTGGCGGGTCGTCGGGTGTCCACCGGCGAGGTCGGCTCCGGCACCGACATCGCCGCCGAGAGGGTGCTGGCGGCGGCCGGGCTGGCCGGACGTGTACGCATAGCACGGCAGTCCCTGTCGACCGCCGTGGCCGGGGTCCGGGCCGGCGCGCTGGACGCGTTCTTCTTCAGCGCTGGTCTCCCGACCCCGGCCATCAACGACCTCGTGCGGGCCGAGCCGGGGATCATCCGGCTGCTGCCGCTGAGCCAGCTGGTGGGCAGGCTGCAGTCGGAGTTCGGCGAGGTGTACGCCGAGCGCACCGTCCCCCGAGTGACCTATCGGATGACAGCCGATGTCGGCACGATCGGCATCACCAACGTGCTAGTGGTCCGGCGCGACATGTCCGACAACGTGGCCCGACGGCTCACCGCGCTGCTGTTCGAGGCCGGCTTCCAGTTGCGCGACGCCCACATCGACGCCGAGCAGATCGACCCGCGTTCGGCCCTGGGCACGTATCCGGTACCGCTGCATCCCGGAGCACAGCAGTACTACCGAGCCGCCAAGCTCTTCGTCGACTGAATGTGACGGAGCGCCGATCGGGCCGCTTGGTAGCCGCACATGCCGTGTACACCTGCGCCAGGCGGCGTGGCGGCCGAGCAGAGGAAGACGCCGGGGACGCCGGTCGCGTACGGGTCGATGGCCCAGCGCGGCCGTGCCACCAGCTGCGCCGGCGTATTGGCCCCGGTGAGGATGTCCCCGCGCACGTAGTTGGGGTTGCCGCCAGAGAACTGGGACACCGTATGCACCGACCGGGCGACGATCCGCTCGCGCAGTCCGGGCGCGAACCGTTCGATCTGGTCGAGGACGGCGTCGGTGGCGTCTCCGTCCCATCCGCTCGGCACGTGAGCGTAGGCGTAGACCGGGTGGATGTCACCCTGTGACCGGGCCGGGTCGGCCAGGTACTGCTGGGCGACCAGAACGAACGGCCGCGTAGGTAGGCGTCCGTCGGTGACCTGCCTTTCCGCGTACGCAATCTCGTTCAGCTCTCCCCCGACATGCACTGTGCCCGCCTGCCGGGCCGCCTCCAGCCGCCACGGCACACCGCCCTCGACTGCGAGGTCCACCTTGAATGCCGCGGGACCGTGCCGCCACCGGCGGTAGGCGCGCGCGACCCGGGGCGGCAGTCGGTCGCCACAGATGCGCGCGGCCGCGGACGGCGCGACGTCGAGCAGCACCACCCTGGCCGGCGGCAGATCGGCCAGCGACCGCACCAGCGCGCCGGTCTGGATCGTGCCGCCTAGTTCAAACAGATGCCGGGCCAGCGCGTCGGTGATCGCCCGGGAACCACCCCGGGCCACTGGCCAGCCGTGCCGGTGACCGGCCGCGATCAACATCGCCCCGATGGCGGTGCTCCCAGGCGTGTGCAACGGCCGCATGGCGTGCGCGGCGGTCCCCGCGAACAGCGCCCGGCTTTCGGCCGTACGCCACAGCCGGGCCAGGGCCGACGCCGGCGCGGCCGCCCGCAGTCCGAAGCGGCCGAGCCGGACCGGATGCCGGGGAACCCGCAGCACCGGGCCGAGCAGGTCAGTTGCGAGCGTGTCGAAGTCCGCGGCCAGCGGGCCGAACAGCCGTCGCCAGGTCGCGCCGTCGTCGCCGAGCGCGGCTGCGGTGCGCTCGATCGACCGGTACAGCGCGGCGCCCCGGCCGCCGTCGAGCGGATGCGCCAGCTCCACCGGCGCCCAGGTCCAGGTCAGCCCGTGCTGGTCGAGGGGGAGCGAGGCCAGGAACGGTGAGGCCACCGCCATCGGGTGGACCGCGGAGCAGTGGTCGTGCAGCACGCCGGGGACGGTCAGCTCGCCGCTGCGGGTGCCTCCGCCTATGGTTTCGGCCGCCTCGAGCACGGTCACGGTCAGGCCTTGCCTGGCCAGCGCGACCGCGCCTGCCAGGCCGTTGGGGCCGGAGCCGACCACGATCACGTCGATCATGGCCGCCGCTTCGGGGCGCGCACGCGACGACCGCGGTACAGCGAGCCGTTGATGCAGGCGAAGCGCAGTTGGAGGCCCACTCCGGCCCGGTCGGCCTGCAGATGCAGGTGGGGCATGCTGCTGTTGCCGGAATTGCCGACCGCGCCGATCAGCTGGCCGGCCTCGACCGTGTCGCCGAGGCGGACGGTGACCGTGCCCGGTTTCAGATGGGCGACTGTGACCAGCTCACTGCCGTTGTCGATGGTCACGCGGTTGCCGTACGGGGGCGCAAACCGAATCGTGCCGGGCGCCTGGTCCTCGATGCCATCGACGGCGGTTACGACCCGGCCGGCGCAGGGCGCGACGACCGGCTCGCCGTAGGCCAGGTACGACTCGAGCCGGCTCGCATCACCCCGCTGGGGGCCGATGCGGACTAGGTCGACGGCGCCGCGCTGCTCGGGGACGGTAGCGTGATGGTTAATCAGACGGCCGCCGCCTTGCAGTACATACCAGTCACCGTCGACGGGAAACACTGCCAGCGGCCGCTCGGTGCTTTCGGGCCACCGGTGCCGGCGGGCCGGCACAAGCAGCGCGACTACCGCGACGACCAGAACGACGCCGACGATCAGACTGTCGGCACCGCCCTCAGCGGTCAGCCGCGGCAGGCGGGCCGTCGAGGCGAGGGCGAGAGTGAACAGCAGAGTGAGGGGATGGTTCGCCCACCAAGGCCGTACGGGCAGAGCGCCGAGCCCGCGGATGAACGTGTACATCGCCACGGTGGTCAGCAGGAGCCCAGCCCAGCCCAGCACCGACCTGGCTGTCCAGCAGCCGATCGCCCCCCACAGCATCGGTACGTAGGGCACCGCGTACCCGATCAGCTCAGCCCGGCGCCCGGAACGGACACGTCCGCGCCGTGCCCCGGCGATCCACAGTCCGCTCAGCGCGCCGCCCTCGTCCGTTTCGGCCCAGGCCAGCACCTGCCCCTGCGGTCCTTCGATCGCTAGGCCGTCTGGGGTATCGATGACGCCGGTGATGCCGCCGAGCCGGCCGTGGGCCTCGTCAACGACTTCGCGAAGCCGCTGCTCACCTGCCCGGGCCACCAGCGCTGGCGCCAGCCGCGGCCAGGTCTGCGGATCAGCGCGCAAGAACGCGTCCAGCGCCCGCACCTGGGCATCATGCGGCGACACGCGTGTCCTCCTCCATGGCGACGACCGCTGAGGGCACCGGCGCAGTGAAGCGCCGGCGATAACGGGCTAGGGTCGCGTCACGCAGCCTCAGCGCGTACCGGTACATGGTCTTGTAGTCGTCGTCGCGCAGGCAGACGCTGTCAGCGCCCAGCATCAACAACCCAAAGCAGACTAGACCCATGAATACCATAATGCCCAGATGCATCCCCTCGATGGCGAGGATGACCGTCTTGCGGACCCAGCCGCGCACCGATAGCACCGCGAACGGGAACGCGAGCTCGGTAAAGACGGTGAAGTAAGTGACGGCGGTGCCGATGAACGCATTGCTCATTAACGCCGCATAGGTGGATGACAGCGCGAAGCCGGTCACGTGACTGATGTAGTACATGGCCACGCCGTCCTGCCACTGCTCGCCGGTCACCTTCCAGTACCCAGCCATGAAATAGAGGACGCAGATCTGGAACACCATGAGGTACGCGGCCAGGTTGTGCACCGCGGTCCGCAGGACCGGCGCCTCCCGGGCGAGCATGCGCTCCCGGCGATTGCGGGCTCCGGGCGCGAAGTAGGCGTTGGACACCGTGAAGATCATGAAGATGATCACGATCTGGGCCAAGTTGTCGCCGCCCTCGAGGACATCCTGGTTGCGCCAGTGCAGCGACCAGAGCAGCACCGCCTGCGCGATGGTCAACGATCGCCCACCAAAGATCATGAACGCCAGTGAGACGACGATGACTAGGTGGAACACGATCTCAAACCACACCCGCGAGTCACTGAGCAGGAACAGCGAGAACCCGTGGTGCGGCAAGGCGGTACGGGCGACGCCGGCCGAGTAGTACGACGTCGGTCCCCAAAGGAATTCACGACGGTCGTAGTCAGCCAGGCAGTACAGGATGGTCGCGAACCCGATGACGATGCGCATCAGCGCGATGCCGATGAGCCGGTGCTCGCGCACGCTGATCCGCGCCAGGAAGGTGTCGAGTCGGTTCATCGTGCTATCCCCGGTATGTAGGTGAGCCAGCTCGTGTCGAGCAGTTCCTTCTCGGGTTGTGCCGGCGGTGGGTCTTGGTAGCGCTGCGAGAACGGCACGATCGATCGCGTACGGAACCGAGCCCGCACCGCGACGATGTCCCGGCCCGGGTAGAGCCCGTCGGCGCTGGCGGAGAAGAACCGCTGCATCTCGACAAAGAAGTTGGCGTACTCGTCGAACAGCTTCTTGCGGGCGTCGGCCTGCTGATCGGCCGGCATCTTGGCGATCGCGCTCGCGGCCCGGGCGAAGTTGTTGGCCGACGCGTTGAAGGCCAGCATGATGCCGGGGGTCTTGGTCGGATTGGTCCGGAAGCTGCGCGGCTGCCGGTCGATGGCCTGCTCAATCTCGGCCGGCGCGCTCTCGGTTACCTGCCCGGTTGCGTCGCGCAGCCGCACCTCCAGGTAGATGAGGTTGTTGGTGACCGGCGGGTTGGGGCCGAACAGCTGCCAGTCCTGCCAGAAGTAGGGCTGTAGGAGTTTGGGCACGAAGTCGAGACGGTTGCGGGCCGGTGAGGCCGGCGCGTTGTAGATCAGCGTGGCCGCGGTGAACAGCGCCACCACCAGCAGTAGCAGCGGCACGGCGACCCGGATGCGCACGGGTAGGGCTTCGCGTGGGGACATGACGGTTCCGTTCCTCCCAGTGAACTCAGTGCCTTCGGAACCAGGAGAGGTACGCGGGACCGGGTGAGCCTAAGCCGGTAGCGGCGTCGTACCCGGTGGTGGCCGACAGGCCGTAGTCCTGGCCCAGAGTGAACAGGACGTATCGCAGATCGCCCTGGTCGGCGCCGAGATCGCGCACCGCCGTCACCGGTGCGGTCGGCTCGGTCACGTCGTGCAGGACACCAGCCCGGGACAGCCGGTACAGCAGCGGGTTGGCGAACCCGATCGTGCGCCCCGATACCTGCTCGGCGCCGGCCTGGATGGCCGCGAACCCGGGGCTGGCCGCCGACGTGCCGGCGTACCCGATCAGCTGGAACGTCCCGCCGAGGGTATAGCCGACCAGCACTGGCACGGCGAAGTCGCCCTCCAGCGCGACGTCGGGGGTGACGCGGCGGGCCTGACCCCCGGCCGCAGCGAGCGCAGCCGGCACCACGCCACGCTGGTACCACGGCTGAGGGGCGTCGCCCGGCCCGCCGCCGCCTCCGAAGACGAAGACCCCGGGCAGCGGCGTCCAGGCCGTGCCGTCCGCCGAACGGATTGAGAGGTCGTCGCCCATGCTCGTCTCCCAGGCGTACCGGCCGTGTGCATCGGTGCCTAGCGCCGTCCCGCCGACCGCCGTCACCCACGGCGAGGCGGCCGGCCACTCGGCCTGGGCCGCGGTTGTGGCCGGGTCGCAGTTCAGTCCTGCGTGGGCGGCACCCGGCGAGGCGTCGCCGCAGTCACCGGAGGCGAAGTAGACGCCGATGCCCTCGACGGCCGCTTGCTCGAACAGCCGGTTCCAGGCCGCCACGAGGTCGGGCGTGAGGTGGCCGGGATCGGCATGGATGATCTCGGCCCACGAGTTGGTGATCAGGTCGGCCGAGCGGTTGTCGATGATCGAGCTCTCGGCGTCCATCAGGTCTTCGTCGAGGCACGAGTTGGCCCCGACGTAGCGGACGGCGGCGTCCGGCGCGTAGCCGTGCACGGTCTCCACGTCCAAAGCCTGCTCACCGGCCCAATCAGCAGGTGGCGCACAGTCCGGGGTGAGGTTCCACGCGTTCGGGTCGACGTCCTCGCGGTACTGGCCGGGCCGGAACGGCTTGTCGCCGACAGCGGTGGCAAATCGGTCGGCGTCGGCGCGCATGGTGGGCGAGCCGTAGGCGCCGACGATGGCCACGGTCCTGCCGCGGCCGGTGGTCGTGACGTGGTAAGCCTTGCGCAGCTGGTCCGGGCGGTACGGGCAGGTGGCGTAGGACGAAATGCTGCCGTACGCGGGTGGCATGTCGGCCGCCGGTGACTCGCCGAGCCAGGAGGAGCACTTGGCCGGCTCGTCAGCATCCGCCTTCTCTCGCACCCGGGCCTGTGGCCCGGCCAGCCTCGCGGCAGCGTCGGCAGCCGCGCTGACCGGGGTGGACAGTGAATGGGCCGCAGCGCTGGCGCCCGCCACCCGGGCGACTGCCGCGGCCGGGCCGGTGATCCGCAGGTAGTGCGAGGTCTCGCCGGTCACCCGGATGCCGTCGGCGGCCAGCCGAGTCAGCAGGTCGCGGTGCTGCGCATCGGTGAGCGCGAATCGCCGTCGGTAATCGGCGGGCGACAGGAAATGGCGGTACGACGGCGACCGCGGATCGGTGACTGCCCGTGCCAGAGAATCAAGATCATTCTGATCGCGTACGTCGATATAGAGGCGGGCGACCGCGCTTCCCGCTGTTTCGGCAGCGGCCGGAAAAGTATTTCCTACCGACATCACTATTGCCGCCGCCGCGGCCAACAATGCAATCGCCCGCACCGTAAGTAACCTTTCTAGAAAAGAGTGGTCCCCTGCCGACGGCAGCCGTAGGTCACCGCCGGCAGGGCTGTCCCACTATGGGAAAGAGAGCGCCGGAGCTGGCGTCAGCTGGCCACGTCGAACTGCGCGTCGCCGGATCGATCCGCGGCCGTGCCGGTGGCTGGGCCGCCGGAGCTGGAGCTGGACGACTTCGGAGCCAGTGCCGCCGCCACCACCGCGGCCGCCACCGCCCCGGCGGCCGCGTTGGCGGCGGCCTGGGCGACGGCACCCCAGAACTGCGGATCGGCCGAACCGTTGAAAGCGACGATCGGGGCGACCGAGGCGGGCTTGACAGCCTCGGGTGCGGGCGACGCCATGGCCGCCTGGTCCAATCCCACGAGCGAGGCCGTCAGAAATGTCGGTACGGCTACGCCCAGGGCGACAAACCTTTTGATGGACATCGAGATCCTTTCGAGAAGACAGATTCCGCGCGCGTGCCCTTACGTTAAGACATCGACGGCCGCAAAACAGGAAGGGTTCTCGATATCGGTTCTTCCTTGAGGTTCGTTTGAGCCTCGAGCTTGACCAGTTGACAGTGCCGGTGTTCTCTAGTAGGGCAGCCGCCATTCGTGATCATGGCTGAGTTTTGAGGGTGAGGCGGCGGGCGTAGTGGGCTCGTCTGGCTCGTGCCTGGTGACGGCGTCGCCAACGTGACCAACGCAAACGGTGAGCGATGCTGCGTGCCGGCCGAATCAGTAGGACGTTGATCAGGCGGCGGATCTCGTTGACGGTCAGGTCGATCATGTCGGGCTGACCGGGACGGTCCGCCGATCGGACGTCGGCGGTGCAGATCGCGAGGACCGCAAGCGCTGCCAGGGCAAGGGTGGTGAACCGGTGCCAAGACGTCCAGCGACGGACCTAAGGCGTGTTTTAGAAGCTGGTCATAGCCACTCGCCGATGATCACGATGGTTAGGGCGGCTTGGAAGCGGACTGCCAGCTTTTCGTAGCGGGTGGCGATGCCCCGGTAGCGCTTGAGTCGGGCGATGCTGTTCTCGACGGCGTGACGCATGCGGTAGAGGGCCTTGTCGAACTTCGGCGGGCGTCCGCCGCGGGATCCTTTGGCCTTGCGGTGGGCGTCCTGGTCCTTCTTGCTGGGGATGCAGGCCTTGATCCCTCGTTTGCGCAGGTAGGCACGGTTGGCTCGGCTCGTGTAGGCCTTGTCGGCCAGGACCAGGTCGGGACAGGTGCGGGGCCGGCCGACACCGAGGCGGGTGACCCTGATGCGGCGCAGGACCGGGATGAACTGGGGGCTGTCGCCGCGATGCCCGGCGGTCACGACCATCGACAACACCTTCTGGCCCTGTTCGCAGGCCAGGTGCGTCTTGGTGGTCAAACCGCCGTGGGAACGGCCGAGTGCGTGGTCGGCGGGTTCGTCGTGGACGCCGCCGGGTGGCTCTTTCTGCAGGTGGCCGTTGGTGCGAGCGCCGGCGGCGTGCTGATGGGCGCGGCTGGTCATCGAGTCGACGCTGACCGTCCAGATGATCCTGCCGTTGGTATCGGCGGCGGCCTGCAATGCCGCGAGGATCCGGTCCCAGGTGCCGTCGCGCTGCCAGCGGCGGAACAGGCCGTAGACCGTCTGCCAGGGCGGGTAGACGGCAGGGACGTCACGCCACGGGGTGCCCATCCGGATTCGCCACCGGATCCCGTCGATGAGCTGCCGTTTGTCCCACTTCGGCGGACGACCTGTCGTGGACGCGGCAGGAAGAAGCGGGGCCAGCACGGCCCACTGCCGGTCGGTCAGGTCATGCCGCCTCGTCACCGCTAAGGTGGCCACGAGGTCTCCGGTATGAAGTTCTTGCTTGGTCGCAGAACCAGATACCGGAGACCTCTTCAGTTATCGATCACCGCCACGCCGGAACATCGATCAACCATCAGCTTCTAAAACACGCCTTAGCGCCTTTACGCCAGCACCACCAGGGCGAGGGGCTTCATCCAGCACCAGTTCGATGTTGCCGAAACCGCTGCCGCGGGAATATCCGAAGTTGTAGGAGACGTAATACCAGCTCAATGGTCACGCCCCCAGCGCGCTGGTCGCGGTGAGCTGTCGGATCTCGTCACGGGCCGCTTTCGCTTTCGCCAGCGCATCCGTGAGTTCGTCCAGGTAGCCGGCGTACTGGCCGGACCGAATCATCTCCTGCAGCTCAGCCACCCGCGCCGATTCCGGGGTGACCATCTGGTCGTGGCCCGGATCGCGCTGGGCCGGGATGTGCATGTCGGTGACGGTGACGGTCATCGGGTCGCCTCCGGAAACAGCACCCCAACTTTGCCGAGGAACGCTTCGCCGGCGGGGGTGAGGCCCATGGTGTCGTCCTTCGTGATAAAGCCGTTCCAGACGGCTGACACAAACCCCTCGGTTGTCCAATCGTTAGTACCGCCGAGTTGTCCGTCGCGGGCTAGCCGGAGTACGTGAACGACATCCTTAAGCGGAACAGCGGCGGTATCGGTCATCGGACGGCCGCCTCGTCTGCAAACCTAATGCGCGTCCAATTTCGATGGCTGATCTCCAGGTCGCCAGCCTCGAAGTCGGCCAGCATCGCAGCGCAGTCGGCCTCGCTGTAGGTACCGTCGCCGTAGCCCCAGCCGGACAGGTTGCACGGGCCGCGGTAGCCGTTACGGCAGTCCAGGACGGTATAGAGGACGTCGCAGTCGTTGCTGGTCGGACCGTCTTCCGGGTCATCGTCGCCGTTTTCCCACTCGGGATCGTCCAGTCGGGTGAGCACAGCGAAGTTGGCGGTAACGGCTTTGACGGTCCACGGGTTCGGATCGTCGTCCAGCAGGGTCGTGTTACCGATGCGGAAGAGGCGGGGCTGCATGGCCCAGCGTCCGTCGGCGGGCGGGTGGAAGCTCATGGTCAGTTCTCCTCAAGGTTGAAACGGTCGACGATCACGGCGGCCAGGGCTTCCGGGCCGACCGGTTTCGGGTGCCGGTAGCCGGCGCCGCGGTTCTGTTCCTCAGCGAAGTCCGACACCGCGTGTGCCTGCACGGGCGTGACCAGGCCGCGGTCGAGGAGGAATTCGCTGATCGAGGAAGCAAGCTGGTACGGGCTCAGTTCGTTGTCCTTGTCGGCTTCGCGGATGAGCACGGCCAGGTCATCGCGGAGCGTGGTCACTGGTCGTCTCCGTCCAGGCCGAATTCGGCGACGATCAGTTCCGCCAGCGCGCCGGCACCCATCAGGCGCTCCGGCTGAGGTAACGGGCGTTGTCGCCGTCCGGCCCTGCCAGCACCTGCATCACGGCGAGTACGTCGGTTACCATCTCATCGGTACGCACCTCGGGCCGGCCGGCGCCGTACTTGCCGGTGCACCGCAGCACCCGAGCAATCGCAGCCGCCTCATCCAAGTTGACGTGCTCCTTTTCGACATAGATCAAGTCGCGGATGCGCCCTCCAATCAAGGACATGTCAGTTCTCCTCGTCGATGGTGAGTTGTTCGCCGTGGGCGTGCAGCCCGTCCGGCCCGTCGTAGATCAGCCCCTCGTTGAGCAGGCTGTCGAGCACCTGGCGAAGGGTGGGGGAGTGCGATAGCACCTGGAAGTGGGCGGCGATGTCATCAAGACTCCGGGCGCCACTGCGGATCGCGGCCAGCACCGTGTCCCTGTTGACCTGACGGACACTCACGCCGGCTCCCGGTATTGGGCCAGCGCCTGGTCGAACGGGATGTCGTCGTCCTCGAAGGTGTGCTCCGGGAAGTCGACGTCCGGGTAGTCGTCGCTCGCAACGTGCGCGTCGATGCCTGCCTGCTCCGCGACCGCGTTCGCCACCGTCTCCGGTGACGCCAGCCGGGCGATAGCGAGCTCGAACACGTACCGGGAGTCCCGGCCGTTGCGGTCGTCGATACACAGCAGGTGCCAGCCGCGATTTTCGGACCAGCCGATACCGACTTCGTCGTAGGACCAGACCGGCTCGCCGTTTCGGTGGGGCTGCTGTTCCATGTCGAAGCCGATCCAGCCGTCTCGCGGATCGTTTGGGTCCGACCACGAGATGTCGGTTTTGAAGCCGGCCTCGTCGAGTGCTTTGGCCACGGCGTCGATGTACGGGCCGTGCGCATCGTGGTAGCCGTGGCCGTCCGGATACAGGTCCTCCATGGTGGTCATCAGGCGCCTACCAGTCGGGCCAGCTCGCGCAGGTCGCCGAGGGTGAGGGTGTCTGCGTCGTCGCCGACGATCGCGGCGAGAACTATCCGGTCGTCGGGCAGGGCCCGGTACAGGTGGAGCAGGCGGTGCAGGCGGGCGGTCAGGTCCGTGTCGGGCATGGCTCTCCTTGAAGCGTGATGCAGAATTAGTGGCAAGCCACTAAAGGGTAGTGTCTCAGTGCTGCTAGAAGGTGGCAAGCCGCCTATGGGATGATCCGGCAGTGAGTAGCCAGCACCGGCACGTAAACCGGAACTATCGACCCGCTGACGACGAGTACGACCCAGTCCGGGCCGAGGTGGAAAGGGCTGGCTTCACCATGAACACGTTCTTCCGGGCCGTGCTGCGCTGGGTCCGCAACGATCCGCGCCGGCTCGCCCAGTTCAAAGCTCTGATGGTCGAAGTGGATGCCGAGACGCCACGTGGCCGGCCAAAAAAGAACGCCCCGCAGGAGTAGCGGGGCGCCTCTTTCAGTTACCGGTCCATTCCACTTCGCGGCCGGACTCCCTAACTGCGAACGGACCAACATCGGCCGTCCGGAACAGTCGCACCTCGAGACCTGACCCGATTGGCTGCCACGCCAGCGCGTCAAGGGCGGCGGCATCATCCAAGTACTGCGCCTCCCAACGGTCAATCACCCCGTCACAGGCATCGACCGTTTCGAACCGGTAGCCACCCATCAGACTGCTGCCAGCTTCCGGGCGCGAGACGTCAGGTAGGCCTCGGCTGCGGCGACCTCGGCACGGTTGGGTCGCTCATCGTCCGGGTCGTCGGTCTCGTCCGGGCGCTGGAACCAGTCGCGCAGGTGCGCCCACTCGATGCGGGATTCGGAGCCCGGTTTGGTGGCTGTCTGCCACGGCTGCGATGCCTGGATGAGGGTGCGTAGGTCGGCTGGTGACAGTGCGCTGTACCGGGCGATGACGTACCCGATGGTGTTCAGGGCTGCTTCGTCCGTGATCTGAGGCTCAGCGCTGTCCGCGCTGGCGTCGATCTCAACGGCTCGTTCGGTGGCGTGCATGGGCTCGTCGAACAGGGCCCGGTCGCGCCAGGCAAGGTGGTGGCCCTGCATAAAGAACATCAGCATGTGCTGTTTTGCGGGCTTCAGGCCCGGCCGTCGGGTGTTGATGGCGGTGATGACTGAGCTGGCGCTGGTGGTCATCGGCGCAACGTAGGTGTTTCGGAAGGTCATCGTTCCTCCGTGTGCTGACTCGGCAAGGTTGTGATCAAGGATTCAGAGCTTGGTGATGTCGTAGTAGTCCCACCTGCTTCTTCAGCGGCGGGTTCTTCCACTGCCGGAACGGGTCCCCGCCGAACTGCCTGTACAGGGCGGCGTTCTCGGCGACGCGATCGTCAGCGGGTGGGCTCAGGCCGGTACCGCTGCACGTTCGGCATGCTGGCCGATCACGTCGTTGTGCTCGGCGATCTGCTCACCATTCCGGTACACGGTGACCCCGCCAGGCCACGGGCAGTATGTGACCTGCTCGTACCGGGTGACGCTGTCGTCGTGGTGCACGATCACCAGCAGGTCGGCGGGCAGGTCAGCCATCAGCCGGCCGCCGGTCGTCGCGTTTGCCGCTGGACTCGCGGAGCAGGTCGGCCATCATGACCGCGGCCTGATCCTGGATCAGGGGAGGCTGACGCCGCCACCGGTGGGTAATGTGCAACATGAGATCTCCTTCCCAGGGCTTCTCGAACGGCGGGCCCGTACATCCACGCAGCGGGCCCGCCGTCATTTCAGTCAGAAGTCGTCGTAGATGTGGACGCCGCCGGCGTCGACCGGATGCAGTTCGTCCCGTTCGATCACCGCGTTCGGCACGTCCTTGCACAGCTCACCGGACGCCCAGAAGGTGCAGCTACGGTCCGCGCACACCAGCCGGACCATCTTGGTGCCGGCGACCCGGAGCTCGTGGACGGCTTCGCTCGTGTACTGGCACAGCGGGTTTTGACACATGACCGTGGTCACTGCGGGTCCCCGATCACAGACCTGATGGCCTCATCGGCGGTCCCGAACTCCGGCAGCTCAGTCATGAGGTTCTCGTCGACCGGCCACGCCACCCAGGTCGCGCCGTCAATGAACGGACGTACCCGGGCGACCGGCTCACCGTCCGGCTTGTCGGCGACGAGGAACAGCGTGCCGCGGCCGGTCACATCGTTCACCCGCGGGTCGTTGGCGTAAGCGCTCATGCCGTCGCCCGCTCGGAACGCCAGTGCGCCACCTCGTCGACCGTGATCACCGGATTGTCGAACCGGCGGTTGAGTCGGTCGGCGATCTGCTGATCGGACCAGTCGGGGTGGGCATCGATCATCTCGTTCGACACGATGCGGCTGCAACGCTCGCCGCCTATGGACCTGCCCGGATCGTAGGCGGTCACCGGGCCATGCCCGGCCGCCACCGGGCAACCTCAGCCACGGTGATGACCGGCTCGTCGTATTCCCGGTTAATCCGGTCCGTGACCTGCTGGTCCGACCAGTCGGGGTGCGAGGAAACCAGCGCCTCGACGATCGTCTTGCCGACCGGATCCCGGCCGACCACCTCGCCCGTGTAGTCGATGCTCACGCCTGCACCTCGGCCATGCAAACCGTCCAGCCGGTAGTGCGGGTCTCATCGGCGCATACCAGGCCGTCCGGTGTCTCGATCAGGTCCAGGTCGGCGGGGGTTAGGGTCAGGACCAGCGCGCCCGGGTAGGTATCAACCCTGCCGCCGGGGTCGGTGCGGACGAGTACCTCGCGGCCGGTGCTGTCGTCCCACCAGACGTGCTGCTGCTGCCGAAGCCGCTGCATCTGGCTGGGCTTGAGCGTAAGGATACGGGCGGTCACGCGCCGTCCTCCTCGATGCTGACGATCGCCGCGGCGTTGATGGCCTGGCGCGGGTTCTCGCCCTGCGGGTCGTCGGCGAAGACTGGCTGCAGCTCGCAGTCTTCGGGGCCGCCGATCTGCAGCGGATGACCATCGGCCATGAGCTTGTAGGCCTGGTCGAGGGTGTAGGTGTTGGTTTCGACGGTGCGGCCGTCAACCAGTCTGATGCGGATCATGGTGTCCTTTCGGGGCCGGTCAGGCCCACACCGACACGGCGTAAACGCTGCCGTCATCGGCGGTGACCTGGTAGTCGCGGCTGTCCTTGGCGGTGATCTTCTGGAACTGGTCGGGTGTCAGGACCACGCGGGGCAGGCCATCGGTCGGCGCCATTTCGCCGCCCTTGACGTCGAACGCCACCTTGTTGCTGTAGGTGCCGTCCGCGACGGTCATGAACGTGGTGGTGCCGTTGCGGGCAGACATAAGTTCCGCCGCGTTGGTGTGAATGTGCTGCATGGGGCTCCTTCGGCATGTACGGGTCGGGCACGCCCACCAGCACCGGGGGAGGGGAGGCTGGTGCTGGTGGGCGAGGCGGCCCGTCAGACCGAGGCCGGCTCGAGGATTTCGGCGGCGAGCAGGTCGGCGATCTGCCGGGCTGCTTTCGCCGCCTCGTAGTCCGCGATCTCTGCCCGGATCGCCGACTGTTCAGGGCCGTCCTTTTCGGCGGCTTCCAGAGCCTTGGACCAGGTCGTGTACAGGGTGAGCAGCGCGTTCAGGTCGGTCACGGCGCCACCACGTTCTTCAGCCAGATCGCCGGCTTCGAACTGTTGGCCTTGCGCCAGCCCCAGTTGTCGTGATCGGTGTAGCCATGCTTGGCAAGCCACCGATCGGCGTCGTCGTGCCCGTAGATCGGGTACACCTCAAGGTCGTACGGGACGTTCGGATTCCCGTCCTTGATTAGGCGCAGGTCCTGGCCCTCAATCTCAGCCACGTAGACGGTACTCACGACATCACCTCAGCCACGATCACCGCAGCGTCGTCCGCCGCCGTCTCGCAGTCGTCGCACACAAGCCGGCCGGCGTCGTCTCGCCGCATCAGCCGGCCACACCCACAGAACGCGTGTTCGTCCTGCGGCCACGTGGACGGCGCCGACAGTTCCAGATCATGGCCGGTCATCGGGCTACCGCCCGGGATGGGTCGCCGAGCAGGATGACCGTAACGCCGGTCGGGACCTGACCGTGCCACTCGTTTTCACCAGTCTCGACGCGTACGCCGAGGTCGAACGGATTGGCGGGACGGTTAGCGCGACCGAGCAGCCGGCGGATAGTGGCGGTCATGACGCCACCCCGGTCAGAACATGGTCGACGTGCCGGCGACAGCGATGCTTGAAGTCCGGATCCCGGCTGGTGTCTTCGCCTTCCCACACGAGCAAGTGCAGCGGATACGGCCGAGGCGGGCGGTTGGCGTCGATGGTAGCGGCGTAAGCGCGGCCGAAGTCCTCAGCGTTGTCATGCTGGAAGTCGCTGTTCACACCCTCGGCTTCGACCTTGCCGCGGTAGACAAGCCGGTAAGAGAAGACGTTCATACGTCCTCAATCCATACGCCGCGAAGCTCACCCCAAGGCACGGAGATCGCGCCCCTGTTGTGCTCGATAGTCAGGATTTCGTCCGCGGGCATCCCCTGCCGGAGCAGGTCAACGAGGGACTCGGCGAACTCCCGATCACTGTCCGGCGCGTTCCGGATGGCCACCGTGCCGTTTGCGCTTTTCAGGTACAGGTCGAACGGCATGTCAGTTCTCCCGTCGCTCGTTGGTGCCGTGCTGGTGGTGGGCAGGGCCGGTAAAGGGATCACGGACGCTTGTCGCGGCAACTGCCAGCGGCAGGGCGGTCCAGCCGCACACGTCGCAGCTCGTGAGGCCGCAGTACTGGCAGCAGCCCGACCGGTCCTGGCCGGCAGTTGCACGGCCGAACGTGCCAACGCAGTCCGAGTCACCGCACCGGCAGTCGTCGATTCCCTGCGGGTGAAGGGTCATGGTCAGTCCCTGCGCTCGTTGGTGCGGTGCCGGTGGTAGCCGAGGGCTTCGTCGATGGCGTGCTGGTCCTCGCGGCGCAGCGCCGCCTTCGACGGCCGGAAGTGGTGCCGGGTGTCGCCGACCAGCTCCTTCTCCCAGCGGTCGAAGTCGTCCGGGTTGTCGGCGCCAGCGGGCGGGGCGTAGGTGGTGGTGGACATCGGGTCCTCCTGGAAGTGCGGGTGTGAAGCTAGGAAGTACAGGTGTGAAGTGCAAAGCGCGGATGCGAAGTAGGTGCGAAGCTCAGCGGCCCGTCGCCATGAGCTGCCGGAATTGCGGGACCATGTCGATCGGGATGCGCAGCCTCAGCGCGGCGTCTTCGTCGGGAAGGCTGTCGACTTCGATCAGGAAGTTGCCGATCTCGCGCTCGTCGTCGGGAGTCAGAGCGAAAGCCTGCGGGCCAGCGGCGGCCAGGGCGGCGCGGTCAGCAGTGAGCGGATGGGTGGTCCGCACTGTCACCACGCTCCAACCGCGTGACGCAGCAGCTCACGGACCACAGCAACGTCCGGATCGGCCTGCATGTGCAGGGTTTCGGCGAGACCCGCAATCGTTTCGTGAGCGAGAGCGTGAACAACCTGCCGGGCCGGCTCGCTGGCGCTGGCGGCCAGAACACGTACGCCGTCCTCGCTCAGCCTGCTGATGACGGAAACAGTCTGCTTCTCGGTGAGCCCCGCGCCCAGGAGCATGTCCTGGGCGGTGCTGTACGGGTAGGTGGCGGGTGCGGTGTGCACGGAATGCCTCCAGGTGAGGGGTCATTCCGGCCGGGGCAGGGGAGTCTCAGTCACGCCAACCCCGACCGGGAGACGACGGCTTCTTGCCTACCCACACCATGCGCTCGATGGACACTGCGGTCAAGAAAAAGCTAGAAATTTCTCTTACACTGATGGACGCCAGGTCCCCAGGACACGCTGCAGCCCCGACTTCGACCTCGAATGCGGGGCTGTTGTGTGATCTCATACTTCGGTGGGATGCTGGCCTAGGAATTTCTCGCAATCGCGCAGCGATCGGAAGGCGGCGCCATGCAAGATTTCAACATCGAGTTCCTCTGGAAGGACGTGGCTTCCGGCGGCAACGGATG
This sequence comes from Actinoplanes sp. SE50/110, assembly GCF_900119315.1. Taxonomy (NCBI): domain Bacteria; kingdom Bacillati; phylum Actinomycetota; class Actinomycetes; order Micromonosporales; family Micromonosporaceae; genus Actinoplanes; species Actinoplanes sp. SE50/110. Next base: position 6,520,235 of record NZ_LT827010.1, on the reverse strand, counting down.
CCACGCCATCCTCAAGACAGACGGCGGTTACTACGTTCAGGGCCGGGTGGTTACCGGCGACGAACGGGCGGCAGTCCTCAGTCACTCCGAAGCCAACAGGTCTGGGCTTCTCGACGATGAGGATGTCATCTTCGTCCATGGCAACGTCCTGGACCGGCTCAACAGCTAGGACCCCGGCATCAGCACGGCTACCCAGGGACGCCTCCATGGATCCCTGGGTGCAGTCGTATGCAGACCCGAGCCTCTTTGAGAGGTGGAACTACCACATGAACGGATCCAGCGGACGCGTGTCCGGCGGGACCTGGCAAACCGCCTGACGAAAGCGAGGGAGACACGCGCATGCAGGACCGCGAACTCAAGAAATGGCTGCTTCAGCCCGGAGGCGTCGTCGAACGCCTCCGTCAGCTACAAAGCACGGGTACCACCAAGACCTCCAACAACGATCTTGCCGCTCGCGCCGGCTGGATCCCGTCGAAGGTGTCCAAGCTTCGTCTGGGACAGCAAACGCCCACGGCGGATGACATCCGGAGTTGGGTTGCTGCTACCGGCGGTAGCGAACAGGATGAGCATGAACTCTTGGTCATGTTGGCAGATGCCGAACGGCATACCACCAGCTTCCAAAAGGCGCTCAAGAAGGGTCAGGCCGCCCACCAGCAGACCTACAACGAACTCGTTGAACAGGCCGATGTTGTTCGCATGATCGAACGGTCCTTTGTGCCGAGCGTCATGCAAACGCGCGAATACGCGACCGCAGTGCTCACCGGCTCGATGAAGCTGCATAAGACCGCTGACGACGTTGCAGAAGCTGTCGCCGCGCGCATGCAGCGTCGCAAGTTCCTTCTCGACGAGAAGTACCGGTTCGAGTTCATCATCGACGAAACAGTGCTCACCCGGCGAGTGGCGCCACCCGAAGTTATGTATTCCCAGGTTGACCGCATCCTGGAATACATGGACCTGCCAAACGTCCGGCTCGGCATCCTGCCCGTTTACGGCACCTTCCATGATGTCGTCCGCAACAGTTTCGAGCTCTACGGCAAGATTGGTGTCGTTGAAACCTACTACGACGATGACGAGCTCGATGCAGATGGATGGACCGCCCATGCCAACGCAATGCGTGACGTCTGGCAGGACGCGGTCGAAGGCGACGAGGCGCGAAAGCTGCTCCGCGCCGCCATGAAGTACCACGCATCCGACATGAACAAGTCGTAGGAGGAGCAATGCGGAAAGTCCTCACCGACGGCGGACCTGGAACCGAGTTTTGGCGAGCGTTCGAAACTTTTAAGCGGTCAGCTTGGCGCTGGGAGCAGCAGCCTGCTTATCACTTGGGCTACGAGCAGGCACAGTTCGATCAGTTCCTTGCTGGCCATCCGGAGTCGCCGCTTGAAAATGAAGAGCTTGGCTCGTGGATGAAGCAAGTTGCCGCGCACGTCAACCACGGCAGAACGATCGGGCGCGTGCGAATCGTAGAAACCCCGCCTACCGACTACCAGCGGTGGATGCGCTGGATGGACAAGTTCAACCGCGGCGCGGGCGAAACCATCCAGTACTTGACCAGGCATGGAGCACAAAAGGCGGGAATCATCCCTGGCATCGGCGCCGAGGACTGGTGGCTTTTCGATGATCGAAGGCTCCTCCTAATGCGCCACGATGACAAGGGCCGCAGGGTAAGGGTGGAAGCTGTCGAGGATGAACCAGAAGTAGAAAAGGCGATCTGGTGGCGAGCGCAAGCAATCGCTGCAGCGAATCGCGAAGCTGCGAGTCTAGAAGTTTGATAGGAAGAGCAAAGTGGCCCGCGCTTGAGGTGCCGGCCACTTTGCATTATGGGCTACTTGACGCCAGGTCCATCGTGACGCCACGATTGCTTATGGGTGTTTTGCTGCGACTGCAGAAGCATAGGCAGGTGCCAGAGGTTGCCGCCTGTCTCGGGAAAGCGCGCAGCTAGTCGGCAGCCCCGCCGACGGTGGACGTTATCCAGACCAAGTATTCGCTGGACCCGGCGGCTACCCGCAGCGCAAGTACCTCCGGGTTTTTCCACGGATGGCGCTCCACCAGCATGGCCTTAAGCGGCTCAAACCGGCTGGCATGTGTTCGCAGCACCAGTCGCCACTCCTCGCCGACGCCGAACTCTCCCAGGTGCCAGAACACCGACTTCGCTGGGCCGCTAATTTGCGCCCCGGCAGCAAGCCGCGCCTTCACAGCTTGCTTCGCAAGCTCAAGCGCCTCCTGCTCAGTCCCGGTAGCGGTGCTGACCTCAATCACGTCGCCGATGCTGTCGGAATCCATAACCTGACCCTAGTACTCCAGCAGGAGATCCGTTCTGAGCTGCTGTGATGGTGTGGTTTTGTCCGTGGACAGCAAGCAGCCACCGCCAAGTCTTGAAGGTTGTGTGGACCCAAGATGCGGCGGTGGCTGCCGCCTACAGAGTAGACGCTCAACGATGGTCTGAGCTGTTCAGCGAGCTGATGAACACGATCGAGGCACGTTTCGCCCGACCCGAACCCCGGCGCCGGGTCCGTGACTTCGTTGCCGGGCTGCTCGCACCGTTGCCGACGAAGAACTGCTGGACGATTGCCGAGCACGCCGGCGACGACGGTCCGGGCGGGATGCAGGATCTGATCAGCCGTGCCAGTTGGGACGACGCCCTGGTGCGGGCCGATGTGCGCGACTTCGTGGCGGCCCGTCTCGGGCACCCGGACGGGGTGCTGCTGGTCGACGAGACCGGCGATCTTAAGAAAGGCACCCACACTGTCGGCGTGCAACGGCAATACTCCGGAACCGCCGGGAAGATCGAGAACTGCCAGCTCGCGGTGCACCTGTCATACGCTTCCCCACTCGGGCACAGCCTGGTCGACGTTGCTCTCTACCTGCCGAAATCCTGGATCGACGACCCTCAGCGACGGGCAGAGGCAGGGGTTCCTGGCGCCGTCACGTTCGCTACGAAACCGGAGCTGGCACGCCGCTTGATCGAGACCGCAGTAGCTGGCGGGCTGCCATGCCGGTGGGTCGCCGGCGACGAAGCTTACGGCGGTGACCCGCAGCTGGCCACCGCACTACGCCGGCATCAGCTCGGCTACGTCCTCGCGGTCGCCTGCTCACACCGAGCACCGACCGGCCTCGGCGTCCAGCGGGCCGACCAGATCGCCGCCGGACTACCGAAACACGCATGGCAGCGGATATCGGCCGGCAACGGCGCGAAAGGCCACCGCTACTACGACTGGGCTTTCATCACCCTGCCGCACGCAGCTGACCCGCACCAAGGCCATCACTGGCTACTGATTCGCCGCAACCGGACCACCGGTGAACTGGCGTTCTACCGCTGCTGGTCACCGCAACTCGTCGCGCTGCACCACCTGGTCGCCGTCGCCGGAAGACGCTGGAGCATTGAGGAGTCGTTCCAAGCAACCAAAAGCGGACTCGGACTGGATCAGCACCAGCACCGCCGCTGGAAAGCCTGGCACCGCTGGACCACCCTGGTCATCGCCGCCCACGCATTCCTCGCCGCCGCGACCACGGCCAGCACCACGAGCCCGGACGGCCTGATCGTGATCACCGTCAACGAACTCCGCCGGCTGTTCCACGCTCTGGTCATCGAACCCGGCAGACGCGTCGTCGACGTCATTGCCTGGTCAATCTATCGCCGCCGTCATCAATCCGCCGCCAGGACCAGCCACTACGCCCGCCAAGCACTCACGGAACCCTGAAACGGATCTCCTGCTGGAGTACTAGTCTCGAACGAGTGACGGCCTACAGCGCTCAAGGACCCGACCCGCTTGTCGTGTTCATCTCTCAGCTCGGCTGCGGCGCCGAGGCCTGGAAGCCAGTGCTTGACCACCTGGGCCAGCTGCGTGCCTTCACCTACACCCGGCCCGGAATCGGCAGTGCAGACCCGCGGTCAGCACCGAATCCGCCCTTACCGCACAGCCGGTTCGCCGACGAGCTGGCAGCCCTACTCGACAGCGCAGGGCTGTCGGAGCCAGCGGTGATCGTCGGGCATTCGTTCGGCGGGAACATCGCCCGCATGTACGCCGCCCGATACCCGCACCGGGTTGTCGGCCTGGTCTTCGTTGACGCATCTATCCCCCGGCAGCGCATCAACCCCGCAGACAGCCGGCTCGTCGACGGGGACGGCCCGGACGCCACCGAAATTGACTTCCTCACCGGCGAAGTAGAGATCTTGAACGCCACCCTGCCAGACGTCCCCGCCGTAGTGCTGCAAGGTGACGCCCGGCTGTGGCCTGACCTCGTCAGCCCGGTCCATGCCGACCTGTGGGACACCTACCAGCGGATCCTTGCCCGGCAACTCGGTTGCCCACTGATCCTCGCTGACAGCGTCGGCCACCAGGTACCCACAGACGCCCCAGCGCTTACCGCGATCGTGATCGCCGCCGTTGCAAAGGCTGCGGCCAACGGCAGTGCAGTGCACCTGGACGCGACGAAGTTCGGCCAGGCCGGTGGGGTCATGCTGTAAGCCTCAGGCCGGTACGACGGCGGCTCGCACTCCGGAGCGCGAGTCTCGATAGGGTCGACGCGACGGTTGACGGGCTCTCCGTCGACCCGCCAAGAACTTATGCCAGTTCTCGACGCCCGCCGCACCGCCAACCGCGCCGACCCGGTAGGCATCTGCTTCCGCCGGGACATGACCGATGACCGCCCATGGCGAATACCAGGACCGGAAGCGGCCGGGCGCCCGATACCTGCGCCCGGTCGTACGAGTGATCCCGGCTCGACGCACTGTATACAGTCGGGTCAGTGGCGCCGCGTGATGGATTGGTGACGGTATGGATCTTGACGAGTTGTCGGCTGCGGTGATGCCCTACGTGTCGGCCGCGGTCGCTGCGTACGGCGGTGCGATGGCACAGCGGGCCACGGATGCCGCCGTCGACAGTGGCAGCACCGCGACCGTCGCCTGGGGCCGCCAGCTCCTGGCTCGGCTCGTTGCCTCGAGGCGCGGCCGCCAGGTCACCGAGGCAGTGGAGGAGCTAGCTCGCGACCCAGCTGACGATGCGTCTCGCGTGCTCCTGCAGGCCCAAGTGCTGAAGGCGGTGTCTATCGATGCTCACCTGGCGGCCGAACTCGAGCACATCGTGCAGGAAGCCCGGGCTGACGGCGATCATTACACGGTCTCGGTGCACCACAGCAGCGGGTTCCAGATCGGCTCAAACAATCAGCAGAACGTCTTCATGAGACCGTCCACCGAATGAACGGCAACATTTCCTCAAGCAGCCACTTCCAGCAGGGCGACGACAATACTCAAAACTTTTATTACTTCATCTCCTACGGTGCCGACGGCGAGGCCGTACGCCCAGAGGCGATGCTCGGGCACGTACGCGAGCTGACGCCGGCCACGCTCGAGGACCGCGATGAGGAATTGGCTGAGTTGGCGGAGTTTTGCTTTGGAGACGAGCCTTACATGCGGTGGGAAGGCGAGCCGTGGGCCGGCAAGACCGCACTGCTCGGCTTCTTCGTGTTGCACCCGCCCGAGCGGGTCGACGTGCTGCACTTCTTCATTCGGGGCGGCCAAGCGTCTTGGAACGACAGTTTCGCGTTCGAACAGGTACTCCGCGCACAACTGCAGGCCTATCTGGCAACGACCGACCCCGGGACGGTGAACCCCAGCCTTCTGCACCTCGACCGGACGGATCTGCTTGACCGCGCGGTGAAGCACGCGGCCGCGACGGGCCGGCGCTTGGCCCTGGTGGTCGACGGCATCGACGAGGATCAGAGCCGGAGCCGGGCCACGCGGCTGCCGAGCATCCTCAGCCTGCTCCCGGCCGACCCGTCTCCGGTCCTGCGTGTCATTCTGGCCAGCCGTCACCAGCTCGATCAGCCGACCGATGTAGTAGACCATCCCGCGCTCAGCTGCCGAGTCCGCCGTTTGTCCGGCTCGGCTCGGGCCGCTCGCCTGCAGCGCGCGGCGCGGCTGGAGCTCGACACCCTGCTCGGTATGGGGTCATTGGCGACGGATGTGCTCGGTTTCGCTGTCGCCTCGGAGGGAGGCCTCAGCATTGCGGAAGTCGCCGAGCTCAGCGGGGCGGAAGCAGAGAAGGTGCGTGAGACGCTGGTCAACGGCGCCGGCCGCACACTCGTGCTCACTGCGTTCCCGGACGGCGGTACCGGTTTCGCGTTCAGCCACGACTCCCTGCGCCTGGGGGCCAGCGAGGTGCTCGGCGCATCCAAGATGAGACAGTATCGCGCACGGATTGACGACTGGGCCCGCGCGTACCGGTCCCTGCGATGGCCGGCCGAGACACCGTTTTTTCTGCTCGCCCGGTACGGCAAGCGTCTCGCTGACGCTGGTGAGGTGGGTCCGCTTACCGAGCTTGCACGGGACACCAGCCGGCACGCCCGTATGCGAGACGAACTGGGTGGCGACGGCCCGGCGTTGACGGAGGTCGTTTCCGCCCAGGCCTTGTGGCAACTTCAGCGAGATCCCGATTTGCGCAGCGCCGCGCAGCTGGCCAGGATCCGCTGGGAATTGACGTCACCCAACCTGCATATGCCGCCGGAGTTGCCCGCGGTCTGGGCGCTGCTGGGCCAGCCCGGACGGGGGCTGAACCTGATCGACGCCCTGGAACGGAGTCCGCAACGGACGGAACTCCAGCAGTCAATGATCGACGCGTTGCTGCATGCCGGCCGGCCGGATATAGCAGCCTACGTGGCCTCGGACCTGCCGGACCCGGAGCGCGAGGTGGCGTTGCACTCGGTGGCCACCGCCCTGCTCGCCGCCGGGCAAACGGACGAAGCTGACGGCGTCATCGGCTTCGCCGCCGAGAAGTGCGCGAACGGCATTGAGGTAGTGATCCGGTATGCCCGGCTACGCGGCGCGACCTACGCCCGGCAGTTCCGGCACCCCGGCGTCCGTGAAGCTGCGTTTTACCAGGTCATCGAGGGGCTGTGCGAGGACGGCCGGATTTCGGAAGCCCAGGAAGTGGCCGCCGAGATACGAGACGCCCAGGTACGCGGGCTCGCCGATTTGACGATCGCTGACGCCGCCGGCCACCCGATCAGCCCGACCCTTCACCGGCGCGTGCTGGAACTAGCCGCGGAGAATCCACACCTGAGCGAAACCATCCTGGCAACCCTTGCTCGCTGTTTAGCCCGGGCTGGGAGCTACCAGGAGGCCGAAACAGCCCTGTTGCGCACGGCCGACCCGGCCGACGCCGGTCGACCCGTGCTGGCGATCTGCGTTGAGGCGGGGTCATTCGCCGACGCCGAAGCGCTGGCCGCACGGCTGGCCCGCGCCGCGCACCGGCTGAGTCCCGTCAACGACCTCTGCGACCTGCTCGTCGATGCCGACCGCCCGGACCGGGCGCTGGCGCTGGCGCGCACCCTGCCGACAGCCGCCGAGCAGGTGGGCAGGGTCGCGGCCGTTGGAGCCCGGCTCATGTCGCGCGGTGACCCTCGTGGCCCGGGCGTGCTCGAGGAGGCGGAACGGCTCGCCAGCGAAACCGGCCCGAAAGGGTACGCCCACCTGGCGATCCTGGCTGCCCGTATGGCCGACGACGCTTTGATGACGCGGAGCCTGCGACGCGTGCCCGACGACGCCCTCGTTTCGGTCGCCTCCGCGATCGCCGAGGGCGGTTGGGAGAGTGCCGCCATGCAGGCCGTCGACCTCCTTGATGATCCGGTCCAGGAGGCCTACGTCGCCCTTCAACTCGCCGAGGCCGCCATCGAACAGAACCGGCCACAGGTGGCCCGGCGAGCCGCGTTGTTCGCAGTTGAGCGCCGGCTGACCGGCACCGATTTCGACGTCGACGAGCCTGACTTCGATGCCACAGAGGTCGATCCGCTCGACCTTGACGAGGCTGGCGTGATACTTGCAAGGGCCGCGCGGATTCTGGCCACAGTGGGTGACGTTAGGGCGGCGTTGCGGGTGGCCACGGCCGCCGACACCGCGTCACGCCAGACCACCGATCCGGAGCGGGCGGACGAGGACCTGGCGTTAGTTGCGTGCGCCGAGGCGGAGTTGGGTGATCTCGAGGGGGCCGAGAAGCGGATCCGGCGCATCGGTGACAAAGAGACTCGCAGGGAAGCGCTCAGCCAGCTCGCCCGGCTTGCCACCGGAAAGCCGCGCGCCGACACAGAGGCGAGTGATGAGGATGGGACGGGAGAGCTCGCAGCCCGGCTCGCCGAGGAGCTGCAGGGTGACATCCTGCAGGAGGTCACCGCAGCGCTCGTGGCGAGCCAGCGCCTACGGCTGGCCTCCCGGCTGGCTGGCCGGGCCGCGGAGCCTGGCGAGCGTGCCCACGCCCTCGCCGTCGTAGCTCAGGGCTACCTCGAGGTTCGGGACGCCGACCATGCCGATCTACTTGCCATACACGCACTGAGAATCCTGCCCACGGGAGAAAGCGTCGAGCACTCCGAGACGGCGGCATGCATCGCCACCGTCTTCCTAGCGGCCGGGCATGCCGATCGGATCCCGGCCGTCGAGCAGCAGCTGCGACTCGCCTGGCAGCGGGCCGTCTTTCACGCGGAGCTGGCGGTGCAGACGATTGCCGGCGGCACGCTGACCCCCGATGCCGCTGTCCGCTATATCCGCCGAGCAGAGCAGATCGCCGAGGCACTGGTGGATCCATGGGAACGGTGCTGCGCCTTCAGCCGGCTGATCACCGCTTGGAGCGCGGTCGGCGACGCCCCGAGCGTCACGCGGATGATCGCCGCTGCCACGGAGGCCGCCGTCGGCTGCGACGGTTCGTGGATGCTTCCCGAACCGGTCGTTCTAGGCATCGACGCATTGCTGCGGTTGGACCGGCCGGAGGAGGCCGCTCGGCTGCTCCAAGACGACGCCGAGCACACCCCGGCGATGGAGGTCTACTTGGCCGAGGCGCTCGCCGAGCACGGCCACCTAGATGCCGCGCTGCATTTTGCCCGCTCGTTGGCGCCGGAGCGTGCGTTCACGCAACGCTGGAACGTGTTCACCTCGGGACCGGGCGGTGACGACGTCCGCGACCAAGCTCTCGCCCGCATAGTCGCTGTCATGGCGCGGGACGGCGGACGCCCCGACGATGCGCTGCGGATCGTCGAGGAGATAACCAGCCCGTGGGCGAAGGCCGGAGCCATGACCGATCTTGCGGTAGGCCTGGCCCGCGGGCGACGGCCCATCCGCGCGAAGCAGGTCATGGCGGCCGCACTGGCGCTGGGAGAGTGGACGATCCCGTTGCGCGGTCTCGTTGTGGTTGAACCCGACGCCATCCGGGCCGCTGTCTCCCAGCGCGTCATTGACCTGTAAGAGCTGGATTGCAGACAAATCACGCGGAAAGGGTCGCTTCGTGATCGCTTGTACGCAGCGTCAGCGGACTCCTTGACCGCCGTCGGTGCCGACGGCGGTCAAGGTCCGCGAGAGGTGCCGGTTCTCACGAGTATTGCGACGAGCGGCGCTGGCGAAATGGTGTCGAACGTCGGCTCTGGCACGAACTGCGTTAATAATCTTGAATGGCGCAGATATCGCGCTAGGGCGTGTATCGAAGGCATAGCCATTCGTTGATCGCGGCGGTGGTCACGGTTGCTTCGTAGCACACGGCGAGTTTGTCGAAGCTGGTGGCGACTGCGCGGTGGCGTTTGAAGCGGTTGATGCCGCACTCCACGGCGTGGCGCTGCTGGTAGATCGCCGGGTCGAAGGCCGGTGGTCGGCCGGACAAGCTGCGTTGTCCGGCGGATGCGGACGGTAGCGGCCAAAGGCATGATGACACCATGACGCGTCGACGGCGTATCTGGGTGATTTCCAGCGTGGTCGTGTTCACCGTCGTCTTGACGACGGTGGTCAGCGTACGAGCCACCTTGAACACCGCCAGCACGCTCTGGGGCGTGATCAGTGCGTTGGTTGCCTTCGGCTCCACTGTGGCGGGTATGAAACTGCTCAAGCCCGATGTCACGCCGTCGGATGGAGCGGAGCTTGAAGCTGCGCTGGTGGCCGACGTGCGCCGCCAATTGCAGGAGGAGGAGCGTCGGCAACGGCTGAATGATCCTTGGCCGATACCGGTGCAACTAAGGCCAGCGGATGCGGCGATCACCGATCATTGGCAGGTGATCCGTGCGGGAGACGGTGATGGCACCCCGCTGCCGCTAACCGGCAACCTGTCGCAAATCGACACCCTTTTTTCGGCCATACCTTCCGGCCGAATGGTGCTGATCGGCCCGGCTGGCTGCGGAAAGACTGTCGCCGCGCGCAGGCTGGCGGTGCTGCGAGCCGACGCCTGGCAATCCGGCCAGCCCGTACCCGTGTTGCTGTCCCTGGCGGCATGGAACGTCACCCGCCAGCCGTTGCCGCAATGGCTAGTGCAGCAAATCGCCGACGATCATCCGGCGGTGCCGCAGGCGCGAACTGTGGCGAGGACGCTGCTGGTGGCTGGTCGGCTGTTGGTGATTCTGGACGGGTTCGACGAACTGCTGCCACAGGCGCGTCGGCAAGCCTTACACGAAATCAACCAGAGCCTGTCGGCCCCGCAGCTTCTGGTAATCACCAGTCGCGCGGACGAATACACCGCCGAGGTTACCGCCAGCGACGTGTTGACAGCGGCTGCTGTGCTGCGATTGCAGCCGGTGCCTTTGGCGACCGCCTTCACCTTCCTGCAGGAGGCCGGGCCGCCAACAACCGCGGCCCGCTGGCGCGACGTGCAGGCACGGGTGACTGAGCGGGACCCGCTTGCCCTGGTATTGCGGACTCCGCTGTTCGTGACCATGGCCCGTGCCCTGTACGACACTGCAGCGGCCAATCCCGCCGAGCTCCTTGACCGTGCCCGACTGCCCGACCGTGCTGCGCTGGAGCGAACCTTGCTCGGCCAATACGTTGATCAGGCTGCCCGCAGCATCGCAGCAGACAGCGGGGGCGTCATCTCGCCCCGGCGAGTGGCCACAGTGCATCGGCATCTGCGAACGCTGGCCGCGATAGTCCGTACGGGCCGGACGGGTGACCTCAGCTGGTGGCAAACCCCCCACGTTGTACCTGCCGTAGCGGCGGCTGCGCCGATTTCCATGACACTCGGCCTGCTAGGTGCGGTGAGTTTTGCGGTGGTGCTCGGCGGCAAGTGGCAGGTGGCCTGCACCTCCTTGTTCGCCACCCTGGCCGGGGTCTTCGTGGCCGTGACCGTGGGGGCTATCACTCTTCCTCCGCGGCCTACCGCAGGCGGCCGGTACGTCGAGAAGCCGCACTGGATGCGGGCCATTCCGGTGCCGGCACTCGTTGCCGGGGCAGGTGCCGTAAGCCTTCTGGCTGCTGCCGTTGGCGGGGTCGCCGCGGTGTATGGCGCGCGTACGCTCGTCGTGGATCTCACGGGGCTGCTCTTCGTCGTTTTCGCCACGGTCTGGTTGTTGTCGCCCTCGTGGGCCGATCTTCGCTACACCGACTGGGATCGGCGTCGGGAAAGGTGGCTGGGCACCGCGCTAGCTTTCACCTGCGGAGGCGCGGTGTTCGTGGCCGGCGCGGTGGAGGGACAGGTGAGCCCCGGGCGGGTCTATCAGTTCGCCGTGCTGGCCGGGTTTGCTGTCGCCGCGGCCGTGAGCGGCATCATTGCCGGCCGACGCCCTCGTGTGCGATCACGTCACAGGCGGCATCGCGCGTCGCGCCGCCGCGTGATGCTGAGCTGGCTGGTTGCGGTGACCGTGGCGGCGCTGCTGACCGCAGTAGATCCGTTTCTGTGGTGGGGTGCGGTCCAGGCCGCGGTGGTGGCCTTGGCTCTGCGGCTGCTTGGAGAAACGTTGGTGAGCATCGGACCCGGCTACCGAACTCCGCGCCGGGTCGCCCCTCGGCTCGGTGACGCAGCTCCGGTCATCGTGCCACGTGTCGGTCTGGGCGCAATTGCGGGAGCGATTGCCGTGACCGTTATGACGTTACTGTTCCCTGCACTTTCCTGGCCGGTGTGGTGGGCGGCGGGGATCAGTACAGGCGACCTTCCGGTGCCGGCGTTGCCGGCGTTGGCGGACATGGCACCGTTCGTGTTCGTCGGCGCTTTGACAGGATTGCTGGTCGGTGTGCTGCATTGGGTCTTGGCCCCCATCGACCATGGCCGGATGGCGGGCCCCCGACAGGCACTACACACCGACGCCACAGTGTTAGGGCTGCTGCTGGCCGTGCCGGCTGCTGTTGCCGGCACATTGGCGGCCGTCCTGGTCGGTCAGCACCCGCATCGGCCCGCACTCGTGTTCGTCTGCGCGGTCCTGCTGATCATGCTGCCGGTACTGGTCGCAGTCGTACGTACGTCGGCATGGTTGCAATACCGCACGGCACATCTGTGGCTGGCTGGGACCGGCCGGCTGCCATGGCGGTTCCTGCGCCTGCTCGAGCAGGCCCGAGACGCCGGCGTGCTGCGACAGACTGGAAGCACCCATCGGTTCCGGCACGTACGCCTGCTCCATCAACTGCACGTACCTGCGACGAATGTGACCGGTTCCCGCCGTCGCGCCTGGCCGCCGGAGGAGTGGCCTGCGGCCTGGCGTTGGTCGGCCGGCGCGGCAGTGTGCTTGCTCATCGCCGGCGGCGCCGTCCGCCAGGCCGACATCGTTGCAGCCGCTGAACAGACTCAACCGACGCTAGCCACGCCGACCTGGCAGGACCTGCAGCGGCACGGCGCATGCTTACCCGGGTGTCGGGTGACCGGACACGTCGCCGTCAATCACAAGTCCTGGGGGCCTGTCACATTGCTTAGCACGTTGGACGAAAGCGGAGATGAGCCGATCGCTGGCGTCGTCGTCACCGACCGGACCGGGAAGGTACGTTGGCAGCAAGAGTTGGACACGTGGACTGAACTCACGATCGCGGGCCGGGACCGTACCGGTAATGTTTTCCTCATTTTCAGTATGGGCGGGGACAAAGGGGTGGTGGTGCTTCATCCAGTCCGCCGCGGCTTCGCCGAACTCGGCCCCTCGCCGGAAGATCCGTACTTCTTCTCAAGCAATCTCATCGATGCCGGGGACGGCTCGTACGCCATTGACCAAAGCATCAACGACTGTAGTCCACCTTGCGCCGACGGCGCGGTAACGCATACTCGCTACTACTGGACCGGCAAAAGTTACCGTCCTTGACGAGTGGCATGCTCTTGCGAGTTACTGGTGCGTCAGCGATGCAGACCTCCACCAACTGCGGGACCAGCAGCGTCTGAACAAATTTTGCAGAGTCGCCGGCTGCTCGGACGAAGGTTGGGCAAGCGGGTGGCGACGTATGCGGAAAGCTGGTACGACCAGCACCCGCCGATGCTGGCCTACCGGGTCGCCCAGGATCACGCGGTATTTCTTGCCGGTTCGTAGCGCCCCCGACAGAGCTGCCTTCCGTCGCTTCCCTCGCCACGCACTAATGACCGCGCACCGCGAAGCCGCGTTGTACTGGTGAGCGATTTGCAAAGTAACGGCCGTTCCTGGCCGCCGTTCACGGCTGGCAGTAAATGAGTGAATCGCTTGCCTTCGCTTTCAGTTCAGCGTGCGCCATTCTCGTTGTCTTCACTTTCCAGCCCGGAGCGAACGCTGATCTCTCCCAGCGAATATCATATCTCGCCGTAAGATCATGGCTACTGGAAGTCCATCTACGGCTTGAGTAATTGCGAATGCCCGGCTCAGTGGCACGCCGGTCGCGAGCAGTGTGTAGAAGATAGTACTCCATCGTTTCCAAGCATCACTATCAAGAGTTCCCGTGGCGGCCGACGGGGCGATCTCTGCAGCGACTGATGCTGAGGCGCATGCTGCTAGAACGACGAGTTTCGGTCGTGACTGACGTACGACCTCGCCAAGTCCGCGCGGCGGAAGCGAATCGCTTCCGATCTGTATGCTTCCGCTTCCCTCAACTTGGGCAGAGAGCTGCCAAACTTGAGCGTGTGCCCCTAACGTCAAGAGTGCCTGACTGAAGCCTGCTGCGGTTTCTGCGGGCTCAACCGAAACAGTGGAGCCCGGAAATGCCGCAGTGATAATTCCGCGGTCTTCTTCGAGAAAACGGTCCCATGGTGCGGCTTCTGAGCCGGCTATCAAGAATTTCGGATTCTCGACGACTTCTGCCACGCCGCCGTCCTGAGTATCAGGCGATCCTGATCCGGCGGGCGCTTTCGCTATCGAAACGACTATCTCCGGCGTTTTCCCGTACAGCGATTCGGGCCGCCATACCGCCATTCCGGTGACGAGTAGGATCAGCGACGCTACGAGGCCGATCATGCCGAGAACCAGATAAGTCTGGTTAGGCCCGCTCGTGAGCCCTACCCCCACAGCGAGGATGCCTTCAACGGCGAGCACGACCAGCGCAAAGAAGCCGAGGGGCGTCTTGACTGCTTCAACAATCGCAGGCCAGTCGTCTCGCGGCCTGTTGGCCTCGCGTCGTTCCTCTTGACCTTCAAACTCAGGACCAGCCACGGTGCCAACATAGGGGCGGAGTTGCGCGAGTGCAACGACATCGACTATGCAGGCAATCTGATACCTGACAGTCAGGTAGCCCGGCGCTCTACAGAATTAGCAACGTAAGCGCGAGTCCCGGAGCGACTGGCTTCGATCGTGAAAGCGCGGTCGGATGACGGCACTGACACTTCCTGATCGGTCCGCCACGGAAGCCTCCACCTGGCTACGCTTCCACCGGCATGATTGCCACCTCGTAGCCGGCATACATGCTCGGCATCTGAGTGACGACCACCGCGTTAAGTGCCTGCGCCTCGAACGCCACCTGACCGGCCATCAGCGGGCCCGCCACCGCGCCGGGCAACTGCGGATCAGCCAGTCGCGCGGCCTCCACCGCGGTATGCATGGTCAGATCAAGCGTGGTGACGCCCCGGGACATCAGGAACGGGGTCCACAAGGCGAGTCCCACGTTCAGCGCCGCTTCGGCCTCCGCGACCGCCACCGTCGGCAGTAGCAGGAACACATTGCCGCGCTCGGCGTCATCGAGCATCTCCATGAGGTCCGGATGCCCGCCGAACATCGCAATCAGCGCGGACGCGTCCAGGACGCGGGGAGAGTGCGTCACGCGGCCGACGGCGTGTTGCGACGCTCGATGATTTCCCGCAGGTCCGCGTCCGCGCGATCCATACGCGCCTGATAGCCGGCCCGCTGTTCGGGCGTCATCGGTGCTGGCGCTGACCTGCCAAGCAGCGCCATGAGCCGCTCGGACGCGCGCGGCGGGCGGCCGGTCTCGTCAGCGGGGATGGGGGCGTCGGAGTCCATGCCAACCACCTTAGCGGGGCGGAGGGAACTGTCGTCATCTTGAACAAGATCGATACGTTTCGAGAACGCCTGCTGCTGGAATTCCCGTCCCGTCTGCAGCTCGCAGGTGGCCGCGCGTTCCCGGCGTTCAGCCAGGAACTGCCGCCAGTAGGCCCTGCCGGAGTGGCGCAGCCACCGTTGGAGCTTCTCGTCGAAGTACCAGTCGTCTGGGCCCTCATGCGGCGGCTCATTCATGGGATGACGGTATCGGCCGGTACTGTCGGCGGGGTAAGTCCGCCACTCGTACGGATGTGCCAACCTCAAGGCGCCCGGGGCGAGTGCTGCCGCGCCGACCACGTGCTATGCCGGTCGAGGATACCGGCGACCACCAGTTGATCGAGCAACTGTTGGACCAGGTCGTGCAGCTCGGCGCTAGTTCGTAGCTTCGCCGGCCTGAGTCGTAAACGACGCGCCGGGGTGGTGGTGAGGTGCGGCCGGCCACTGCTCGAACAGCGCATCCTGCGGGTGGGTGATGCAGCCGATGTCCTGGCAGTGCACTTCACCGGCGTAGTCGTTGGTCGGTCGTCCTTCGATGGTAAAGGTGACGGCGACGATGCGCCCGTTGTGCTCGGTGCCGGTAATACGGCGGTGTAGTACCCCGGATGTTCCTGGCTGATATTGCCGGACTGCGGGTTGGACTCCAGTTCGGCGCCGAAGCTGGCGACCTTAACCAGAAGGTCGCCAGCTGGTGGGTCATGGCGGGTCCATTCGCGGACTGCGTTCATGAACCCGAACAGTCGGAACTTGGCTGCGGGCAATCAACGCCTCACATTCTCGCCTTAACGTCGGCGATGAACGCCTCGATCTCTTCGGGAGAGTCGGGCGTGGCGGCTCTCGGCGGACGCTGGTCTGCAGGGCGCAGCATCGCCTGGCGCAGGGACTGGGGATAGCCGGAGACGTTGCCCTCCGGGATCTCCTGCTGGGCGCGGACGGTGTCGCGAATGACTGTGATGTCGATGGCCTTGCCGGTGGGTGTAGCCGTCCAGGGGCCCTGCCCTCGGACCAGCGCCTCCAGGTCCATGGCGCTCAGCGCGCCGAAGGAGGCAACAGCAAACCGGGCTGCGTCGTACTGGACATCGGTGAGGTTGCTGCTTAGCCCGTATGGGATCTGCGCCTGTGCTTGTTCGCGTAGGGCGGCAGCGATGTCGGTCGCGGTGCTCATCGCCGCAACGTATGCCGTCATGGGGGTAGGGGGTAGACCCTCGCCAGGTGATGGATTCCGCACATCTGCGCGGGTCGAAGTCGTCGAGTCTGGCACCTTCCGGACGGGGTTTGCTGAACTCCCGGCACTTCGTAGCGTATCGATGCGGCTACCCGATTGGTGTCGGATCACGGACTTGTCACGGAAGGTCATCATTCCTCCATGTGCTAACTCAGCAGGGTTGGGACCAAGGGATTCAGGGCTTGCTGATGTCGCAGTACGCCTTGACATCTTCGGGCGCCGTGTTCTTTCGCGGTCGGCGCGGTTGCCGCCGGAACTTCTCATATAGCGCCTGGTTCTCCGCAACGCGCTGATCCGCTGGCGACCGAGGCTGCAGGTACCCGCTGTTGGGGTTCGCCAGCACCTCTGCGACAAGTTGTCGCAGGTCGCCGTTGCCGTGAACGGTGCGCCACCAGGCGAGAGACCGAGGTTGACAGCGGCGAACGAGTTCATCCCGGATCTCGGTGAGTTTTTCGTCGGGAGCGCCGGCGGCAGCGAGCCAGTTGTTGACCGGGTTAGCTTCTTGATGATCTAGGCGATGATCTCTTTCTCGATCTTCTTCGGGCGCCAGGGAAGGCGGACCTTGGTTCGCGCGCGGAGAGAGAGACTGTGAGTGGTTGAAGTTATGAGCGGTTCTTTGAGGAGAAGGCCCCCGGATCTGTCGCACCTTAGGCACGGATCTGTCGCACCTTGCTGACGGATCTGTCGCACCTAACTCGCCAGTAGCCCCCGGATTTGTCGCACCTTCGTCGTCGTAAGCTCCCGGATCCATCGCACCTTTAGCCCCCGGATCTGTCGCACCTTCAGGTACCTTCCCAAACTTGGGAAAGCGGAAGGTAACCCGCCTGCCAGGCACCGAATAGAACGGCTGGCCGTGCCGGTCCTTGCCTAGAACGACTCGCAGATCAATCCACTTTTGCGCCACTCGCCGCAGGGCCTCTTGGATACTTCGCTCCGACAGATCCGTCAGTTGAGCCAGTACCTCACTGCCTGGCCAACCTTCGGGACTGTCAAGAAAACGGTGTAACTCGATGTTGTTGAAGGTCAGTTGCGGCCTGCGGTGAGTCGTCCTTCGAAGGCGAGGTCGAAGGCGTTGAGGGCGGGTTTCCAGCGGATCGCCCAGCGGCGGCGGCCGGTGCCGGTCGGGTCGAGGGACATCACGGCGAGGTAGACGCATTTCAGGGCGGCCTGCTCATTCGGGAAGTGCCCGCGGGCCCGGACCGCCCGGCGGATCCGGGCGTTCACGCTCTCGATGGCGTTCGTCGAGCAGACAACCTTGCGGATCTCGGCGTCGAACGCCAGGAACGGCACGAACTCGGCCCAGGCGTTCTCCCAGAGCCGGACGATGGCCGGGTATCGCCCGCCCCAGGCCTCGGCGAACTCCAAAAACCGATGCTCGGCAGCGGCCTCGGTCGGTGCGGTGTAGACGGGCCTCAGCGCCTTGGCGATCGCGTCGTAATGCTGGCGGCCGGCGTACTTGAACGAGTTGCGCAGCAGGTGCACCACGCAAGTCTGGACCACAGTCCTGGGCCAGACGGTGTTGATCGCGTCAGGCAGGCCGGTCAAGCCGTCGCAGACGGCCATCAGCACGTCCTCGACGCCACGATTCTTGAGCTCGGTGCACACGCTGAACCAGAACTTTGCGCCCTCACCGCCGTCGCCGGCCCACAGCCCGAGGATGTCGCGGGTGCCCTCGACAGTGACCGCCAGAGCGACGTAGATGGGCCGGTTGGCGACCTTCCCATCGCGGATCTTGGCGTTGATCGCGTCCAGGAACACGACCGGATAGACCCGGTCGAGGGGCCGGTTCTGCCACTCGGCCATGCCGTCCATGACCTTGTCGGTGATCGTGGAGATCGTCTGGCGAGAGACGTCGGCGCCATAGACCTCGGCCAGGTGAGCGCTGATTTCTCCGGTGGTCAGGCCTTTGGCGGACAGCGACAGGACCATGTCCTCGACGCCGGTCAGCCGCCGCTGCCGTTTCTTGACGATCTGCGGCTCGAATGAGCCGTCTCGATCCCGCGGCACGGTGATCTCGACCGGGCCGACGTCGGTGAGCACGGTCTTGGCACGGGTGCCGTTGCGCGAGTTCCCGCCGTCCTTGCCGACCGGGTCGTGTTTCTCATAACCGAGGTGGTCAGTGATCTCGCCGTCCAGCGCGGCTTCGATCACCCGCTTCGTTAGCTGTTGCAGCAGGCCGCCTTCACCAGTCAGCTGCAGGCCCGCAGCCCGAGCCTGCTCGACCAGCCGGCCGACCAGCTCGGCGTCCACGCCTTCAGGCGTGTTCGCCGGAGTCTTCTTCTTCGCCACCGCGGAAGTATCCACGGCATCCGTCATGACCGTCATCAGGTGCGTCTCCTTGATCAGGAGTTACACCGTTCGTTTTACAGTCCCCAACCTTCCCGTGTGGTGTCGCTGCATGCATCGGCGAGCTCAAGCACCAGAAGTCGTTCGGCAGCCGTCAGCAGGCCAGGCGGTAAAGCGTCGCGGACTTCGCGCCGTAGTAGGTAGCCCATCAGCACGTTCCACGGAGAAGCTCGACGGCGCAGAGGTGCTGCCGTTCGACAGATTGGGTTAACTTCAAGGGAGTCTCCTGCGTGCAAGCAAGTGCATGAACTAAACGGCCGTGGTGTTCGCGCACCGCGGCCGTCGTCATGCCTGAGTCCTGGCCAGTTGCTTCTCCAAGAGCGCGAGGTCGTCAAGGACTTGGCGGTAAGAGACTCGATGCCGCGGGCCCGGCTCGCAGATACCGCGCTCCCAGAGCGAAACCGCAGCTTCGCTGACTCCTACGGCGGCAGCAACATGACGGATCTTGGCGCCAACTGCTCGCCTTCGACGCCGACGCTCGGCGGGAGATGGCAGCGCCTCCTCCAATAGCTTGTCGATCAATGTGACGCCTGCTTGGGGCGGAGCGGGTGAGGGGAACATGCCCTCAGCATAGGTGCGCTACTTGAGAAATAGCTAGAATTTTCTCAATCCGCCTGCTAGTGTCGAGGCATGCCCGTGACGGTGTTCCTCGCCAAGCCCGACAACGGCCCCGCCCTGCCCACCGGACACCCGGCCGCAGCACGAAGCTGGATCGACGCTGTCTCGGCGCAGGTCACCGCCGTCACGCACTCCACCTGGCTCATCTACGGGGTATGCGGCGTCCTCGCCGGACTGCTGACCATGTCCCTGTACGGACGGAACCGGCGCACCAAGAACACCGACAAAGCTGAGCTCACCGGCACCGACCGGGCCGTCACCCGCATCACCGGCATCCTCGCCACCGCCGTCGTCGCCCTCGGCGCCTGGAAAGTGTTCGGTGACGTGCTGCACCTGCACTGGTTCTTCCGCATGGTGCTGTTCTTCTTCGCCGAAGCACAGATCGTCGCCGCCTGGCGACGGGTACGCCGCCACATCCACCGGCACGCCACCCTCGGCCCCGGCATTCGCACCATCTACGGCATCGCCCTCGGCTCCGCCCTGGTCGCCGCCATGGACGCCGACCGGATGGTCGAGGTAGTCCTGCGCTTCTTCGCCGCACTCGTCGCCGCCTACATGATCTCCGAGGAGTTGGCGGAAGAACTCGACATCCACCTCCAGGCCCACCCCGCCCTCGCCGGCACCGCGAAGAAGGTCCGCGGCCGGATCAAATGGGCGCTCACCCCCGAACGGATCCTTGTCTGGCTGCGCCTCGCCGAACCCTCCGAACGCACCGTCGAAGAAGTCGAGCGGCAGCGGCGCATCGCCCGATTCGCCCGCACCGCATACCGGCTGCACCTGCTCCGCGAGAACAACGCCAAGAAGTGGCGCATCAACCTCGCGCAGTGGTCGCTGCGCAGGCAGACCGAAGCCGCGAACGAACACCTGCGCCTCGCCACCGACCAAGCACTACTCAGCGACATGCGCGCCCAACTCGCCCTGCTGTACCAAGTCGAGGACACCACCACTCGGGCCGCGGTCGCCGACCTGAACCCGCTCCGCCCCACCCACCCCGACACCCAGCCCGGCTCGCAGACGGTACGCACCAGAACTCGCAGCAGCGAGACTCGCAGCGAAACCGAACGCACCCAGCCGCCCACCCAGACCGCGAACCAGGCTGCGAAACCCAGCGAGAACCCAGCCGAGGGCACCGTTGAGAAGCCGGCCGAGAAGGCCACTGCGAACTCGGGTGCGAACCCCAAAACGGTCGCTGCGAAACCCAGCCACCCGCTCGCCGACCACCCCGTCGACAGCGTCCGCAAACTCGCCCGAGCCTTCGCACGCAACCGGGCTCTCACCAACGCTGACCTGGGAAGAAAGGCCGGAGTGAGTACCGGCACTGCGAACCGGTACATGCCCGATGTGCGGGCCGCGTTCAACGCCGCTGAGAACCAGACGACCCGGCCAGAGCGAACCCAGCAGGTTCGCATCCCGGTACCCATTCCGCAGCCTTCGCAGCCCGTCCTTGCGGGCGTCAACGGCTACCACCAAACCCCCGAGGAGAACCTCCGATGACCGACACGATGACCACCACCGCCGAAGCCACGGTGACCCTCACCGTCAACGGCGTCACCAAGACGTTCACCGCAACTGTGAACAGCGACGGTGACCCCAGCAACGCCGCTTTGTCCGCCCTCTCCGCTGCGAGGGGCGACGCCGCCGACTGGACCGGCCGACCGCTGCGGGAGGCCCTGCGATGACCACCGACCTGACCCCGTACCGCGCCCTCGACCTAGGCACCGTAGGGGAGCCGGCCGCCCTGGTCGACAAGCCCATCGGCCCGGTCACTCTGCCGCCGCAGCCGCCGAAACCCAGCAAAAGGCAGGCCGTCGACACCGCGGGCAGCCTCACCCTCATCGCCGGCGCCCTCACCGGGCTCGCGTTCCACGCCGGCAGCAGCCCCGAGCTGGTCATCTACCCGGTCGGGGCGTCGATCGCCGCGATGGTGATCGCCGCCGTCGTGCACCTGCGCAGCATGCCCAAGGTCGCACGGTGAAGCACCACGCCAGCCTGCAGGCCCTGCGGTTCATCGCCTTGTACGTGCTCGGCGCCGGACTGGCCGGACTCATTGCGTACCTCATCGCCGCCTGACCAGCACAAACACTGAAGGGATCAATGTTGAAGGCCGTCCGTGGCACTACCGCCGAGCAGCGTGCGAAAGCCCGTCGCCTCGTTCGCGGCCAACGCCGCCTCGCGTTCTTCAAAGAGAAGATCAAAGACGCCATCGAGGGTAAAAGCCGGGTCGAGCAGGCCTGCTACTACGTCCAGGCCGTCGCCGCTGACCTTGACGAGCGCGGACGCAACGAACTGGCTCTGGCAGTCGCGGAAATAGCCGATCGGCGGAACCCGCGATGACCCGGAACACCGCCGGAAGGTCCACCGGACGGCATGGCAGTCATGGCATGGCAGTCGTCGTGGCAGTCACTGCGATGCCATCCAGCGGGCGCGGTGCCCGTGCACCCGTGCGGGCGCGCGATTCTACCGACCAACATCCACGATCTCCAAACGCGACCTTGAGGAGGTGCACCACCATGACCATCGCTGACGCGTTCGACGGGGTGTTCCCGGAAGCCCCGTCGAACGCGGCTACCACCACCGCGACCCGGCCGGCCCGGCCGACGGTGGTGCCCCTGCGCCCCGCCGATACCACCCGGGCGAAAGCCCGGCAGCGTCCCCACGCCGTGATCCGGCTGGCCCGCATCGTCTATCTCGACGCCGCCGACTCGTGGATCACCGAGGAACGCTCCCCGTCCGCGAAAACCGTGTGGCGCACCGACTACACCGCCGGCCTCGACACCGTCTGGACCCCGTACCGGTACTGGACGTACGCGTGGCGGCCCATCGCCGTGCTCGCCGCCCTGTTCTTAGACGCCCTGAAATTTCTGTTCATCCACCCGTTCCGCGGCCCGGTCAGCACCGCCATCATCGCCGCGCTGATCCTGCTTGCCACCCACTGACCACGTCTCCCGAAAGGAGAACCTAGCCATGCTCAACATGTTCAGCAGCCTGCTCGCCACCGTCGGGGGACTCATCGTCTTCGCCGGGGCCTGGTACATCCACCAGAAGGTGCGACTCACTCGCACCGCCTGCGTCATGGCCGCCGTCGGCGGCTTCGTCACCTACTCCGGTGTCGTCGGCTCCTGGGCCAACCAGTACGCCAGGCAGCTCGGCATCGTCTGCGCCGTTGCCGTGTTCGTCGGCGTGTGCATCATCGTCGCTGACATCAAGGGCAAGAAGAAGGGCGCCGACCGGCCCGCCTTGATTGCGTTCTTCCTCGTCCCGATCTTCCTGGCGTCTGGGATCGGTGTCCTGCCCACGATCACCAAGGGTTTGCGTGACGGCGTGCAGAAGAACACCACCCAGATGCAGAAGATGGGCTGACCGTGGGCCTCGAGTTCCTGGTCTGCCTGCTGCTGGCGGCCTTGTTCACCGGTGGCCGGTTCGTGCAGGACACCATCGCCACCGCCAAAGGCACCACGCCACCGCATGTGGAACGGGCCCGGATCCGCGCCGAGGGACGCGCCCGGGCCCGGGAGGCAGCTAAACCGGAGAAGGAACGGTCACCGTACGCGGCCGGCAAACCCGGCCTGAAGGACGTTGCTGCCGTCTACTGGGGTGACGCCCTGCAGGACGTGATCGACGCCCACGAGCAGCGCCGCGCCGAGAAGAAGGCGCAGCGGCAGGAGAACCAGGCCGCGAAAGCGGAGAACCGTCCGGCCCGGCACTTTCGTCCGTCGCTGGCCGAGCGGGTCGAACGCCTCGCGAAGTTGCTGTGGGAAGGCCCGCAACGCCCCGCCGAGGACGAACTGGTGCCCAGCGTTGACGAAGTACTCATCGCCGAACCGGCGGCCGGTGCCGACACCAGCCCGCCGCCGGGTGGGCCCGGCGGATCCCGGGTACTCATGCGATGGGACTGCGAGCGCTGCGGCACCGGCTGCGGCGGCTATGACTCCGACGACGCAGCCGCTCAAGACGCGCAACTGCATCTCAACAAGGTGCATGGGGGCTGCGGCAAAGTCGTTGCCGGTCGCATCGAGTTTCTCCCCGGCGACCCGGACGGGGAAAGCCCGGCCCGCCACTGTGATACCTGCGGCACCACGGTCGGCATGACCCGCAATGTGACCCGTTGCATCCCGTGTATTGCTATCAACGCGACGCGGGAGCAGCCCCACGGAACGCGCCCGACCCGGCACACGCAGGGGCACTGGGGCAACGGCACGTTTGTTCGTGCCTCCGCCCGGGATTCGCAGACGGGGGATGCCTACAACTGGGCATGCCAGCACTGCGGTCAAACAACGCGCCGGGAGTTCCCCAGCCCTGCCGCTGCGGACGCCGACTACTACAGCACCCACATGCCGTGCCCGATAGCTGGCGACCTGAAGCCGGGCAGCGGCGGCCTCTGCTTCTTCACCTGCGGGCAGTGTGGGTTCGACAGCGGGCAAATCTATCCCGACCAGGATGCCGCCCACGCCGCCCTGAAAGCCCACCGATGCTCCAACCCCAACAACCAGGAGGACGCCATGACCACACCGGCAACCAGCGGATCCGCCACCGGCGACGCCCACGACCTCGAATCGGCCAGCAACGAGTGCGACCTGCTCGACGGCGACCTCACGGCGGTTGACACCGCCCTGGACCTGATCGACGAACGGATCACCTCGGCTGGTGCTGCTGCCG
Source organism: Actinoplanes sp. SE50/110 (assembly GCF_900119315.1). Lineage (NCBI taxonomy): Bacteria > Bacillati > Actinomycetota > Actinomycetes > Micromonosporales > Micromonosporaceae > Actinoplanes > Actinoplanes sp. SE50/110. Next base: position 6,496,228 of record NZ_LT827010.1, on the reverse strand, counting down.
AGCGGCTCAAGGGGTTTCTGGACTCGAAGAGCATGCCGGACAGCATCACCGCCGGAATGGCCACCGCTCTGGAGATGCTGTCTCCGGAGCACATCAAAGCGCTCATCGATGCCATCGCCGCGGCCAAGACCGGCGTGCGCGCCTCCAAGGAGGCGATCGACACGATGAACGAGCAGGCCACCGAGGCGCTGCAGGGCGCCGACGGATCCGCCGTCAACGGACGCTGACCCTGCCGGACTCCATCCGTGACTGCCAAGCCCTCGAGGTTTGGCGGTTGCGGTACCAGCCCGGAACCCCCCTTTTCCTTCTGCGCAGCCTTCTCCGGAGTGAGCCATGAGTGTTGACCAACGCCCCGCCCCGACCCGTGACATGCCGCCCGGCGGCAGCCCGCCGACCCGCCCCCGCACGGCGTCCCGCGGCCCGGACGGTCAACTCACCGTGCCCAGCGGCGCCGCATTCCTGTCCTGGCACTACCGGGCCGCGGACGGCAAAACGGTGAAAGCCCGCAAGCAGCCGGTACCGGTCAGCGACGGCGGGGAACTCACCCATTACGAGATGGAATGCCCCGCCTGCCCGGACAGTGGACAGTGGGTCAGCGTCAAATCCAAGGTCCACCGGCCGCTGTGCGCGGTGTGCTGCACCGAACTACGCCGGCCCGGCCAGCGTCAGTGGAGGCTGTCGAGAATCCCGGTGCGGCAACTGCTGCAGGAACGCCGCGCGCACGTCAACGCCACCGCTACAACCGCCGCGGTGGGAGCCGCCGGGCTGGTTCTCGACGCCGCTGACTTCCCGTGGTGGGGCGAAATCGCGCAGGCCGCCGCCGTCCCGGCGTGCGTCGCCGGGTCGTGGTGGTTCACCCGCGCCTGGCTGACCCGGTACAGCAACACCGCCGACTTCCCGGACCCGACCGTGGAACCGACGAACGCTGTGATCGCCCAGCGGGCCCGGACCGCCGCATACCTGGCCGCCGCAGCCGGCGTGTGGTGCGAGCTTGCCGACGCCATCAACCTGAACATCACCACTGGAGACGGCGGACTCGCCGTGGCGGCGCTGCTCGGGCTCGGTGTGATCGGTTCCCGCCCCTACCTCCGCTGGGCGCAGGCGCGGCGGGTTCCTGCACCGCAGCCTGCTATCGACGAGGACGACGAGCCGGTCGACGATACGCCGCAGCCGACTGAAGCTGAGCTGCTGCGCGCCTACGTGCTGGAGCGGTGGGAGAAAGTGTCGGTGAAGGGCCGGGTGTTGCACGGCACCCGGCTGGAGGACATCATGCCGTCGGTGGGTGGCTGGTCTGGGCGGATCATCGCCCATGAGGACTCCGACTTGGACCCGGAGAAGTTCGACACCGCCGAGCCTCTGCGGAAGATCGCCCGCGCGTACTCGGTGGGCACGAGCATGGTGTCGATCGTCGCGGACCCGTTCGACGCGAACCAGGCCACCATCCTTGTGCAGCGGACCAGCCCGCTCACCAAGGGAAACGACTGGTCCGGCAACGGCATCGACCTGAAAACCGGGTTTGCGGAGACGATGACCCTGGAGGACGGCACCCGCGGACGGCACCCGTTTTGGCGCCCGGGATGGGGTGCGGTCATGGAGCTCATTGCTGGCGCGACAGGTGCCGGTAAGAGCGAGTACCTGAACCTGCTGGCCGCGCTGGAGCGGCAGTCCGGTGTTGTGGTGTCGTGGATCGGTGACCCGCAGATGGGTCAAAGCCTGGGTGACCTGCGCGACGGGGTGGACTGGTTCGCGCCGTCGGTCGAGGAAATCCTGGTGATGCTCCGTGTCGCCGCCATGGTCATGATCGCCCGGAATTTGGTGACGACCCGCATGCGGCGCGAAGAGACCCGCCCCGATGGCCGGGTGGTGCAGCGCCGCGTCAAGTACCGGGAGGTGTCCCCGGACTTCCCGCTGCTGGCGATCACCATCGACGAGGCGCACATTCCGATGAACGACCCCGACCATGGCAAGGAGATCACCAAGCTGCTGGCGCTGCTGTCGAAATCCGGCCGCAAGGCCAACATCAAGGTCAGGTTGCTGTCCCAGTCGGTCCTGCTGTCGGAGATCAAAGACTCGGTGCTGCGCGGCCAGCTCGCATCCGGATTCGTTGCGGTGTTCCGCACCGCCGACAAACTCACCGGCACCGCCGCCTGGCCGGGTGGCCGGATGCCGGGCGACCCGGCGAACCTGCCTGCCGCGTGGGAAGACGGCTTCTCCACCGCCGGACTCGGCTACGCGTCATCGACCAAGCGGATGCGGATGCGCACCGACTATGCCGGCGACCTCTACGACCTGATCACCACCGGTGACACGCTGGGCCTCGAAGCATCAGTGCTCGGCGTAGCCGGGCCGTTGTACGCCGACCGGTGGAAGCGCCTCGAAGCCTTCGACAGCATGGACCCGGCCGAACTGCTGGGGGCCGGCATCCCGGCGAACCTGCTCGACAGCGCCCCCGGCGACACAGCACCGCCGACCGGCGGCCGAGAGGCCGTGCTGCGGTTCTTCGCCGAACGGTGGCTGGACGGCGACCGCGACCCCGTGCCGTTCGGGGAGCTCGCGGGTGCGGTCCGCACCGTCATCAAGACCCGCGCATGCACCAACGCCGTCAACAAGCTCGTCGACGAGCAGATCCTGGCCACCGACAAGGGCGCCTACTGGCTGACCGAGTCGGGCGCCGAGCAGATGGGCGTTCTCGAAGAGGTGCCAGCGTGACGTCAGCGCCGCATGTCGCGCAGCTCGTCGATGAGAGTGTGCTGGATGAGGGTGATGCCATCGTGGAGCTCTTTGACCAGCGACGCGAAGCCCTTTTCGATGGCGCCGACGATGGCTTTGTTCCGTTCGTCGGCGGCACGTTCCCGCCTGCTGGCGTCGTCCAGGTAGCGAGTAAGGGCGCGCATGGTGTCGGCGTCGGTCATGCGCTCAGCGTAGCGGCCGGATCGCCGTCCGACGATCTCAGCCAGCGCGGTGACCTCTCATGATGGGTAAGTCTCATGCCCTGTCCGGCGCCGTCGGCTGGCTTGCTGGCTGTGCGGTACTCGCGGCTGCCGGTTCGGAACCTTCACCTCTGACCGTGGCGATCGGGGCGGCCGTAGCTACCGGCATGGCCCTCGCTCCCGACGTCGACCACCCGCAGTCCACGATCGCGCACTCGCTGGGCTGGCTCACCTGCTTGATCGCTGGGGGAGTCGAGCGCGCCGCCGCAGTCCTGCGCACCTCGTCCTGCCGGCACTGCTCGACCGGCCCCGATCGGGGCGGGCATCGCGGGATCACCCATACCGCGCTCTGTGCTGTTCTGGCCGGGGCCATCACCACGACCGCATGCCTGGCCGCCGGCCGGGTCGCCGCCCTCATCGTGGTCGGAGTGGCGGTGTGGCTGCCGCGCACGCCGCCCTGTCGTCGCGGCTGAGGGCGAAGATCGGCGACCTGATTCTGCCCGGCAAGTTCCGCTACCACAGCAGAGGCGCACACCGGTTTGCCGCCAGCATCGGAGCGCTGCTCATCGGCGCCGCTGCTGCCGCGATCGCGGACACTGCCACGCCTAGGCCGTGTCTTCAAAGGATCATGACCGTGGATGATGTACGGCGTGATGCGCCGCTATGAGCTGACCGACGCCGAGTGGGAATCGTTGTCACCGCACCTGCCGTCGGTGATCACCGGTGGTCGCCCTCGTGAGGACGACCGCCGGGTCCTCAACGGCATCGTGTGGAAGATTCGTTCCGGCGCACCGTGGCGCGATGTGCCCGCCCGGTACGGCTCCTGGAAGTCGATCTACACCCGTTTCCGCAGGTGGGCACTCAACGGCACGTTCACCAAGATGCTCACCGCCGCCCACGCCGCAGCAGACGCCAACGCCGACATCGACTGGTTGGTCTCGGTCGACTCCACGATCGTGCGGGCCCACCAGCACGCCGCCGGCGCAAAAAGGGGCGCTCGGAAACGGATAAACCGGATCACGCCTTCGGACGATCCCGTGGTGGACTGACCACCAAAATCCACCTGGCCTGCGACGGCGCCGGGCGGGTACTGGCATTCGTACTGTCCGGTGGCAACGTCAACGACTGCACCCGCTTCGAGCAGGTCATGGCGGCCATCCGCGTCGAACGCATCGGACCGGGACGCCCCCGCACACGACCGGATCATGTCATCGCCGACAAGGGGTACAGCAGCCGCGCGATCCGCCGCTACCTGAGCCGCCGCGGCATCGCGCACACCATCCCAGAGCGCTCGGACCAGCAGAAAGGCCGCCGCAACCGTGGGCCTCGCGGCGGCCGTCCACCGACGTTCAACAAGCTGATCTACCGGCACCGCAACGTGGTGGAACGCTGCTCCAACCGACTTAAGCAATGCCGGTCCGTGGCCACTCGCTACGACAAAACCGGCAGCTCGTTCCAGGCCACCGTCACCATCGCCGCACTGCTGCAGTGGCTATGACCCTTTGGCGACACGGCCTAGCGAGTCATGGTGGTGGCTCGGCCTCGCCGTGCTCTGGGGGTGGCTCGCCCACAACCTCGGCGACGCGCTGACCCTCTCCCGGGTGCCGCTGCTGTGGCCGCTCCGGATCCGGGGCTGCCGGTGGACACCGGTCGGCACGCCTCGGTGGATGCGGTTCCGGACCGGCTCCGGGATAGAAACGGTTGTCGTGTGGATGCTCGCCGTAACCGGCGCTGCTTCCCTACTGGCGCTCGGACTCGCGCAATGACCGAAGCTAACGAGCACCCGCCGTGGTGCACCCGGGAGGAAACCCTGCAGTCGCTGACCCGGCACCGCTCCAACGAGGTGCGTGTCGGGACGTGGCGACGGCCCGCGAACGGCGGACAAGTTTCGGCCCGGCTCACCTCCGCCTACGACGGACCACCCGCCATCGCAGTCAACGTGTGGATCGGCGTCGGCGTGACCGCGTCGATCAGTCTGGAGCAGGCCGAAGCATTCCGGGACGGGCTCACCCAACTACTCAACCTCGCTGGCCGCGGGTAGCGACCCGCAATCGCGCAACGGTGATACACCATGCCCACCCAGTACGAACGCGCCGTCATCTCGGCCGGCACTCGCTACGAGGCCGGGGTGATTACTGACGCGCAGGCCGTCCACGAAATCCGGCAAGCGGCCTACACGGCAGGCAGTGATGCCACCGTGGCCACCGCCACCCACACGCCGACGAACTGGCGGGAGCTTGCCGGCCTCAACCAGAGTGCCGTCGATGGGCCGTCTAACGGCGAAACGGTGAGAATGCTGGCATGACAACGCGGAAAACGGTGCCCGTCCCCGAGGACGTCCTGATGCACCTCACCCACGCTCTGGTCACTGATACCGCCCGACTCACCCTCGACGCCTGGTCGCCCGGCGATGTGGTTCGCATGGGTGACCCGTTCGGCAAAGTGCTGTCGTGGTTGTGGGTGACCGACCCCGATCGTGCTGTCGAGCTGTACAACACCACCTTGGACCACGTGCGCCGGCTAGCGCCGGGCGCCACCAAGCAGATCACGTTGGATTTGGCGCTGCAGGGACTCCCGCAAGACCTGCCGCCATCGGATGGCAGCAACGCCCGCCTGATCGAGCGCCTGCGCCAGGACATTCCGCAGCTTGCCTTCGGAGACCCTAACTCAGAAAGCTAACGGTAGACGAAGAAGCGGCCCGCCCCGCACAGGTTCGCCTGGCGGGGCGAACTGCTGTACAGGGCGGGCCGAAGCACCGGGCCGGTTGTGACAACACTGGGACATACCCGCCTGGGGGAGATCAAGAAGTGAAAACTTGCGGGCGGTCACCACCGTGGAGATCAGCTGCGGCTGCCGTGAACAGCATCACCGACATGCGGCCCAGGGAAACCCGGCAACCGCCGCGTACGGCAGGATAGCTCGACACTAATCGATCTACTCGGAGACGCGATGACCGCCGAACAGCCCTACCAACCCATCAACGCGCTGCCGCCGCCACCCACATTCGGCGTGGTCCCACCGGACCCGCTTCACCCCGCAAGCCCGCCCAGACACTCACACCGCCGTTGGTGGATCATCGGCATCGCCGCCGCTGCCGTCCTTCTGATCGCGGTCGGCGCCACCATCTGGTTTCTCCGCGACCGGCCCAAAGCCGACCGGGGCCCCTTCGACCGAGCCGTCGCGAACCTCGCCGCAGCACCCATGCTGCGATACACGACGACTATCGCCGGCGTTACCGCCGACCTCACCGTCACCGGTAACGGCGACAGTTTCGGCGCGATATCCATCGCCGGACAGCACGTAGATCTGCTCACCATCAACAAGCGAAACTATGTGAAATTCACGACCGGCCTACTCGGGACAAAATTCCAAAACCGGTGGGTGACCGGGCCGGCCTCCACAGCAGCACCCCTGTCCGGCACATGGCCAGCACCAGCCGACCTGGCTGACACCCTATTCACCGCCCTCGACCAGGCCGGGCCCTTCCCCAAAGACGGCGGCCCCACCAGCAATATCAACGGCGTGGCCGCCCGAAAAGTAGCCACCCCCAACGTCACGATCTACATCACCGACACGGCACCGTTCCGCGTCCTGCGGCTCGACCCGGCCAGCAGCGGCAAAACCCTGCCCACCATGCCGTCGCTGCCAGCCGTCCCCACCCTGCCGTCCCTACCCGCCTTGCCGGATCTGCCGTCACTACCCGGCCTGCCCGCTCTGCCGACCGGAGTGCTACGCCAGCAACTGCTGCACCACCAGCAGCCGGAACGAGCCCCGCCGCCGGCCGCCGGTAAACCAATCCCCGGGCAGATGGATCTGTTCTCGCTGGACTCGGCCGCCACCGACAAAGCCTTCGGCACTCTTGCCGGCAACACGGCTCAACTGACGGACGCCGTCGACACGAGCGTGCAGTTCAGCGCACAGGGCACCGGCACCATCTCCTGCGGTGTCTCCGGCTGCCGGATCACCACGCAAGTCAGCAACAAACTCGCCACCACCAGCCCCGGGAAAATCGCCGACAGCAGCGTGTCTGCGGTCCTCAACGCCGACATCCGCATTGACGGCCAGCCCGCCGGTAGCTGCGAGGCCGGGCCCATCCCGATGAAACCGAACGGCGCCACGTCGATCTCCTGCACCTCACCAGAAGCCGGCGCAACCTTTGCCGCCATCAAAGCAGAGAAAGAAGCAGCCGCCAAAGCCGCCGGCGGCGGCACCGTCACGGTCAGCTCGACGGCCAGCGCGCAGGTATACGCCACCGCACAGACCGAGGTCGAGGTCACCAAGAAGACCAAAGAGTTGGCCGCCGAACAGCAGCAGGCGCAGGCCTACCAGTGCCCGGTAACCGGGAAGGCATGCACCGGCGACCCGTTCAACGACCTCGCCGCATTCCGTAAGCGCCAGGGCATGCCGGAAGCGGGCACCGACGCAGACAAGGACACCGCGGCCCGGCTCGACGTCGGCGGACAAATCTTCTACGGGCGCAACGGCAAAGGCAAAGTCACCGACATCCCGGTGAACGCCTACACCCGCGACCATGCCGAAGGCGACGTTTTCCAGCAGGCCAAGAACGCGAAAATCACTGCCGACCGGGCGGTCATGTATGTCGATCGGCCGCTGTGCGACGGCTGCGGCGCCTATGGAGGAGTAGGCAGCCTTCTCCGCGGCACCGGCATCAAAGAGGTCGTAGTCGTTGCGCCCAACGGCCGCTTTTTGATCACCGCAGCGCGGCCATCCACCCCGCAGCCGCTGGATTGATAGCGTCGACGCCTATGGCATGGCATTTCGCAGACGAGACCGAGCCGGTGACGGGCATTGACGCAGCTCGCAAACTGCGGGCCTGCGCCGCCGCAGGGAACCTGGAAACCGCGCTGCAGCACGACGACGGCCGACTGCTGGTCATTTCGTCGAACGGCGACCGGGCGCTGGTGATGTCGATGGATGAGCCGGGTGATCCGGGCCAGCATGCCATCGACCCTGGTGCGAGCGGAGAGGTTGGCGGGTACCTGCTGTCCAACGGTCAGGAAGACCGCCGCGACAACCAGGACACGATTGCATTCGACGTGGCTGTTGATCTGGTTCGGGAGATGGTGGATCACGACCGATGGCTTCCGGGCGTGCAGTGGATGAACGACCGCGGATAGCAGAGGTCGGGGTGCGGTGGCCGGTTTCTCGGCCGTCGCCGCACCCCGACACGACAATCAGCGGTCGACGACAGCGCCGTCGATGATGCGGTCCTTGACGAGCCGGACCGGACCGCCGCGCGCTGGGCGCTGGTGCCGCGGGGCAGCCCGACGTGGGCGGCGACTGCGACGCACCTGGACGCTTGTGCCGGCCGGCTACGACGGATCCGGGCAACCGATCGACGGCCGGCCCTGGGTGAAACGCGGCAACGACTGGGTGCTGCCCGAAGAAGGCGCTGGCGGTTAGCCTGCCCTCATGGGGGCAGACGAGGTGACATGGCGCCGGGCCTGGCAGTCGAAGCGCGGCCTGATCCGGCTCGGTGAGCATGCGGACGGCCGGTGGCTGGTGTGGCGCAGCACCGGCAAACACCGCGAGTTCTGGGATGAACGGGCCGCCTGCGAGTACCTGCAAAAGGCCATGAGCCGATCTCGGTGGGAGGAAGTGACCACCGCTGGTACCAGTCATCGGCCGGATGGCGCCGTCGTGTTTTCTAGCGATCGAGTAGCTCAGCCAGACTAGTTGAACTGCCACGCCGACGCGCTTCAGCGGGGTGACGCGGCCGGCATGTATCGAAGTGTCATATGGAGCAGGCTTTGATCGCAGCCTGCCGCTCAGCTGGCCGGCCTTCCTGCCGCGTCGACGCCGCAGCGCATACCTCGGCCGAGGGCACCTGCCGGCTGAGCGTCATGTAGGGCCGCGACAAGCGGCTCGAGGGCGGCAAGTAGCCGCTCCGCCTCGTCAACCCCCAGTTCAGCTGAACCCAGGTAAAGGCGCGGCACAGTGTCGTACTCGGCCTGCGCCAGTTGCAGAAGTAGCGGCCGCTGAGGGCACGGATCTGGCAACTGTGGAACATGCACGGGAGCCGACTCGTGCACCACAACCTCTCCGGGCGACTCGTCGTGGACACGCCGACAGAACGGCGGACAGATCAGCGACACCGGGCACCTCCAGGTCACAACGGCGTAGATCGAGAAAGCAATCCACCGGTGGCCCTGCCCCGGATGGATTGCCTTCACCATGACAGCCGCCTATGCCCGACAGCGCTGCTGAAGCGCTACCTGCGACGGTGCTGGCGCGCCCCTGACCTGGCCCTCCGGCATCACCACGCCCGGCTAGGCGCGAACCGGCCAGTAGTAGCAGGCAAATGCCGGCCATCACCAAAGAGACGACGCCTACCAAGCCGGCGCGTGATACCGCATGTGCCGCTCCCGAGCAGCGCTCCTGTCAACGCCACCGCTCCTACAGCATCCCGGCCATCCAGCGGCAGCAACGAATCGGTGCTTCGGTAGCGGCCCGGTCACGGAGCGCCCCCCACACTGATCGACAACCGCATAACCTGGCGGACCGGGACGAGTTCCCACGAAAGGAAATCGCGCGAGGTGAAACCGTTCAACGACCAGCTCGCGAGTTTCTGGACGGACTACGCGGCGCTGGTGCTGCTCGCCGGCGGTGTGCTCGGCATCGTCCTGCTGATCAGCTTCGCGATCTGGGCGAAACGCTCCGGCCGGCCGCTGCGCCCGCTGGCGCTGTCGTTCAGCATGAACCTGGCGCTGCTGCTCAACGCCGAGGGCATGTGGGTGATCGCCACCGAGCAGCTGCACCTGCCCAAGGTGTTCGCGGTGCTGGTCTTCGCGGTCTTCGAGATCTGCTTCCTGACCGCCACCAGCCTTGCCGCCGAGCAGTACCGCAACACCTCGGTGTACGCGCCGGACGGCAGGATCGAGACGCCCGGGCACCCCGGCCCGATGCTGTGGATCGCGGCGCTGATCGCGGCCGTCTCCGGCATCATCGTGGCCAGCAACGCGGTCACCGGTACCGAGAAGCTGCTGCGGCTCGCCGTGCCCTGCGTGATCTTCCTGATGTGGTGGGCGGCGCTGACCGCGGCCGGGCAGCGGGTCCGGCGTGGACGCTTCGCCTACAGCCCGCGGCGGCTCGCCGAGCGGTGGGGCTGGCTGATCCCGGACGACGACCCGGATCTGGAGCGGATGGCGGCCGAGCGGCAGATGCGTCGGATGGTGGTCAACCATCACCGGGTGAGCTCGGGGCGCTGGCCGAAGGCCTGGTGGCGCAGCCGGCTGCTGAAGGACGCGCGGACCGCCGGGGAGCCGGTCGTCGAGGACGTGGTGGAGCAGCTGGCGCGGATCCAGCGGGTGATGGATCTGCTGGCGCCCGGGTCGGTGCGGATCGGACCGATCGCAGGAGCCGCACCCATGCCGGCGAGCCCCGTCTCCCCGGCCCGGCCCGCGCAGGTCACCCCGCCCCCACCAGCGGCCGAGGACCAGCCAGCACAACCTTCGGTGACTCAGCCGATGGCGCCGGTGAACGCTGCCGCCCCGGCGCTGGCGGCGGGATCGCATCAGCAGCGGCCTACGGCGCCAGTAACGCCGGACGAGATGCTCAAGATGACGACGCCGGAAACCTCAGCCGAAGTGCCGACCGATCGGACATCAGCCTGGGCCGCCATACCGACAACCAGCGTCCATCACGCCGCCACCATCGTCGGCTCCCCCTGGTGGCGGCTCGCCGTCGAACGCCTCGCGTGGATCATCCACCGCGAGATCACACCAGACGACCTGCCGCGCATGACCTACTCCCGGCTGGCTGAACAGATCACCTCGACCACCCTACGTGTCCCCGAACTGGGCAGAGGCGTGGTCGAGGCGTTCGTCAACGACTACATCCGCGCGATGAACGGCGAACCCGGCAAGGCCACCTACCCGTGGCGCGACCTGCTGCCGCAGCCGGTCACCACGCCGGTCGGCTCCGAACTATGGAAGCAACAGATCGGGGACCTGCGCGTCGCGCTGATCAATGAGCTAGACGGCAGCGACGAGACCGACCCGCGCGAACTGGCGATGACGCTCGCGCCAACCGTCCCGCGGCTCGACGACGCAACGCTCTACGCGTTCGTCAACGACTACGTCTGCGCGCTCGGTGGTCACCCGGTCAGCGGGGACCCGGCGTGGCAGCACCTACTACCTCACCAGAAGCAGTCGCAACGAGCGAGCCCGCGCATTCCCTTACCTCATCGCGGTGCAGAGGGCGCCGGTGCCGGCGCTCAGCGACAGGCGGTCATTGCGCCAGAGGGGCACGGCCAGCGACGGGCCGCTCGCCGGCAGGACGTCGTCCGGGAGAAAGCCTCGATCGCTGCCGCCACCCCCCGGCCCGCGGCGGTCACGCATCGTGTTCCGCAGCCGCGGCCGGCTGGCGATCCCCAAGAGCAGAAGCTGGCAAGTTCGCCCCGTGAGCTACGGGAGCAATTGGCTGACATGATGGCGTCTGGGCAGATGGAGACGTGCACGGAAAAGTGGAAGCGCGAAACCGCCCGGCAGCTGTACCGCGATATCACCGCCGCTGGCGAGCGGATCACCGGGACTGACCTCGCGGCGTTGTTCGGCCGCGACCCGCGGTGGGGTCAGCGGCGCAAGGAAGATGTGGACCGGGGGCGCCGCACTCAGGATGTAGCTCGCGCCCGAAATCGGTCGGCAACCAAGGAGTAGCGGCGAGGGGCAATTCGACTCGGGTCGTATCCACCCGCCGTCTCCTGACCGAGCTTTTCCCTCAGTTCCTTCTTCTGCAGGCCGAGCGCCGAAAGTGTCGCTTACACCGAGGACCCTGCGACAGCGACAGTTGACGCCGCCGCCTGACAACCGGCGGTGCCGAAACGCATGCGGACACAGGCTCCGGGGCCGACGTCGACATCGGAGGCGCCGCCATCGAACCTTCCCGCAGCGCAACTGTGCCGCCAGACCGCTAAGCGGTGCATCCCGTGTCCTGCGAATACGACACTTTTTCCGATCGAAGCGACACTCGGGTAGCAGCGTCTGAAGCGACACCCTGACGGCTGGCGTGCTTCCCGTCTAAAGCCCGGTTTGGTACAACGCGGCCGCTACTGGTAGCGGCGTTGTCGCGGCTGTGCCGCTACCAGTAGCAGCCGAAGCAGCCCGCCAGGTTGATGATGCTGGCCGCGGCTGCGATGCGCCCGACAAAGGGCGAGGAAGGAACACATCGGCGTCTTTCACCGCTTGTCCTTTCGGGTCGGTCGCTGGTCGGCGGGGTCTCGGTCCGTCAGTAACACGAGATGGTCGAGGTCGCCCGCGATCGTCGTCATCGCAGTGGCATCCAGGTCGGTGAAGAACTGGTGCTCCAAGGCGTAGTTGATGTCGTCGATGATCCGAGCGATTGCCGCCCGGTCGGGCGCAGCAGGGTAGGAGCGCAGGTAGCGCTCCAGCTTCGGCCGCAGGTGGTCAGCCCAGGTCCGCGCGATGCTGGTTTTGCGGGTGCGATGCCGTCTTGCTTCGCGGGGAGTAGGTCGCCGCCAACGCACAGCGCGAGCATCCGTCGAGCGTCTGCGGTGATCGCGTGCCGCCGCGCCGCCGCGCCGCGCGGGAAAAATGCGCGTACGGCCGGCCGGGTTCCGATGTAAACGATCGTCAGCAAGACGGCCAGCATGCCGAGGACGATCAGCAAGAACCACGCCAGGCCGCGTCCGGGCGTAATCGTGGTGAAGAGCCGCGAGGTGTCGAGGCTGTAAAGGTGAGGGCTCATCGTGATCACGGGCTCCGAAGGGGGCGCAGGGTCGGCGGCGTCGAGTGTGACCGCGCAGGTCGATGGTCAACGGTTGGGTGGCGCTCATACGAGCTGGCATTGAGGGAAGTGGCGGTAAAGGGTGGCGCGGCTGACGCCGAACGCGTCGGCGACCTCGTCGACGTTAGCTGTTCATCAACAAGTCAGGCGTCATGCCCAGTAGTAGCGTCCGGTCTCCCGCCGAGAGCAAGATGTAGAACGGGTAACCGGACCGAGCGCGGTCCACAGGGCGTCCTGCGGCGCGGTCGCCTAGGCCGGCGCGGTGAGCTCCAGTCGCGGCAGCATCAACGGGTGCCCGCCACTGTGGGCGGTGTGGATGACGACACGACCGGGAAAGTGCGTGGCCGGGACCGGCGGCACCTGTATCCGGGTAGGCCGGGACGGCTGGCGCCGCGGTTTACCGCAGCGGAGCTGGCCGATCTCACCGAGGCGGCAGCAGCGGCGGGGATGACCCCGACGGGCTTCCTGGCCGAGGCCGGGCTGGCATTCGCCCGCCAGGCACGCCCGGCCCGGCTGGATCCACTGCGCGAGCAGCTGCGGCAGCTGCAAGTAGACCTGCTGCAAGCGCGGACTGCAGTAGCCGGGATCGGCGAGAACCTCGAACGGGCGGTCACCGCAGCCGATCGCACTGGTGTCGTCCCGCCCTGGTTGGTGGACGCGGTCGCCGTCTGCCGGCGGCGCCTCGACGCGCTCGACGCGGTGGTGGAGCGGGTCGACGGGCGTCTGCCGTGATTACGAAGATCGCGGCGCAGGGGCAGCGGGTCGGGGGGCTGCTGCGCTACCTGTACGGCCCGGGCCGGTGCGAGGAGCACGTCAATCCGCACCTAGTAGCGGTGTGGGATCCCAGCCGGTCACCGGGCGACCTGGAACCCGTGGCCGGTGTCGGAGGTCGACCGGACGTCAGCATGCTGGCCCGGCTGCTGGAGCAGCCGGTACGGGCGGGGCGGAACCCGCCGCGGCAGCCGGTGTGGCACTGCTCGATCCGTAACCACGGCTCGGACCGGGTGCTGTCGGACGCCGAGTGGGGCCAGATCGCCCGGGAGATGGTCGCCGGTGTCGGCCTGGCAGCAGCCGACGGCCGGCCCGGAGTCCGCTGGCTCGCGGTGCGTCACGCCGCCGATCACATCCACGTGGTGGCGACCCTGGTCCGGCAGGACGGGGAGACGGTGTGGCCGGGCAACGAACGTTGGCGCTGCCAGGCCACCGCACGCCGGTTGGAGCGACGCTACGGGCTGTACCAGGTGGCTCCGGCGGACTGGACGGCGCACCGGCGCCCGCACACCCCTGAGGTGCACAAGGCGATCCGGGCCGGGCGCAGTAGCACCGCGCGGGACGAGCTGCGCCGCCGCGTGCGGGCCGTGGCGGCGACCGCTACTTCGGAATCGGAGTTCGTGGCGCTGCTGCGCGAGTCCGGGCTGCTGGTGCGGCTGCGGGCCAGCACCGTCGATCCGGCTCAGATCACCGGATACGCGGTAGCGCTGCCCGGCCGGGGCGGCGGCAGCCCGCCGGTGTACTTCGGCGGCGGGAAGCTTGCCGCCGACCTGACGCTGCCCCGGCTCCGGGTCCGCTGGGGCATGCCCACGCCGGATGCCGGGCCGCCGCGGCCGCCGGTGGACCGGGCTGCTCGAGTGGCGGCGCTGCATCAGGCGGCGGCCGCGGCGCAGCAGGCTACGCAGGTCGTCCGGGATGGGCTGGGTGCCGGGCAAGCGGCGACGCAGGCGACGGTGGCGGCCGCTGCGGACCTGCTCACCGTGCTAGCGCAGGCCAGCGAAGGTGACCGGCCCGGTCCGCTGCACCGTGCCGCCGAGCATTTTGACCGCGCCGCGCGCCTTCGCTGCGGCCGGACGGTTCCCGCCGACGGCCGGTCGCAGGACCTGCGGGCACTGTCCCGGCTGATCGCCCTGATGGGCCAGATCTCCGGCAACCCGGACCGGTCCGCAGCGCTGGCCCTGACTCTGAAACTGGCGCTACTGGCCGACGCGGTCGAACAACTCCGCGGCGCGCAGCACCGGCTGCACCAGGCGCGGGACGCGCGCACTGCCGCCCGGGCGCTACGGGCTCTCGCCCCTGCCGGGGCCGGCCGGGTAGCGGCACCGGCAACGGTGCGCCTTACACCGATGCGGACAGTCAACGATGGCTGGCGGACACCCGGCTGAGGATCAGAGAGGAGGTGAGCCCATGACGGATCTGACGCAGCAAGTACACGAGGATCCGTTCGCGGAAGGCCGGCAGAGCATGCTGCAGGCGATGAGTGCGCTGGTGACGGTCTTCGAGGCGGCGGCCCGCTACGCGGCGGTCGGCGTCCAGGACCGTGCTGCCGAGGCTGAGCGGCAGGCCCAGCGTGAGGACCAGGCCGCGCGGATGCAGCAGCAAGCCAACCGGCTGCGGGCAGCAGAACAGCGCGAGACGGACCGCTACGCCCGGCAGATCGCTGAGGCCAACCGGCCGCTGCGCGAGCGCGGCACGTTGTTCGAAGCGGCCGAGGCGTGGCGGTGGGGGACCGTGCACGGGGACACCCCGGTCGGCCGGCAGACCGCCGCGGACGCGCTGCACCGGCTGCGGCACCTGGCGCCGGACCTCGTCGACGGATACGAGCGCCGATGCCGGGCCGGCGTCGCTCCGCACGAGGCGATGGCGGACGCGGCCGTCGACTGGTGGGAGCAGCAGCATGCCGCCGAGCCGCAGCCGGGCCGCCCGTCCCGTCGCCAGCTGACCCACGTTCCGGACGCTGTCGACGAGTTCGACCAGGCGGTCCGGGCGCAGGTCGCCGTGCTGGCCCGCGACGTCGACCCGGCCGCGGTAGCGGCGTTTCAGGCGGATTTGCGGCGGCAGAACATGGTCGCCGCTGACGGGCTCGACCTGCTGCTGCAGTTCACCGTCGAGCAGGCGAAGACCATGCCCGCCGATACCGAGCTCCTCGTGGGACGGGCGATCGAAAGGGCCTATCGTGCCGACGGCCGGACCGCTGCCGGTGCGCTGGACCGGCCAGCAACGGCCGCCGACGAGCACACCGAAGGGCAGGTGGCCGCGAAAGTGCTCGACGCCGACGCGGATCAGGTCGCCGCGAGCATCGGCCGCCACCACAACGCCAGCGGATCCCCGCGAGCGGTCAGCGCGCAAGCGTTCCCGCCGCTGCGGCTGGCCGCCCCGGGCGCCCAGCTGCGGCCGACGCCCGCCGGCGGGCCGGGACGAGCCCCTCACCGGACAGGACCACGCCGATGACCACCACGAACCGGGCCCACCCCGCCACCCTGTTTGACCCGGTGACCCCCGAGGAGCCGATCAGGCTGCCCAGCGAACCGGCTGGCCCGGCGCGCGATATGGAACCGGCGCCGGCCGCCTCGGCCGCCGCGGCGGCTGTGCCAGCCGGGGAGGAGGGCGCGGAGCCGCTGTACTCCACGGTCGAGGAGTGGGTGAACACGTACCTGCTGCCGACCTTCCCCCGCCCGGTGGGCGCGGTCGGGATGACCCGCTGGTACTGGTGCCGGCAGTGGTGGCGCCACGAAGAGGCCGTCACCAGGCTGACCGCGCTCTGGTACGCGTGGGAAAGCGCCCGGCTGGAGGTGACCGGCATGGTCGGGTGGCTTCCGTTGCTGGATCACAACCTGCCGCTGCTGTGCGGCGAGGACGGCCCGTTCCGCGGCTGCACCGTGGGCAAGACCGCCGACACCGCCCGGCACGAACTACCAGCGATCGCCGCCACCGAGACGGCTCCCGACGGCTGGTGGAACTGGTGGGATAACTGACCCTCATGGCCTGATGGCGCTGTCCGCACGCGCGGACAGCGCCATCCTTTCGCGGTTGCTGCGTCGGCGCCGAGGTGTCGGTTCCTGGACCGACTACATCGGCGCGGCTGGAGGCGTCAGGCCATTGCGTCATCAGGGTCCTGCCGGTACCGTCCGGTCCGCTGGCCCCGAACGCGTCGGCCGTCCACGCTGCGTTCGCACGTTTCGGCGTGGGCGGTGAAGTGTTCAGCGCCGAGTTGCCGCTCGTAGCTTTCGACGTCCCTGCCGATGCCGACTTCAGTGAGATCCAGCAGGTACTCACGGATGGCAAGTCGCACGGCTGGCGGCACTTTGAGGTGGGCTGTGGGACTGGCCGTTGGTGGAACTCGGCGGGGCCTGAGCTTAGCCGTGGTCTTCCCAATCTTCGACGCCGAATCGGGCTTCGCTGATCACGACGTCGCCGGCCCGTGCCGCCCGGACCAACATACTCAGATCGAGCGGCCCTACGTCTCCGTTGCAGCCAAAGGCCAGGGTTACACCTTCGTTGCCCGCATGCTGGTAGAGGGTGGCTTCGAGAGCAGGAATGCTCTTGCCGATCAGATCGATGCCGTCGTAGGCGACCTGTGGGCCGGTACGCCCGTGCACGGTGACGGCCGCCAGCGAGGGGATGTCCCAGCCCTGGTAGTGGGCGGTGACCCCGGTAACGTCGAATCGCTCCTCGCTGGGAAACCACTGTCCGGCCTTCTCCAGCAGCGGCGAGGGGTAGTAACCGCGGCGGGCAGCCGGCGCTTCGCCGCCCAACGCGGCCGACACCTGCAACGGGGTCATCCCGAACTCGAGCGGTCCCACTGCCTTCAACGGCGTCCAGTCCCAGCGCGCACGGCTCTCCTCGGGGATCACGAGCCATGCCCCGGGATCACATTCCCATCCGCGGACATCGCGCCATCTGATGATCGGCTCGGACGAATACGGATCCTCCGCCAACTCGGCACCGACGAACAGCGCGTCGGTGACCATCATGCCGGTGCGTTCCAACGCTCCGGACGGCGAAAGTCCCCACTGCGGCGTAGCGCCCAGGGAAAGCCCCCAGGCCGCCACCTCAGGATCACCGCTCCAGTTCACGGTGACGACAGCGTCGTCGCGGCCCGCGAGTTGCTGGATGCCGGCTGCCACCGCGGACGGCTTGCCGCCGACGAGGTCCAGTTCCCGCAGCCGGACCATGGGGCCGGCCAGCGCGTCGATCGCCACCGCGACGAGGCCTCCCTGGTCATAGATCGCGGTTACGCCGCCATCGCTGTACCGCTGCCATGACTCCTTACCTTCGTAGCCTCGATACGATTCCAAAGACTCAGCGCCTAGAACTGCTTTGACCTGCTGTGACGTCATCCCGAACCGTAGGGGTCCCACGCCTTCCAGCGGGTCGAAAGACCACGTGGCGCGATCTTTAGGTTTCCTTTGCCACCAGCGCATACTTGTCCCCCGCTACCCTCGCCAGGCCGGCATCAGCGCCGGTCGATCGTGCGAGGCATCCTAGGCGCGCCCTCTGACAAAAATGTGGGGCCATTGAGGGAGTGCACGAACGGATTTCATCGCCGAGAACCGAGACGGCGGCCGCCCGTGACGGCGCCCCTCGACGGCTTACCGGCGGCGCGTCGGGTGCGTTGCACGGGCCGTTGCGGGAGACGGCTGCGACGCGACCATGCCGCGCGGACGTAAGGGTGGAAAGGCGCTTTGGGAAGCCGGAGGTGCCGGACCGGCGCTGTTCAGCGTTCCGGCGGCTTCGGACCAGGACGCTTCGACATAGTCCACGGCGATCTCGACGAGGGCCTGGACGCTGATGCCGGTGCGCTGGGTGATGAGTGCGCCGATGCGGATCGCTTCGGCCTTGTCGTCGGCGTCGAACATCAGCGTGACCAGGTGCCGGGCGGTTTCGACGCGGCCGCCGACGTCGTCCAGCAGCCGTGGATTGCGGTCGAGGAGGGTGTCCAGGCGGTGGTTGACGACGGTTTCCAGCAGCGGCTGGGTGTGTGCCTGCAGCGTATCCCGCAGGTCGACGCGGCCGTCGGGCCGGGTCAGTAGGGTGGCCGGGTCGGCGCCGGCGGGCAGTACGGCATGGTGCAGCAGCCGGGACGGCAGCCGGGCGTGCAGCAGGGACCAGGCGCGGTCGGTGGCGGCGCGTCCGGCGGGGTCGTTGTCGTAGGCGGTGACCACACCGTGCTGCTGGGCGCCGAGCACGGCGCTGACCTGCTCGGCCTGGGCCGGGGTCAGCGCGGTGCCGCAGGCGGCCACCGCCGCGATGCCGCGGTCGCCGTCACGGCTGTAGGACAGCCAGACCGCCAGCACATCGGTGGGGCCTTCGACCAGTGCCGGCTGCCAGCCGGCCTGCAGCCGGTCCTGTTGTTCGGCCAGGCCGAACAGCAGCTGGCTCTTGTCGTACAGCGGGGTCTGCGCGGTGTTGAGGTATTTCGGGGTGTCGGGTCCGGCGCCGGGGGCGGCCCGGCCGGTGAAGCCGACCGGGCCGTGCTGGTCGCGGACCGGGAACATCAGCCGGTCCCGGAACACGTCCAGCAGCCGGCCGGGATCGGCGTGCTGACGCCGGCACAGGCCGGCGGCGACCAGCTCCTCGGCGGTGTACCCGCTGGCCTGCAGGTGCCGGGCCAGGTTCTGCCAGCCGGGCGGGGCGTAGCCGATCTGCCACGGCCCGGCCCGGTCGACGACCGGCTGCAGGCCACGCTGCCGCAGGTAGGTGCGGGCCGGGCCGCCGGCCGGGCCGGTCAGCTGACGGCGGTAGAAGTCGACCGCTGCGCGGACCGCGACCCGCAGCCGGACCGGATCGGCGGCGGAAGCTGGACCGGCGGTGGTCACGGCCGATCACCCCCGGGTTCGGCCCGCGCGGCGGGCCCGGTCGTGGTCGTGCTCGGCGGCCCCGCCCGCGCCGTCGTCGTCCGGGCTGCGGCCAGTGCGGTGGCCGGTGTGCCCGGCGCGGTCGGCGTACCGGGCGCGGCGTGCGGCGCGTGCCTGCCCGGCCCGCCGGGTCATGTCCGCGGTGTTCGCGGCGACCGCCGTCGACAGCTGTTGCGCTTGCGGGCCTTCGTACCAGGGCAGCAGGGTCAGCATCGCGACCCGGACACCGGTGGCCAGCAGCAGCGCCGTGCCCTTGGGCAGCGCCCGGATCTGGGCGGCTTCCAGGATCCGCTGCCGGCGGGTGGACACCTGGTGGGAGGTGGTGCCGGAGCCGTCGCGGGTGCGCGAAGCGACGGTCACCTCGTGCTCACCGACGAGCCGGGACAGGTCTTCGGCGAACCGGGCGTCGTCGATGCCGGCGCCGACGAGTTTGACGGTGGCCGCCGACCACAGAGCGTCCATGCCGCGCTCACCCCACACCCGGGCGCCCTGCCGGTACGACTGCAGGATCGTGATCGGGCAGATCCCCCGGGACCCGAAGTGCGAGTACAGGTCCGGCAGGTCCCGGATCTTGCAGATGTTCGCCGCCTCGTCCAGCACGGCCAGCAGCGGCGGGTCGAGCCGGCCACCGGTGGCTTCGGCCAGGGTGACCGCGGCGCGCAGCACCTGGTCGGTGAGGCCGGCGACCAGCGGCGCGGCCGCCGCGGCACCATCCTTGGACAGCAGGTAGAGCGTGTCGGGGGAGCCGGCGAAAGCGTCAACGTCCAGAGAGCGCAGCCGCCGGTCGCCGGGGGCGGTGACCCACTGCATGATCTCCGGGTTGGCCAGGCACGCGGCCGCGGTCCGGGCGGTTTCGTAAATGCCCTCGCGGGTTTCCGGGGCGCCGGCCTGCCGGCCGGCCAGGGCCCGGGCGGACGCGGCGAACCCGGCCTGCTCCAGGAGTTGCCCGGGCACCCGGGTGATCGAGTCCGACAGCCACTCCTGCACCGCGTCCAGTCCGGCCCCGCTGACCGCGGCGGCCAGGATCAGCGAGGTCAGCAGGTCCAGGGCACCTTTGGCCCAGAAGTCGTCGGAACCGTTCTCCGCGCGGATCTCCTGAATGAAGTGGTCGGCGAGCCGCTGCGCGTCCTCGACCGTTTCAACCGCGGCGAGGGGATTCCACCACCAGGTCTGCTCGACGTGGGTGATGTGCTGCGGGTCGAACGTCCACACCCTGCCCCGTCCGGCGCGGGCGGTGGCCGTGGTCGCCCACAGGTCGGCCTTGTTCGAGGTGGCCAACGCCGGGCCGGGCGCCGACAGGACCGCCGTGACCGCCAGCGCGGTCGTCTTACCCGAGCGGGGCGCCATCACCGCCAGCACCACGTCTTCCCACGACCCGTACACGCGGTCACCGCGACCGTGCCGGCGGCGGTGCTCGCCGAGCAGCACCCCGGCCGCTTCCTCGGCCACCTCTTTGACCGGAGTCTGCTGCAGCGACGGACGCAGCCGGCGGGCCTTGGCCGCCGTCTGCGCCAGACTCATCGGAGCAACCTCCGCCCGGCTGGCGAGCGCGGGCAGCGGATCCTCCGCATCGGGCCGGAACCGCTGCCAGACCGCTACCCCCACGCTGACCAGCACAACCAGCGCCAGTAGCAGCACCGCGTAGACGACCGCTACTACCGTCGGGGACACCCCCGGCCACAGCCGCGCCCAACCGGCATGCACCACACCCTGGGTGAAATCAGCCCCGAACCCTGGCCCGGCCGGCCGGCCGGTGAACACCGCGACCAGGCGCCCGGCCAGCCAGCCCAGCCACACCACCACCCAGCCGGCCGCGCACAACCCGAGAACCACCCACGGTGTGGTCGCCCCACCGGCGTTACCGCGCGGCTCGACCGGGCGCATCGACACCATCCCCGGCCCCGATCAGATCCGCCCGGCCACGGCCGGGCGAACGTCACGGATCGCGGCGTCGGTGTCGTAGAGCGGTATCTCCTCGTCGACCAGCGTCATGGCGACCGGCAGGCCCGGCCGCTCACCGGTTTTGATCAAATATTTGCCGCGGCCGGGATGCGCTGCCCCGGTGAACCAGGCTTCCGGCGCGGCCCACGAGGCGACCAGGTCCTGCTCACGGCCCGATAGCCGGACCACGTCGTTGACCCGGGCCAGCTCCCGCGGCGGCAGCCCGGCCAGGATTTTGATCGCGGCCCGCTCGATGAACCCCTGCGCCTTAGCCCGGTCCGCTTCGGTAGGCAGCGCGTCCAGGTCGGCCAGGGAATGCGTGACCATCACCGACGCCATCCCCTTCTGCCGATTCAACCTGGTTAGCGCGTCGGCGTGCTCGACCAGGCCGGACGCGCCGCGCAGCGCCCGCCACAGCTCATCCATCACCCCGAGGTACTGCCGGCGCGGCGCCAAGCCATGATCAGCGAGGGCGGCGGCGGCGTCGACCATCGCGTACCCGTAGCTCCAGGTGCACAGCATCGCAGCCGCCACCAGCTGGTCCCCGGCGGCGGCGACCTGCGAGATGTCCACGCTGACCGCCGGCGCGTCCAGGTCGAGGGCAGTGCTGGTCGGCCCGTCGAACACCCCGCGCAGCGACCCCTCGCACAGCAACGCCAAGGTGGGTACCAGCTGGTCGACGCGGCGCCGGTACTCACCCTCAGTCCGGGCCCGCGCCGCCGCCCGCAGCTCGTCGGCGCCGGACTCCACCAGGTGCAGCACGTCCGGCACCGTCGGATCATGCGGCAGGCGTTCGGCGAGGACGTCGATCGCCCGGCCCAGGATCACCTCCTCGGTGTTCGACAGCGGACCGCCGCGCACCAGCGCGCACAGCGCGAGCAGCAGCGACATGCGCCGGCCGCGGACCTCCAGGCGCAGCTGCCGCGACTCCTCGGCACCCATCCGGCTCAGGACGGCGCCCAACGGCCCCGAGTCCAGGGGGTTGATCCGGTCCAGGCCGCGGCCGACCCGGATCACCTGACCCTCCAGATGCCGGACCAGCGGGGTGTAGTCCGGTTTGGTGTCGCCCAGGATCAGGGTGTGTGTGCCGCACCCGGACATGCCGGTGACCAGGCGCTTGACGATGGTGGAGTTGTGGGTGGCGATGAAGGCCCGGGTGACCAGGAACTGGCCGGAGGGGTTGGCGACCTGGATGCAGCGCACCGGCCGTGAGGGCACCGGCTCGACGGCCACGATGTAACGCACCGCGGTCCGGAGTGTCGCGGCCCGGCGTCGCTGCCGGTGGGCGTCACGTTTGCGGGCGAGTCCGAAAACCTCGTCGGTGGTGGTGAAGCCGATCTGATAGGCGTACCGGTGTGCGGTGACGGTGCTGCCGGTTGCCCGGCGGTTCATCGCCGGTCGGTAGCCCAGCGACGCGATCAGGTCGAAGACGTCCTCGGCGAGCCGCTGGTCACAGCTGGTGTATTGGACCTGCCCGCCGGGGCTGACCGTGCCGTCGGTGTCGAGCAGCCCGGACAGCAGCTGTCGCCGCTGCTCAACGCTGGCCCGCAGGTATTCAGCGGGAATGTGCTTGTCGCCCAGGACGCCGAGCGCGCGCAGCTGCCCCACCAGAGTCTGCGCGTGAGCGCACGCCCGGTGCCGCTGCCCGGTGCTCGAGCGGCGCAGGGGCTGCCGGCAGTGCTGACACGTCCGGGCCTGCCGGTGGCCGGTCTGCGGGGCGCGGGCCGCGCACGGCCGGGAACAGTACTGCTGCCCGGTGTAGGTGGCGTCGAACGGCTTCCGGCAGCGCCGGCAGACAATTCCGGCTGGTGGTGCGGGAAGGCGCTGGCTGCTGATGCTGTACCGGTAGCGGCGCCCGGCGAGCACCCGGTAGCCGGCGGCCGAGAACTCGGCGGCCAGGGCCGGGTCGGCGGTGGTGAACATCGCCCGGTCGGTGGCGCCGTCGCCCAGCCACAGCCCGAGCAGCCGCGCCGGGACAGGCAGCGGCCGATCATGGCCTGATACCGGCGGCGCAACCGGCACCGCATGGTTGGTCTTCCCGGCGTGCGTCAGCGTCTGCCGGATCTGCCTCGTGGTCACCGTCCCGGTGTCTTCACGCTGATCGTTGACGGGGGCGGCGAGCATCAGCGCGGTCTGCTGCAGGGTGCTGTACCGGTCGAACAAGCGGGCGTTGCCGGCGCGGCCGGTGACCGGCCAGCCGGTGGCCCACCGGTACAGCCGGTCCCGGACCGACGGCTGATCCCAGCCCACCTGCGCGGCAAGGTCCGGCAGCGTCGTGTCCTGCCCGGGCGTGGCCGCGGCCAGCAACTCGGCGACCCGGGCCTGTTCCGCCGCGGTGCCCAGCGGCCGACGCGCCGGCGGCCGGAGCCGGGCCACTACCCGGGCCTGCCGCTGCGCCTGGGTTTGGGTGACCCACAGATGTTCGTCGTCAGCGACCACCGTGGTGGCGTCGGAGAACCGCAGCCGGGAACACGTCCGGCCGGTCCACACCTCGGACACCGCCACCACCGTGGTCGGCCGGCCGTGCTCGTCGAACACCGCGTCGCCCGGCTTCAGGTCACCCAGCCGGGCCACACCGTGCGGAGTCGGCACCGGCGTGTCGACGTCCAACGCCTTGCCGACACCGGGCTGTCCGAGAACGAAAACACCTGGGTTGGTGACCAGACCCGCGCGCAGCCATTCGAGCGGGTCGAGGCAGACGACCTCGCCCCAGAGCATGTGCCGGCCGATCGGCACGCCGAGAGTGGGGGCGCCGCTGCCGGCGGTGAACGGGAACAGCCCGCACATCTGATGGGTGGTGCCCTGGTACTCCATGCCGGGAGCGACGTGTGAGGCGCGGCCGGCGTGGGGGCCGCGGTGTCCCCACGACGGGGCGATGCGGACAGGGTTGGACGGCATTGTGCCTCCTCAGGCAGTGAACGGGGTGTCGAAGGTGAGCAGGCGGTAGGTCATCAGGCGGGTGTTGCCGCCGTCGTTGCCGGTCGCGCTGCCCGGTAGCGGTGCCTGGCGGGCGCTACCGGGCGCGGTGCCGCTGCTGGCCCGGGCCGGTTGCCGGCGGCAACCCGGCGGGCATGCTGGCCGGCGCGGGGAAGGGGACGGCGCGGGCCGGGAACGCGGCGGCCGCGCTGGACGTGGGCCGACTGGTCAGGTCGACGGTTTCGGTGTAGGTGGTTCCGTTGCGCCAGCCGACGATCCGCGATGCGCTGACCCGGGTGTTGTTGTACGGCCGGTGCTCGGCGGCCAACTTGCGGGCTTCCTCGACGGTGGCCACGGTGTAGGTTTCCCGGCCGCGTTCGCTAATCGCGTTGGCGAAGTCCACTTCGATCCGGCCGACCTTGGAGGCTTCGATCTGGCGCAGCAGGGTGTCGGCGGCGCCCGGGTCGTAATCGGGGCCGGGCAGGCCCGGGATGCGGGGCACGTGCTCGCGGATCCAGGCGAACGCGGCGTCGCGGCGTTGCGGCAGGCTCAGCGACGGATGCAGCAGCCGGCGGGCGTCGGCTTGGTCCCGGTCGGTGTACCGGTACGGCGGCGGCATCCAGGCGGTGATCTCCACCCATGACCTGTCGGGCAGGGTGGCGTGGCCGCCCGGGTTATCGGTGACCTGGCGGTCGCCGGTCTTCCAGGTCACGGCGGGGTCGAGCAAGGCGGCGTGCAGGCGGGGTAGGACCAGCGCGGGCAGGGTGGCGCGTAGTTGCCGGTTGCGGCTGTTGTCGGCGGCGGTGAACAGCTCCCACTGCGGGTCGCCGCGCGGCACGGTGACGGCGAGGGTGAAGTGGGCGTTGAGGACCTCGGCCTGCCGGGGCGGGTTGCCGAACGCGACGGTTCGGCTGGTGGTTTCGAACTGGAACGAGTGCGAGTCTGTCTCGAATCGCCAGCCGTGGTGGGGGCCGTCGTCGGTGATGGTGTACGAGCCGATCATCGGGTCCTCCCGAGCGGGTGCTGGCTGGCGGCGGCCGGTGCTTGCGGTGCCCGGTGCGGTGTCGGGGCCAGCGGCGGGAACGCCGTGGCCGCCGGACTCCGGGTGCCGGTGCGGATCCGGTCGTGGTGCAGGGCCAGGGTGTTCGCGGAGATCTGCCACTGCCGGGCGGCGGCCCGGACCGGGCCGGGCTCGGCGGCGGCGACCAGCACGAATTGCGGGCGGGCCACGCCGTCGTCCGGGTAGGGGCGCAGGGACGCCATCCAGCGGCCGGCGGCCGGGTGGACGGTGAGCGTCCACGACCCGGCCGGGACCTGTTTGGCCTGCACACCGTGGTCGGTCAGGAACGCCAGCTCCCGGTTCACGGCGAACGCGGCCGGGATAGCGGTCATCGCCGGGGTCCCGGTGTGGGTGCGGGCCGGGACGGCGGCGCGACCGCTGGCCGTGTCCCGGGGGTCCCCGGGACGATGACGGCGGGGCGAGGGAACGCGGTCGCGGTGGGTTGCGCCCGCTTGGGGCTGTCGGCCGGATCCAGGGTGATGGGCCGGATGATCGGCAGGCCGTGGTCGATGGCGACGACCTGCTCGGCGGTGACCGCGGTGTTGTTGAACGGCCGGTACGAGCCCGCCATGATGGTCGCCTCGTGGAGCGTGTCGGCGACCCGGTGACGAAGGCCGTCGCCGGTGCCGTTGCGGAAGGTCAGCACGATCTGCCCGACGTGCGGCTGGCCGGGTAGCGGGGTGCGCAGGAACGTGTCGGTGGCGGCGGTCCACGCCGTGCGGTCTTGCCCGGCCGGCAGCGCCTGCCGCCAGGACTGTTGCAGCAGCCAGGCGAAGGTAGCGGTCAGCCCATCGCGGTTCATCCGGTCCCCGAGCGATATGCCGGACCGGTGGCGGCGAAACGAATCGGCCGCGGCCACCTGCACGGTGCTCGCCGGTCCGGTCAGGTCGGCCAGCTGGCCGCTGATGCCCGCAGTGATCGACGATGCCCGGCTCATCAGCCAGCCGTCCCGGACCGCCAGTTGCGCCTGTACACGGGGTAGTAGCAGGCCCAGGGCGATCTCCCGGATCTGCCGGGCGGTGGGGGTGTTTTGCTGGGTGCGGCCGAAGATCCGCATGACCTCCCACTGCGGGTCACCCGGCTCCAGGTGCAGGCTCAGGGACACCCGGGGACTGCCCGGCGCGCTGTCGGGCAGGTTCGGCGGATGCACGGTGATCGTCTGCGACAGCAGTCGCAGGCCGATGGCCGCGCTGTAGTGGGTGCCGGACCAGCCGCGCAGCGGCCCGTCGTCGATCCGGAACCGCAGCTCGCTCATCGGGCGCGCCGCTGCGGGATGCAGCCGGCCGCCGGGCTCGGTATCACGGCCGGTGCCGTCCCGGGTGCCGGCCGCAGCCGAGGGAATGCCTGCCCGCTGTGGTAGGCCTGACCCGGCACGGGATCGGCCGGGCCACTCGGAGCCAGGGCGTCGGCCACCGTCGCGAGCACCGCGGACCGCGGATCACGCCGGCTGAGCGAGTCGCGGATCAGCAGCAGGCTGGTGCGGTGAAAGCCCAGGTTGTCGGTCTGCACCATGTCGCGCAGGCCCGCCATCAGCACATCCGGTGCGTAGCCGACCGGCCAGCCGTCGGGGACCAGGGGCGGCTCGTTGCGCGCGTAGTACAGCTCGGCGAGCGTCTGCAGCAGGTCGGCCTGCAGGGTGCGGGCGGCGGCTCGCTTAGGCTGCGCAACGGCCAGTCGCCGATGGATGTGGGCGAGTTCGGCCAGGGCCAGCGCCCGGTTCAGGTCGGTGCCCGCGCCGGCCAGCTGCTGAAGGGTCGTGGTAGTGCGCTGGTTGAGGACGTGCACCATGCCGTTGCGGCCGCCGGCCCGGTAGCCGCTGGGGGCGCGGCTCACCGGGACCGTCCCATGGCCGGGCGGGTCGCGGCCCGGCCGAGCGCGACACCGGCGGCCGCGAACGAGGCCCGCGGGTGCAGCGGCGGGAAACCCTGCCCGGCGGGGCGTAGCTGCGGACGTACCGTCCCGGCCAACGGGGCCGCGTTCGGTGCGGGCAGGTGGGCGCGTAGCTGTGCTACTGCGGTCAGCGCGGGGTCGTGCGGGTCGGCAGCCGCCAGCGTGCTGGCGGTCTGGGCCAGCAGCGCTGCCTGTTCCCGCCGGTCTGCGGCGATCGTCATGGCCTGCAGCAGCCTGCGGACCGGTGGGGTGAAGGCGGTAGCCGGGCCCGGGCCGGGCAGAAAGTATCCGGCGCGGGTGTAATAGACGTGCGACAGGGAGCGCAGCATCGCGATCTGCCGGTCCGAGCGGCCGGCGTTGTCGGGGTCGAGGTCGGTCAGTCTTTCGGTGGTGCGGGCAGATCGGGCCAGCAGGTCGGCCAGGGTGGTGTCGTGCGGCTCGGCGCGGCCGGCGCCCGGCAGTAGCGCGGCACCCCGATCGGTGTGGGTGGGTGTGGCTGGCGCGAAACGCGCCCGCAGGCGCTGGGTGAAGCTCGACAGGACGCCCATGACATCTCCGATCAAGCGGACTGGTGGCGCGGGAAGGAAGGGGCGGTCAGCGCGGCCATTGCCGGGCCAGCTGCGGCGGGCAAATGCCGCACGGCAGAGTGGCGGCGAAGCCGGTGGACTGCGCGGCCCGCTGCCGGCGGAGCCGGATCTTGGCGATGTCGGCGCGGGACTCGACGTCGGCGACGGCCCGGCCCAGGTCGTCCGGATCCAGGACGGTGGTGGTGACCCACAGGCTCAGCAGGCCCACGCCGGCGCCGACGGCTTCCTCCCGGGCGGTCTGCTGCGCCCGTTCCCGGTCGGCCAGGTCCCGGGCGGTTTCGTCGCGGCGCTTCGCCCGGTTGTAGGCGGCCCGGAACACAGCCGCGTTGACCTCGGACTCGACGGCCCGGGCGGCTTCCCCGGCCGGCAGCGGCCGATACAGCAGGGTGACCCGGCGCGGGTAGGCGCCCGGGGCCATCAGCCGGGCCAGGACGTCGGCGTGCACCGACTGGCGGGGAGCCTCATGCCACGCCCAAGAGACGCTGACGCCGGAGTCGTGGACGTACCGGTCGATGTGCTCCTCGGCGAACACCGGCCCGCAGCTGCTCCAGTCGACCCACCGGTCCAGATCCAGCGGGGACAGCCGGGCCAGGTCGGCGCGGGCGGCCGGGTCGAACGCGCCGCGCACGGTCGCGGCCAGTTGCGCCGTGGTGGCCCGGCCCAGCACGGTCAGCCCGCAACTGCCGAGCGCGTCCTGCAGACCTGGCAGGGTCCGGGCGATCTCCTGCAGTGCCTCGTCGATGGTGCGCGGCCGGGCCGGGGACGCGGCCGGCCGGAACGTGATCGTCACCCGGGTTTCGACGTCGGCGGCCGCGGCCGGGGACACCTCCACCAGGCGGCGCAGGACCCGCTGGGCGGAGGCCGGGCTGTGCGGCATGATCCGCCGCCCGACGTGCTCGGCGAGCCGGGAACCCTGGTCGGGGCAGGTGTCTACGGTGACCGCGACGTGGTCGATCATCGGCAGGTAGCCGAGGTTGGCGAGCCAGCCACCCCATGAGGCCACCCACGTGTCGGTCGTCGACGCGTCCGCCAGCCAGGTCGAGGTGGCCGCGCAGCGCAGCGTGACGGCCATGGTGCCCAGCCGCTGATGGTGCACGACCCCGAAGTCACCGCCGGGATCGTCGACCGCCAAGAGCCGGGTGGCAGCCAGCACCCCAGGCAGCTGCCATCCGTGGTCCCCGGTAACGGCCGGGCCGCTGTGGTAGCGGGTGTAGCCGCGCCGGGACCCGGCCTGCCACCGCACCCGCTGCGCGATCCCGGCCGCCAGTGAAACCCCATCCCAGCGGGCGACCATCACGATGACCACGATCAGGGCGGGTGGTGCGGTCACCGCCAGCAGACCCAGGCTCAGCGACCCGGAAATCACCATCGTGACGACCGCGCCGAGCACCACCACGGTCTGCACCGATCCGAGCCCGAAAAGGCCCATGCCCCTGGACCGGCGCCACCCCGCATACGTGCGCACCGGTTCGGCGGTCACCGGTCACCGCCCGGGCTGGTGGCCGACTGCGCGGTGTTGCCGACGGACCGGGCCGCGGCCCCGGCCGCCTGCACCGCCATCGCCCCCGCCGCGACCGTCGCACCGGCGGGACCTGCCGCAGCGGCCGGCGCAACCGTAGTCGCCGCCGTCCGCGCCCCCGCAGTCCCGGCCGCCCCCGCCGCCCCGGCCGCCGGCCCGGCGGACATGGGCATCGGGCTCGGCGCGGGCGCGGCACCGCTCGGCGCGGGTTTGCCCGGGCCGTTGCTGTCCAGGTAGCGGGCGTGTTCGGCGGCGCTACCACCGCCCAGGCTGCGCATCGACGCCGCGGCGTGCAACGCGGACGCGCCGCCGGAGGCCGCGGTGGCCAGGCCGCCGCCACCGCTGGACATCTGCCCGGTGAAGTGGGTAAAGAACTTCATCAGCGCAGGCATCGCGACGATGCTGACGATCAGCATGGCCAGGCCGGTGAACCTGTCCCGGCCCGAGTCGCTCTGCAGCAGCTTCGCGTCCGCAGCGAAGATCAGCACGACGGCAGGCTTGTAGGCGATCAACGCCGCCGACCAGCTGAGGTTGCGGTTCAACCAGCCGCTGGTGATCCCGGTGGTCTTCCCGGCCGCGGCGAACTGGGTCGTCCCGGCCAACAGGATCACCCCGGCGGTGCGGAAAGTCATCATGACGACCAGCGCGATCAGGAACAGAATCATGATCACGGAAATGAAGAAGCCGGCCATGCCCGTCACCTCAGGTGAATCGGCAACCATCGAGGTCAGCAGGTGCTGCAGCTTCTCGTTCGGTGCCCCGTCGCCGGGAATGCTTTCGTCGATCACCCAGACGCAGAATCCGTCGCTGGCCTTGAGCAGCAGATGCGCGACGGCCAAGCTCAGGCCGCCCCACAGCACGGTGCTGATCAGCCCGCGGCCGGCCTGCAGCAGCGGTTCGCCCTTACGGGTCACCACCATCATGATTGCCTGCCAGATCAGGCCAATAGTGAGCGTCAGCCCGGTCAGCGGCAGCATCAGATGCTGGATGCTCTGGGCGGCCGATGCGGTGCTGTTGCAGTTCTGCGCCCAGTTCGGATCCCAGCTGGCCGGATCGGCGCCGTTGGTGGGGCAGATATTCGCGGAGGTGGTCAGGATCCAGGCGGCCAGCGACCCGGCGAGATAGGCCAGGCCCTTAGCGGCCTCACCCATCAAGTAGTCGAGCACGAAATCCATAACGATGAGTCCCTTGACAAGGGATGCACGGTGGCCGGCGTCCTGCCTGCACCAATCACGGCGCAGGCGCGCGGCGCCATCCGCGGCATCCGAAGGTGGCGGCCGAGGGCCGGGACGAGCGCCTACAGGAAGGCGCCGACGATGACGGCGGACATGCCGCCGAGCATCAGCCCGCCGATGACCCACGGAATGCCGGCGGCGCCGTCAGAGGCCATCGCGGACCGGTTACGCCGGCCGACGGTCATCATGATCCCGCAGGCCACCAGGCCACCGACCCCGCAAAGGATCAGGATCCACTTCATGTAGCCGACGATCTGCGGTCCGAGGGTCTCCAGGCCGGGGACCGGCTTCACCGGGGTGTCCGGGACATTGCCGGCGGCCAGGACGTGGTCGAGCACCAACTGAGCGTTCACTTTCAACTCCTGCAAGCGGTCGTGCCGTCCCCGAGCGGGACGAGCACCGACCACATTCGGCAGGGGGTGTTGTCGCTGGTATCGCCGCTGCCGCTACCGCCGCTACGGTCGCGCTACCAGCCGCCGGCAGCAGCGGTAACGCTGCTACCCGGCTGCGAGCGTGCCCTCATGACCGTGATCATGTGCCGCACCGGGTCGGCATTGCCGTCGACTGCTGCCGGCTGTTCCGCCCCGTCGGGATCCCTGATTCCCGGCCCGCTCGCAAGGTCGGCAGGCCCGCGATGAGCAGCCGATCCTCAATGTGGGTTGCCGCCGCCGGAGCCGCCCTGCTGCTGGCCCCGTGCATGCTGCTCGGCATTGGGATAGCTGGCGTCGCCGCTACCGGCGCCTCCTGCATGGTGAGTCTGCCAACCGGAGCCAGCTCGTCCACCACCGCGACCGCGAGCACTGCGTGGGACAACGAGCAGGTAGGCAACGCGAGCACGATCGTGGCCGTCGGCAGCCGGCTGCGGATACCCCGCTACGGCTGGGTGATCGCGGTCGCCACCGCCATGCAGGAATCGAGCCTGCGCAACCTCGGCGACCTCGGCGCCCACAACGACCACGACTCGCTCGGGCTGTTCCAGCAACGCCCGAGCCAGGGCTGGGGAACCCCCGCGCAGATCATGCAGCCGGAGTACGCGGCCACCCAGTTCTACCAGCACCTGCTGCGGGTCGACGGCTGGCAGACGATGACCCTGACCCGCGCCGCGCAGGCGGTGCAGCGCAGCGCCTACCCGGACGCGTACGCCAAATGGCAGCCCGACGCCGAACGGCTCGTCACCACGGTCACCGGCAGCAGCGGCGCCGGGTTCGGCTGCGCCGCCGCCGGCGGCACCGCCGATGCAGTGTTCCGCAATCCCGACGGCTCCTATCCGCCGGAACCCTGCAGCATCCGGCCCGATCCGACCACCGGCCGCGGCTGCCTGACGCCCCGCACCCTGCACCTGGTCCAACAGACCCGCGCTGCCGGCTTCCCGGCACCCAGCTGCTGGGATCAGCGCAGCGAAGGCGAGCACCCGCTCGGTCGGGCCTGTGACTTCATGATGACCTCCGGCGGTGAAGCCACCGGAGCCGAGAAAGCCCGGGGCGACGCGATGGCGGCCTGGGCCGTCGCCAACGCCGACCGGCTCGGTCTCAAATACGTGATCTGGTTCCGGCGGATCTGGACCCGGCGGACCGGCAGCTGGCAGCCCTACCAGACGATCGCCGGCAACGATCCCAGCGGCTGGCACACCAACCACGTGCATATCTCCGTCGAATGAACCGTCGCATTTCATCAGATGACGGATCCGTGCTGTCCACCGCTGCCTACGGACGCCCGCAGCAACCCCCGACTCCGGCGTGAACGCCCTTAGCCGTCAGGAGAGAACGCCGTGACCGACCCTGCGCCGCGGACCGTCGAGCAGATACAGCTCAACGACTACATCACCACGACCGACACCAGCGGCGACCGTGCCCGGCCGATCGCCGGATACGTCGCCGAGCGCACCGGCAGCGCCCTCACCTTGTCGGCCTACCCCGACGGCGAGGGCCTCACCAGGACGGTGACTGTGCAGCCCGACACCGTGGTGACGGTCGGCGTCGGCCTGGCGGTCGAGGACGTCCTCGTATGGAAAGACCCAGTCACCGGCGCGCCGGTGACCGACCCGAGCCTCGACGCGCTCGCCGCGGGCACGGTCCTCCGCGACCGGGAACGCGCGCACCGGATCCGGGAGCGGATCGCCGAGGTCAACGCCGCCGCCACCGTCCTGGCCGACGGCGTGTCCCGGCTCGCCTTACTGTCCCCGGTTGCCCAAGCCGAGCTGCGCGTCGCCGTCGAGGCCCACGGCCCTACCTACCGGCGCAACCCGATGCTGCAGCCCGGCTCGGGGAGCATCGACTACGCCGCGATCGGCCGCTACGTCACCGAGGGCCACCTGCGCGACCTGGACGCCCGGTACGGATTCCGGCTGGTCTGGGAAGCGGTCGAGGAATACGCCCGGCAAGCCCAGGACCGCGAGCAGATCCTGACCCGCACCCCGCAGCAGATCGCAACGCACGCCGAGCAGCGGACCCGGCAGTGCGCCGAGCACGCCGCCGCCGCGGGAACGGCGATGACGGCCGGTGACTACGCCGCCGCCTACTACCGGATTGACCAGGGCCAGCAGATCTATCCCGGATACCAGCACGGGGCAGGGAGATACACCTGGAACGAGCTACGCGGCAAAGTGGCCGCCCGCGAACTGGCCGCCGTGCAGACCAGCACCCCCGCCAACCCCGACCAGCACGCCGAGCCGACGCCGGCGGACACACCGCGGCCCACGATCCCAGGGCTTGACTGCGGCGGTCACGATGAGCCGGCAACTGAAGCCCCGACGGCCAACCCCGCCCCCGAACTACCCGCTATCGGCATCCCGCAGCCGGCAGCCACCCCGGGCGGGGAGGTCCATGCGTCGCAGGCCGCCGCCGAGCCGGACGCCACGAGCCCGGCACCAGTGATCGACGGCAGCACGCAGCATGCTGCGGCCGAGGCGGACCCGCCCATGCCGGCGCCGGTGGCGACCAGCGGGGTACTCGCCGAGTTCGATGCCGTGCAGCAGGCCCGGATCCGGGTCGCGGTGGAAGACAACGCCGGGCGATACGCCGGCACGCCAGGAATCGGCCGAAGCCCGGGTGCGGTCGCCCGGTACATCGGCGAATCCGCCGGCCTTGCCGACATCGGGGCCGGTGACCGGTGGAAACGCGTCGCCGCCGCGGCCCGCGAAATCCTGGAACGCCGGCCCGAGCTGATGGACCTGGACACCGACGACAAGCGGACAGCGGCCGCCCGCGATCGCACCGGCGCCGTGACCCGCATCCTCGCCGCCATCGACGCGGCCTACGCCGCCGGCGACTTCACGCGCACGCTCGCCCTGCTCGAGCGCGGCGAGCTACTCGACCCGACCCACCGGCCGAACGGCAACAACACCTGGGAACGCCTGCGACAGTTCGTCGCCAAGCGACAACGCGCGGCGTCCCCGCCTGCCGTACCGGGCATCGGCCAGCCGGAGCCCAGCCCCGTCGCGGCCGGATCCGCGGCTCCGGCCGCGGTAGCCGGCCACCTTGACCCGGCGCCGCCGGGTACCGCCAAGCAGGCAGCAGACCTCCAAGGCCGACCTGCCCAGCGTGATCAGGCGCCCACGGTAGACGCCACCCCACCGCAGCAGTACACCGCCGCGGCGCCAACCCTAGGATCCGCCGAGCAGCCCTCTGACCTGACCACACCCCCGGCGAAGGCCCCCGTATCGGATCCCCACCAGCCGATGGCCACCACCGCCGCCGGCAGCCCGGAACAGCTGGTACCAGCCGTCGACCCGCACAACATCGAAGACACGGCGGCCGCACGACGCCAGCAGATCCAGGCCGTCGCCGTCAACCGCGGCCCAGCCCTCGACAAACTGCTCGCCGAGATCGGGAACCCGCGGCTGGCGCAGCCAGTGGTGGAGGACGACGCCCGCCGATACGCGCTCGGCTATCCGGCCGTCCGCAAAGGCCGCGGCGACTACTCCTGGGCCTGCCCGATCCCCGACTGCGACACCGTCCGCGGCGACCTGCCGAGCATGCGGGCCACACGGTCGATGTGGCTGGCCCATGCCGAAGCAGCACACCCCATGTATAGCCCGAGCTGGGACGAGCATTCCTGGCCGGTCACCGACCTGCGGCAGGACGGCCGCACCACCCCAGCCCCGATGCCACGTATAGACGACCCGGCATTCGGCGTCGACCGGGCACGCCGGAGTAACCCGTCAGCCTTGGACCTTGAGACCGGCGAACCGTCGATACCCAGCAGCTTCGTCGACCTGAGCCCCGACCAAATCGCCGCACTGGAACGCGCCGGCGACGTGCTGGGCATGGTGTACGGGATCGTCGTGCACCGTGACGCCGGCCGAGCGATGGTGACCGGCCCGTTCATCAACGCCGACGCCGCCTGGTCCTGGTGGCACGTGCCCACCAACAGGGCCGTCCGTCACCACAACCCAACAGTGATGTTCACCCTGCTCGCCCGAGCTGAGCAGGAACAGCACCCGTTGTACCTGCAGGCGGAAGCCGACGAGATCATGGCCACCGCCGGGCCGGGCAGCGACCGTCGTCAGGTGACCTGGGCCATCGGCGTCAGCGAAGCCACGTATGCCGACACCATCGTGAGCGCATGGGCCGCCACATACCCCGGCTTCCAGCCGAATCCCAACGACGGAGGCACCCTTCGCCCGCGAGGCACCAATAGGGTCCGCTGGGCACACCTCACCCCCGAGGGGTTCCGGCTCACCGCAGACGAGACCGGCAAGCAGGAACTATTCACCGCCACCTGGCCAGAAATCCGCGCCCACATCGCCCGGGACCGGCTGCCCCACACCACGGTCCAACGGCTGGAGGACGCCTACGCACAGCAGCAGGCCACCCACACCACCTACGACGATCCGCACCAGCACGACCCTGAACATCAAGCGCTGGAGGAAGCCGCCAGCCGCGAAAACGAGGCCGCTGCCGCAGCCGCATGGGCCACCGTTCGCCCATCCGACACCACCGACCGGAGACGAGTCCTGCCGCCGGCCGCCCCGGCCCGGTCTGCGCGCGAGGTGGCAGCTCAACCCCGCCAGGTAGCCCCGGGACTGGCGGTCGACGCCCCTCCCGCCGACTACCCGGCGGCGATCAACCGCCTGCAAACTGTCCCGAATACCGAGCAGCTCGGCCGCGCGCCTATCGACGAGGTTGCCACCAGCGCCTACGTGCAGGTGACCGGCCTGCTACCCGACGGACGCACCACGACGTTGGCCGGCTACCTCGTTGACGTGCAACACCACTACGACGGCTGGGCGGGCTGGGTACCCGGTAGGCACGCGCTGGTCACCCTCGCTGACCGTCCGAGCGCCCTGACAGGCGTAGAGATCGCCGTCGCCCCCGATGAACAGGCAACTGTGCTGTCCGCGCCGGCGGGCATGCCCGGAGGGACCTATCCGTGGCAGCTGCCCAGCCCGCTGGACCGGGTTATCGCCGCGCTCGCCCTGCAGGGCCGCACGCTGCAACCGGTGACGACGACTTCCGGGCCGGGCTGGCTCCTGCCCGACGTCGACCATCCGTTCACGGGCGACAACGCAGCCGCGACCATGCTGCGACACCTGACCTCCTCGTGGGGGCAACGGCACGCCGTGCCCGTCCTGCGGCAAGAACTCATTGACGCCGCGGTGGCCGAGAACCGGTGGACCGGTCCCGACCCGGCTGGCCCCACCCCGCTGCAACTCACCCCCTCCGGCGCGCACGGCACCGTTACCGGCCTGGTCGACGGCGAACACCACACCGTCACCGGCACCCTGCAATGGATCAAGCCGGACAGTCCCGACCGCACCGGGCTGACCACCACCGTCACCGCGCAGATGCGCATCGACGACCAGCAGGCCGCGGCGCTCGGCATCGATGGTCCGTCGCGGGTCATCGCCGTGCACGTGCCAGCGAGCGACGCAACATTCACCATCGAGCGCCGGCCGGGCCCGGTCAGCACACCACAGCAGACCTCCGGTGCTGTCACCAATCACAGCCCGGACGGCCAGCAAGACCTATTTGCCATGCTGTGGGGCGGACAACCGCAGCAATCATCCGACGAGAGGGCAGGGCGTGAACCAATACGGTCGACAGATCGAGCAGCACTGGCAGAAGTACCTGCCGATCCAGTACGCACAGCTCAGCGCCCCGGAGACCTTCTTCGCCGAGCAAGGAGAGAGCGCGGCGGCACAGATTCAGAACTTGACGGATTCGCTGGCCGGGCAGGATCCGCCGGGGGAGAGCTTCATGGCCAAGCTGGGCCGGATCAACATGGCACGGACGAACGCCGAGGACGCGGTGATGCGGGACATGCTGCCGCCGCAGGAGACCACCACGACCTGACCGGCCCGGCCGCCGGCGGGCAACCGCCGCGGTTCCGGCCGGGCGGCCAGCACGACCTGGCGCCGAGCGGCGAGCTCGCCCGGATCCGGGCGAACCTGGCCGCGCTGCGCACCCTGCGCGCCGTCCAAGCAGAGCAGCGGCCCGCAACCAGCGACGAACAGGCGATCCTGGCTCGCTGGTCCGGCTGGGGCGCGATCCCGGCCGCCCTGGACGACCAGAAGCCCCAGTACGCGTGGGTGCGCCAGGAGCTCGCGCAGCTGCTCGACGAGCGTGAGATGGCCGCGGCGAAGCGCACCGTCATCAACGCCCACTACACCGACGCAGCACTGGTGCAGGTCATCTGGGACGCGGTGACCGACCTGGGCTTCGCTGGCGGGCAGGTCCTCGAACCGGGCTGCGGATCCGGCAACTTTCTGGCCTTCGCCCCGGACGCGGCGACGCTGACCGGGGTCGAACTGGACCCGAGCACCGCGGCGATCGCCGCCGCCCTGTATCCGCACGCCACAATCCTGGCCGAGTCGTTCGCCGACACCCGGGTGGCCACCGGCGGTGTCGACCTGACCATCGGCAACGTGCCATTCGGCGCCGTCCGCCTGCACGACAAACGCGACAACGGCGGCAACCACAGCATTCACAACCACTTCATCCTCAAGAGCCTGCGCGCCACCCGGCCCGGCGGTCTGGTCGCCGTCATCACCTCCGCCTACACCCTGGACGCGCTCAACCCGGCCGCCCGCCGCGAGATCCAGGCCATGGGCGACCTGGTGGGTGCGGTGCGGCTTCCCAGCCGCGCCCACGCGAAAGCTGCCGGCACCGACGCCCTCACGGACGTGCTGATCTTCCGGCGGCGCGGCGACCACGAACCGGCAGCCCCGTTCACCTGGGAGTACACCCGCCAGGTCGACGTCGACGACGTCACCCTGCCGGTCAACAACTACTTCGTCGAGCAGCCACAGCGGGTTCTGGGCCGGCTCGCGGCCAAGGACGGCCTCTACCGCGGCGACGAACTGACGGTGACCGGCGACCCCGCAGCCGCCCCCGACCAGCTGCGTGACGCGCTCGCCGCGATCGCTGCTGAGGCGCAAACCCTCGGGCTGACGATGAGCACCCGGCACGAGCCCGCTCCCGCGCCGCCCGCGGCGGCACTGCCGCGCAGCGTGCATCGCCCGGACGGATTCCTGCGCGCCAACGACGACGGCACCTTCAGCCGGCTCGACGACGGCCAGTGGGAGTCCTACACCGTCCCCAAGGCCCACGCCGCTGAACTACGCGCGCTGCTGCAACTGCGCGACACCGCCGTCGCGCTGCTGGAAGCAGAAGCGGCCAGCCTCGACAACTCCGCCGACATCGACCAGCTG
Source organism: Actinoplanes sp. SE50/110 (assembly GCF_900119315.1). Classification (NCBI taxonomy): domain Bacteria; kingdom Bacillati; phylum Actinomycetota; class Actinomycetes; order Micromonosporales; family Micromonosporaceae; genus Actinoplanes; species Actinoplanes sp. SE50/110. Next base: position 6,458,105 of record NZ_LT827010.1, on the reverse strand, counting down.
CGCACCGAGCTGGATCGCCGCTACCACGCGTACACCGGCCGGTACGAGGCGATCAACCGGTTCACCGACGTGCCGGCGCTGCGCAAGGACAAAGCCACCGACAAGATGGTCCCGGCCGTCGACGAAGAGACCGGCGAGCCGATCATGCGCCGCCAGCGGCCGCCCGCCGTGAGCCGGTTCCGCGCCGACCCGTTCGCGCCGGTCGTGCTCGCCCTGGAAATCTTCGACGCCGAGACGCAGACCGCAACCAAGGCCGACATCTTCACCCAGCGCGTCGTCGCCCGCCGCGCGCCGCGGCTGGGCGCCGACACCCCGGCCGAAGCGCTGGCGATCTGCCTCGACGAGCACGGCGAGGTCCGCCTCGACGTCATCGGCTGGCTGCTCGGCGTCACCCCGGAGCAGGCCCGCACCGCGCTTGGCACCCTGGTCTTCGACGACCCGGCTGCTCGACGCCTGGAACTGGCCGCCGCGTACCTGTCCGGCGACGTGAAGACCAAACTCGCGATCGCCGCGGCCGCGGCCGACGAGGACCCGATCTACCTGGTCAACGTCACCGCGCTGACCGAGGCCGTTCCCCGCGATCTGAGCCCGGATGAGATCACCATCAAGATGGACGCGCCGTGGATCGGCGCCTCCTACATCCAGCAGTTCCTCACCGAGATCCTCGACGACCCCACCGTCAAAGTCGAATACGGCGGCGGGGTCATGTGGTCGGTCACCTCGAGCCGCACCGACACGGTGGCTGCCCGCTCAACCTGGGGCACCGAGCGCCGGCCGGCCACCGAGATCGCCCAGAACATCCTGGAACAACGCGACATCGTCATCAAGGACACCATCAAGCGCGACGGCGACAAACGGCAGGTCGTCAACCTCGACGCAACCATGGAGGCGATCGACAAAGCCGTCGAGATCCGCGAACGCTTCGCCGACTGGGTGTGGGAGGATCCGGAGCGCGCCGCGACGCTGGTCGCCAGATACAACGACCTGTTCCGCCGGTACGTGCCGCGGGACTACTCGGGCACCGAGATGTCGCTGCCCGGCCTGGCGACCGCGTTCCTGCCGGACCCGCACCAGAAGACCGCGGTCGCCCGGATCCTCCACGAACCGGGCGTCGGGCTCTACCACAGTGTCGGCGCCGGCAAGACCGCCAGCATGATCATGGGCGCGATGGAGCTGCGCCGGCTCGGCATGGCCCGCAAACCGGCGATCATCGTCCCTAATCAGCTGATCGACCAGTGGGTCCGCGAGTTCGTCCGGCTCTACCCCCAGGCCAAGATCCTGGCCGCGGGCGCTGAGGAACTGACAGGCACCACCGCCGACAAGACCGCCGACATCCGCCGGCGCACCGTGGCACGCATGGCGACCGGCGACTGGGACGCGGTCATCCTCACCGAGACGGCGTTCGAGATGCTGCCAATGAGCATCGAAGCCGAACACGCCTACCTCGAAAACGAGCTTGCCGCGCTCAAGGAACGCGTTGCCGAGGCGAAAGCCCACGGCAACGAGACCATCCTCAAACGGCTTGAGACGAAACTCGCCAACCGCGAAGAACGTCTCAAGAATCGGCTCGACAATGCCAAGGACGCCGGCGTCTGGTGGGAACTGACCGGCATCGACTACCTGTTCCGCGACGAGAGCCACCGCGACAAGAACCTGCGCACCGTCTCCAACGTGCCGGGCATGACGATCCCCGGCTCGCAGCGCGCCACCCAGATGGACATGAAACTGGCCTGGCTGCGCGACCGGCAGCCGCGCTGGGGTACCCGGGCCACCGGCACGCCGATCGCCAACTCGATCGTTGAGCTCTACACCGAATTCCGCTACCTGCGCCCCGACCTGATGGCCGCACTGGGTGTCACCGACATCGACAGTTTCCTGGCCACCTTCGCCGAAGGCGAAGCCATCATCGAGGTAACCCCGGACGGCGGAGGCCTGCGCAACAAGATCCGGCACAAGTTCGTCAACCTCGACGAGCTGATCACCTCCACCCGGGTCTTCGCCGACGTCAAGACCAAGGACCAGCTCGACCTGGAACGGCCCGCGCTGGCCGAACGCGCCGACGGCCAGCGCACCCCCGAGATGGTCATCGTGGAGCCCAGCGCCGAGCTGCTCGACAAGGTCGCCGAGCTGGTCCAGCGCGCCGCCGACCTGAAAGGCCGCGGCCGGCCGGAAAAAGGCGAAGACAACATCCTCAAGATCGTCGGGGAGGGTGCGGCGGCTGCCCTCGACCTGGCCCTGGTCGGCCTGGACACCGACGAACCGCAGAAACTCGACGTCGCCGCCGACCACATCGCGCAGATCTACCACGACAACGCCGACCGGGTCTACGGCGGCCCGGACGGCCAGCCGCACCCGGTCCCGGGTGCCCTGCAGATGGTGTTCTGCGACCTGGGCACCCCCAGCGGCAAGCCCGGCAAGTTCAACGCCTACGCCAAACTGCGCCGCCTGCTCGCCGACCAGGGCGTGCCGATCGACAAGGTCCGCTTCATCCACGACGCGACCAACGACCGGGAACGCGCCGAACTGTTCGCCGCCTGCCGTGACGGGCGCGTCGCCGTGCTAATCGGCTCGACCGAGAAGATGGGCACCGGCGTCAACGTCCAGCAACGGCTCCTGGCCCTGCACCACCTGGACTGCCCGTGGCGGCCCTGCGACCTCGAGCAGCGCGAAGGCCGCATCGACCGGCGCGGCAACCAGAACCCCGAGATCCGGATCCTGCGGTACTCCGTGGAACGATCCCTGGACGCGTTCCGCTGGCAGAAGGTCGCCTACAAAGCACGTCTGGCCGACCAGGTGCTGCTCGGCCAGGCCGGCCGCGAAGCCGACGACATCGGCGACACCACCCTGTCGTACGAGGAGATGAAGGCCGCCACCACCGGCAACCCGCTGCTGATCGAGCACGCTGAAGCGCAACGCGACTTCGGCCGCCTCGAACGGCTGCAGCGCGGCTACCACCGCAACCGCTCACAGCTGGAATGGACCGTCCGCAGCAACCGGCAGACGATCACCATCAACGAGCAACTGGTCGCCGAGGCCACCGCCGCGATCAGCCGGCGACAGCCCGCCACCGGGGATCAGTTCTCGATGACGGTCCGCGGCCGCCGCCACGGCAAGCGCCGCGACGCCAACGACCACCTCAAAGGCGTGCTCGGCCTCGCGGTCAATGACCCGGCTTACCGCGATACCGACACCACCATCGGCGAGTACGGCGGACTCAGCCTGACCGCCCGCACCGCCGAGGTCTGGGTCAAGACCGGCAACAGCGTCGACCGAGGCATAGAGGTCGTGCTCTCCCTCGCCGACGTCCCGCAATCCGAGGTGTCGCTGCTACCCACCGACCTTGCGAAAGCGGACCTGGTGACCCGGCTGGAGAACCGGCTTACCAACCTCGACACCCTCATCACCAAGACCACCACCGATACCGAGCGCTGCCACCAGCAGATCGAACGCGCCGAACAAGAACTCACCAAACCGTTCCGGCACGCTGACGCTCACGCCGAGGCCCGCCACCGATTCCACACCCTCGACGCCCAAGTCCGGGCGCTGGCCGCCGCAAGCGACCAGGAAACCGGCGTGGGCGAACCCGAAAGCCCCACCACCGTCTCGACGCCCGAGCCCGCAGAAGCAGCACCCGAACCGCATGCTGCCCGGCCTGCAGCCATCCCCGCCCGCAACGCCCCGTCCGCCGGTCCCGGGCCAGCGACACCGGCAGCCACCAGCGCGCCCACGCCCGACTCGCTGCCGGCCACGCACGACAGCGACACCCCGCCAGACCTGCTGGAGATCCTGGCTGCACTTCCCGTCAACCAGGAGCAATGGCTGATCCGAAGTGTCACCCGGCTCGCCGGCGATGACCAGATCCGCGCACTCGCCCACGCCAACTCATACGACCGTATCGCCAACATCCTGCACGAGCGACTCGACGAGATGGTCGCCGCCGGCGCCGTTGACGACGATCCGTCTCTAGCCGACGGCATGTCCTTGCTGACCAGATACTTCGACGACGACACGCTGCGCGGTCCGTTCCTCGCGGCCGCCGGCCCCCACCTCTACGCCCAGGGCCGCGCCGCGGCACCCACCGATCCCACGCTGTCCGACCCGGCACCATCGACGTCGGCCGGGGCACAACCTGGAGGAGTCGTCGGCGCCGCAGCACGCCTAGACCAGCTACTGACCGCACGCGAGATCACCCAGCGTCAGCGTCAATGGTTGATCAGCCAGGTCGAAGCACTGGCGCGGGAACCGCGGACAGTCGCAGCAGTCCATGCCAACGACTACGACAACTTCCACCTCGCGGTGAAGGAACCGATTGCCGACCTCCTCTCGCTCGTCGCCGGCGACGAGCTCAGCGACGACGGATTCGACCTCCACAGTAAGCTCACCGGCCGCCCCGGACCGCTGGCCGACGCGTTCATCAGCACCGTCAGCGAATACCTGTACGAAGCCGCTGGATCCGCTGACATGCTGACAGCGCCGAGCACTGACCCTGCACCGGCGCCGGGCCTAGGCCGGGGCCAGCAGAAGCCAGCGTCAACCACCGCGAAGGTCGACGGCGAGGTGCTGGCACAGGCCGAACAGTATGGTCGCGAGGCGTACGCGCATGCGGATACCGCCGCACCCGCTGCCGACCCGCGCACGCTGGCCCTGGTGGCGGACTGGCCGGTTGGTGCCGGCGCCGACCAGGTATTCGCCGCGTTCAGCCGCGGCTACGCTGCGGCCGCCGACCAGGCCGCCGCAGCAGTTTTGGGTGACGGCGGACCTGTTGTGGAAGCGGTCGCGGGCCCGGCCGTGTCCGAGTCGACTATGTCGCTTGCCGCGCCGTCGGTCTCCACCGACGCTCCCGCATCGGGTGACGACGAGCAGTTGCTGCGTCCACCGGCAGCGCGGACACCGCAGGTGTGGGAGTTCACCAGCACCGGCGTGGCCTACGACGCTGTCAACAGCTCAGACGACATCGTCTCCGGCGACATCCTGCACGTACCACACGAACACATCGTTGCGATCGCCTCTGCGGCGTGGCCTGTCGCGGTCACCGCCGAGCCCGGCGCCTTCCACCCCGCAGACCTTGCTGGCCTTGCCGCAATCGGGTACGCCGACAGCATCCGGCTCGCCCAGAACCTGGCCACCGCCCACGGATATGCCCTCGACGGCGAGCCAGCACAACACGCCGAAGCCGCGACCTCCGACGCTGCCTCGACCGCGGTGGGCGCCGGGGGGCTCGAGGACAGCCCGCAAGCCGGCAACCCGCAGGCGGCCGAACCTGATCCGGACCGCGTTTCCGCACCGGCCGAACCGGTTGGCCCCAATCCGGCGTCTCCAGCCGGGGGAGTGCTCCCGGACGGGGCGGAACCGATCGACGAAGTTTCTGGCTATCACGAGCACGACCTGAACGGGCAGATCACCATCTACGGGCCGGACCACAGTGTGGTCGCCACCGCGGACCCCGGTGCTCGCATCGGCCTGGTCGGCGGCGTGCGGATCCCCGCAGACCGGGCCGGACGGTACCGATTCGGGGTCCTGGCCGCACGTCAGCACCGCGCTCAGCAACTGCCGCGGGACAGCCAGGACCGAGTGTGGATTCAGCTCGTTCCCGACCGCACGGCGAAGGCCGGCTACATCGTCGAGGTGCACGGGACCGTCCAAGGTGATGCCGCCGATGACCGCGCCGTGCGTGACCGGGCCGCCTTGAACTGGTCCGGCAAGAAGAAGGCTCGGGTCACCAGCCGTACCTGGAACCCCGCGACGGTGCGCAACAAACTGTATGAACTGCTGACCGAATTCACCCGGCAGAACCGCAACGTCGTCGTGCGCGACAGCGACCCACGGCCCAGCACGCCCCTTTCGGAACCAGCTCAGAACCCCACCGAGCAGCGCATCGAGCGGGACACGGCGACCGCAGCAGAGCCCGCGATGGGCCCAGCCGCTGAAGCCGAACCCGCAGCCGGAACCGACCATGAGCCCGGCCTAAGGCCGCCGTCCGACGGTCAGCAACACACGACGGGATCCGGCGGGCCCGACCGGGCACCGGATGCGCCTGAAGCGTTGCCCACGGCCTCCAACATCGCTGGTCAGCCCGCCGGGAACCAAACTCCAGGTCAAGCTGGCCACGAGCTTGAGGGCCGTGCTGCTCTGCCCATGCCGACCCCGGATACGACCGCGCCTCCCTCAGCCGCTGCCGTACCCACCGCGGCCGACACCATGCCCCTACCCGCCGGCGATCAGACGCTGTTGACGCCTGCAGCACCTGCTGCCGACCAATCCACCGCCACCGAACCCCCGCCGGGAGCTGGGCCCGGGACGCCTGTCGCAGCGGCGACACCACCACCTGCGGGCGACACCGAACGCGACGCCGACACGGCGGCGGCCGGGCCGGACGTCGACCGGTCGAAGCCGCAGCCGCCCCAGACCGCACCACCGATCCCGGCGGCCGCCGGCGACCCGAACCTTCACACGGAGGCGACGACGATGCCAGAGCCCCGCGCTGCGGGCACCCACGCGTGGGACCACATCACGGTGATTACCGACGATGGTTTTGCCCGCGTCACCGGAACGACCGGCAGCCCCGCCGAAGCACCCCTACGTGATTTTCTGAAAGACCCCGCGAACTTTCCGGGCCGGCTGCGTTTCACCCTGCGGCGCGACAAGAGCGAGTGGGTGCTGCGCGGCACCACCGCCCAGGCTAGCGAGGCCGCCCGCACCGTACGGCGCTGGCTGGCTGATCCCCTGACGAGGCTGAGCGGCACCACCACCAAGGCTGATCTGCGCGCTACCCCGGCCCCGCCCGCGCCAAAGACACCAAAGATCACTCTCAGCGAGCAGCAACAGGCGATCCGGCAGGCGTACCTGGACGGCAAGAACATCGCCGTGCAAGCGCTCGCCGGCACCGGCAAAACGTCGACGCTGGTCGCGCTTGCCGAGGCAACACCCGGCAAGAGGATCGCCTACTTCGCGTTCAACCGGGCGATCGCCGACGAGGCGAAGGCCAAGTTCAATCCCACGGTGCAGGCCGAGACCAGCCACTACTTCGCCCGGACCGGGCTACGCACCCACGCGATCGCACCGAAGCTCACCCGGGTCGTCGATGGCGACGGCTGGCCGAGCGAGTGGGCAACGCCACTGCAGATCAAGGACCTGATCCTGCACGACAGCGAGCACTCCGAACTGGTGAGCAAGGAGCGGATCGCCGGCGCGGTGATGGCCACGATCAACGCGTTCCGGCAGAGCGCTGACCCGGAGCTGTCCACCGCACACCTGCCCGAGCACCTTGCCCACGGCAACAAACGGCTGCGCGACGTCGTATTCCGGCATGCCGTCCGTGCCTGGGTCGACAAGACGAGCGTCACGGGCACGCTGCCGTTCTGCCACGACGACTACCGCAAGATCTGGGCCCTGACTAACCCGATCCTCACCTACGACGTGATCTTCTTCGACGAGGCACAGGACATGCAGCCGGTCATGGAGAAGGTCATCCTCGACCGGCAGAACGCCGGGAAACAGGTGGTCATCGTCGGTGACTCCCAGCAGTCGATCTACGGATTCACCGGGGCCAGCGACGCGATCAGCCGATGGCCAGCCGACGTAGTGCTTCCCCTGACCCAGTCCTGGCGCTTCGGCGCCGCAGTCGCCGAAGTCGGCAACCGGCTCCTGACCAGCCTCGAATCACGGTGGCAGCTGCAGGGCAACCCGAACCTCAACAGCTCCATCGGGCCCGTTCCCTACCCGGACGCCGTCTTGGCCCGCACCAACGCCGGCGCCGTCGCCGCCGTCTTCGACGCCCTCGACCAGCAGCGCAAGGTGGCACTGGTCGGCGGCAGCAAAGTCATCGAGAACATTGCCAAGGCCGCACTCAAACTCCAGGCCGGCCGCCGCACCAGCCACCCCGACCTGGCCGGGTTCACCACCTGGTCCGACGTGGTCGACGCCGTCGAGAACCAGGAGAACGGCGTCCACCCACTGCGGGCGTTCGTGCGCCTGGTCGAATCCCGCGGCGCCCAGAAGCTACTCGACATGGCCCGCGACCTGGTGCCGGACACGGCGACCACCCCAGACGGCAAACCCGCCTACGACGTGATCGTGTGCACCGCCCACAAGGCCAAAGGCCTGGAATGGGACTTCGTCCGGATCGCCTCCGACTTCCCCCAACCGGAACTGGATGAAGCCACCGGCGAGACCCGGCTCCCGGGGGCAGAAGACCAGCGCCTGGCCTACGTGGCACTGACCCGAGGCCGCACCCGCACCCAACTCGGCTCCCTGGACTACGTGACCAGTTCCGCGCTGGACAGACCAGCGACCAGCCACGCCGCCATCGCCGGCCCCCAGCAGCAAGCTCTCAAGCCCGGACCGGATCTGGCCGACACGTCCACCCGGGTCGAACCACGTGCTGCCGAGCCGCTACCGCCGGTCGCCGTAGCCGCCGGCGAGCCGGAGCAGCCGGATACCGACGCCGCCAGTGCCACCGCCGAGCCTGCTATCACGGGCAATCCCGATGTCACAGCGCAGTTGGTTCCCGCCGACATGCCTGCCACCGACCCGGTCGCCGCAGCCGCGGGGGAGCGGCAGCCGACGCTATTCGAGACCGTCATGCCGCCAGCGGCGACCACGTCGAACACCGCAGCCCAGCAGCCGCCACCGCACCCGGCAGCAGCGGCGACACCGGACGCCGACCAGGCTGCCCTGACCACCGCCGACCAGCTCCCACAGAATGCCGAGGAGACCATGACCGCCGACATCCCGGACGCCGAGCACCCGAGGGCCACCCCACCAGCGGCGGCAACCGACCCGGATCCGGTCCACCCGGCTGCTCCCGACGACGGCGCACCGATCACCCCGCCCGTCAGCCAGCCGGAGCCGGAGGAGTCGCCGACCCTCTCAGGGCCCGCCACGGCGCCGAGCGCCGATGCCCCGATCATCGCGGCCCCGGCCCCGGATGCTGACAGCACGGCCGGACCGCAGCCGACCTCGGCGGGCACCACCGGGCCGGACGTGTGGCAGCAGGCCCGCACGATCCTGGCCGGGCACGAGCAGGAGCCGGAGGCCCGGCTTGCGTGGGCGCTGGCGGCCACCGCAGTCCAGTCCGGCCTCGCCGCCGGCACCTGGTCGATGACGCCCGACGCAACCGTCGGAGTGACGGGCGTCGTCAACGGCCACGTCAACGACCAGCTGCGGGTGCGGGCGGACACCGGCGCAGCCCGCCTCGAGCGCCACGACGGCACCATCGTGTACGCCGCTGACTGGCAGCGGATGATGCGGATCCTCACCCCGCAGCAAACGAGCAGGCTGGCCGCGGTGAGTACCGCCGCCGCTGATGCCAAGCAGCGCCTGTCCGGCTTCGTCACCCGGTCCCGGCAGAAACTCACCGAGCAGCGGCAGAAGCTCGTAACCCGGTGGGAGAACCTGCGCGACAAGGCCCTGGCGACCGCCGCAGACATCTGGGCGCACGTCAGAAACGTCCGGCCCGCGATGCAGAGCACAATCAACCGGCTGGCGCGGACCGTGCTCGCCGCCACCGAACCGCCCCCTGCCGCGGCCCGAGACCAGCAGAAGGCGGAGCAGGCTGGCCCCGACCCGGTCGGCACTGCGCAGCCCTCTACATCCGCGAACCGCAGCGACGACAAGGCGGCAGACGACAAGGCGGCATCAGCGCCGAGCCCGGAAGCCGCCATCGCGGCGCCTGCCACCCACGCCGAAGACCAGGTTGACGCGAACACTCCGGCGGTGATGCAGCCGGCCGACCTCACCCACATCCGCCTCGTGGTCATCGACACGGCCGCCGAGTACTTCGCCGGATCACAGGGCCACGGCATCGCCGGCACCGCCGTGCACCTCGCCCAAACCGCACTGCAGGCCGAAACCGCCCGGTTCGGCCTGGCCCCGGTGGTCCAAGCCGCCGCGGACGTCATGGCCGACGACCGCAGCATCCTGACCCGCACCCCCGAACAGCGGCAGACGGCACGGGCGCAGCGCACCGCCCAGTCCGAGATGTTCGCCGACTTGATCCGTTCCCTGGCCGCCGCCGGTGACAACGAGGCAGCGCTGCGGCTGATCGACGACGCCGCACGCCACGACCCGCGCCACCGCACCACCTGGGCCCAGGAACCCAACCTCAGCTGGAGCGAGGTCAGCGACCGTGTCCGCAGCACCCGCCCGGCCGGCACGGCGTTCGTCCCGATGCCCCGCGCAGCGTCGGCGGGACGCCCGGCGCCAGCCGGCGCCGGGCAGGCCTTCACCGCCGCCGGAACCCGGAGCACCCCGGCACCGGCGATCCGCCGCCCGGTCCCGCCGCAGCCGGCCAGCACCGGCCACCGCCCCCACCGCTGAACGATCCGAACTCCGGCTCTGCCCACCCCACCACCCGTTTTAAGGAGACCGTCATGACCAGCACCCTCGCCGAGGTCCGCATGAGCGACGCGGTCCGCCGCCTGCTCGGCCCGGACCTGACCGCGCGCGTTGCCGCCACCCCGCTGGCCGGCGGCCGCTGCCAGGACTGCCACCTGCCGTTGCCGCAGCACAGCGTCGTCAACGTCGTGGTCTTCCAGGACCAGGACAGCTGCGTGGTCGGCTGCCTGCACCCGGACTGCGGCACCTCCCAGATCAGGCTGCTGCCCGCCGGAGCGCTCGCTCGCACCGGCCCGGCCTCGGTGCCGATGCGGCTGGTCGCCGGGGTGATGCCGCACGGCGGCCGGCCGCTGCCGGTGCTCACCCTCCAACCGATCATGCAGGTTGTGGATGTCGCCCGGCCGGTGGCCGTCGATGCGTTCCTCGACGTCCTGGTGCAGGCCGGGATGACCACCGAGCTCGACTTTCTCCGGGCGCCTGAGCCGCTGCTGGGCTGGCCGGTGGCGATCAGCCAGGCCAGTGCCGGCCAGGCAGCCATCCAAATCCGGATGCCCGGCGGCGCGCTGCTGGTCGACGGGGTCACCGCGGTGTCACCGGCGTGGCGCGACGCCGCCAGCCGGTACGGGTGGTGCGTGCTGTACGCCGGCCGGAACCTCGGGGACATTCCGGCCGGGCAGCCGCACAACGGGTCGCTTCCCCAGGCCGGGCTGGTGGCTGGGGCCCGGCTGCGACTGTTCGGCGCCAGCCGCAACCTCGGATGAGCCCCCATCACCACCCTGCGACGCCACCAGAGCTCGCCGTGCCGGCCCGCAACGACATCCGGGTGGCGGCCCTGCTGACCTCTCAAGCCGGTCGGCAGGTACCGACTGTGGCCATCGAACACCAGCCGCCGACCACCACCGCACCCACCAGCCGCAGCCAGCACGGCAGCACACTGCTATCCACCCTCGTCGCCTACGGCATGACCACCGAGGTGAACCTCCATCAGACGGCCCGGCCACTGCTGAACTGGCCGGTCAGCATCGGGCCGTCCGGCCCGATGCGCGCTCGCATCCGGATCGTTCTGCCCGGAAACCTAGCGCCGATCGACGGTGTAACCGCCTACACCCCACTCTGGCGAACGGCGGCTACCCGCACGGGGTGGCTGCTGCTCTACGCCGGATACCAACTGTGGGACCCCACCGAGGCCGCACCTACCTCGGCATCGATCGCCGCTGCCTGGCGGGCCGGAACGCTAGCGGCCGCCAGGCTGCAGATTCGCCGACCTCGATGCTGACCACTCAATGCCTGCCTTGCCCGTCACCATCAGTAAGCGCGAGGAGGACGGTGGCATCATCTGCCAGTTCGCTCTTCTGCCGAGAAGAGTGCACTGCATGAGTAAGGCGTGGCCTTTTCGATGTGATCGAGCGCCGCATTCTAGTGGAGTTCTCGACGGAACCACGTCACGCGAAGGAATATCAGTCTTACTAGTGAGTAGCGGATCACAAGCGGCAAAGTAGCCGATGGCCCAAGACGCCATTCGGATGACGGGACGCCAGACGTTCTTCGTCTAGTTGAGATCTCCCGTAGGCTCGCGCCCGATGTCCAATATCAAGCTTCGGAGATCAACGATGAAATTGTTCTCATCTGCAGTTGCCGTCGTGACGGTTCTGGCCTCGACAGTCACGCTTTCGCCGACGGCCGCGTCGGCGGCAACCTCTACCCGGCTTGCGAATGTGGGTAGTGGAGAGGCTCAGTGTATGGATGTCGGCTCATATGCCGTCGGCACCAAACTGATCCTGTTTCCATGCGGAAGCCAAGTCAGCCAGCGCTGGAGCGGCTTCAATGCCCAAGACGGAAAGGTGGTCAGCGCCGGAAGCGGAGGTGCACAGTGCTTGGACGTCTCTTCCTATGCGAAGTTTACGCCGGTAATCTTGGCGCCGTGTGGCTCGGTTGCCAGTCAACAGTGGAACATTGGCCCTAACCGGCAAATTCGTAGTACTGGAAGTGGAAACATTCAGTGCATGGACGTTACATCTTATGCTTCGAGTAGTCCGGTGCAACTCTACCCTTGCTCCGCTACGCGGAGTCAACGTTGGGCCTTCAGCTGATACGTCTGAGGCGACGTGCGGTCGGCCCAGCAGTCTGACCCAAACGGCCGACGCGGGCCGGACTGCTGAGCCAGTCCGGCAAACCTTTATAGTCTCGCGCCGCTATCTGATGGCGTGAATTGTAACGCGCTTTCGCATTATCACGAGAGGTCAACAGACGGCATCGAGGGATCCGACGCGGCCAAGTATGTCCCGAACGGCTGGCTTCTGCTGACGTACTGTCATGCCGCGAGTCGCGCGTCACGACCGTCGCCACCCGCCATTCGCGGTGATGGGTGCTTCGGGGCACGGCCGACGCCCGCTTTTGCCGAAATCCGTATAATGGATCGCGTGCGCCTACCTCGGTGGGCCGTCGGCCGGGCCCGTGTTGCCAGACCCCCACCCCAGCCAAGTCATTACCGGCGGAAAACCTGCTCGGACACGCGGAACGTGGTGCCGCACTGGGTGCAGGTGGCACGGCCGAACAGGTATGTAAGGGCAGCGGCGACGGATTGCTGCCCGGCCGCCAGGCTCATCAGATGCAACCGTTGACCGACGCCGGTCAACTCGGCCGGTTCGGCTGGCAGCAACGGCGTCTGCTCGACGTCCGGCTTTGTCGCGTAGTCCTCGTGGGTGGCGAAGCAGCCGTCTTTCCCGAACGCCACAAACAGCGACGTTGTGCACTGCGGGCACTCGACTTCGACCTCATCGTTCCCGATCCGATCGAGCTCCGCGCCCCAGACTTCATCGCCCTCCAGCGCCAGCACCGCCTGCAGACGATAGACGAACGAGCCCGGATCGATCGGTGTGACAAGCCAGTCGTCCGCCAGCCGGTGCATGGTCGCGAACGCTTCGGCATACCGCGGCCAGTTAGCCTCATCAAGATCCGCGGCAATCCTGCCCGCAAGCATCAGAACGTTATCGCGGTCCGCCGGTGCGTACCGGCCTGCGAGATCGGCCAGACGCGGAATGAGAAAGGCTTCGTCCGCATCCAAGAATCTCTCCTGCCCCGCCTTCTCGTGCAACGAGTCCCAAGCATCCGCGTACGGATCGGCCGCAGCAGCCGCCAGCAACCCCTCGACCTCTATCACGGCATGAATCCAACCATGACGCGGGATCGTGCCGGCGGCGCTCGAGGCGAAGATCCAACCCCGTGGCGGAACGACATGATTGGTGCGCTCATCTGCCGCTGATAAGGCACGTTTGGTCCGGTCGCCGCCGTACCGTCAGCAACGCAATAGGTGCTCCGTCGGAGTGCCTGGGCCGGGTCGGAGGTACCGACAAGCTCAGGTCGGCTCCAGTTAGGGCAGGGACTTGGTCATCCGGATGCCCGGGATCAGGCCGTGCTGTTCCCAGCTGGTGACGGTGTATCCCGCGCTGCGGTACAAGTCGATGGCGGGATGCTGGTCGGGGCCGGTCAGGAGCACGGCCCGGCGGTAGCCGAGTCTGACGGCGTGATCCTCCAGTGCGTGCAGCATGCTGCGACCGTAGCCACGCCCTTGCACGGGAGCCGCGACCCGCATCCGGGTGATCTCGCAGGAGTCGCGGTCGACCTCCTGCAGCGCCCCCATCGCGACTACGCGGCCGTCGGCTTCCCCCACTAGCAGGATGGCCCGGCCCCGGAGGTATGTCGCCGCCGGGTCGTCGAGGTCACCGGCGTACACGTCGGCGTCAGCAGGTACCCCGGCGGCGGCCAGGCCGGCCCGGTTGAGTTCGTGGACCACCAGGAGGTCGGCCGGCTGGTAGACACGGATCCGCAGCGGCGGCACGTCGGTCATGGGGGAGCAGGCTATCGGCCGGCGATGACCGCGTGCAGGTCCCGGGCGGCTGTCACCGTCCGCCGCTGGGCCGGAACGGATGCGACCACCGTGGCGGCCCGGCGCAAGATGATCGCCGGGCGATAGTCGGCGGGCAAGTCCAGCAGCACGGTCTGCGCGTGCGTGACGCCACCGCCGATGTCACCGGCGACGACCATGCACCGGGCCCGATCCAGCTGCACCAAGGCCGGGTCAAGCATCTCTCCCGGGCCGAACGCGGCGAGCGCCTGGTCCTGGGCCTGCATCGCGGCCCGGGTGTCGCCCAGGTTGGTGTAGGCGTCGGAGGCGTAAAAGTGCAGCTGGCCGAGAGTGAACGTGTTCGCGGTGTTCCCCATCTCGGGCCCGTCCGGGCAGGCAGGAAACGTGTGCTGCGCCTGCTGGAGAGCATGACGGGCGGTATCCGCGTCGCCAGTGACGGCGGCGGTGCGGGCCATGATGGCCCACGCCATGGCGGACAGCCGGGACGGGTGGCGGCGGGTCAGCATCTCCGCTTCGGCGGCCACGGTCGTCGCGGTGACCGGATCTCCCAGATGCAGCGCGGTCACCGCGGCCCGGGTCGCGACCCATGCCCGCAGCACCGGCTGAGCGGTCTCGTCGGCCGCGAGGCGGGCGGTGTGCAACCACTGCCGGGCCTGCCGGTAGCGGCCCTGGTTTACCGCCACCATCGACACCAGCCCGGCCAACTTCGCGATCACCACACACAGGTCCCGGCGCTGCCCGGTCGGTAGTTTCCGGTCGGCGAGCCGCCACGCCTCCTCCAGGTCGGCGAACAAGTCGGCGAGGAAAACCGGCCGATGGTTGTCGGTTTTGTAGAGCCGGCCGTGCTGGTCGGCGACCTGCAGCAGGTGGTCGATGGTGGCATCGCTGACGGTCGTGGCCGACAGCGTGGCATCGACATTGCGGCGCAACTCATCGGCCGCGGCAAGCACGTCGGCATTGTCGGCCGTAGGCCCGGCCGGCGTCAGTGACGTTGCGGCAATCGGCCGGATGTCGCAGTCGATCCCCGCCAGATCGGTGTCATAGATCGTGAACAGCGCCTGCAGCGAAGCAGGGCTCGGGCGCTCCTTGCCGGTTTCCCACCGCGAAACCGTGGTCGCCGCCAGCCGACTGCCGGCGCCGAGGACCTGCCGCAACCTGCCGACCAGGTCACTGCTGGTCCAGCCGCGCGCCAGCCGCTGGGCCCGCAGCCTGCTGTGCCCGCACCGCTGGATGATCGTGTCGACCAGCGCGGTCAGCGGCCACCCGTCGGTGGTGGCCTGCGCCCGCAGCGCCGCGGTGCACCGGCACCGGGGCGAGTGCGGCATCGACATCTGCCCGGTCAATGTGTTCACGACTCCACCCAACCACGCCGTCACACTCGCAGCCGACCGTGAATCACCCGCACGGTGCCGGCTGAAATTGCGGTATCCGCACGTTCCGCCGCCGCCACGCCCGCACGGACGACAACATGCGCGCACCGTGCGCGGGCACCGATTGCCGCCTGCTGCGAGATGCGGGATTCTGCCTGGCAGATCCCGCCGATCACGAGTCCTCTCCCCGTGAGGCCTCACGTCGGCGGGAACCATCTCGCACAGTCCGCCCAGCCGCCGTGGCCCTGGCCCCGCCAGCCGCCCGCGGCCCGACCCCGGAGCGAATCCGCGATGCATCCCAGCCTGCCGCCTCCCGCAGACCGCGCCGTCACGCCGGCCGCCGCGAGCCGCACGCTGCCCCCTGCCCGGTTCGCCCAGGCCATCCTGCTCAACCCCGGACCGGCCATCCGCGCCCTCAACCGCAGCACACTGCCGGCAGGCCAGCGGCTGGCCCTGCTGGCCGAGGCCCTTTTGAGGCTGGGCCGGACCGAGCCGGCCATCACCGCCGCGATCCAAGCCGTCACGGTTGTCGGCGCCCAACGCCCGATGCCGGCCACTGACCTGCTCGCCGCGAGCACGGTCTGCACCGACATTGCCGTCTGGGTCGGTGACCTCGGCGCCGCCCGAGCCTGCACCACCCTCGAACAGCTGGCGCTCGACTGGGACGACCATCCGCGCCGGTTCCTGGCGGTCGCCCTGCGGGCCGTCGCGCTGTACCAGCACACGTCCTGCCGGACCGGGCTAGCGTTGCTGGACCGGCTGACCGGCTTCTACCAAGCCCGTAACAGCAGCGACCCCATCGGCCAGACGCTCACTAGCACCGTCCGCCTGATGACTGACATCTGCGCCAGCTCGCACCGCCCGCCCGCGCCTTTGCGTGCCGACCCGGTACCCGGCGGCCTGCTGCACCCCGACATCACGCACCCGAATGCCGGCTACCTGCAATCGCGGCTGCTGCGCCACCCGGGCCGGCACACCTGCCAATGACATTCCTCAACCCGGGCGCTCACTGTGACGACAAGATCAGGCGGCGGCGGGGCGAGCCGGTGTGTCTGCCTGGCTGGCTGATCACCGTCCGGCCGCGGATCCAACCCGATCACCGCTGGCGGTCTGTTCGAGGGTGATGTCAGCTGGGCGCAGATCCATCCGGACCCTGATCAGGCGCGCCCCGTGTCGGGCTCGGCCGAACGGCCCGTCGATGGCCGTGTCGACCTCGACCTCGACAACGGCTGTCGGTTCCACCGGCGTGTAGGTTAACGGCCGCCGGTCGTTGAACCGGGCGGTCCATGCCGTTGGCAACGGTATTGGCCACGGATGCCCGGCCTGCGGGCCGCGGAATACCAGAGCGTGCAGGACCGCGGCGAGGTCAGCGCGATGCTCGGGCCGGACCGGATGCGTTTGGCCGGTATACCGCAGCGTCCCCGTCCGGTCGTAACGCCCGAGAAGAAGGGTCACCGGATGATCCACGGTCCCGGTCACCCCACCCACCACGTATTCGGCGGTGTCCCGAGTGCGGACCTTCGTCCACGACCGGGTGCCGGGACGGTACCGTTCATCAATCTTCTTGATGACGACGCCTTCAATTCCGGCGGTACCGAGGTCCTGCATCCAGCCGCGTGCCACCGCCGGCACCGCAGTCTGGGGACACAACACCAGCTGCGGCGGGGCGGTCCGCAGCATCCGCTCCAGCTTCGCCCGGCGCACCGACAGCGGCTGATCCAGCAGCTCGGTGCCGCGCCCGTCGCGCAGAAGGTCAAAGGCGACCAGGTGAGCGGGATGTTTGCGGGATACCTCAGCGATCCGCCGGCCGGCCACGAGGCGGCGTTGGAGCAACCCGAAGCTGCACCGGCCGCGATCGGGATCCCAGACCAGGAGCTCGCCGTCGAGGACAGCCCTCGGCGGTAATGCTGCGGTCAGCGGACCAACAAGATCAGGAAAGTACGCAGTGAGGTCTGTGCCGTGGCGCGACTGGACGCGCACACCATCAGCGTTTCGCCAGATGATGGTCCGGAAACCATCCCACTTCATTTCGTAGATCACAGGGGTGGCGCCCGGTTCGGGAAGTGCCCGCAGTGACGCAGTGCCGACAGGGACGACCGGCCAGTGCAGCACGAGGGCCCCCTCTGTCCGCGGGAAACCTCACGCTAGCCCCGGCCATGCACCGTTCACCTGGGAAAACGCAAAATCAGATGACGGCCGCGGCCGCGGGAAGGTGACCGGCCGCCCTCGGGTCCTGTGGCGCACGGTGATGGCTGCGGCCGAAGGAGGCGGGAGCCTGCACCGTGATTCTGACGGGTAACGGTGGGTTCTGGCACACGAAGTGTGACTGATCTTGGTTTTGGGGGGTGAAGCCTCGGTACTCCGGCGTGGCGCAGGCATGGGCGGTATCGCGTTGATGCCGCCGACGCGGTGGCGGGGGTTATTGGTTTGGCACCGTCAGCGCAGATCGTTACCTTGCCCGCCATGACCCTTCGTATTGAGCAACCGCATCACTATGACCCGGTAGGTGCTGTCCATCGAAGTGCCTTCGGTGGACAGCACGGCAGCACGGTGGCCGAGCTTGTGGACGCGTTGCGGCGCGATGATCCGGCAGCACTCTCACTGGTGTCTGAGCAGGCGGGCGAGGTCGTGGGGCACATCATGTTCAGCAGGGCGCTGCTGGACGCACCACGGCAGCTCGTGGCGGTTCAGTCTCTGAGCCCGCTCACGGTCGCGCCGCAGTGGCAACGCCGAGGAATCGGTTCTGAGCTCATCCGCGGTGGTCTGCAACGACTCGACGAGGGCGGTATCCCGTTGGTGTTCCTGGAGGGAGATCCCGGCTACTACTCCCGTCTGGGGTTCAGCCCCGCAGTGGAGCAGGGCTTCCGTAAGCCCTCGTTGCGGATTCCCGATGAGGCGTTCCAGGTCGTAAAGCTGTCGGCCTACGAGCCCTGGATGGTCGGGACGTTCGTCTACTCGAACATCTTTTGGGAGCATGACTGCGTCGGCCTGCGTGAGGCAACGCATAGCGATATGGGCGTCTTGTCAGGCACTGAGTAGGACTCGTTTGCGGAGCAGGTCGAATCCAGCGCGGCCGTACATCTGTCGTTTGATCATCTTGATTCGGTTGACGTTGCCCTCGACGGGACCGGAGCTGTGGGGCAAGGTCAGGCCGCCGTGACGGCGTCGAGGTCGTTGGTCAGGCCGGTAGCGAATCCCGTGAGGCCGGGCAGTGCTGCCTGCTGAGCGGCGGTAATCCAGACGCTGAGCTGGTTTCCGCGCAGGTTAGTCAGCATGCCGGCGAACGAGCGCACGAGGTCGGCAGCGGTGGCCAGTTCCGGGCAGCGGTCAAGAAGGGCTCGGAGCCGGTCGCTGTCCCGCTCGACAAGGTGATCGGGATGGCGGCAGATCCAGCCGGTTACTTCGCGGACCGACGGGAGTTTGACCATCACGCTCAGATCCGGGCGGGCGCGGTGCTGTTCGACGAAGGCGCGGACGATGCCGTAGCCGCCGTTGAAGCCCTGTGCGGTGATCTCGCGGTGCAGGACTGTGGCTTTGGAACAGCCTTCGCTGATGCGCCGGAGGAGATGAGCCTTGAACGGGTCGAGGCTGCTCGGGCGTGGTTTCTGCCCGACGATCATCTCTTACCAGGTAGCGGCACGGGCGTAGCGCTGCACGGTGTGCCGGCCCCAGCCGAGGTGCCGGGCGATCTGCCGAATTCCGGCACCCTCGGCGAGCAGGCCATGAACGAGCTGGTGGTGTTCACGGCGGCGCTGTGCCATCGCCCCGCGGGGTTCCGGTACCTCAGCTGCAGCGGCCCGATCACCGCCCGGTGTGGTGACTGGTTCCCGCAGGCAGTCCTTGTGTCGGGCGACGCACCGCTCGACGACCTTGGCGAGGTTCTGCCACAGATGGAACCGGTCCGCGACCTGCACGGCGTCCGGTGCACCGGTGCGGGCTCCTTCGACGTAGGCGCTGGCCCGGTGCCCGGCAGATGACCTGCGGCTTTGCGTGTTCGGTGAGCCACTGGGCGAGCGGGGCGGCGTCACGGCCAGGCAGCAGGTCAACGACCCGCCC
Organism: Actinoplanes sp. SE50/110; assembly: GCF_900119315.1. Lineage (NCBI taxonomy): Bacteria > Bacillati > Actinomycetota > Actinomycetes > Micromonosporales > Micromonosporaceae > Actinoplanes > Actinoplanes sp. SE50/110. The sequence continues at coordinate 6,438,479 of NZ_LT827010.1, read as the reverse complement.
GTCCTCGCAATCAATCAGGACGGTGCCGTAGTTCTGACCTCGCCTGATGGCGAAATCATCGACGCCCAGCACCGTCACCGGCGACTCCGGTAGATCCGGCAGTGCCCGCACCAGCCGTACCAGGGTGCTGCGGCTGGTCACCATCCCCATGTCCGCGGCAAGCCGAGACCCGGCCCGGCCGGCGAGAGCCAGACCGATCCGCGTGAACGTCTTCCGCAAACCATGGGTGCTCCGCAACCGGCGGCGGGTCAACCCATCGACTTGCTCAGCGAACGTCCGCACCGCGCAGCCGGCGTTTCCGCAGACGAACCGGCGGACCCGCAGCCAGATCCGGACGGCTGTCCCGGCGACCGGAACATCGGCCAGTTCCCGCCAGTAACGCCCGTGCACCCTCTTCGTTGCCGAGCCGCTGGACAGGCAGGTCGCCGAGGAGGCTCGGACGCTGGCCCACAGCCGCACACCGACATCCAACCGCTCAACCCTTTCGATCTTAAGGGGGCTGAGATGCGGCAGAAGCTGCTGGACCGTCGCGTCACACAGGAGCGCAACGAGCCATCAACGATGGCCGATCACACTTCCTGTGCCAGAACCCACCGCAGGCCGCCAGAATCATGCACCGCGGTCGCGGTGATCCCTGCCGACCCGGGTTGTCAGCAAGCAGTATCAGGCTTGTGTGGTGCGGCGCTGGCGTTTGCGGTGAATGCCGACGACGAGATACGCGCAGGCAAAGACGATGAGCGCGTCGTGAACCCAACGCAGGGCCGCGCCGCCGGCCGTGGCCGGGTCACCGACGACCAGCGCGTACCCGCCGAGCGCCGCGGCCGGTACCAAGCTCAGGGCCATCATCACGCCGGCCAGCAGCACCGACCGGTTCACGGCGATCAGCAGGGCACCGGTGAGGCCGACAGCCACCGTGGCGACAGCTTCCGTCCGGGTGATGCCGCCCCAATAGTGCAGCAGAAACCGGCAGGCAGGAAGCGCTCCCCGCCGGCGATCGCGTCGACACCGATCAGCCGCAGCACCAGCCCGGTGACCATGGCGCGCGGGCTTCCTAGCGGCGGCCGTGCCTACCGACTCGCCCGCGCGCCGGGACGAACTGGTGTCGCTCAGGCCTTCTTCTGCCGGCCGACAGGGATGGCGAACCCCTGCTCACGAAGCTGGTTAGCCCAGTTGCCGATCGTGCCGATCGACTTGCCGTACTCCTCAGCGAGCGCCTTGAACGAGCCCAGGGTATTAAGGTCGGTGAGGAACTGCTCACCGCTCGGCCGCTCACTCCGGCGTCCCGACGCCGTGCGGACAACCGGTGCTGACGTCGCAGCGGCCGAAGCCTTGCCGGTCTTGCCGGCACGCCGACCGGTGGACTTCGCCGCCCGAGTGCGCGCCGGCCGGGCAGCCGACACCGGTTCGTCTACCGGACCCGAACCCGGCTCGGCGGCGACCTGAGGCTCCGCCTCAGCTCCCCGCTCCCCAGCGGCCGCTACCGGTGCCAGGGTCTGGTGGCCTGGCAAAGTCCCCGGATACTGCGTAGGCGTTCCCGCAACAACATCCTCAGAGGCGATATTCGACGGCATGCCAGCGCCCGGATTGTCCGCGGACACGGGACCGCCATTGGTGTCCGCAAGCGCCGCTGACAACCACACCAAGACACGCTGTTGAGCACTCGCGTCGAGCGGAGACAACAACTCGAACGCAGTCTGCATCGCCTGAAGTTCTTGCAAAGCCATGTCTTCTCCACCTTCAACGTCGCGACCGCGACAGTCGCGTCGTGACTGCGCATCCGATGAGCGGGTGAAACGCTAGATCGCCCAAACGCGATCATGCCTCAAATTAATGATCACACATGCCATCGAGTGCGAGTCTGCCCGGGCCTACCAACGCATACGCCACCAACCCCCGTCACCCGCTCGGTCGTTGGCACCTCTGCCGGTAACACTGAGGGTGGTCAAGGCGAACACGGCGTAGGAGTTGCTGATCAGGCCCAGCTCCCGGAACGCCGCCCACGCCAAGAGTCGTGATCAGTAGGAGGCGCCCGGGCGTTCCGGCGGCGAACGGAAGTCGCGGGAGGTGAAGGCCGCTGTTAGAGCCTCTCCATCCGCTCGGCAAGATCAAGAAGGTCCGTTTCGCATCACGCCTACTGACTTGGCTCGCCCAGAACGGCGGGCTCACCGTCCGCCAGCGCAAGCAGCTGCGGAGCCTGTTCCGGGTTGCGGGCTTTGAGGAAGTGGAATCGGCAGGCGCGCTATGGCTCCAGGACGGTCCCGCAATAGCGCCTGAACTACTGAAGGCCTTGCCGAAGTACCTGGCCGACGACCTGTACGCGCCCCAGGCGCTGCGCGTCCTCGCACTGATGGGGCCGCATGCGCGGCCGATACTTCCCTACCTGGATCGGTTCTTGGCCTCGCGGCAGCGGGTGGACCTCACCCTCGGCGACCTCGACGCCGATATGCGTGCGGACGACATGCTGCTCGCCGCTATGAGCGCCACCCGCGAGCAGATCACCAGGTGAATCGGGTCGTCTGGGACTCACAGGCTGCCACTGCACGTCAACGAAGCCCATGGCGCGATCTGAGCCCGGGAGCTCAGGCCCGCCATGGGCCGGCGAGGAACACCACGCGGTCCTCGCCTTGCCGCCGAAGCAGGCACCACCTGGTCCAGCTACGCCCCTGGCCGCGGCCGTGACCAGTAGGTGCACCACATCGGGGAGTTGGCCACTCGCACGAGGGTTGAGCGCTATGCCAGCTGCGAGGGATAGCCGATATAAGACAAGTCGGCGATGAGAGCGGCTGTCGATCGGTCAGCGTTCAGGCGCCGCACCAGGCTCGTGGTCAGCGGGGACAACGCGAGGATCTCGCGGACGGCATCAAGATCTACGGCCTTGCCGTAGTAGTCCTCGGCGAAGCGGTGGTAGGCCAGGCCGGTCGGATCGAGCAGCACGGAAAACAGCCGTTCGGCGCCGTCAGGATCGGGACGGTCGGGAAAGTCGATGTCGCCGGCATGCCAACGGTCGTCGTCCGTTTGCCGCCACAGACAGACCGTCGCTTCCAGCGTGCCTTCGTAACTGAACGCCGGTTCGTTCACCGCGGCAGAGAAGACGTCCGGCACCGTGTCGACCAGTCCCGGCCACAACTCCTCATTGTTCACGGCCGGGCTCATCGAAGATTCATGATCGAATCCCCAAAGAAAGGCGCCTGCAGGGGAGAACACGATCGACCAGGCGTCCCCGGAGCCGTTGTCCATAGACGCTAGCTCCTCGCCCTCCGACCAGGCCGACGTGAACGAGTAGTACCGAGACTCCTCTTCCGGGCTCAGGATCGCCTCAAGCACCGCCAACGCGCGACAGCGCTCCCGCAGAGTCGCGATATCCGGCAGGCTTCCAGCAACATCATGAGCGGTCACTGCCACATTCAACCCCACGCGCCCGGCCGTCCGGCCTGTCCCCAGGCACTACGGAAAGTGATGGAGAGGACGGGATTGGTAGGCGAACCCGTGACAGTTGAACACGCGGTCTCACCAGTAGGGCGGCCCGTACTGGGTCGGCGACCTGATGACCCTGGTGGCCGGGCCCGAGTTCGCCGCAGCGGTGACGAGCGGCAGGCCTGGATGGCCGCCAGCCTCCACGCCTTCGACAGCGCCCGCCGGCTCGGCTGGTTCACCGAGGACCTGCCTGCCGCGGCGGCCGCCGCCGGTGTGAGTTCGGGCAGGCTATCCCGGTGCTGGCGTGTCCTTCCGCAGTCGCGGTTCTATAACCGTCGGGAGGGCGCGCAGGACGCATCTCAAGAAGGTCAACATGTCGGTTCTGAGGTTGGAGAACCGTTAGGCCCCCTACGCTTAAGCGCATGCGTCCCGCCATGCTTGCCTTGCTTGCCGTTGCCGGCATTCAGGCCGTAATCTTCGGTCCGGTGGCAGCAGCGGGAAATCCGCCCGATGACGCCTGCTTAGAAGGCTACGTCTGGCGGGAGGCATTTGTCGGCGACCACGTATGTGTGCCCCCTGACTTGCGTCGTCAGGCCTGGGCAGATAACGAAGCAGCCGCCTCCCGAACGGTGCACATTCCGGCTACACCACTTACCCCAGTGAGCAGTGATTTCTGCCAAGAGCCGTATGTATGGCGCGATGCCAGGCCCTCTGACCAGGTCTGCGTCACCCCTCAGAACCGTCTTCTTAATCAGTACTACAACAAAATGGCTCCGCAGAACCGACTGGATCTGAAGATTACCGTGGGTCGCTGGTGGCCGCAGCCTGTGTGCGGCGCGGACAACATATGTTCCTCCGATTCGACTGACGATATTCCGCGCTTCCGGGTTTCCGCCTCTCAGTTCAGCGTAGGACCTGTCACTATCCGTCTGCACGAGACCTCAAGTGGGAAGGTGCTGTGGGAGCGAACCGTCCAGTCCACCCCGCGACCATTCAATTTACCGGGCGGCTCGTTCACCGTTGACATTAATAGATATGACTGTTCTTGGTTCGGAAATGATGTTCCTCTGGATGCTTATATTCAGGCTGAAGATCACGGTAGCGGCGGGCTCTCTCCAGCAGTGCCCGTACGGACCGGCTGCAGGGTCCTATAAAGCCTGTTTCTGGCCTTCACGGCGATGCTTATAGTACGTGGATGGCGGTCAGTATGGCGGCCGTCCATAGAAGCGCGCGCTTGCTGCAGTCCAGCGACAGCTCCGCGAGGGCCTTTCGCAGGGCGCTCGCGATGGCCACCGCGGAGGGCGGCTGAGTTCCTCAGCCTTAGCTGCAGGATGTCCAAACACCCGAACGGCCTGCATGGTCGCTGCACCCGGCATGCCATCAATCCGGTCGAGCTCGGTCGCGACGTCGCCGATCATCGGGGCGTATTCGAACAGCCGATCAATGATGGTGGTGATCTGCTCTTCCACCGTCAGTCCTGGCTTGCGGCAAACAATCTTCCAGCTGTGGAAGCGGGTCGCACCGGTTCCACATGACGGCTGCCCCGGATCACGACCTCATCAGGATCAATCAGCAACCGCGCGGTGGTCTCAGCGGCCGACACCTGGTTCGAGGAGAGCGCGAAGTAGGCGTACTGGTGCACGAGCATGCGCCGGACACTACTGATGGCAACACAGTAAGACGCACGAATAACCGCTAGGACTTGACCCTTCGCGCTATCGGAGGTCTACCCAAGCGCAGGGCCTCCTTGGTCGCGCTGGTCAACCACGTCATCCCACCGGCATCAGGAAGTCCAGCCGCGGGTCGGTCGCGCCCGGCGTGATTTCCAGGATCTCGGCGTCGACGACCCGGTGGATGACGAACGGGTCGGCGTCGACCCGTTGTTGCAACTGCGGTAGGGACGTGTTGTGCGCCAGCACCGCGCCCCCGAGTTGTGGCTGGATGCCGCCCACGAGCAGGAATACCTGATCTTCCAGACCTTGCTTGATCCACTGCTGGTGGCCGGGCATGTGCTCGCCGGCGGCGGCTTTGTTTTCGGTGAACCGGAGCAAGACGATGAACATGCCGTTCCTTTACGGGTTGGGTCTTGGCGGATGTGACGATGCGGGCGGCGGGCAGGATTTCCCCGAGTTGCGCCTCATGTTGCAGGAGATCCCGGTCACCGAAGGCGTCGGCGAGTGTCGCAAGGCCCTGCTGGGAAGCCGGGACATAGGCCGGTGTTTGTACGAACCTGTTTCGGTACCAGCGATCGAACTTCTCTTGGCTTCACCCCACTGCGTACCAAGACCATTCGGCGCCACCTTTGGCCTGCGGATTCTTCTCTTTGGCGCGCTCTTGGCCCGGAGTCACTGGTACCGAAAGAAGTTCGCCCAGTGGGGCCAAGTCTGGTTCTTCGAAACAGGCCGGCGATTGTTAACGCGGTAGATCGCGTCCAGGGTTCGTCGCCGCATGTGACGTCGCCGACGACCTCGGGTTTGGGGATCTGTTTCAGATGAGGTCAGGCGTCGTACGTGGGGTAGTCAATGTATCCGAGTGGGCCGCCTGTGTAGTAGGTGGACGGGTCGGCGGTGTTGAGGGGGAGGCCGTCGCGGTAGCGGCGGACCAGATCGGGGTTGGCCAGGAACGGGACACCGAAGGCGATGAGGTCGGCGGCGCCGTCCCGGATCGCTGTCTGGGCACGGGGGAGGTCATATCCGTTGTTGGCGATGTAGGTGCCGGTGAACGCGTCGCGAAGAGCGCGGTAGTCGAGGGCGCTGGTTTTCGTCGTCATGTCACCTTCGAGCATGTGGACATAGGCGAGGTCGCGGGTCCGGAGCTGTTCGAGGAAGTACCGGAAGTGCGCCTGTGGGTTGGTATCCGCCATCGAGTTGAAGCTGTTCTCGGGGGTGAACCGCACTCCCACCCGGTGTGCCGGCCACACTGCACACACCGCGTCGAGGATCTCGTTGAGCAGGCGCATCCGGTTGCGGGGACTGCCTCCGTACGCGTCGGTGCGGATGTTTGTCGCATCGCGCAGGAACTGGTCGACGAGGTAGCCGTTGCCTGCATGTACTTCGACGCCGTCGAATCCGGCGTCGAGCGCCCGTTTGGCGGCATGCTCGAATTGAGCGACGATCTCCGGCACCTCGTGGGCTTCGAGTTCGCGTGGCATGACGAACTCCTGAAGCCCCGAAGGCGTAAAAGTCTGGCCCGACGGCCGTAGCGCCGATGGCGCCACCGGGGTGCTGCCGTCCGGCAGCAGGCTCGGGTGCGAGATCCGCCCACAGTGCTGCAGTTGGACGAAGACGCGACCTGATTCTGCGTGGACCGCCTCGGTGAGGCGGAGCCAGCCGGCCGCCTGGGCCTCGGTGTGAATGCCGGGGGTGTTGGGGTAGCCGACGCCCTCGGCCGAGACGGGAGTGGACTCGCTGATGATCAGGCCTGTGGTAGCACGCTGACGGTAGTGGGTGACCATCATCGGCGTGACGACCCCGTCATGGTCGGCGCGATTGCGGGTCAGCGGTGCCATGACCATGCGGTTCGCGAGGGTCAGATCTCCCAGAGGGAACGGCTCGAAAAGGCCGGTTGACAAGGTGACCTCCGCTGCTATCTCTTCACTAGGACGGGCGTCCCAGGCCGAAACATTAGGACGGGCGACCTAAAGACGTCAAGCGGGAGCGCTCTTGCCGACGCGTCACGTAGGACGGGCGACCTAGCCGGGTGTTAGAATCTGCGTCCTGACGAGGGGGTGTGTGATGGGCGGCGTCAAGGCGACCCGAGAGCAGATCATCGAGGCGGCCGATCGGCTGTTTTATCAGCAGGGGTACGAGCACACCTCGTTCGCCGCGATCGCCGAGGCCGTCCAGATATCGCGAGGGAACTTTTACTACCACTTCAAGACGAAGGACGACATCCTGGCGGCCGTGATCGATGCCCGTCTCGCCGAGAGGCGGCGGATGCTCGAGCGATGGGAGACCGAGGAGCCCACACCTGCCGGGCGGATCCGCAGGTACATCGAGATTCCGCTGACCAATCGGGCTGATGTCCAGATGTACGGGTGCCCGGTAGGCACTTTGACCACCGAACTGGCGAAGTTGAATCATGCGTCGTTCGCTGAAGCCAACAGCGTGTTCACCCTGTTCCGCACCTGGTTGCGTGAACAGTTCGCGTTGCTCGGGCACGAATCGGAGGCCGATGCACTCGCCATGCACGTCATAGCGTTCAGTCAAGGCGTTGCGACCTTGGCGAACGCCTTCCACGACGAAGGGTTCATCTGGCGCGAGGTCAAGCAGATGTCCGACTGGCTAACCGCCTACGAGTAGGACCGAACCATCCGCCCACGCCTGGAGCGGCAGGAGGATTTGAAGATCTGGGCGGGCGGGCCCGCTGTACGGGCAGGCCCTGGCCGGTTGTCGCCGGGTGCTCGGTGACGACCCACCCGATTACCCGAGTGGTGCAGGAGAATTGGTCATCGCTCTGAAGCGGTGAACCTGAGGCCTCCCCGCCGCCGGACTGGCGGCATGGTGAACCGGCCGGTGATCCGGGCAGGGATCACCGGCCGGGTCCACCTGGGTGGGTGGACACGGTCGACCGTCAGACTTATCGGCAGGGCTGCTGCCGGTCTGAGATGGGTTGCATCTCGGGTGCGCTGCTAAGCCGGGTTGTCGGGTAGGTCGAAGAGGCAGCGAGGGTAGCGGGGGCAGCCGCAGCCCCTGAGGCTGAAGGACCACTCTGATGGCCCGTACTGATGGTGTCGTGCGCCGTACCGGGAACCCGGCCGGCCGTTGGTTCGCTGATCTTCCGGTGGCGGTGAAGATTTTCACCGCGGTGGGTGTCGTCGCGGCCGCGGCGGTTGCTGCGGGCTTGCTGGCGATCGCCAGTTTGGCCGCCGTGTACCGCAGCGGTGAGGCCATCCAGCAGAAGAGCCTGGTCCCGGCGGTGCAGCTGGCCCAGTTGCGTCAGCAGGCGTTGACCGCCCGGATCGCGGTGCGTGACGTGGCGCTGCTGGCGGACAAGAAGGCCGCGCAGGCCAAGCTGGATGCGGCCGACAAGGCTGTCGCCGCGGCGGCGGCCGCCTACCGGGCCGACGCGAACGACCCGGCCGGCGTCGACGAGTTCACCCAGCTGTGGCAGCAGTACGTCAATGTGCGGGACACACAGCAGCTTCCGGCGGCGCTTGCCGGCGATTACCCGACGTTCGAGAAGGTGGCCACCACCACCGCCAACCCGATCATGACCAAGGTGATGGCCGCGCTCGACACCGCCGGCGCCGCCGAGCAGGCGCAGGGCGTCGCGCGGGTGACGGAGGCCGCTGACACCTACCACCACGCCCGCACCAACCTGATCATTCTGCTCAGCGTGGGTGTGCTGGTCGGCGCGATCGTTGCCGCGTACACGGTGCGGTGCATCGTGCGGCCGCTGCGCGAGGTCGGCACAGTGCTGACCGGGATGGCCGGGGGTGACTTGACCGGTATCGCCGAGGTGGGCTCCCGGGATGAGATCGGCCGGATGGCCGCCGTGCTGACGCAGGCCACCACGGGTGTGCGGGAGACGGTGCGGGCAGTCGCCGAAACGGCTGACGGCGTCGCGAGCTCGGCCACTCAGCTGGCGGCCACCAGCACCGCGATCGCCGGGACCGCCGAGGACACCTCCGGCCGGTCGCAGTCAGTCGCGGCCGCGGCCAGCCAGGTGTCGGCCAGTGTGCAGTCGGTTGTCGCGGGCGCCGAGGAGATGTCCGCGGCGATCCGGGAGATCGCCGAGTCTGCCTCGGATGCGGCCCGGGTCGCCGCGTCGGCCGTTGATGCGGCGGCCAGCGCCTCGGGCACGGTCACCCGGCTTGATGCCTCCAGCGCCGAGATCGGCAACGTGCTCCAGCTGATCACCGCGATCGCCGAGCAGACCAACCTGCTCGCCCTCAACGCCACCATCGAGGCCGCCCGCGCCGGCGACGCCGGTAAGGGTTTCGCCGTGGTCGCCAGCGAGGTCAAGGACCTGGCCCAGGAAACCGCCCGCGCTACCGAAGACATCGCCGCCCGCGTCTCGGCGATCCAGTCCGACGCCCGCGCCGCCGCCGGCTCGATCGGCGAGATTTCCCGGGTGATCGAGCAGATCAACCAGTACCAGACCACGATCGCCGCGGCGGTCGAGGAACAGACCGCCACCACCGCAGAGATCGGCCGCAACATCGCTCAGGCAGCGATCGGGGCCGGTGACATCGCCGGCACCATCGGCGGCGTCGCCGACGGTGCCGCCAGCACCAGCGCCGGGATGACCGAGGCTCGCACCGCGACCGCGGAACTGTCCCGGGCCGCGACCGGCCTGCAGGACCTCGTCCAGCGCTTCCACTACTGAGATCCGCCCGGGCGCCGGACAACCGACGCGCTCAGGGCCGCCGCAGCAACGTCGCCGGCAGCCCGTAAACACCGCACCCGCCACCCGGCCGCGCCCCGCGATTGCCACAGCTAGGAGTCCTGCAATGACCATCCCCGGCTACGACTATGCGCAACCTACCGAGAAAAGCCTGCTCACCGCGCTCACCGCATCCGTCGGCGCCGACGCGGCCAGGGCTCTCACCGACCTCGCGGTCAAGAAGGCCGGCCGCCGAACCTCGGCCAGCACCGACGACCTGGTCAAGATGACCGAGTACCTCATGGAGCTCGGCGACCTGGTACGCGTCACTGCCCGATCCGAGAAGATCCGCGCCGTCACCTACCGGGCGTTGCACGACACGGTGAAGTAAGCCCGGCTCACTGCCAGCTGCACCAGGCCCTCCCGCACCATCCCCAGGAGAACACCATGTCCGCCGCTCCCGCCGCTCACACCCTGACCGATCCTGCCCGGATGCGTGTCCTGGCCGCAATCGACTTCGACAACCCCGCCCTGCGCGCCGGGCTCAACCACGTTGCCGAAGACACCGCACAAGCCACCGGCATGCCGATCAGCCTGGTCACCTTGGTCCTCGACACCTCACAGCTGTTCGCCGGTTCCACCAGCCTTGACGGCTGCTGGATCGCCGCGGCCGGCGGCACCCCGATCGAGTGGTCGTTCTGCGTCAACACCGTCACCACCGGACAGCCCTACGTGATCCCCGACATGGCCGCGTCCACACACGCCGCCAACCCGCTGGTGACCGTCGACAACGTAGCCAGCTACGCCGGCGTGCCGATCGTCCTCGCCGGGCAGACCGTCGGCGCCCACTGCATCATCGGCGTCACCGCCCAGCAGTTCACCGCCGACCAGCTCCAACAGCTGCACACCGGAGCACAACAGGCCGGCGCTCTCCTGCAGCAGTTCAGCAACCTCACCTGAGCGATATCCCGCCGCCGATTTACCGGCGAGACGAGCACCCGGGCACGGGCTACACCGAGACGAGAGCGCCCGATGGCTTGAATTCAGATCCGGCCCACTCTGAGAGGCAAACTCCTGCCCGAGCACAACAGGCGACCCTCAGCCATGCACACACCGGCTGAAGCACCGAAAGCCGTACCTATCGGCACTGGCGACGACTGCCTTGAGGACAACGGCGCAGAATCAACGCGGTCTCCGGCACGATCACGCCGTGTGTGATGCAGGTGTGATCGCCGGGCTGCAGCCGCGACAGGATCATGCCCCCGTCGACAGGGTCCGCGACCCTGGCTGACATGCCGCCCGGGTACGACGGCGCAATCACTGCCCCCGCCGACTGCCCGCCGGGCGGCGACAGCGCGGCGGTGAGACCGTGACCGAACCGTTGTCAGACCTCAGGCTCAGGCGGCCCTTGAGGAATCTCAAGGTGACCGGCCGGGTTGAGCGGGCCTGGACACCCGGATTGTCGCTCGCATGCCGCAGTGTCGAGGTGCCACTGCATGCCGGCGATGCGCAGCATCCAGCAGACAGTCGCACTGGCAGCCACCAGCCGCAGCCGCTTGCCTGACGCTGTGACGGCACGCTCCAACGTCCGCAGACCGGCACAGTCGAGAAACGACACGTCCGCCAAATCCAGGTCGATGTGGCCGACCCCGGCCGCCAGCGCTTCGGCTAAGGCCACGCCGAGTATCCCCGCAGTTGCCAGATCGAGTTCACCGGCGACGCGCACCTGAATTCCGCGCCGGCTGGCGACGGTTTCAACCTGCAGCGCCGTGGCTGCCATCTGCATCACCTCGTGATTGACCATAGTCCCCGTCAATAGCTGGCAGGGATCGTGAAGACAGCCCGGTGCAGACCCCAACCGGACGAACCCGATCGGGACCGCCCCGGGACCCCGCCGCCACGCGAACCACCAGCGAAGACGGAGCGTCGAAATCCCTGCGGCGCAAGATTCTGTCTCCGTGATCAGCATTGCCACGTCATACAGGAAAGCGACTCATCAGTAATTTCAAAGATTGGCTGATGCCCGTTCATGTATGCAACTTGCACATATGAACAATACTGCATTTCGCGGTCGGCGCTAATATCACGACCTGGCTTCCCGTCGGAAGCCGTTTGCAGGAAATTTGACTTTTGTTTTATCTGTGATTACTGATCTTCGTGGAGGGGATTAGAGCCCCCGTTCGAGCAACACCCCCTACGGTTGAACGGAGATTCTCTGATGCGTATCCGTACCGCTGTCGCCGCCCTCGCCCTGACCGCCGGCGCCGCCGCCGGCAGCCTCGCGCTGACCGGTCCTGCCATGGCGACCCCGCAGAACGGCCTGGTCAACGTCTACGTCCAGGACGTCGCCAGCGGCAACCAGGTCATCGCGCTGCAGAACGTGCCGGTCGACGTCGCCGCCAACGTGTGCGGCCTGACCGTCAACGTGCTCAGCACCGAACTGCTCTCGGGCAACCACGCCGTCTGCACCGCCAAGAACACCCCGACCACCAAGTCCTGGGTTTCCTACAGCTGAACCAGCAAGCCCGGCGACTTCCCTCGACACCCCCTACGCCGAGGACCGTAGCAACCGGGCACCGTGATACCTGCGGCCAGATCAGCTAAGTAATCGGCAGCAGGCAGCCTCACGCCCCCTACGGCGTGAGGCTGCCCGCATATCCACCCTCCACCACCCGGGCAATTCTCGCTGAGCACCACCGGTGGACAGTCCAAGATTTTCCACCCTGCGGCCATATACCGTCGGCTCGACAAGGTGGCTAGTGCGTTGACCACGAACGTTCGCCGGGTCGATGACACGCCGGATCACTTCCACCGGTAACTGCTGGGGACACCTCACTCTCAACGGCAGTGACATTCGTCGTGGAGAGTGAGGTAGCGGGTTGGTCGAGCCGGTCAGGGCACGGCGGTTGACGCAAGAAGAAGGCCGCAAGCTGCAACAACTAGTCCGCAGGGGCAAGCACGATTCGGTCCGGGTGCGCCGGGCGTTGATCATCATGGCGTCCGCGTCCGGGACACCAGTGCCGGCGATCGCGAGCCTGATCGCCGGGCATGAGGACACCGTCCGCGACGTGATCCACTCGTTCAACGAGATCGGCTTACGTGCGCTGGACCCTCAGTGGGCGGGAGGCCGTCCCCGCCGGATCAGTGACGACGATGAAGCGTTCATCGTCGCGACGGCCACGGCCCGCCCGAGCACGCTCGGGCGGCCCTTCACCTGCTGGAGCCTGCGCAAACTCGCCGATTTCCTGGCCACCGACGCCACTCGCGAAGTCATCATCGGCCGGGAACGGCTGCGGCAGATCCTGCGCCGTAACCAGGTCAGCTGGCAGCGGACCCGGACCTGGAAGGAGTCGAAGGACCCGGACTTCGACGCCAAACTCGACCGGATCGAGGAAGTCACCACCCGATTCCCGGCCCGCAGCTTTGCGTTCAACCAGTTCGGGCCGTTGTCGATCCGCCCGCACCACGGCCGCGGCTGGGCCCCGCGATCGCATCCGGACCGGCTGCCGGCGGCCTACCATCGCACGCACGGCATCCGCTACTTCCACGGCTGCTACAGCCTCGGCGACGACCAGCTCTGGGGCGTGAACCGGCGACGTAAAGGCGCAGACCACACCCTGTCCGCGCTGAAATCGATCCGGAAAGCGCGGCCGGACGGCGCGCCGATCTACGTGATCATGGACAACCTGTCGGCGAACAAAACGCCGACCATCCGGGCCTGGGCAGTTCGTAACAAGGTCGAGCTGTGCCTGACGCCGACCAGCGCGTCCTGGGCCAACCCGATCGAGGCGCAGTTCGGGCCGCTGCGCATGTTCACCATGGCGAACTCGAACCACCCGAACCACACCGTCTTAGCTCGCAAGCTGCAGAAATACTTGCGCTGGCGCAACGCCAACGCCCGCCACCCCGACGTCCTGGCCGCGCAACGCCGCGAACGAGCCCGAGTCCGCAGCGAACGCCAACAACGCTGGGGCCGACCCCGAACCAAGGCCGCCTGACGATCAGACCCGGTGAACGTTCGTGGTCAACGCACTAGCCGGCTTCAGCGTGATCGATTCCCCAGCCGGCGGGCGTGTTGCTATCAAACCGGTGGGTCAGTCGCAGGGGCTGGCTGTGCAGGCCGGCGAGGTTCTGCTCATCGGGCAGGTCGAGCCTGATCCGCGTCGGCGGATCACGATTGCGAATTTGGCGGCGGCTACTGCTGCTGGCGCGGACCCGAGGCTGGGCCTGTCGGCCGTCGCTATCACGCGCTTCTTCCGGGCGGCAGTCGCCGACGCCGCCACGTCGCCAAACCCGTCACTTCGCCTGTGGTCAGCGTTGATCCGAGACGGTGTTCCCAGCAACACCTGGCGGCAATCTGATCCGGGTAGCCTGCCACTTGACCCGCTTCAAGCTAATCCGCATCCGGAGCGGTAAGTTCCGCGTCAGCCGCCGTCTGGACCGGCTGCCATCAACGCTGTCGCCCCACGCGTGCGGGCGCCCGCCTCGACCCTGGCGAGGACGGCGCGCACATCGGCGACACCGCCGATTCGGCGGTCCCCGCTCCACGACGCGCCCACGCCAACTCCCCACGCCTGTCCACGCTGCGGGGAAGTGCAGCTCAATCCGTGGATCCTCGATCCGTTTCGCGGTCGAATCGAACATCCGTACGATGGTCAGCGTAGCCTATGCCGCCTCGGTGGCAAGTGGGATGGTGTGACGGACAGCGATAGTTGTCACCAGGACAGCGATAGTTGACACCTCGCCGGCCATGGCCGGCTGAGGTCCGCCCGAGCGCCAGACGTGTACGGGTAACCCTCTGTTACCAACGTGGGAGCTGGCCACCCAGGATCTGTAGAACGCCTTTAGCCGATTAGCGGATGCCGCTGCACCGGCCTCACCGTTGTCGGCGCCGACCTTTTCGCCTCCGAGGACCGCCCGGCGGCGATTGCCGCACCTCTATCGTCCTGGCTGCGGGTAGAAGTCCTGCCTCCACGGCCCCATTGATATCAAGGCGCGGAATTACGGTTCAAAGAATCCAGAAGCACTTTTCCTCGTGCCGATCCGGTAGATCCAAGCGGTAGGGAATTTTGCTGGCCTCCACGATCTCCCGGATTTGCGCGGCCCGCCGCTTCAGCTCCAATACGGTGGGTTCGCGCGCAGGCCGGGACGAACCCGGCACCGGACGCCGGAAGGCTGCGTCGGGATCGAGGTCGTCCACGGTGTAAGTGACCGATTCGGGGCAGCCGACGGCCACGGAATGCCAAGACATCTTGTCGCCGAAGATCCGATAGCCGAGGTCGGCTAGCAGCTTCTCGAGGATCTGGAGCCGTTCCGCCGCCGAGGCAGGCTCGGTCGTTTCCACCGACTTGAGGGTCGGCGCCTTGCGGTACCGCGTGTTGACTCGGGCATCCCCACCCTCGTGCCGCACCCAGAAGGCGTGGAGGAGATCATTACGGCTGCGCAGCACGTCCGGCGCCCGCACAAGCACCTTGATTAGCTCGCGGGTGTCCTCGGTGTGGGAAAAGCTCGGCTCACGCAATACCGCGAGGCAGTTGTCGACGAGCCAACCAGCATTCTGTCCGGACGCGACAACCGAGGCTCGCCGGGTGCCCATGAGGGCCACGAAGATCTGCTGGAGGCACACCTCAACTGCGCCCGACGATTCGGCGATCGCCCCCATCGACTGCCACCGCAGTAGGACTGAAGCAGGGATGACCACCTGCTCGGCGAGATCGGGGTCCTCCGAGAACCAGCGATCCAGTCCCAACCATGATCCGTCTTCGAGTCTCACCGATCCATGGTGCTAGTCCACCGGTAGATCTGTCTATCGCCTTCGGGGCCGCCGGTCCGCGCAATCCTCATCAGGATTACGCCCACGGCGATCGCGCCGACGATGCCGACGCGGCCTGTGACACCATATGATTTGGTCTGCGCGTGCTATATGGAGGTTGCGGCGAGCCGCAGTCGCCGCTTGGCGCAAACAATCATGACCGTAACCTGCCGCTGGACCTCGATCCGGTGTAGCCGCGATCCGGGCAGTTTGACACGACGGGTCACCACGCACGGTAAGGGCCGCAGGCGGCTTACGCCGCCCCGGGCACTCCGTGGACTCCTGGACGCACGAGGCGTTAGGTGACAACTATCGCTGCTCGTTGGTGACAGGTAGCGCTGTCCGTTCCGGAGCCCGTCGAGGTCAGCCGGTGTATCCGGTGACAACTATCGCCGTCCGTCACAGATGGACCAGGTCAGACGACCTGGCGAGGCGACAGGGGAGCCGGCGTGGGGAACGTACGACCCGAACGGGAGATCCCGCTGGCGCGGGCTACATATGTTGCCGCTGCGGGCCGTTACCTCAACGCGGTCAGAAACGTAGCGGCCCGCGGCGTTCCGATCGATCCGGGGGATCCGGTGCGGGAGTGGACGGCCGCCGACGCCGCCGCACGAGAGATCCGCGAAGAACTCGGACTTGATCTGAGCCCCGGCCGGCTGCTGGTTGTCGACTGGGTGCCCGCCCAGCCGGACGGACGGCCACCGCTGGCCAACTACATCTTCGACGGCGGCCAACTCACCGCCGACCAACTGCACAACCTGCGGCTGCCCGCCGACGAACTGACCGCATGGCAGCTGACCACCGCCGCTGAATGGCCCCGCCTGCTAGCCGAGCACCTGGTTCGCCGACTGCACGCCTGCGCCCACGCGCTGGCCACCAACACCACCGCCTACCTGAACCACGGATGGCACCCCACCGACCCGACCTGAGCCACCCGCGCCGCACGGTTGCCCGGGTGGCCCGGGCAACAACGAACGGACATACCGATGACCGACACGCCGACCAACCTGCTCCACTCCGTCCGGCTGGACATCCCGGTCGCCACCGCCGTCCAAGGGCTGCGCAGCGCGCGTAACCGGGTCGAGTTGGATTGGCGCGCACGGTAATGTCGCGGCTCGTGCGAACTGTGAAGATCATCGTTGCCCTGTTGCTGCTGGTGGCCGGGTCGGCCGGCTGCAGCCTTTTCGGTGACGACGCACCCACGCGGGACGAGCAGATTCAAAAGATCCTCGATGAGAACGCTGAATTCACCGTGTTCCTGCGTGACGACGCCACCGACGCCCAGCGCAACGATGTCGAGGCGGCGCTGCGGGCTCTACCGGGGGTCACCGAGGTCAGCTACGTGAATCGTGACGAGGCCTACCAGCAGATGACCAAGCTCTTCTCGGCGGATCCGGCATCCGTGGCCGACGTCAGCAGGGACGCGCTGCCGGAAAGCTTCAAGGTGAAGATGAGCGACATCGCCGCGGTCCGCCAGATCCGCGACGAAGGCACGGTCGGCAAGCTGCCCGGCGTGGAAAGGGCGGTCTTTACCTGCCTTGACGTGCAAGAGTGCAAAAAGATGTCCACGCCCGGTCCGACGGGATCACCGAGCTGATGTGATTGATCGGCTTCGTGCCTGCACGGAGGTCCAGCCCGGCGGCACCCCGTCCGTGCGGAGTCTGCCTAGGCACCCGATGCCCCTGGCGCGCCATCGACTTGATCGGTCCCTCCACGGCGCCGCATTGTCGCCAGCATTGATCCGGATAGCGGCAGCCAGCGTGTTCAACCGTACTAGGTGAGCTACCGCGGACCCAGATCGTGCCGGCGATAGAACGGGCAAGTCCAATGCCCAGGACTACTGCACCGTGGGCATCAGGGCGCAGACGACCACGGCACCAGCAACCAGAAATGGTCCGAACCGGACGGCCTGCTTCCGGTGTGCGCGGCCGCGGAGGATGACGAATATCAGGGCGAAAGTGAATGACAGGAAGATCCCTGCATACGCCGCCGCCCAGCCGAGCCAGCCGAGTGCGATGCCGGCGACACCGATCGCCCGAACGTCACCCCAGCCCAGCTGGCCTGGCCGAACCAGCGCAACCAATCCGAACAGAACGGTCAACACAATTCCCAAGGCCAGCGCCTGAAGCCACGAGGTGAACCGGTGCTGCGCGAGAGCCGGAATCAGAAGCCCAGCCAGTAGCCCGGCACCCCAGAACGCGGTGAGAAGGTTCGGGAGACGGCGCACGGCGATGTCGACGCAGGCCAGGACGACGCCGAGGACGGCGAACCACAGATAGGCGGTCCGTTCCAGGTCAGATCGGGCTCCGAACAGCACGAGGCCGGCGGCGACGAGCGTGCCGGCTTCCAGCCACCATGCCGCCGGTCCCACCGGGACCCTGCAGCGCGCGCATCGGCCGGTCACAGTGGTGCCCGGCCCGCTCAGGGCGAGCAGTGGTGCGCCGCACCTCGGGCAGCGACGCTGCGGGGCGGTGCCGAAGGGCACGCAGTATGCGGTTGCAGAGGCCCGCAGCCATGCCAGCGGAGACAGCCGTCGGCCCCAGCGGGCCAGTACGTGGTCGCCGGTCGTTCCGGTGGGTGGGAGTGAGGGAAGGGAATCATTGCTCATGACGATGTCTCAGAACGCGACCGTTCCGTCCCGCTTTCCGGGAAGTGTCCGACGGTTGTCGAGAATTCACCGTCTGTGACTGCCATTCGCGCGGCCCCCCGTTGGCTTATGCCTGCTGTATTGGCTGCTTGCGGAGGGCTTATCTGGTAACCGCAGCGCCGCCTACGACGTCCTTTGTCCGCAAAGTACCTTCACGGCCTGACATCCCATTGATCACTTTGCGTCACGTAATTGGTGATCATGAGCGTGGCTGGGAAGTTACTGCCTGGTCATGACATTGGTCAATTGCTAGAGTCCGGCCACGCGAGCGTGATCCACACTGGGTGCACCGGAGCGCTACTCCGCGTGTGCCCGCTAGACGCCATGGGGAGGCGACGACACGGCATGCGCGCACTCTATGCACTGCGTGTGGCGGCAGCTGCGACAGTCCTTGCTGGACTTGCAGGCTGTACGCACAAGTCGGCGGCTGCGCCGATTCCGCCGCCCGCGCCGACTTCAGCCAGCCCATCGACCGACCCTGCGGTAGCGGCTGCCAGCGCGGAGATCCTTGATCGCTTTCGGTCGTTCCGGCAGGCCTACGACACGGCTGGGCTGACCGCCGACTACAAGAGCGAAGATCTCACCCGCTACTTGGAGGATCCGCTTCAAAAAGACGTCGTTGCGTTCATGCTCAACACCAAAATCCACGGCGCGGTCTACCGGGGAGAAGCGCAGTCGACTCCCACGATCAGCAAGATCGACCTCAAGGCGAAGACCGCCACCATCACCGAGTGCTACGACACGACGAAGTTCAAGCTGTACTTCACCAAGAACAATTCGCCGGTGCCGGTGCCTAGTGGCCCTCGGCGAGGAATCATCGAAACCCTGGCCAAAGACTACGGCGGCAAAAAAGGCTGGATGTTCTACAAGTCCCAAGCCTTGACGGATCCCACATGCTAGCCCGGCTGGTGCAGGTAACAGTCCTCGTTGCGGCTTTGGTAGCTGGCACGCTGGCCGCGCCGGCTTTAGCCGACGACGGTGGCGGCGCCTGTTCCGGCTGGGACTGCGGATCCTGGGGCGATCAACCCGGTGCGAGTGGCGGCACCGGTAGCAGCACTGGTGGTGGCGGGGGCGGCGACGGCGGTTGTAACTGGCTCGGCATGCCGGTGCCCTGCGACGGCGGAAGTCTGGGCTGGTACGACGGCAAAAGCTGCTACCTCAAACCGGTGGCGGAAGGGCCCGCCGGCGATTCGCACGGCGGGACTGGGTTCTGGTACTGGGCCACCTGCTTTACCGGCGTGGTGCTCGGTGGCGGTTTGGGCGCGCCGGTCCTGCGGTGGTACCCGACCGCGCAGGGACCCAGCCCGGAAGAACTTGCCCGCCGCGCCCTGGCGACGATCACGCTGAAGCCGCCGACGATGGGTGTTGACACCGCCGGCCTCGTGTTCACCCCGGTCTGGCTGTGGACCGCCAAGACCCCGAACACGTGGGGTCCGATCAGCGCGTCGGCGTCCGCGGCCGGGCTCACGGTGACGATTACCGCCCGCGCGAGCCAGATCGTCTGGCAGATGGGCAACGGTGACAGCGTCACCTGCACCAACCCGGGCACCGCGCAGAAGGCGGGGGAGGCCGATCGCCGGTCGCCGACCTGCGGCTACGACGGTTACCCGCAGCCGAGCCGGACCCGGCCCGGCGGCAAGTACACGATCACCGCGACGACCTCGTGGCGCGTCGACTGGGCGGGCGGCGGCCAGACCGGCGTCATCGACCAGACCCGGGTCGCCACCACCACCGTCGCGGTCAAGGAAGCCCAGGTGGTCAACCAATGAGCCTGACCGACACCCGCACCAGCCCTGCCCCGGCCGGGCCGCTGCCGTTGACCGGCGCCCCGGCCGCGCGGATGCCCCGCCGGCGTCGGCCCGGCCTGCTGGCCGCCGGCATCGTGGTGATGGTCGTGGCGACCTTGGGCGCCTACACCTACGCCCGGACCGCCGGTGACACGGTGCCGGTACTTGCCGTCGCGACCACCGTCACCGCCGGCCACCAGATCGCCGCCGGCGACCTGAAAACCGTGCAGGTTAACCGCGGTTCCGGGCTGGCCCCGATCCCGGCTGACCAGCAGTCCACGGTGATCGGCAAATACGCCGCGGTGGAACTGGTCGACGGCACCCTGCTCACCGCAGGGCAGCTCACCGACAAAGCGGTCCCCGGCGCCGGCAAGCAGCTGATCGGCCTGGAACTGACCCCGGCGCAACTGCCGGCCCGGCCGCTGCACCCCGGTGACACCGTGCAATTGGTGGTCACCTCGGATCCGCACAACGTCACCGTGGACCCCAAGGCCGCGGCCCAGGATGCGCTGCCCCGGCCGGTGACCGTGCCCGCGACGGTGGCCGGGGTCGGGGACAAGGCGACCGACGGCAACACCGTCGTCGACGTGGTCGTCGCCGAAGCCTTCGGCCCGGGCCTGGTCGACCGCGCGCAGCAGGGCCGGGTCGCGATCACCGTGGTCGCGGGGTAGCTCGTGTCGTTGATCGCCGTGGTCGCCGGCAAAGGATCGCCGGGCGCCACCGTCACCAGCCTTGCCCTCACCCTGACCTGGCCGCGGGATGTGCTGCTGGCCGAATGCGATGCGTCGGGCGGCAGCGTTCTGACCGGCTACCTCGGCGGGCAGGTCCCCGCTGATCGGGGAATCGCGCAGCTCAGCGTCGCCGACTACCACAACCGGCTCTACGACGCCTTCTCCCAGCAGTTGCGGTCGCTCACCGAGACCGCCCCGTACCGGCTGCTGCTGCCCGGCACCACCGAGCCGGGGCAGGCTGCCGGCCTGAGCCGGCTGTGGGACCAGCTCGGCCAGTATCTACGCGACCTCGAGCGCTCCGACCCGCCCGTCGACGTGATCGCCGACTGCGGACGGGTCCCCGCCCCGCACGCGCCGCTGCCGCTGCTGCGGCATGCCGATGCCACGCTGATGATCGTCGGCCGGACCCTGACCGCGGTCGCCGCTGCGCGCACCCGGTTGCCGCAGTTGCAGGCCGAGGTCGGCAAGGGTGGTGGCGTGCTGCGGCTGCTGGTCACCGGCGCCGGCGACTACGACGCCCCGGAGATCGCCAAACACCTCGGCGTCGAGCTGCTGGCGGAGCTGCCCGAGGACGGCAGGACGGCCGGCATGTTCACCAACGGCACCGGCGTCCCCCGGCCGAGCGCCACCCTGCTGCGCGCCGCGAACTCCGCCGCGGCTGGCCTGCGCACGCTGATCGAGCAGCGACGGGCCGCGGCCGCGCCGACGCCGGTCACCCCGAGTGCCTCCCGGGAGGACAGTTATGCCTGACCGGCCGCCCTTGAACCTGTACCGGCCGGTGGAGCCGCGCCGTCCGAGCCCGCGCCCCGGTGCCGGGGCACCGGCCGCGCCGGCGCGGACCCTGCCGTCGCTGCCGTCGATCGTGACCCAGTTGCCCCCGCCGCCGCCGCTTCCCGCTCAGGGCCGCCGCCGGCCGCCGGTCGAGCTCGACTACGAGGTGGTCCTGGCTCTGCACTCCCTGGTCAGCGATCGCGTCAGCGACAACCTGCGGGGCCGACAGGTCGGCCCGGACAGCCAGCGGCAGCTGACCATCGAAACCACGCGCGAGGTCGTGCGGGAACACATCGACAACCGGATCCAAGCCGGCGACCAGATCCCGCTCGGCTACGAGGATGCGCTGACCGATGCGGTCGCCGCCCAGCTGCTGGGGCTGGGCCGGCTGCAGCCGCTGCTCGACGACCCGCAGGTCAAAAACATTCACGTGTCAGGCCATGACCGGGTACGGGTTGAATACGCCGACGGCCGCGTCGACGAGCAGACTTTCACCGCGGCGGGCAGCGACGCCGAGCTCCTCGAGCTATTGCAGCGGCGCGCCGCCCGCGACGGCCTCTCCGAGCGGTCGCTGTCGACGTCGCAGCCGATCCTGCACCTGCGGCTGGCGGACGGCTCCCGGATGGTCGCCGCGATCGCCGTCACCCCACGCCCGGTCGTGGTCATCCGCCGGCACCGCATCACCAAGGTCACCCTCGACGACATGGTCAAGCTCGGGTCGATCACCCCGCTGCTCGCCGACTTTCTCAAGGCGATCGTCGCCGGCAAGGTCAACACGATCGTCGCCGGGCTGGCCGGCTCCGGGAAGACGACCCTGCTGCGCGCGCTCGCGTCCGAGATTGACCGCGAGGAGTGGTTCGCGGTCATGGAGACCGAGCGGGAGCTGGCCCTGGACCCGCAGCGGCACCCGTGGGCGGTCGAGTTCGAAGAACGGCAGGGCCACGGTGAGCGTGACGCTCAGGGCCGGCCCGAAGGTGAACTGCGGCTGGTGGACCTGTTTCCGGCGATGCTGCGGATGAACATGCAGCGGGTCGTGGTCGGTGAGGTCCGGGCCGCGGAGATCGTGTCGATGCTCGACGCCGGCGCGACCACGCAGGGCACCCTGTCGACCATCCACGCCCGCAGCGCTGATGCCGCCCTGACCCGGCTGGCGGAGCTGCTGCTGCGCTACGGCGCGACGCCGACCCCGACCGGCGCCTACATGCAGATCACCGGCGCCATCGACCTGTTGATCTTCCAGCGGGTCGATAAGCGCCCCGGCCAGCCGGACCGGCACTACGTGTCCGACGTGATCGAACTCAACGGGCTGGCCGACAACGGCCTCAGCGTCGCCCGCAGCCACCTGTTCCGGGCCCAGGAACCGGGCGGGCTGGCGATGCCGACGGGAGTGCGGCCCAACGACCACATCCTGCAGGCCCTCAGCTACGGCGGCTTCGATGTGCAGCGCCTGTTCCCCGAGACCGCGGCCGCCGCTGGCACGCCGTGGGGACGGTGACCGGCCATGCCACCGTTGATGTTTGCCCTGCTGGCCGCCGCAGGCGTGGCCGGGATCATGCTGATCGTCGCCGGTGCGGTCGGGACCCGGCCGGCTCCGGCCCGCCCGGACGGCCGGCTCCAGCGGGCCCGCCGATACTGGCGCGGCGCGAACCTGTCGCGCCGTGACCGACTGACCCGCCAGATCATCCTGGTCGCGGCGGCCGCGATCACCGTACTGGTGTGGCTGCTCGTCAAGATTCCGCTGCTGGCGCTGCTCGCCGGGCTCATCGTGCTCGGCGTGCGATGGTTGTTCGGCGCCGGCGCCGGCGAGCAACGCGCGATCGCGCAGCTGGAGGCCCTCGAGAGCTGGACGCGGCGGCTGTCCGACGTCGTGCGCACCGGGCTCGGACTTGGCGAGGCGATCCTGGTCAGCACCCGCGACGCGCCGCAGGCGCTCGCCGAGGATCTGCAGCTGCTCGCCGCGCACCTGCGCGGCGGGGTCACCATCGTGACCGCTCTCGACCGGCTCGCTGACCGGCTGTCCGATGCCACCAGCGACGAGGTGATCGTGGCGCTGCGGCTGCACGCCACCGACCGTGGGCAGCGGCTGTCCGACATCCTCGACGAGCTGACCGCCAGCGTGGCCCGGGAGATCACCGTGCGGCGCGAGGTGTGGGCCAGCCGCGCCGACCCGCGGCTGACCACCAAGATCATGACCTGTCTGGGCATCGGCACCTACGTGCTGCTGGTGACCAACCCGACCTACATCCGCCCCTACGCCACCTTGATGGGGCAGGCCGTCATCGCGGTCTGCACCGGAGTGTTCCTCGCCCTGCTCATCTGGATCCGCAAGCTGAGCACCACCCGCAAGGCGCCGCGGCTGCTGAGCACGCAGGAGAGCCGATGAGCGTCACCATCGCCGCGGTGTTCGGCGTGCTCTTCGGCGCCGGCGTCTATCTGCTGCTGCGCGGCGCCGTGCCCGCCGCGCCTCGCCTCGACCTGGCCCTGCAACGGCTGTATGCCACACCGATGCCGGCCGCCGGCGAGAAGGACAGCCCGATTGCCCGGTGGCTGACCACCCGGATCGGCCCGCGCCTGCGCATCCCGACCCGGGAGCTGCGGCTGCTGGGCAAAAGCACCGAGCGCTATGTGCTGGAGAAGGTGGGGCTGCCGGTCGTCGGGCTGCTGTTCGTGCCCGTGGTGACCGTCGCGGTCGACACCATGGGCCTGCACCTGCCCGTCGTCGTGCCGGTAGCCGGGTCCCTGCTGCTGGCCGCCCTGTTCTTTCTGCTGGTCGACATCGCCATCAAGCAGCAAGCCGAAGAAGCCCGGGAGCAGTTCGTCCGGGCGGTCGCGGTCTACCTGAGCCTGGTTGCGCTGGAACGCTCCGCCGCGCACGGACCGGTCGAATCCCTCGAGCGGGCGGCGCAGGTCGGCACCTCCTGGGTGTTCGTCCGCATCCGGGAAACCCTGGCGGCGGCCCGAATCGCCGGCATCCCGCCGTGGGACGGGCTCAGCCAGGTCGCCGACGAGATAGGGGTGCCCGCACTCGGCGACGTCGGCGACATCATGCGTCTGTCGGGCAACGAAGGCGCCCAGGTGTCGCAGACGCTGATCAGCCGCGCCCAGTCGCTGCGGATCGCGCTGCAGACCAAGGACCACGACCGGGCCAACACCGGCACCACCCTGCTCTACGGCACGGGCAGCCTGATGGTCATGGTCCTGTTCGTTCTCGTCGGCTATCCGTTCTTGATCCGGCTGCTCGCATGAACAGTCCCCGTCCCACCCGTCAAGGAGTTGTCCATGTCAGAACTCGCTGTTTACGCCCTGACCTGGGTGAAGGCCCGCGCCGCGGAGTCGCGCCGCGACGACGGGGCGCTGTCGGTCGAACAGGTCGTCCTGACCGTCTGCGTGCTGGCGGCGGCCCTGCTGGTCGCCGCCGCGATCACCGCGGCGGTCCAGGGCCGGATCGGCAACATCACCTGAGCTGCGAGGCCGCCGCGAACCGCCGCCGATCGTGGTGGTCCGCGGCGGCCCGCGACGACGGCGCCGCGTCCCTCGAGATGGTGGTCATCATCCCGACGGCGCTACTGCTGCTGTTTCTGAGCCTGCAGGTGGCCATGTGGTCGTACGCACGGTCGATCGCGCTGACCGCCGCGCAGGAAGGCCTCACCGCGGCCCGCGGCTACAACAGCAGCGCCGCGGCGGGCACCGCCCGCGCGCAAGACTTCATCACCCGGGCCGGCGGCGACTCGCTGACCGGCGCCCGGGTCAGCGTCACCCGCACCGCCACCCAAGCCTCGGTGACCGTCACCGGCAGCAGCCTGTCCCTGGTCCCTGGCCTGCGGTTCCGGGTCTCGCAGACCGCGACCGGGCCCGTCGAAAGATTTGTCCGATGACCCGCCGCCAGCCTGCACCCCGCTGGTGCCGTGACGACGGCTCCGCCTCCGTGGAACTGGTCATTCTCGCCATGCCCTTGATGGCGCTGCTCGCCCTGGCCGTCATCGGGATGCGTGTCGAAGTCGCCGGCGGCTCGATCGAAGGCGCCGCGCACGACGCGGCCCGTGCCGCCAGCCTGACCCGTAACAGCAGCGCGGCCAGCGCGGCCGCGCTGCGCACCGCCCGCGCCAGCCTGGCCCGGCAAGGCCTGAGCTGCAACCCGAGCGTCGTGGTCGACACGTCCGGCTTTTCTGTCCCTGCCGGACGCGTCGGCACCGTGCGCGTCACCATCAGCTGCGTCGTGCGGTTCTCTGACGTCACCGTGCCCGGCATGCCCGGCAGCAAGCGCATCACCAGCAGCTTCGTTTCTGTCATCGACGCCTACCGGGCCCGGTCATGACCGGCTGGTGGCACCAGATTCGCCGTGACGACGGCACCATCGGCCTGTTCGTGGCCGTCGCCGCGTTCGGGATCCTCGCCGCGATCGGCCTGGCCGTCGACGGCGGCGGCCGGATGCGCACCCTGCAGCACGCCGACGACATCGCCGCCGAAGCCGCCCGGGCCGCCGGCCAAGCCGTCGACCTGAACCGGGCCGCCGCGACCGGAGAGACCGTCGTCGACCCGCAGCAGGCCATCACCGCCGGCGAGCAGTACCTGAGCGCCGCCGGGGTCAGCGGCACCGTCACCATCTCCGCCGACCGGCAGCAGATCACCGTGGTCGTCACCGACCACTACGACACGATCTTCCTCGGGATCCTCGGCTACGGCCGGTTGCCCGTGGACGGTCACGGCAGCGCGCAGCTGCTCACCGGCTGACGAGAGGACACCCCTCATGGCATCTCGCGCGTTGCGCCGCACCCGGCAGATCATCACCGGCGTCGGGGCGCTGCTGCTGCTCCTGGCGATCATTGCCGGGGCCCCGGCCGCGCTGGTCTGGCTCGGCGGCAACCCGCTGCCCGACCACCTACCGGCGCTCGGCCAGTTCAGCGATGCGCTGCTACGCCCCGATGACGGCACCCTGTTCCTGCAGGCGCTGACCGTGGCCGGCTGGGCCGCGTGGGCGTGGTTCACCATCCCGCTGCTCGTGGAAAGCGTCGCCCGGCTGCGGGGTGTGCGGACTCCGAGGCTGCCCGCGTTCACCGGCGCGCAGAAGGTCGCCGCCGGCCTGCTGTCCGCAATCGGCCTGCTGGTCGCTTCCCCGGCGGTCGCCGCCAGCGGCCCCGCCTACGCCGCCCCCCTCACCACCACCAGCACGGCTGCGACCACCACAGCGGTGGCCGACCAGCCGGGCAGCAGCCCGCTGACTACGTCCACGCCAACGGCGCACCACGCTGCCACAGCCCGCCCGCAGACCGCGCCGCTGGTCTACCGGGTCGCCCACGGTGACCAGCTGTCCGCAATCGCCGCGCGGTTCCTGGGCAACGCCGACCGCTATCCCGAGATCGCCCGGGCCAACCCCCGGCTGGAGCACCGCGACCACCGATTCCCGGACCACATCGAGGGCAACTGGCGAATCACCCTGCCCGCCGGCGCCCACGACCGCGGCGCCCGCGAACACGCCCACGGCAGCGTCGTGCAGCCCGGCCATCCCGAACACACACCCACCCCCGCTACGCCGCCCAGCAGCGCACCCGCCCCGTCTCGTCCCGCGGTCCCGCAGTCCGGCACGGCATCGCAACCTGCAACCGCGCCCTCGGATACCAGCGGGGCAGGCACCACCCGCACCGCAACACCTACCACCAGCACCTCCGCTACTGGCCGTCCTTCCACCGCCCCGGCGACACCGCCAGCGGCCAGCACAACGGCCGGTCACCACACCAGTCCTACACTGTCCGCATCAACGCCCTCCGCCGAGCAGGCCCCCACCAGGCCGGACCAGGCACCCGCCGCCGGCACGGACGAGTCCGTCGACAGTTCCCAGATCGTCACCGGCGCCAGCCTGGCTGGCGCCGGCATCCTGACCGCACTACTGCTGACCGGCCTCTACCGGCGTCGCCGTACCCAGCGCCAGCACCGCCGCACCGGCCGCCGGCTGCCGCACCCCGCCGACGGCACGACCGAACGGGCCATGCGTGCCGCCGAACAACCCGCTGACGTCGACCGACTCGACGCCGCCCTGCGCAGCCTCGCCACCGGCCTCACCGGCCGCCCCGAGCACGAACTGCCGGACATCGCCGGAGCGTGGATCACCACCGGCCCCGGCGCCGGGCACCCGCTCACCAAACCCGTCGTCAGCCTCATCCTGACCCGGCCGTGCCCGAACCCGCCGGCACCCTGGATCGCCGACGGCACCGCATGGACGCTGCCCGCAGACGCCGACCCCGGCGAACCAGACGACCTCCTAGCCCCGCTGCCCACCCTGGTCACCATCGGCTCCCAACCCGGCCAGCACCTGCTGCTCGACCTGGAACGCCTCGGCCAACTCACCATCGTCGGCGCCAGCGACAACACCGCGGCGCTGCTGCGCTACCTGATCACCGAACTGGCGTGCAACCAATGGTCCGACGACGCCGAAATCATCATCGCCGGATTCGAGCCCGATGAGGCCGAACTCCTCGCCGCCCTCAACCCCGACCGGATCCAGGCCAGCACCGCGGTCCCTACCGCCACCAGCCGGCTGCGCCGCCGCTGCGCGGCGGTCACCACGGCGCTGCACGCCGCCGGCGTTGCTGACACCCTGACTGGGCGGCTGACCGACATTGGTGAGGCCTGGGCTCCGCACGTCCTGGTCGCCGCCGACCCCAGCGAGCACGACCGCACCGAACTCGACGAACTCGGCCAGCAACTCACCACGCTCGGCCGGTGCTCAGTCGCCAGCGTGGTCGCAACCACCACGCTCGGCGCCGCCACCGACAACGGACACGTCCTGACCCTGCTCGATAATGGGGTCTTGCAGATCACCCTCGCCGACGGCGGCGCCCCGTTCCTGGCCGCGACGATCCGGGCAGCTGCCCTGCCCCGCACCGAGCTCGCACCCCTCGCCGACATCATGACGCAGGCCCGGTCGACCAGCGACGAACCAGTGCCGGCCGCCCCCGAACCCGAGCCGTGGGCGCAGGGCACCGACGCGGCCGGCAGCCTCCTGCCGCACCACCTGTTCGCCGCCGAGCCCAGTCCCACCCCGCCGACGCCAGCCGTCGACCCGGCACCCCCGCAGCCCGAGCCGGAGCAACCGGCCGACTCGCTGACCGAGCCCGGCACAGCCGTCGACGATCCGATCACCAGTATCGTCCTGGTCGACACCCGGCAGCCGGCCCGCCACGAGCCGCCGACGATTCCCCGGCAGCAGCGTCCACCAGTCGACGGTGACCTCGACGCCGACCTGCGGGCCTGGCACAACCAGGACCCGACCCGCCCGCTGATCAGCATCCTCGGGCCGGTCGCCGTCACCGCGCCGGGCACCGAACCCGACCGCCGCCGCTTCTACGCCGAAATCGTCGTGTTGCTGGCCGGCCGGGGCACCCGCGGGATCACCGGCGACCAGATGAGCGACGCGCTGTGGCCCGACCAGCAGATCTCGCCGTCCTCCCGCCGGGTCGCGATCGCCCGGGTCCGCCGCTGGCTCGGGGACACCCCGACCGGCGAGCTGTGGCTACCCGACATGGGCCCCGACCGGCTGTACCGGCTCACCCCCGGCTACCTGCTGGACTGGCACCTATTCCGCCGCGCCCGCGCCCGCGGCGAAAGCCAGGGCGCCGCCGGCATCAAGTACCTGCGGGCCGCCCTGGAACTCGTGCGAGGAGTTCCGTTCGACGGCGCCGACCGGGCATACGCGGTCGGCGCCCGCAACCCGTACGCGTGGCTGCCCGAGTCAGACCTGTACCCCGGGCACATCGTGTCCGCCGTGGTCGACACCGCCCACCGGCTGGCGCAGCTCTACCTGGACATCGGCGACTACACCAACGCCCGGTGGACCGTCCAGCAAGCCTGGGCCGCCGACCCAGACCGCGGTGACGACGGCCCCTGGCAGGACCTGATGCGCATCGAGCACGCCGAGAACAACATGGCCGAGCTGCGCACCCTGGTCGGCGAGCTGATGCGCGCCCGAGAAGCCGAATACCCCGAGGACCTCGCGCCGAGCACCTACACCTGGCTGCGCACCCTCGTACCGGAACTGCTCAGCAGCGGAACGTTCGCCGGATGACCTCTGCATTCGAGCTTCACGCAAGGCGAGAAGCCAGCCACCCACAGTTGGTTTTGTACGCGAGTTCCGGGCTCTGGCGCGAACTCCGTGATTGACCTTGCTGGCTATGGCGCTTGGGTAGGGCCTCGTCGGCTTCGGACGTAGTCCATGTATTCCTCGCCGGCTACAGCGTGGTTGACCCAGCGGTCGGGGCGGGCGTCGGTGAGGCGCTCGGCGAGCGACATCGCTTCGGCCCCGTCGTCGGTGACGCCCAACTCCCGGCCTTCGCCGACATACTCCTCTTCGGCCGGGTCGAGCGAGATGAGGTTGGGCAGGTCGCCTACTCGGTCGTCATCAAGGTCTTGCACGGTGTGAAGTGAGACCCGGTATTGCCTGTTCATGGGGCTAATCTCTACCCACCGGATGGCGGGCTCGTCCTCGATCTGGACACCGCCGAGGAACTGTTCGATGCCGTTGCCTCGGCGCAGGGCGCCGATCGCGAACTGCCGGGTGAGATAGCGCATCGGCAGAGCGTAGTGCCAGCGCGGGTCGCCTCCGAACCCTTCTTCAGCGATCTGTCATCGGCTGAGCCCGGCGTGATGATCGTGCAGTCTCGGCCGGCGTACGCGGTCAGCGGTATGAGAGGGCGTTCGGGTCTGGAAGAGACCGTCCCCGGCGGGCATGCTGTCACATGCTTCCGTCCGCACTCCGCTCCAATCGCTCACTTATCGTCGGTTGGTAAGGCAGGATGGCGAGCAACTTGTTCGCTTGACAGGCGAGATTCCCGGTCCATCCGTGTATCTGTCCGCGATAGAGGAATGCGGCCTCCTGGAGAAAACGTGGCTACGTGGGTCAACGTCTACGACAGCGACGATCCCTGGGACGAAGACCCGCCGATACTCGGATCCTTCGACTACGACCGGGTGCTCCGCTTCGACCGGCTGCCCACACCGGTCGGCAGCAGCCGTGCTGGTATCGGCACGACCGGCGACAACGCCTACGAGATCATCAATACGGAATACCTGCTCCGGACCGCATGCGGCCGTTGGGTGTGTGAGCACTTCTTTCAACAGCCACCGGGCGAGCCCAAGATCAACCGCTGGTTCTACAACGATGAGATGGCTGCGACCTGGCTACGGAGCCGCAACCTGCAAAACGTCGTCGAGCACTACTTCGGTACACCCCCGCCGATGCCGCCGGGCAGCCAGCCTTCGCCCGACGGTGACCCGATCTTCTTCCAGCCGGACGCGGAGACCTCGAGCAGAATCGACGCGTACGCCACTGCCTCAGGATTTGACCGACGATACGGAATGTACTGGCTACTACTTCAAGGCCTCAACGCCGCCGAGGCTGCGGCTGGACCCGAAAATCCTCACACGTAGTGTCCTACGTTGCAGAGGCGGGTCGCCGCGGACCTTGACCACCGAACACCCCGATGATCGACCGGTGAAAGCCTGGGCGGGCGGAGGGCGATAGTTTCGCCCCCACGGTGATGGGATCGGGCGGCGAACACCCGTACGATGGGCGGCATGACGCAGCCCGACACCCGTGCCACCCTCGCCGAGGACATGGCCGCGCACGGCCGGCCGGTCCCTCCGGCTGGGCTGGCCAGGGCCCGCCGCACCCTCGAAGCGGCAGCGCAGCGCCGCGAGCCGGATGCCCGCAAGGCCGCGCTCGAGCAACTGCGGTCCGGTTTGCCCGCCACGTGACCGAGTCCGAAACACCGGTCGTCAGCCTGGTCCTGGACACCTCGGCGATCGCTGCCTGGGTACGCGGATCTGCTGCCGTCGGAGAGCTGCTGGCAGAAATCGATGCCGAAGGCGGCAAGGTCGTTATCCCGCTGACTTGCCTGCTTGCCGCAGCGTCCCAGATCACCACAGACCGCGAATGGCTGTACCTGCTGCTCGACCATCCCACAACGGTCTTGATCTCGGACGACCCCGAGGATTGGGAAATGTTGTCGAGCACCATCAGCCTGCTCGGCACCGCTGATCTAGCATCGGCAGCCTGGATCGCTCTGGATTGGAACACCGAAGTCCTCACCCAGCACAGCGACCGATACGCCAAGCTGGCTGGCGGAAACCTCGCCCTCCAGATTCACGACTACTTCGACGGCTGACCGGAGTCCGAGTCCGATAGTCCGAGCCGGACGGCCTGGGGACACTCCGCCGGAACGCTCAATAGCACGGCGCGGGGAAGCGCGGGACAGGCGACAGCGCAATGTCAGTGAGCGACACGCAACAGCGACGCGAGCTGGACATTTCGAGGCGCTAGTGTCGCGTGTCTGATTTCGTTTGACGGTTAGCATCGTCGTCGTGAGTAGTGACGTGGCGTTCTGGAAGATCGCCGAGGGCGATCCTGGTGACATCTTCGATGGATTGGCCGACGGGATCACCGAGCGGCTTGAGCCGCACTCGGACGTAGCGTGGTTTCGTGGAGAGTTGCTGTCACGGTGGCCGGACCTGGTCAACGTGCTCGAGCCGACCGAAGACGATCTGCTCGACGTGCCCGAAGACAGCGCAAAGTACGTTCTGCTCACCTTGCCGGTGCGCATGCTCGACCGGCTTGACAGCATCTTCGATTTGGCCCAGAAGTATGGGTTGAGCGGCTACAGCGGCGTTGCCGGCCAAGCGTTCTGACTAGTCGCGTACGGCCTTGGCGACGATCTGGTCGGCGGTCTTAGTCCAGCGAAACGGCCCTAGCGATCTTTATCGTTCTCTGGCTCTACTGAGCGCCCCGGGGCGGACTACGCCCCGCACCCTGTCGCCGCTGATCCACGAACTCGGCGTCTGTCAGTGACAGCAACCTGACCACCGCCGGGCACATCGCTGTAATCGTCAGCATTTCCTCGACCTGCCCGCACCCATCGTCGCCACCGCGCTCGGCCCCCACCAGGTCACCACCGCTCGCCTGGCCGGAGCAGCGGGTGCTACCTGGTCCAACTACGCGCCCAACGACCACCGCCGGCGAGAGTCGTAGCGGTCGGATGTCTCGGTAGGTCAAGATCGTCGACATGGATCGGTACGAAGGTCGCGGTTGGCTGGATTAACCTCGACGTTCCCGCAGAGGCCCTGGTGGATGCCGCATCGTGGTCGGACTGGTGTACCGCCGGATGAACCGGCGGTCGCGCCACCGACAACCCCAGTAGCGCTGGGCAGAAGACGGGAACAGACGACATCTAGCTTCGTGACATGTCCTAGTCGACAACCTATAGTCGCGGGTATGGCAGCGAAGGTCATCCGGCTCATGGGCGCACACGAAATCAGGATTCGGTTGGGTGGCGTGAGCCGCCAGCGCGCCTACCAGATCACCAGCCGTGCGGACTTCCCGAAAGAGGTCGCCGACCTGGCGCAGGGAAAAGTCTGGCTGACCGAAGATGTCGAGGCCTGGATGAAGGCCCATCGACGCGACGAGGCCGAGGACGGGGTGTAGCCCTCGCGGAGCCACCCGCGCCGGGGATCGCCCACCCGGGCCGCGCCCGCTGATCAGTTCAACCATGGCGATGGAGGCGACGCTGGCCTCAGGGTTGAGCAGCATGTCCCCGGGCCGCACGGATGATCTCCGCCGGTCTGACCGCGCTCGACCCGGAGCAGCGGCGCGCTGATCACGAATCCCTCCCGCCAACTCGCCCGCCTACTCACCGGCGTGCGGTTGACCGCCGGACTGCACCGCGACGCCCTCGCTGAGCACGCTGGTGAGGTCGTCAGCCTCTACCGGGCGCCCGACGGCCGGCTCACCGCCGAGATCGGCACCACCACCAGCGATACCCGCCGCCACCTGGCCATCGAATGGCCCACCGGGCTGCCCGACGGATGGACCGACGACACCCGCATCGCCGCCGACGACCCCGGCACCGGTCCCGCCCTCGTGGTCGCCCTCACCCCGGACCCCGACGCCGGCGGATTGCGTACCGACCTGCTGCCCAACCCCGGGCACGAGCCCCGCTACACCTGGGGTTATGACGGCGGCAACCCCCGGATGCTCTATGCCGCCCTGGTGCGCTGTGCCACCGGGCGATGGGATCACCCGCTTGCCAGCGGAACCATGGTGGCCCGGATCTCCAGACACCCGGAGACCAGCCCGCTCTACCAGACGATCAGCACCCATCGCGGACCGCTTCGTCTGCGCTGGCATGACATCCGCAGCCAGATCCACCAGCAGCTGCAGGCCCTGCGCAACCCGGCACCCGCCGACGATGAGGACCCGCGGTGAGGACCAGGGGTTCCGGCAACCCGGTCCCGTTGCCGCCCCTGCCCAGGATCACCAGCCGCCGCGCCGACGATCCTGCAATCAGGGCGGCCGGACATGAGTACGTCGCCCCGAGCAAGTCCCGAAGCGAGGAGGAGTGACGATCTACGGGATCATCGTGGTCATACTGCTACTGGCCTACACCGGCATCGTCTGGTGGGCAGTCGACGCGGTCACCGCGGAGGCAATCCTCGTTCAGACTCTGATCGCCGGGGCAGGACTGTGCGCGCTCATCGGCGTCGTGCAGATCCTGCTTCACGCTGGCGACGGCCCGGTACCCAACTTCGGCGCCGTGTGGATCACCGCTGCCGTGTTGATCGGCGGGGCGTTGGTCATCTTTGGCATCGCGCTGCGCATCCAAAGACACAAGGACAGGGCGATTGAACTGCCCCGATACGATCACGATGTCACATGGGAAAACGCGACCGCCTCCGACATCGAGGGCATGCGAGACACTTCATATCCACCGCGCTGACCGATTCCCCACAGAAAGCGACCATGAACCTTTTCACCGTAACCTCGGGCATCCTGCTCGGAGCGCCGACGGCCTACACAGGCGCCCTTGCGCTGTCGCGTGCCGTAGCGACCCTCGCCGAGATCACGGCGACCCGGCACGAGGTGAGCGGTCTGCCTACTGAACCGTTCGCCGCCCGGGTGCACGCCGACCGCCGACGCGGGGTGGCCGTGGCCGGGACCAGCCTGGCTTTGGTCGCTGGCATCGCCCTTGGGGTGGTCCTCGCCGTGACCGTCGCAGACCTGTTCTGGGTCGGCATCTCGGGCGCGGCGCTGTGCGCGATCGCCTACTGGGCGGCGGTCCGGCCACGGCAGACGGCCCTGAGGCAACCGATGTCGGGCGCAGACGGCTGACGTTGATCCGGATGCGAACCGGTGCATCAGATGCGCGCGACTCACCCCGCCCGGGTGCACGCGGCACCGGACCGGGACATCGTCGAGGCCATCGGCCCGGTACGCGACCAAGTAGCCTGGCCAGCCTGTCCGACAAGGCAGCCAGTCGAACCGTCGCGCGCTGCAGCCCCGGAGTCCGTGGGTTCCGGGGCTGCAGCGTCTCCGAGGGGCAGGCGATTTTTTTCGGCTCCGCCTAAAAACTGACCACGTGGTTCCGATGCGCGTCTCATCCGGCGTCCGATAGGCAGTGGCACTGATCCACAGCGTGAATGACACGAATCGAGGCCAAGGCCGGACTCGAACCGGACCGCGTGAGGTAACCCGCTTTGCAGGCGGGCGGCCCCACCCGGGACCTACCAAGGCCATCATGTGCGCCCCCGAGAGGAATCGAACCTCCGGCCTCCGGACTCGGCATCCGGCGCTCTGTCCCCTTAGCTACAAAGGCAAGGTGTGCGTGCGGGAGGTGGGATTCGAACCCACTCAGGCGATGCGCCTGCTTTACAGGCAGGCCCGACTCTCCTTGTCGTCGGCGCTCCCGCGGGGCGATCGAGCGGAGTTGAACCGCTACCTTCGGGGCCACAACCCGGCGCTCTACCGTTGAGCTACGACCGCAGTCCCCGCACCTGGGATCGAACCAGGGAACCTCTCCGGTGTGAACGGAGCGCTCATTCCGCTGAGCTATGCGGGGGTGGCGGAGGGAGAGGGATTTGAACCCTCGGCGCGTCGCCGCGCCCACGATTTCCAGTCGTGGTTCCGAAGCCAGGCCGGCCCCTCCCAATCCGACCACGTCGGCGTGAGGATCGCCCGTCATGGTCGGAGCTCCCTCGGTCAGATTCGAACTGACACCAGTACGCATTAACAGTGCGCTGCCCTGCCTGTTGGGCGACGAGGGAATGAGTAGAGCCGACCGGATTCGAACCGGCACCTTCCGGGGTGAAAACCCGGCGACCTTGCCAGTTAGTCGACGGCTCTGTGTCCGACGCTGGATTTGAACCAGCGAAACCTCCCGCGTGTCGGGCGGGTGCTCTACCGGGCTGAGCTAGTCGGACGTGGCGGAGGGCGGATTTGAACCGCCGGTCTCGGGGTTATGGGTCCCGCGGGGACGACCGAGCTCCCCTACTCCGCAGTGCCGCCGGGAGGACTTGAACCCACCTCAGTCCGGATTAAAAGTCCGGTGCCCGTCCAGTCGGGCGCCAACGGCGTGATGGTGCGTGCCCTCGGCAGGAGTTGAACCTGCTGCATCTCGCTTAGAAGGCGAGCGCTCTGTCCAGGTGAGCTACGAAGGCCCGTACTGCGTACGTACGCCGCCTCGGGATCGAACCGAGGTCTCCCGCTTAAGAGGCGGGTGCTAAACCACTCAGCTAGCGGCGCACCCAGATGAGTCGGGATGGCGGGAATCGAGCCCGCGAAACCCCTGCTCTCCCGAGCCGGCCCGCTACCAGGCTGCCCCATATCCCGTTCCGTGCCGTGCCCGCTGCAGGATTCGAACCTGCGCATGTCCCGGCTTCGTAGGCCGGCGCTCTTTCCGCTGAGCTACGCGGGCGTTGTGCGAGTGAGGAGAACCGATACGCCGGGTTCTGTCCCGCGAGCTGACGCCCGCGGTGGCGACCATCCATCTCGTCCGGCCGTCACCGGCCGGATCTAGCGTCCTACCCGCGCGCATCGGCCGGGCCGGCCGCGCGCGTTTGGACTTGTCCGGGGCGAGGTTTACATAGCCGGCCCGTCACCGGGACCGCTGGTGCGCTCTTGCCGCACCGTTTCATCCTTACCGCCCGGGCCGGAGCCCGAGCGGCGGTCTGCTCTCTGTTGCACTGGCTCGCGGCTCTCGCCGGGTTGCCGTTAGCAACCGCCCTGCCCTGTGGAGCCCGGACGTTCCTCGGCACCCTCCCCGGGTGACGCGATTGCCTGGCCATCCGTCTCGCGTCCTGGTGCACGGGATCGAACCGCGGACCTCAGAGTTATCAGCTCTGCGCTCTCACCGACTGAGCTACACCAGGTTGGCGGAGTCGGAGGGATTTGAACCCTCGTCGGGTTTCCCCGATCTGCCTTAGCAGGGCAGCGCCTTCGGCCACTCGGCCACGACTCCATGAGCGCCGATGAAGGGAATCGAACCCTCGGCGACCCGCTCGACAGGCGGGTGCTCTACCACTGAGCTACATCGGCATAGTGACCAGCCCCAACGTCGGGCCAGTGTGGTGGAGAAGAGGAGACTCGAACTCCCAACCTCCCGGTTGCGGGCCGGGCGCTCTACCAATTGAGCTACAACCCCTTGCGTACCCGCGGCGCGATTCGAACGCGCACTGTCCGCGCCCTGAACGCGGTGCCTCCTGCCAATTGGGCTACGCGGGCATGGAGCCGACGCCCGGGCTTGAACCGGGTACCTCGCCGTTACGAGCGGCGCGCTCTGCCAGGTGAGCTACGTCGGCACGGTGTCCTCGGCGGGAGTTGAACCCGCACTGGCGACGTCCTCAACGTCGGGCCTCTGCCGGTTGGGCTACGAGGACATGGGCCACAGAGCAGGACTGGGAACCTGCATCTCCGGGCCCGAGACCCGGCGTTCTAGCTGGTGCACCAGCTCCCCACGGCGCGAGCGCGCCTTGAACTACCTGCTGCGCTCCGAGAGGAGGACTCGAACCTCCAACCTTCCGCTCCAGAGGCGGACGTGCTGCCAGTTG
Source organism: Actinoplanes sp. SE50/110 (assembly GCF_900119315.1). Classification (NCBI taxonomy): domain Bacteria; kingdom Bacillati; phylum Actinomycetota; class Actinomycetes; order Micromonosporales; family Micromonosporaceae; genus Actinoplanes; species Actinoplanes sp. SE50/110. The sequence goes on along the minus strand of NZ_LT827010.1, from coordinate 6,401,123 downwards.
CACCATCTCGGATCGAGCCGGCCGCCGCGGTGGCGGCCGGCTGGGGGTCATGCGCGAACGGCCGACACCCACGTGGGCGTGCGGGGCTCGAACCGCAGGACCATCCCCGCCTGCCGCGGGGTCCGGTCGGCCTTGCGCTGGTTGCAGGCGTAGCACGCGGCGATCGTGTTGAGCCACGTGTTCTGGCCGCCCTGCGAGCGCGGGACGATGTGGTCGACCGTGGTGGCCGACTGCCGGCAGTAGCCGCAGCGGCGGTGGTCGCGGGCCAGGACCCCACGCCGGGACCAGGCCGGGCCGTCGGTGTGCCGCCACCGGGCGTAGACCCAGCGGACGAGCCGGACGACGGTGGGTACAGGCCAGATGCCGATCGCCCGGTCGGGGACGTGGTCGTGGATCTCGGCGACCTGGCGGACGAGCATCTTAACGGCGTGGCGGAGGCTGACCCGGGTCAGCGGTTCCATGTCGGCGTTCAGGACCAGGACGTCCGACACCCGGGTCACCTCCCTTCGCGATATTGATGTTGAGAGCGGACGACGGGACTCGAACCCGCGACCCTCACCTTGGCAAGGTGATGCGCTACCGCTGCGCCACGTCCGCATGAGAGCCACCGGCCGGAATCGAACCGGCTGCCTCGGTCGTACCAGGACCGCGCTCTACCAGGTGAGCTACGGCGGCGTGCCCCGGGCGGGACTCGAACCCGCACTGCGCGCCTTTTGAGGGCGCCGTCTCCTGCCGGTTGGACTACCAGGGCGATCGTTTTGCGGGGTCTGCCCGGCTGTGGCGCTCGCGCCGCCCCTTGCGGGGGTAGGGCCACGTAGCTCGCGGGCCCTGTTGACCGTCTTCGCCGGTGGGGGAGCTACCGCCCGCCGACCGCGCCGTCCTAGCGAGCCCCTCGCTCCGGGTGCAGGAATCGAACCTGCGTCTGTGCCGGGGGCCAAAACCCCGTCGAGCCTGCCAGCAGCCCAACCCGGAAGGTGCTTAGGGTGCCGAGGTCCCAGGGGCGGCTACTTCCGCCTCCGCCCGGGGAGCAATTCCCGGGCCGCCGGGTTGGCTGCGCTGCGCAACGCGGCCGCCGGCAGGCGGCGTCTGGCCGGCCCGTGCCTCGGCACCTTGAGCGGACGGCCGGTTTCGAACCGGCGACAACCCAGGGTGGAAACCTGGTGCTCTACCTGCTGAGCTACATCCGCGCGGTATGCGATCTTGCAGGAATCGAAACCCGCCCGGCAGACGCCGGCCGATCCGCCCCCGCGGGGCTGGTCGCATACTCGTAGACCCGACCGGGATCGAACCGGCGTCTCGTCCTTGAGAGGGACGTGAGCGTTCCGCTGCTCCACGGGTCCAAGTGCTGGGTGGGCGGCCATACCCGGGGGTGTTCGGCGTTGGGTGTGGTGCATCCCTTCCTTGTGGACCTCGCCGGAGTCGAACCGGCGGCCCCCGCCATGCCGAGGCGGTGCTCTACCTACTGAGCTAGAGGCCCATGCCAAGATCCCGGGGACCAGCCAGGGCAGGTGCGGGTCCCAGCCGCAGAGCTGCTACCTGGCCCGGTGTGCGCGGACGTGGGGGTGCTGGGTCACCCATCCGGCCACCACGGCCCGCCGGCCGTCGTGGTGACGGCGGCCGGGCGTTCCCGTGCGTGAAGCCTGCGAGGGTCGAACTCGCGTCGACCGGTCGGGGTGACCGGTGCTCTACCTGTTGAGCTAAGGCTCCGTCCGTGCCGGCCGCCGGTGGGCGTCCGGCACGGACTGGTCGACCAGGTGGTTACTGGTCGAGGGGTGTCCCGGCGGCAGGCCCGTGGTGGCGCCAGGCGGCGGGGACTTTCTCATGTCATTCACGCTGTGGAGTTTTCAACTCCCCGGCCATGCCGGGACGTGTCCATTCCCGCAGATTCCTGCGGGGGACAATTGAGCAGGGGTGGCAGGATTTGAACCTGCAACCTTCGGATTTGGAGGCCGCTGCGCTACCGAATTGCGCCACACCCCTATAAGGAATTGTCGGTGAAACAGAAAAGCCGCCTTCCCGGTCCGGGGGGCGGCTTCGGCGCGAAGGGCGCTTCGGCGGGCGCTAGGTGCGCCTCCCGGTGGGCTTGCTGATGTGGGTCTGCTCTTGGTGCGCCCCGGAGGCGCAGGCAGCCGTACCCGGCAGCAGGGGCTGCGGGTTCGCTTCGGCGTGCCAGCGGTACATCGGGATGCTCCCTTTGGGTGTCGGGCTGATGGACTCAACCGTAGGGTTGACGTCCTGGTGAGGCAAATACTTTTCCTGGACGAGCGTCCGATCACCGGCCGCTCTCACTCATTATGAGAGTGACCAGCGGCCGCGTCAATGCGAATTAAGCGCAGTTTGCTGTGGCACATTAGCCGGGCGGTGAGGGCATTCACTGCCCGGGGCTACTTCAAGGTTGTTGCGGTGGGGTCAGGCATCGGTTATTGGGTTGCCTTTTCCCCGGGCGGCCCTGGAGCGTGGGCCGGGGCCGTATCCCTGCCGTCGGTCTTGGCCGCGCCGGGTTGTCATGCGGGTGACAGGAGTTGGGCGGCGGCGGCGAGGTTCGGCTAGGCCGGGGTGGGCCAGGTTTCTGGCCGGTCGTGGTGGGCGTCGATGAGGATGCTTCCGCAGATGCCGGCGCGCACCGCCCCAGCAGTGGCTGCGCGAGGCGGGTGGGTGCCGTCGAAGACGGTGGCTGTTTCAGCCGAGCAGCTGGGCGCGGTGGGTGAGGATCCAGGCGGCCGCGGCGCGGTAGCCGCTGCCGTGGTCCTCGGCCTGGTGCACGGCGAAGGCCGGGTCGTCGGCGCGGATGCGGTCCTCGATGTGCGCGCCGATACTCAGCAGCCGCATCGCAGCCAGGTCGACGAGTTCGGCGGCGGTGACCGGCGCCCCATACGCTTGCGTGAACAGGCGCAGCCGGCCGGCCCGGTCGGGTTCGCTGTCCCAGCCCCAGGCGGCCAGAGCCTCGGTGGGATGGAACGGGACGAACTGGTGGGCCGCATAGGCCAGGTCCCAGGCGCGGCTCGTGGGAGCGGCGAAGTCCCAGTCGATGATGCCGGTGACCTGCTCGCCGTCGAAGACGATGTTCCACGGTGCCAGGTCGAAGTGCCCGATACAGTCAGGCTCGACCGGGCCGGCGTAGTCGTGGCCGCTCCACCGGCCCGGCTCCGGAGCCACGAAGCCCTGCGTCGCGTCGTGCAGCCGCCGGGACCGCCCCCGCCACGCCGGTCAGCGCCTGCTCCAAGCGCAGCGCGGCGGCAAGCGGCGGGTAGCCGGTGTCGCCGGGCAAGAACGACAGGGTCTCGCGGGCACCGTCGTCGCTGACCTCGAGCACCTGCGGGGACAGGTCGAACCCGTGGTCGTGCAGATGGGTCAGCAAGGCGTGAATGTCGACCGCGCCCGGGCCCGCGGCCCGGTCCACGGCCTCGCCGCGGCGTACCGGTGCGGCGAATCTGCCGCGCTGCACCGCGTCGGTCATCGATGCTCCCCTGCCGGCATCACGTCGTCGTCCGCTCGTTCGACGGTAGCCGCCGGACAGCACGACACCGCCCGGGCCCTGTTCAAACTCGCGCTCTACGCCGCGACCGACGGGAGCGATGGCACAACGTCGCAAGACGCACCACGCCCTCGTTCATGGGCTGGTCGCCCAGGGTGCTGGGTTCCGGCAGATCGCGCGTCATCTGGGCTGGAGCCACAACACGGTCTCCCGCTACGCCCACGCCGCGACCTGGCAGGAACTCGTGACCACCCAGAAACAGCGGCCGAGCCTGCTAGACCCGTTCAAGCCCTACCTGATCAGTCGGATCGACAGCGGCTGCCTCAAAGCCAAGCTTCTGCATCGTGAGGTCGTCGCCCAGGGCTTCAGCGGCGGTTACGGCATTGTCAGGGCCTTCATCGAACAGCACCGGATTAAGCGGCCGGACCTACGAAAGGCGTCCCGGCCACTGTCACCTCGCCAGATCACCGGCTGGATCTGCCGGCACCCCGACACCATCACCGAGCACGACATCAGCCGGCTGCAGACCGTCCTCGATCGCTGTCCGGAACTACGCACCGCTGCAGACCTCGTCCGCTTCCTTCGGCGAGATCATGACCCACCGGCACGGCCATCGCCTCGCCGACTGGATCAACACCGCAGAACAAGCAGAGCTGCCCGGCATCACCCGTTTCGTCAACGGTGTGAAATCCGACCTCGCCGCCGTCACCGCCGGCCTCAAAGCAACGTGTTCCTAGATAGGCCAAGACTTTCATTTGGGCCTAGCCAGCACGATGCCTCTGAGAGCTTTGTGCCGCCGGGCTACTCCAGCTCCAAGACGATAGCGTCCGGGAAGACGGCTGGTTCGCAGTGTCGATATGCCGTGGTCAGGGCCCTTGAGGGCAGGCCGAGCGCCGCAAGGAGCTCCTCGTGCTGAACCTCGGCCATCACGTGCGCGGAGGTGCCCTCGTTACGCAGGGCAGCGGCGATCGCGTTTAAATCGGGCACACCGACCGCGAACGAGGCGAAAGCGGCCGGATCATCGCCGGCAGGGCCCTTGGGGATTTTGAAGTCGACCGAGTGGACGACACCATCGATCATTGGGTGAAACTGGCCGTCTTCTTCCGGGACCCACTCGACCGTCATCTCCACGTCGTTGATGTATGTGTGGACGATTCCGCCGTCGCGAATCACGTAGCAGCAGAGGAGATCGGAATCGAAGACCGACATGGCCAATGCCGGACAGCTCAGGCTTACGCTTAGCCCCTCGCCGATCGAGCGGACGGGAGCTTGGTCCCACTCACTCTCCTTGGGCAGTACCGCCACCCGATGCTCGGCCAGCGGCACTACGACTCCGACGACCCCGGCGTCGCACAGCGCATCCACGGTCGCGTCGAAATCAGCGGCGACCAGTAATGTCTGGTATGTCGATCCCATTGCGCCACATGATAGCCGATCGTCAGGAAACTTAGTCCCGCCGAGGTGTAGCCGACGGCGATTGCACCGGACATACATATGGCCCGCTCGGACTCTGAAAAGGGGCGGGAACCAACAAGGGCACCCGAACCGACTCGGTCCTTATCGGCGCATCGATGAACACGGAACCAAACTAATGAGAACACTACAGTACTAGTACTCCAGCAGGAGATCCGTTTCAGGGTTCCGTGAGTGCTTGGCGGGCGTAGTGGCTGGTCCTGGCGGCGGCTTGATGACGGCGGCGATAGATTGACCAGGCAATGACGTCGACGACGCGTCTGCCGGGTTCGATGACCAGAGCGTGGAACAGCCGGCGGAGTTCGTTGACGGTGATCACGATCAGGCCGTCCGGGCTCGTGGTGCTGGCCGTGGTCGCGGCGGCGAGAAATGCGTGGGCGGCGATGACCAGGGTGGTCCAGCGGTGCCAGGCTTTCCAGCGGCGGTGCTGGTGCTGATCCAGTCCGAGTCCGCTTTTGGTTGCTTGGAACGACTCCTCAATGCTCCAGCGTCTTCCGGCGACGGCGACCAGGTGGTGCAGCGCGACGAGTTGCGGTGACCAGCAGCGGTAGAACGCCAGTTCACCGGTGGTCCGGTTGCGGCGAATCAGTAGCCGGTGATGGCCTTGGTGCTGGTCAGCTGCGTGCGGCAGGGTGATGAAAGCCCAGTCGTAGTAGCGGTGGCCTTTCGCGCCGTTGCCGGCCGATATCCGCTGCCATGCGTGTTTCGGTAGTCCGGCGGCGATCTGGTCGGCCCGCTGGACGCCGAGGCCGGTCGGTGCTCGGTGTGAGCAGGCGACCGCGAGGACGTAGCCGAGCTGATGCCGGCGTAGTGCGGTGGCCAGCTGCGGGTCACCGCCGTAAGCTTCGTCGCCGGCGACCCACCGGCATGGCAGCCCGCCAGCTACTGCGGTCTCGATCAAGCGGCGTGCCAGCTCCGGTTTCGTAGCGAACGTGACGGCGCCAGGAACCCCTGCCTCTGCCCGTCGCTGAGGGTCGTCGATCCAGGATTTCGGCAGGTAGAGAGCAACGTCGACCAGGCTGTGCCCGAGTGGGGAAGCGTATGACAGGTGCACCGCGAGCTGGCAGTTCTCGATCTTCCCGGCGGTTCCGGAGTATTGCCGTTGCACGCCGACAGTGTGGGTGCCTTTCTTAAGATCGCCGGTCTCGTCGACCAGCAGCACCCCGTCCGGGTGCCCGAGACGGGCCGCCACGAAGTCGCGCACATCGGCCCGCACCAGGGCGTCGTCCCAACTGGCACGGCTGATCAGATCCTGCATCCCGCCCGGACCGTCGTCGCCGGCGTGCTCGGCAATCGTCCAGCAGTTCTTCGTCGGCAACGGTGCGAGCAGCCCGGCAACGAAGTCACGGACCCGGCGCCGGGGTTCGGGTCGGGCGAAACGTGCCTCGATCGTGTTCATCAGCTCGCTGAACAGCTCAGACCATCGTTGAGCGTCTACTCTGTAGGCGGCAGCCACCGCCGCATCTTGGGTCCACACAACCTTCAAGACTTGGCGGTGGCTGCTTGCTGTCCACGGACAAAACCACACCATCACAGCAGCTCAGAACGGATCTCCTGCTGGAGTACTAGACCGGAGTGGTGGGGCGGCAGCGAGCCTTCGAGCCACTTGGCTAGGCTGGCCTCGGCGTACGGCTCAAACGGCAGCGCCGCGTTCAGGCCGGAAGGTGCATTCACGCTCTGGAACGACGCCGTATGGCTGGGTCACGGCTTGGTGTAGCGTCGGCGTGGGAACACGCGGCTGAGCCGCGGCAGGCGCTGGCTGATCGCGGCCAGGCTGTCGGAATCCCACGGCACGCCATCCGGTCGAGGGTCGAAGGGGCGGATGTGGCCGCGGTCGAGCAGGGCGTCGTCGATGCCTTCCTCCTCCCCGGTGACGCGGTCGTAAGCGTTGGAAGCAACGCATGCCAACTGCTCCCAATGGGGCCACGCGGCGTCTTCCCATTCTCCGGGCTGGCTGCCAGCGAGTGCCTGCATAGCGGGGAGCTCGACCAGGTTGTCCGGGTGTCGGGCAGCGTGCTGCCACCAGCGCCGGCCTTGACCGATGAGCCAGGTTTGGAAGTACCAGAAGCTGTCGCCGCTGCACAGGCCGTCCATGATCTGGTTTGCGGCGGCCCACATGTCGTAGGTGTCGATAGGGCGCCGAGCGGCATCCAGGTGGATCTGGAAGTCGACGACGTGAGTGAGGGCGATGCGGCTCAGCCGATCTTCCAGCCAAAGCGCTCGCCGGTTTGGATCAGATTCGGCGTCGGCCGACCGTTCCACGAAGCGCCAGAAATCTGCCACATCCACGACGCGAGACTTTATGTGACCGTCGGGACGAACGGCGCCCTAAGTTCCGCCACCAGCCGGAAAGAAGGAGATGACGATGGCAGCGTCGACCACGCAGCGCCCGGCGGCGCTGCCCCATCCCGCTGCCACGCTCAGCCATCGCCGCGACCGTCTCCGCCGGCCAGACCTGGATGGTCTGGGACGACCACGACCCGGCTGCCACCATCACCCTCACCGCCTACGTGGACGTCGACTCGCTCTGGAAACCCGACCGTGACCCCGAGGCACTCTGGTATCCCGAAGACGATCCGGCCGACGCGCTCTACGCCGCCAAGATGATGGCGCCGCTGAACCGGTCAGGATCGCGCCTTGGCAGCGAGATGCTCGACTGGGCAGCCGGGCGCGCCTGGGACGCCGGACTCACCTGGCTCCGATTCGACGCCTGGACCACCAACCCCCGCCTACACGCCTACTACGTAGGCCTCGGGTTCCGGCACGTCCGTACCATCGCAAGCCGCGTCTCCGGCGCCTGCTTCCGGCGCCCGAGCCAGCCTTACCACGGCTATCTCAAGACCGACGGCGAATAGCCGTGGTGCCTTCGCGGCAGGAGCCTGCAATGCCTCGCGGGCTATAAGGCAGCAGCAGACCGCAGGGCAGGGCAACTGGGAAAGATCAGCAGTCGGGGCACTCCACCAGGGCACATGGCCGGTCTCGGAGCCGGACGCGTCAACGCAGCAGCAGGATCAGGGCCAAGGCGATGGTCGGTACGACGACCAGCGTGGTCCACAGGGTGACTCGGATGCCCCGCCGGTGGGCCAGGTAGGTGGTGAGTCGGGCGGTGAGCTGCTGGTGGGCGATGAGGTCGTCGGCATGTGGTGCGCGCTCGGGTGGCAGCAGGGGCTGGGCTTCGGGTGCGGTGAGCAGCAGGCCGATGGCCGCCTCGAGGTCGCGGGCGTATAGCTGGGCTACCCGGATTTTCGCGAGACGCCGGTCCCCAACGGTAGGTCCAACTCTCGTACGCGGCGGCCCTCTGTTCGACGGCTTTCGGGTGGTCGGCGAGCGCCCTTCGCGAGCACCACACGGGAGCAGCTGGTCCCCTGCTGAGTAGCAGCGCACTAGGTTCGTTGGTGGCGCATCGGAAGATCGAAAGTAGAAATTTCCGGAGTTGCGGCAACCTTCCCGGAGCTCCAAAGCGTAGGTAGTAGTCGTGGATTTGGGGCTGATGGCGTGGGGGCTGATGATGTGGGGGGCTGATGCGCGATCGCGAGGATAGCGAGGTGACAGCCTTCGTGCGAGCGCGTTACGGATCGCTGCTCCGGACCGCGTTCCTACTGTGCGGCGACCGCGGCAAGGCCGAGGATCTGGTTCAGACGACGTTGGCGAAGACCGTTGTGGCCTGGTCCAGGCTGCAACGGGCGGAAAGCATCGACAACTACGTTCAGCGTGTTCTTGTCAACACCTTCGTGAGCTCTAGGCGGCGACGTTCCTGGTGGGAGCAGCCCTTAGGCCGGCTGATGGATACTGCGGCGCGCGACGAATACGTGACTGTGGAACAGCGGGACTTGCTCCGCCGGGCGCTGGATGGGCTGCCAGCACGGCAACGAGCGGCCGTTGTGCTGCGCTATTACGAGGACCTATCTGAGCAGGACACCGCCAGCGCCCTGGGATGTTCGGTGGGAACGGTCAAGAGTCTTTGCTCGAGGGGTCTGCAGGCTCTGCGCAAGCAGTGGGTTGCAGCGGAAGCGGTTACTGATCAAAAGGTGCGGAATTATGCATGACACGACGGAGTTGCGTGACGGCCTGGTAGATCTGGCCGAGCCGGTGCTACCGGTCGAGGGCTATGAGAACCAGGTCATGAGGCGAGCGGCCCGACTACGCGGACGGCGCCGAGTCGCAGCCGGGGCCGGAGCTGCCGTGTGTCTGGCGATTTTGGCAACGATGTTCCGGGTCGTTGGATTCGGCTCCACCGCCGAACTCGCGGCATCTCCGCCGGACGGCCCGTTCTTAGGTTGGTCTCCGGTGGGAGACTTAGACGTTGGTCTAGTGCGCGACGCCACTGGCGTCTGGGACCATGCCAGCTCGACGGGTCCGCATACGGCCGTCCGGGCCCTCGTCGCGATGCACAGCCCGCGCCTACATTCAGCGGTGGTCGTCCTGGAGGGATACGACAAGCAGGGAGCCGCACGGTTGGCCTTCTTCACCGGTGATTCCGGTGCGGCGGACGCCCTGCGGATGCGGGTCGACCGACCGGCGCCAGACCCGGTGAAGACGCAGGTCATCAGTCTGGTGAGCCCCCGGTTGACTGGCGCTCCGGGCGCGGCAAGTGTTGACCTCGCGGGAACCTCCGCTATTGCTGTGGCTATGCCGGGGGTTACCGCGGTGCGTGTATCGAGCACCGCGATCGACGATGAAATGACACAAGATCCGGACGGGCCCACTAGCCGCCTTGTTGTAGAGCGATTTCCGATCACTGCGACAGCGCAAACAGTGACGATTACTGGCTTCATCAAGCCGGATAGGCCCTTCGCTAAAGCGACGAAGGTTTTCGAAGTTCCCGGTGAAGATGGTGTTACCGGCGACCCGCGAGCCGTGCCTGCCCAGGTGGTCGCTAGAGGTGGCGAGCAGTTAATCGTGGCGTTCTCGACAGATCAGGCGGTTCGGAAGGGGCAGCTCGCTGTCGTAGCGGCAGGTTTGGTCGGACGGGTTGGGGCAGTAGACGCGACGCGCGGCCAAGCCACTATTGACCTGGTTACCAGTGCCGGTTTCGCAGGCCAGGTGTATACCGATATCAGCAACGTCCCGGGATCCGTGCGTGGCACTGGCGGAGGTTTGGTGATGGAAAATGTGCCGGCAGGCGGTGAGATATATCAGGATAATCGCGTCGTGATGCCGGACCCTTCCCAACAGAACAACCAGATTGGCGCTGTCACGGTTGGACGAGCGTCTGCAGAGAAGGTGGCCGGAGCCACCACGGTGAAACTCAGCCCTACAGCTGATATTGCACATATAACAACGTTGTCCATTATGACGCCGCCAGCCGGCGGCGGCCGCTAAAAAGGATGCGCGGAGGCGAGTTGCCTCCGCGCATCTCAACTATTCAGGTGACGTTCACGAATAGCGGACCCGGCCGCTACCGGAAGCCTTTGCGATGTCGCCATTGACATTTTCCGTAGAGTAATAGTAGAAGTTGATGATCGTGTTCGTCGGAACGCCCGACCAGCAGTAGGAACGCGCCACCCCGTCGGTGGGGACGGTGACATCCGAGCCGCGAAGGCCGACTTTGAATTTGTGATACGAACCTTGAGGAATATCCCACTCGGCTTCAATGTCCATGCAGACCGTCTTATGGGCAGACCTGAACTCTCGGCCGTCGTGGTCCCAGAAATGAGTGAACGTGAAGGAGAACGGAAGTGTGGCGACCGCGAAAGTCGATACTCCCGTTGTCGTTGTGGGACCGTCCTGGGTGTAGTGGTCAATCGGGCCCTCAAGCTTCGGCAGTTTCCCCATAACTGTCATAGTTACGTTCGACGGCAGCGACGCCCGCACGGCGGCATTGTTGGCCTCAATCTCAGCAGCGGTAGGTGCCGGAGGTTTCGGCGTGGCGTTGGCGGCTCCCGCCGAAGGTGCCGCCTGGGCCGGTGCTGCTAGCAGCAGCAGACCTGCGGTCGCAGCAACGGCAACGCCAGCGAGCCGCTTCGAGTGCAGATGTGACACTTAGTAACCCTCCCCGTGGGTTTCGGTGTTGTTCCGATCCTGACAACGGTCGGTCAACTGCCACAAGGGCCACAGTGATCTGTCTCTTGTGTTGCTTGTCATCGATCTCGAGGCGGGGCACCCCAGCGGAGACGTGTTAAGGCGAACGTCTCGTCGCTCGGGTGACTGGAATGTTTCCGTCGCAGGCGGGCGGTAGCGTTGTGCCGTTCCCTACTCTGATGTACGCAAGGTCGTACTAGCGTTCCTGGGTGGTGGCATGAGCGAGGTTGATCCGTCAGCCCTGATGAGCTTGGCTCAGGAGTTGCGGCGTTCGTTAGGGGATGCGGCGGAGACGCAGCGGCGGGTGTTGAGCGTCACCGGGTCTGCGACGTCGCCGGATGGGCTGGTGACGGTGGTGGTGGGTCCGCGGGGCCAGTTGGTGGATTTGCGGATTGATCCGCGGGTGTATCGGCGGCCGAATGCGGGTGCGTTGGCGGCGACGATTCTGGCGACGGCGCGGGCCGCGGTGGAGCAGGCGGTGGAGCAGACGCGGGAGTTGGTGGATGCGCGGCTGCCGAAGATCGGCGGTCTGCTGGCATCGGGTGCACAGCGTCCGCTGGGGGTGCGGGACTTGATGCGGGCCCATGACGGTGATCTGAGTCGGGTGCTGGATGCCGGTGAATGGTCGTGAGCGGCCGGTGATGCCGGGTGCGTGGCAGGCGATGACGGTGATCCATCCCGGGTCGGCAGGTCTGCGGGTGCGGTATCGGCAGGGTGTGCTGATCGATGCCGCCGGGTTTCCGGATTGGGTGTTGTATGCGCGTACGGTGGTCGAGTTGCCGGCGCCGATCGCCGAGTTGACCGGTGATGAGCACCGGGTTTTCGATGTGCTCGCGGCGAATCGGGTGATGCTGGGTGCTGATCCGCTGTGGCCGGACCTGCGGGTGGGTTTGCCTCACGCGACGGCGACGCCGCCGGGCTGGTGCTGGGCGCGGCTGCCGGTGAGTGGTGAGCGGGCACGGCGGGTGGCGTTGGTGCCGGTCGAGTTGCACGGCGCGTTCCGGCATGGCGGCGGCAGCCGTACGCTGCCGGTGGGCCGGCCGGGCTCCGGAGTACGGACCGGCGTGGCGCCGGTCGAGCGTGGTAACGGCGAAGTGGTTTCCGAGCCGATCATTGCTGAGGTGGAGGCGTTGCTCGGGTACGGCCTGCCGCCGGCGTATCGGCGTTTTCTGGCGGCGGGTAATGGTGTGGGCCCGGCCGAGCCGGCAGTGTCGGCGGTCGCGGGGATGGTGGTCGATCAGCCGCTGTTCGGTTTGGGCCGCGACGACATGCTGCAGGATCTGGGGTATGCGCCGCGGTGGCTGGGGGACCGGTTCACGGGCGAATTCCTGCCGGTCGGGTTTGTGCAGGGCGGGATCCTCGCGATACGGGTGGCTGGTCCGGATGCGGGCAGTGTGTGGTTCTTCGACGACGACGATCCGCGTGATGACGACAGTCTGGGGCCAGCGGAGATCTGCGGGCGGTTGTTGCGGCGCTGCGCCGGGGACTTCGACGAGTTCTGGGCGGGGTTGCGGCGGCCGGCTGCGGTGCTGCTGGAGGTGGTCGAGGATCTGGTGGCCGGCGGGCTGGTCCGTGAGGTGCGGCCGGAGCTTGCCGGTGCGGCGCTTCCTGAACGGATGCGTGCCGAGTGGCAGGCCGTCCCGCAGCAGCGTTCGATATCTGTCGATGATCTGATGTTGTAGGTTGCGGGGTGTGGGCGGGGCAGCGTGGGCAGCGGCGAACAGTGCTGAGCGGCGGCTGGCGCGAGCATGGGCGGATGACGACGCGGACAGGTTCGCCGACGTACTGCTCCATGCTGACCTGTTTTTGCCGGGCTTCGCCGATGACGGTGCGAGCGGGCAGCGGCTGCTGACCCGTGAGCGGGGTGGCCGGACGTTTCTGCTGGTCTACACCTCGGTGGAAGCCTTGCAGGAGGCGATTCCGGCGGTGGGCGTCGGCTGGCGGCGCACGACGTTCGCCGAGCTGGCCGGGTCGTGGCCGAACCCGGCGTGGGGACTCGCCGTCAGCCCGAACACCCCGATCGGCGCCTACCTGGACGCGGAGCAGGTGCGTCTGCTGGGCGAGGAGGTGGCCGCGGAGCCTCCGTTCGCGCCGGGTGGTGAGCGGGAGCGGGCGATGCGTGCCGCGCAGCGCGCCGGTGATGCCGAGGTCTATCTCGATCTGCTGGTCACCGCGGACGTGTTGCTGCCGCTGGCCGGTCCGGCCGGTGCGGATGATCTCGGGAAGCCGGGCTTTCCGTGGCTGGTGCAGCGCGCCGCGGGTGTGGCCACGGTGCCGCTGTTCACCTCGCGGCAGCGGTTACGGGATGTGTGGCCCGATTCGGCGGACAGGCCCGCGGTTGTCGAGGTGCCGCTGCTGTCGGTGGTGCGTGCCTGGCCCGGCGCCGCGTACCGGATGGTGGTCAACCCGGGCTCGCCGATGATCGCCGAGTTCACCGGGGCCCAAGTGCCGGATCTGTGGCGCTGGGCGCAGGAACTGGTGCTCCGTCGGACCTCAGCCTCGCAGAGCGGTTCTGAGAACGAGCCGCTCGCTGAGCAGCCGGTAGTGGCCGGGCCGCGGATGCGCCGGGTGCAGGCGCTGGTCGACCCTAGCGTGGCGTTGGGCTGGTTGGCCGCCGGTGGCGGGCGGATCAGTGCTTCGGTCGGGCCGGCTGGTGCGGTCGGGATCCTTGACGGGTATCTGGTGCGCTGGCACGAGGACGAGACTCTCGGTGCGGCAACGCGCCCGGTGGTGGAGCTGGAGCTGCCGTACGGCGCGCAGCTGGTCCGGCTGGTAGCCGGGCAGGAGATCGTGGTTGCCACCTACGATGCCGAGCTGTCGTGGTGGCGGCCGTCGATCATGAGTGTGTTGCGTGGTGAAGCGCGGTGACAGCTATCCTCCGTACTCTTGGCATGAGTCAGGCACAATGAGCTTCGATCCGGGCGGGGAGGGTTTGCGTCGATGAGTTCGTATCTGGAGTTGCCGGAGGGCACGGAAGCGGTCGCGCAGATCGGTGCCCGGTTGCGGGCGCAAGCGCAGGATTTCAAGGAGCAGGCGCGGCAGATCCTCGGTGACATCCAAGGCCTCGACCAGGGTCAGCCGTGGGGCAATGATCAGGCGGGTAAGGCGTTCGCTGAGCAGTACCACAAGCCGGTGGAAGGCGCCGGCTCGCTCGCGCTGGCCATGCAGGATCGGCTGCACGCCGCGGGTGACCTGCTCGATGAGTTGGGTGGCACGGTGGTGACCGCGATGCAGACCGTCGAGTCGGCGGATCTGACCGGCGGCGCCGACATCGCGGGCGCGGTGTGATCCGGCCGATCGGCGGGTTCTGATGGCGGGCAGTAACGGCGTCGGGTCGGTCATCGACACGGTCCTGGACGAGTTCCTGGATTTCTTCCGCGAGTGTGAGCAGTGGGTGCCGATCCTGGGCCCGGTCCTGGAGATGCTGGTCGACATTCCCGAGGGCCGGGAGCTTGAGTTGTACGACCTGGCCGACGCCTACGGCCGGGCCGCGGACCTGCACCGCCAGCACTCGCACGAGGTGCAGGCGCTGCTGGGTGACCTGACCCGCACCTGGCTGGGCGACGGCGCGGCCACCAAGACGCACGAGCGGCTGCAGAAGTATCTGGAGCAGGTGAACGCGGACGCCGATGCGTTCGGGCAGATGCAGCAGATGGTGTCCGGTGCGGCGCTCAGCGTCGAGGCCGCGAAGATGATGGACGTCGTCAACCTGGCCATGCTGGCGATGGCCACCTTCGAGGTGATCATGACGATCATCGAGACGGTGGGATTGTCGGCCATCGGTGAGGGCCTCGCGATCGCCACCTGCCGCCAAGCGATCAAAACCGCGCTCAAGGAACTCGTCGACAAACTCATCAAGCAGGGCTTCAAGGGCGCCCTGACCGCCGCTTTGAAAGCCGGTGCCTGGCGTGGGCTGCAGTTCGCGGCGTTCACTGCCGGCACCAAGCTCGGGATCATGGGCATCCAGCAGGCTGAGGGCCATGACCCGCTGTCGCATTTCGACGGGTACGAGTTCGCCGGTGAGGTCACCGACTCGTTCTTCGCCGGGTTCCTCGGCGGCCCCCTCGCGATGGGCGGCCACAACCCGCTCACCGAGGCCGGCGCGATGGCCCTCGGCCAGCTCGGCGACAACTACCTGCGCCTGTACCGCGACGACCTGTTCGACGCGCTCGGTGGCACCGACTGGGCCAAGGAACACGGCCTGTACGTCGACCGGGACAGCTTCAACCCCCTCGACGGGGTAGCGACCGCGGCCCTGTTCGGCGGGGTGCTCGGGGCCAAAGGGATGCGCGGAGGAATCCGTGACGCCGGCGCCGACCTGCGGCTACGCCTCGGCGAGAACAACGCTCTGGGAGAACTGGGCACGCCGGGTGCCGAGGCGGGCGTGGGGTCGGCCGGCGACATCGGGTCGCAAGCTGGGACACGGGCTGCTGGCGAGCCCGGGTTCGAAGCTGGCCCGCGGCCCGCAGCCGATCACGGCACCGGCGGCAGCGAGCAGACGTCGACCAGTGGCGGATCAGAGCACTCTACTGGCAGTTCGGGCGCCGACCAGCAGGCGCGCGGCGAATCAGGCGATCGTGCGAGCACCGAGCCGGGCCAGCGCAGCGAGTCGACCGGGGGCGTGCAGCAGGCGGAGCCAGGCGGCGGTCCGCAGCGGGCCGAACCAGGCACCGGTGAGCAGCGGTCCGGCTTCGGTGACACGGCGCGGGACGAGTCTCCGCAGGCGAGTGGCAAGCCAGAGCAGACTTCTGCCGGCCAGAGCGGCACGGCGGATCGCGGCGACCAGCGCGTGGTCGAACCCGATGGGGGAGGCCGCCAGGAGACCGGCCACCCGGACCGGTTCCCCGAGGCGGCCAACGACAGCGACACCGGCCGCGGCGACATGTCTGCAGGTTCGGATCGGGCCGTGCCGGAGCGCGCAGCGGATGGTTCTGACGGCGTAGCTGACCCAGGCCGGGAGGCGCAGCGGCTGGCCGGCGCTGACAACAGTCACGCTCGGGAAGTGCACGGCGACAGCCGTGAAGGCACGGCGGGGGCCGGACGCGGTGCGCCGGCCCTCCATGGAGCGCGATTCGAGGGCGCCGATGGTGGCAGGCCAGCTGAAGCCGGGGTGCCGGCGTATGGGCGGCACGCCGAGATCGGCGGCCCCCGCATTCCCGAACCAGCCGCAGTCCGATCCGCAGTCCCAGAGACCGCATTTTCCGGTGGCGAGCCGGCACGGCCGGTTGCACCGGAACCGATCGCGGCCCGGACCGCGGAGATCGGCCGGTCCGACCTGTCTACCCCCCGACCTGCCGATCTCGCACCCGGCGAAACCACGAGCCCCCGCACGGAAGGCCCGACGCCGCGAATCGCCGGTCCGGACCGGCCACCCGGCGAACCGGCCTCATCGGCGCCGGGCCGGGATCCGCGCGGCGACACAGCCGGCACGAAACCGGACGGCAGCGGCCCGGAACGACCGGCGCGCGACAACGGCAACAGCCGTACCGCGACCGGCGATGAATCCCGTGACCAGGGAGACCGGCCGTCGCAGCGAGACGACGGCCACGATGATCCCCGTCGGCGGGCGTCGGATCCGGACGGGCGGCGTTGGCGCGACTACGCGCGGCGGATCCAACGCTGGTCGGAGAACCGGGCCGCTGACCAGGCGGCGATGGACCGTGCGCTGTTCCGCCGGTTCAAGCCGGAGCAGGACGGCACCGCGCGGCTACGGCCGGAGACAGTGCAGCGGGTCCTGGACACCCCGGCCGACCGGTTGGACGGCACCGGGCAGCGGTTCAAGCAGATGGTGGAACAGCATTTCACCGATCCGGCGTTCAAGGACGGCCAGCCGGTCCGGCGCTCTGCCTCGCCCGACGACATCGCCGCCCGGCTCGGCGAGCTGCGCACTTCCCGTCCGCCCAGCCTGACTGGCCGGCTGCTGCACATCGACAAACTGCGTGACGCGCTGCCGGATTGGCCGCGCCGGCTTCCGGAGCTGGATCCGATCCACTCCGAGCATGTCATCGGCGGCGAGTATCACGGCTTCGGCCGGCCGGCGGACACCGTGTCGGTGGGCCGGGAGATCCGTGAAGCGGTGCCGGAAGTCCTCGACCGGCTGTTCAAGAACGTCGACTTCCACCGGCCCGAAGACGGCGGCCCTGACGTGCTCCGGACCGGCGACGGCCGTGACATCAAGGTCGACTTCGGCGCCGAATCGATGGACCGCAAGCACGTCGGCACCTCCGAGCGCGACAGACGCGGCGGCATGTGGCGGGTCCGGGCGAACTCGGGGACCAAACCCGAACACATCTCCACCGTGACCAGCCACGAACTCGCCGAGATCCTGCAGAAAGAGCGCTTGCGAGCGGCCGGCGAACGGTTTCCACCCAAGAAGAACATGCTCAGCCCCAAGGACACCGGCGCGCGGGAACTGAGCCCGGATGACCACGGCCGGATCGCCGAGATGCTCGACTGGCACGAACGCTCGCTGACGGGAGAAGCAGGAGCGCGCGACCGGCTGGGTGAGCTCCTCGACCACCTCGGACTGCGTGGAGACGAGTCGCGCGCTGTTGCGAGCCGCCAGGCTGTCACCGATCTTCTCGGCGATCCGTCGGCGCACCATTTCAGCGATGGTGCCGCAGCCCGGTTCAACGACCTGCTTAACGGTCCGGCACGCGATTTGCCGCCCGCACCCAGTGTGCGGACTTTCACCGAAGCTGATCTGAAGCTTCCGCCTACCGACGTTCCTCGTCCGCCATGGATGGACGAGTCCAAGACCATCCTGGTGGAGGCCCACCAGCAGACGGGCCAGTCGCTGCGATACCACGTCGTGGGGGACGCCGCGGATACCTTCCGCACTACCGACGGCACACTGCAGAAGTACGGGCACGGCCGACCCGAGTTCCTCGACGACCCGTTCCGTAAAGCGAAGGGCTGGGACGTCACCGCGGAGAAGGACAAGTTGCCGGAACTTCGACATGATCCGGCCGCTGAGCACACCGGGCAGATCGCCGGTGACAGCAAGCAGTACCACGATCTAGCAGATCCACTCGACCGTGCGGCTCGCGATCGTGCGGCGAAGATGGACGATCTGAATGCCGTCCTGGACCGCATTGAAGCGCAGACCGGGCAGCCGGCCGGCAGCCTGCGACACGTCACCGCCGACGATCTCGGACGTAGATCATTTGCCAAGACCAGATCGAGCCTGGCTCCGCTGGCCATCGAGCATCCCGAGTTGCGCTCCCGTATCGAGGCGCTGCAGGATGCGGTGGACGACTACGCCGACCTGCATCGCGACCGCGGGATGGCCTCCAACCGCGTCGGTATGATCGCCGGCCGCGAGTATGCCAAGTCGCTGGGGGTGCCGGAGGGCGACATCCACGGCGAGGTCCACGACGATCCGAAATCAGGGGAACTCGACGTCTGGGGTGTGGCCCGCGACGAACACGGCAACGCCACCAGACTCGTTGTCGTCGAAGCCAAAGGTGGCAGTGCCGGCCTCGACGGCCGGGAACGCCTCCAGCAAGGCAGCGGACCCTACCTGGAACGCGTCATGCAGCTGGACAAGAAATTCCAGCTGTTCCTCCGCGCCCATTCGGACATCGCGGCGGGACTTCGTTCCGGTGCGATCCGCGTCGAGTATTACCTGGTCAGTCAGCCGCACATGCCCAGCCGCGGCACTGTCGTGCCACCCGCCAAGGTATCGCAATTCCGGTTCCACTACCGAGACGTCGACCAGGACTTCGGCGACGACCTTAACGTGTTCGACCCGCGCAACATCGGGCCAGAACTGCCCGAATGAAGCCGGTAGGGTGGTCGATGGCGAACCAGACAGTGGTGAACGGAGGTGCCAGGATGGCAGCATGGCAAGCCCTCGATGAGGAGCAGGTGCTCCGAGCGGCACAGGAACTTCTGTCTGCCTCCAGGCTACTGGCAACTCCTGCGCAGGAGGCTGCGGCCGCGCTCGGCTGGACAGTCACCGATTTCACCCGCCGATCGGGGCTTCTCGACTCGGGATACGGCCTCGGGCCTTACAGCGCGTATTTCGCCATCGACCGGCAGGGACGTCTTGAGGAGGTGATCCTCAATATCTGTGAACGTATCCCGGGCAGCAGCCCTGAGATCGACGCCTTCAAACAGGACACTTTTGCTGCGGCCGCCAGCGTCATGACCGGTGTTTATGGCAAGCCGACCGATCTGCAGCCCGGCAAGGAACCCGAGCTGTGGTGGGATCAGGGCGAGGTCACGCTCCGTCTGATTACCACCCAGGACACCGTCGCCCTGCAGATCACCCCCACCGAGCTGCTCCAGGAAATCTGACATGGCGGGCGAGGACTGGGAGGCGTTTCGCAACGGACTGGCGCGCAGCTTGGCGGTCTTGCCCGACGGTGGTGCGTTGATCGTCCGCGATCAACAACGCACCGTGTGCTTCGTGCAATTCCTGTTCAACTACGACCACATCCGCGCTGAAGTAGCAAGCGGCTGGGATCTGACACATCAACCGAACCTGACGCCGGAAGAGTTCGCGGCGATCGAACGCATCGGCTGGTTGTCACCGGTACACGACCACACTCTTAACCATGGCCTCAACATCGCTTGGCCGGCACCGTCAGCGGAGTATCGCCGGGTGGCCGATATATCGGTGGTCACGTTGCGCGACGTTTTTCTGGTGCCCTCACCCGCTAGCCTTTGCTACCAATCGTTCATCTCTCCGGGTAACAGGCCACTATTGATGCACAGTCTGGGGATCCCGCTGCAGGAAGGGAAATCGGGTCGCTGACATGTCGTGGCCGTGTTGCAGGAAGTTTTGGGATCCGGTCGCCGGTGTCGCTCGCCTACAAAGCGTTCATCATCTCGATTGGCTGGAACGTGCCCATTTCTCGTGGGAAACTCTTTCGCGCCCTGATCTGTGGACCTGGCAACAGGCGTCCTGAGGAAGGCAAGCTGCCGCAATTGGCAGATTTTGCGTACGCTACTGCGGACATCGTCAAGCAGATCCTTAACGGGACGATCACGCTTCACTATCTACTGGTCAGTCACGGTTATGCAAATACGAACAGGAAAGTGCCGCACGCCAAGGTATACCCAGTTCATCTATGGCAATCCGGATTACCGCTAAAACGCCTTCTGCCCTCGCGGTATCGACCCACCAGCGACGTCCTGATCAGGCGCTAAGGTGCAAACCGACGACGACAACGGAGGTACGGGACAGTGGCTGACTGGCAGGCACTCGACGAAGCCGGGATACTGCAGACGGCGCAGAGGTTGTTGTCTGCCGAGCCGTGGCTGATGACGACCTCCCTCACGGACATGGCGGCCAGGTTCGGC
Source organism: Actinoplanes sp. SE50/110 (assembly GCF_900119315.1). NCBI lineage: Bacteria > Bacillati > Actinomycetota > Actinomycetes > Micromonosporales > Micromonosporaceae > Actinoplanes > Actinoplanes sp. SE50/110. The sequence continues at coordinate 6,380,845 of NZ_LT827010.1, read as the reverse complement.
TGGACGGTGTCGAATTTCAATCCCGACTATCCGACCCTGGGCGCGTTCATCGATGACGGCCGGGGGCTAGGCCCGGAAAGCGGCTTCGTGCGCCTCGACGAGCAGAGCCGGGTGCAGCACATTTTGCTCAGCCTTACTGAATCGGTGGCCGAGGAAGGCCCTGACGTCGATGCGTTCCTGCAGGACGTATTCGCCGATGCGACCGCAGCCCTGACGGGCGAGTTCGGGCGTCCCACGCCAACCGTGTACGGCGAGGAACCGCAGCTGTGGTGGCAGCGCCCGGCCACGATGTTCGGGCTGCTCACCGAGATCGACGCGGTCAGCCTGCAGTTGTCGCCGAACGAGCTGATGGGCGGTGAGTGGGAGTGACCGACGTGGATTGGCCGGCGTTTCGCGATGCTTTGGCACGTAGCATCGCGACCTTGCCCAACGGTGCCGCGTTGATCGTCAGCGACGCGGAACGGACGGTGTGCTACGTCCAGTTCCTGCTCGACCGGAACACCGTCACCGCCGAGGTGGCCAGCGGCCTGGATCGGTGGGACCGCCCGTTCCTCACCGAGGAGGAGACGGCGACAGTGGAACAGATCGGCTGGCTGCCCCCGGACAATCCGGTGGTCAACCATGGAGTGAAGCTGACCTGGCCGACCCGTTCAGCCGAGTGCCGCCGGGTGGCCGACATGTCGGTGGCCGCCCTCCGCGACGTCTTCGAGATCCCGTCGCCCGCCAACCTTCGGTACAAGGCCTTCAAGGTCGCGGGCGGCGCCGGCGTGCCGATGCCGAAGCTCGGCATCCCCGCCCGCAAAGACCAACCGCCAGCGACACGGTGAGTCGGTCCGGTTCGGCGGCGGGCAATAGTTGCACGCTGAGGGCGAGTAAGGCCGCGGGGCCGGCTCCGGTGAGCTGCTGCCTCCCTGTGAAGGGTGGTCCACGGTGATCCGTCCGGGCAAGATCAGCTATCTGGTGGTGCAAGCCTCGGAAACCGGCGGTATCGAGGTTACCGGCTACCTGACTGATGAAACCGTGTTGGACCGGGCGACCATTCAGATGGCCGGATCGCAGTGACAGGAGGCTTTTCCGTGACCTACCGGGTGATCGACGGCCAGGCGCTGAAAGACATGCTGGTTGTCATCCGCGAGACCGACTGGGACTGGTCGGCCACGGCCACGCCCGGCCTGCTTGCGCAGCTAGGCTGGGATGTCATCGAGGAACTTCCTGGCAAAGGGTTGGAAGCAGAGACCCATCTGGGAGTTGAGCCCAGCACCGTGGTGCTGGGATTCGTCGACGGGAAAGTGGACACCCTGATGGTGTCGCTGACCGATCTGCTTCCCGCGCAGGAAACTGCCCTGCGGCAGGATGCGTTCGCCGGCTGTGTCTCGCAGGCCACCGGCATCCTCGGCGCACCGACGGATCGCCGCCCGGGTGTATCGCCTTCGGCCAGCTGGCGAGGTCCGATCGCCACCGTCGAAATCCGAAAGGTCGACAGCGGCGTCTACCTGACCTGGACCCATAACGCCTTCGCCGACCTCGTACGGTCTGTCGAGGAGGACTAACCGGTGGAGACGACCGACTGGGGCACCCTCACCGATGAGCTCGTGCAGCACATGTTCGAGATGGCTGAAGGTGATGTGCTGATCCTCAGCTACGGTGCGCACTACGTGCAGATGAAGCAGGGACCGCGGTGGCTGTCCATCGAAGCGGTCGCCAACGAATTCTTGCCCGATGAAGTCAGATTGGACGAGGCGGGGCAGCGACGGTTGACCGAACTCGGCTGGGCAGCCCCCGACCCGCCTGCCAGTTACAACTGGCACCAGGACACCGCATTCCCTATCCGCTCGGACGAAGCACGCCGGCTCGCTACGATGATGGCCGTCACGCTGGATGAAGTCTTTCGGGTAACCCATCCCGCCGAACTGAGCCGCGACGAATTTAACGTCCGCACCGTTTGACGCGGCCGCGTCAATGACGATCCGAATTCCTGTGAACTCGGCATTCGAGGCGCGAGCCGGAACGTCACGGAAACGCCGTCCTAATCGTGGTAAAGGCCAAGGGTGGCATCGTCGGCACCGGCGGCCGCGGCCGCCTGCAGCAGGGCAGCGCACTGTACCTGGAACTGACCATGCGACTCGACGCGAAGTTCCAGGCGTTTCTCCGGGACAACCCGGTGATCGCCGAAAATATCCGCATCGGTGTCATTAAGGTCGAGTACTACCTGGTGAGCCAAGGTTATGCGGAGGCGAGCGGTGTCCCGGACGCCAAGGTATACCGGTTCATGTTCGACGGCGTCGACCCGGGCAATGTCTTCGAACCTGGCAACCCCGACGTTCCCCGGGCACGGTCAATGCGTCGGTAGGGTAGCTCAGGCGGCATGACGGAGGTAGGAATGGTTCAGTGGCGGGAGGTTGACGAAGCCACGGTGTTGCGGGTGGCACAGACGCTGCTGTCGTTGGAACCGCTACTGCTATCCGCTTCGGTCCAGGAGGTGGCGGCCAAGGCCGGCTGGACGGTGACCCGTTTCGACCCGGAACGGCCGAACAGGAGCGCGTTCCTGGACACCGGATACGGCTTCGGTTCCAGAAGTGCCTTCTTCAAGACTGACGCCAGCGGCAAGGTGACATCCATCCTGGTGAGCGTGACCGAGGAAGTGGCCGGGGGCGGCATGGCAGCCGACGAGTACAAGCTGGACGCCTTCGCCGTCGCAGCCTCCGCACTGACCAGTGCTTTCGGGAAACCGGACCGACCCCGGCCCGGCGAAGAACCACAGCTGTGGTGGCAACGGGACACGACGTGGTTCGGTCTGATCACCGAACACGACGGCGTCAGCCTGCAACTGACCCCCGCCGAACGGATGGTGGGTGAGTGGTCGTGACCGGTCTCGACTGGCAGACGTTCCGGGACGGCCTGGTACGCAGCATCGCGTCTCTGCCCAACAGTGGTGCGCTGATCGTCGGTGACGAGGAACGTACGGAGTGTTTCGTGCAGTTCATGCTCGACTACGACCATGTCGTCGCTGAGGTAGCCAGCGGCATGGACCCGTGGGACCGGCCGAACCTTACGGAGCATGAGGCGGCCGCGTTGGAGAAGCTCGGTTGGTTACCGCCCCCGGAGCTGCAGGAGCATTGCAACCACGGGGTGAAGATCGCCTGGCCGGCGCCTTCGGCGGAGTACCGGCGGGTTGCTGACATGTCCGTGGCTGCCCTGCGGGACGTCTTCGGGATTCCTTCACCGGACTCGCTGGTCTACAAAGCGTTCGTCGTCAGTGCAACAGGCGACCCCCTGCAAATGCCCCGCCTCGGAATCCCATACCGGCCCGACTGGCGTTCCTGAGCCTCGCGGCGGCCGCCCCTTGACAAGGGAGCCGGTTCATGGGCGGGAGTCGTCTTCGCTGTAGGTGGCGCCATGGACACGGCCCAGGCGTAAGCCGCACCCAGCCGTGCTATGGACCCCGAAGTCCTTCACGATCTGCTCCACCGTCACGCCAGGGTCCCGGTCACGGGCCACCCGCACGACGTCATCGCGGAACTCCCGGGGTAGGGCTTGGGCACAGCAACATCGAGCAATAGTCAAGATTTCTTATCCACAAGTCTTGACTATTGCTCGTGGCTGGCTCGTGGCTGGAACGTCCCGGCACACTGTCATGGATCGGCGTGCGTTCCGGCAGCGGCTCATGCATCTTCTGATGCTGCGCATGCGCGTTGCCGCCATGTGAGCTGCAATAGCGCCTACAGCAGCAGCGAGCACCCAGTCTAGGACTCGACCCTCGGCGGGGTGCCAACCTTCGGTAATCCGCCGCCACTGAACGGCCCGGGCGCCAGCACGGCTGCCGTGTACCCCTCGAGTGCGGCCGGATACGCCTCGATGAATCAGCGCGGACCATGCCACCAGTAGCACGCATCCGGCACCACCATGGCCCGGAGGGCGTGATCGGCAGACCCTAGATCACAGCAGGCACGTTGAGGTCGCGCGGGAAATCAGAGCCATTTCGCAAGAGGTAATTGCTACGTCTGCCCTGTTATGAGCCGTATGGTGACGACTACCGCTGCACGCGCGCTGCAAGCTCACGCATCACGAAAGAGGAGAGCATGTCGAACCAGCAGCCGCCCGCCATAAACCGGGACTTGGTGACGACCCTGACCGCGGCCGCGCTGGCCGCCGCCGCACCGGAAGAGCTGACGATCCTCAATGAGATCGCCGAGGAGTACTTCGCCGACCCGGACGCGGTCCTCAATCCTCGCCGACGGGATGAAGCAGTAGGCTTCGGCGTCGATCTGGCACTACTTGCTCCTTATGCTCTGGCCATCGCGACACCCGTGGTGCACTTCCTCATCGAGACGGCCTCCAGTGAGATGCAGAACGCCGCGAGGCCGTTGGTCGCCCAGACGGTGCGCCGTCTGTTGCGCCGTTCCGCAGGCGAAATGGACGCACCCAGCGCGACGCCCTTGAACTCTCAACAGGCCCGACGGGTACGGGAGATCGCATACGACCGGGCACGGCAGCTCGACCTACCGGAAGCCCAGTGTGTCGTGCTGGCCGACGCGATCGCCGGTGCCATCCTGGTGTCCGCGTGAGCGATCCAGACGCGCCCTCGTCGACCGGCGATAGCCCGACCCGGCCCAACGGGCCCCGTCCCAACGTGCTCGCCTGCCCTTCGCCCACCACCGCACGTTTCATCCTGCTCGTGGTGGCGACGTTGGCGACCGGCCTATTCGTCGGGGTGTTCGTACACAACATGGTGCTCGGCGACCGGTGGCAACGCGAGGTTGTTGCTTGCGCCTCCGGGCTGCCCTATGCCGAGGCCGAGGGAGCCGATGTCCTAACCACCTGGCAGGCTTGGGCCGAATGCACGGCCGACGCCGAGCATCGACGCGCGATCTTCGCCTTCGCCGGCTTGGCCGTCGCCGCAGTCGCTGCCTTTGTAATCTTCAAACGCTCTCCCCGCCGCCTGGAGCGCCGCCGCCGGCTGCGCCCGGCCGACGAGAGGTTCGCCGCGGCGCGGCAACGATTCACCGAGCTGTCCCACGCCGCTGGGCTGACCCGGCCGCCGACGCTGATGATCGGCCCCGCGACGCAGCGGGACGCTTTCAGTTACGGACTTCCCGGCAGCCAGCGGGTGGTTATGCCGGTGGCCGCGCTCATCCGACCCCAGTGTCCCGAGTTCACTGCCCTGGCGGCACATGAACTCGCCCATGTGGCCCGCCGGGACGTCACCGTGGCGTGGGCTGCCAAGTCGATCGGATACGCCGTTGCCCCGCTGCTACTGGTCCCCGCTCTCCTTGCCGTATTGACGGGTGAGCTGTCGCTACTAACCGACTACGTCTGGCGCGCTGTCCTGCTGGGTGCGGTAGTTACGCTCACCCGTGCAGCAATTCTGCGGTCCCGCGAACACGACGCCGACCTACTTGCCGCCCGTATGGGAAGCAGCGTCCCCGAACTTTCGGCCGTGCTGGCCCAGATGCCCGACATGAGAAGCCGGCACCTGCGCCACCTGATCGCCAACCACCCGTACGCCCACCGCCGGATCGCCGTGCTCGACAACCCGGCCAGCATCGCTCGGGCAAGCTTCGTGGACGCCGCAGCGGCCGCCTTCCTCGCCGGTCTGATGCCTTACCTCATCGACCTTGTCGTCGTCCCGCTCTTGACCGGCACAGCCGGCGTCGGCGTTACTGACCTGGTCGCCGCCGCGGTAATGGGACCGTTGGTCGGCGCGACGATAGGGCTCGCGTCCTGGCGTGCTTGCCTGGTAAGCCGAGTCTCCGGTGCTGCTGTCCATCGGGGACCGGTGGCCGCCGGCGTCCTTGTCGGCTTTCTGCTCGGCGAAGCGGCATCGCTCGCACAGTACGGTCCGGGCGGGTACCACCCACATCCCAGCCCGCTACTCCTGTCCGTGACAGCGCTGTCCGCCGTGGGGGCGACGGTGGCCACAGTTGGCTTGGGAGAGCTGTGGGCGGACGCCGCCGGCCGGTTACCCAGCGCCCGCAGTTTTTGGCTGACCGCGGTCCTGGTGCCGGGCCTACTCTTCACGGCAACGCTCTGGGCGGCGATGAAGGTGCAAAAGAGTCTTGAGTGGGGTGGCTGGGGCATGGCGAGCCTCACGCTGACAGACTATTTTGCACGCCCCACCATGGTCGTAGGGACACTGGTACTCGCTCTGGCCGCTGCCTGGCCGATATGGTTGGCACGGCGCGACACGGTGACCCCGGCATGGTTGCTGGAGTCCGGCACAGGGCGCTCCTGGCCCGCTACCGACCGCCCGGCCGCCCGCTTCACCGTCATAGCCGGGTTGCTGGCTGGGACCTGTGGCGCGGCCGTCATCGCCGTGTTCCGGGCGCTGGCGGGCGCGGCCGCAGACGACGCTCAGGCGGCCCAACGCCTATACAGCTACGTCTTTCTCGCGGGCGCCGTCGCAGCCGCCGCGACGATCACAGTGGAGTGCTTCTGGCCGGGCCGGGGTGCCGGAGCTGCGCTGATCTCCGCTCCGGTCGCAGCGGTTACTGCGATGGCTGGCCTCGTCGTGATCAACACACTTCTCGGTGGCACCTTGACATGGACCTTCGCGTACGACATCGGCAGACAACCGATCGGTCTTGCACTGTTGAGTCAGACATTCGCGCTCAGCATCGTGGCGTTCCTGCCCAGAGGACGCCGCACTTCGCGCAGAATCGGGCTGGCCGCCATTGTCGTGGTGGCCACACTCGCCATTCTCGCAGCATCAGCTGTGATTACCGCGCGCGACGTGCTCGTACCGATAGCCGCGAAATCTATCGCAAGCGGCGAACCCCGCCCTTTAGACGAGGACGTGGCATGTGGGTCGTGCCGGGTCATCGGTCCAGTGACCGGCCACGCCAATCGGCAGTACTGGTGAGGTTTGGCGGTCAGCCCGGATGTCCTACGCCGTACGGGCATAACCTGCTGGTAGGACAGCATCGCTCGCGAGGAATCTCCGCGGTTGCGGTTGAACCAGTGGCTGAAGTGGGCCACTGAAAGTTCATACCAGCAACGGGCAGGCAATCTCGCTGCCGGTCATAGCGGCTGGATGCCTGAGTATCGGCGCCGCGGAGCGCTGCCGCCATCATGAAGATCGCGCACATACTCCGCCCGCCTAGGAGCAGCCCCTCAGCCTAAACTGCCCTACACGGGCCCCGTGCTCTTGCTGCTGCGCGGGGCCCGGCATCTTCACGATGCCGCCAGCATCACCCCAGCGGCACCCCCGCGCTCGGCTTGACGGGCGACATGTGACTAGGTACTGTTATCACGTACGCCCCAGTCTCGCCTCTGCCATGTGCATGCCGCTGGGGCTCCTTTTTTGCCCAAAAGATCGAGCAAGCTGACTCGATCGGGTTCTTTCCCCGCCCTCGCACCCACACAAGCCGCCAAGCCTACTACCGTTGTTCAGGTGGTGGGCCATCAACATGCCGCAGCAATCCCGCAGTGGATCTCCCCGGACCGGTTCGAGCCATACCTGCGCCACGCCGGCCACGACCGCGACAAAGCGTGCGAACTCTACGAATGGGCCGCAGAGCTCAACTCCGCCGCGTTCCAGGCCATCCACTACGTCGAGGTCATCCTGCGGAACGCCATCGACCTGCAGCTGCAGAAACGCCGCAATGAAGATGCCGCCAAGATTCCCTGGTTCCTGACCCCGCTAGGCAGCGACAACAAAAGCCAGCAAGAGATCGACTACGCGGTAGCGCAAGTCCGAGAACGACTCCGCAAGGTAGACAAGCGCAAAGACACCCGCGCCCAGATCGTCGCCGGCCTGACCTTCGGATTCTGGGCCAACCTGCTGCAGACCCGCCACGAAGACCTCTGGCGCTCAACGATCCGCCACGCCTTCCCGCGCTCCTCCGGCAACCGCTCCGACGTCGCACCCATCGTGTTCAAGCTGCGCACCTTCCGCAACCGGCTCGCCCACCACGATTCCCTGCTCGCCGTCGACGTGCCGTTCCAGATCAACCAAATGATCACCCTGCTCGATTGGATCGACGAAGACGCCGCCCACTGGCTGCGCTCCACCGAAAAGGCCACCGCGGTGCACGCCCAACGACCGTTCGCCCGCAACGACACCGTGGTCGTCGCCGGCGCCGACGCTTGGCCGCTCTACCAGAAAGTCCACGCCTACGTCTGCCAGCCCGGCCGTGCCTTCCAACCTGTCGAACACCTCGCCTTCTATACGGCCCGAGCCATCCAGCCAGAAATCCCCGTCATCCGCGAGCGCATCGACAACGTCGACTGGACCACCGCCGAGAGCCGCCGACGGCGCGCCACCGGCGACCCCAAAGACCAGCGCCTCGCCGACATCATCGACCAAAGCATCGCCGACGGCTGGACCGGCGGCCGATACCAAGTCTTCCTGCTCTCCGCCCCCGGCGACACAGGCCACCACACCCGCCGATCGACCATCCCCCACACTGCCCCGCCCGGCCGTGGGCAGGCCTACACCCAAGGCCAGCGCTACGCAGTCCGGCAAAAGCTGATCAGCGCCCGCACCACCAGCGACCTCACCTAGTACTCCAGCAGGAGAACATTCTGAGTTGCTGTGCCGGCCGGCTTGACCAAACTCCGGTAACGCGCTCGCCTAGCTCGATCTTGCACCCAGTCGATCCATGTGGCTAAATCTGTCTACCTCTCGTGAAAGAAGAGTCAGACATGCCTCGACGGTCCCCTCGGCTGTGGTTGCTCACCATAACCACCGCTGCCGTTTCCCTGCTGGCCAGCCTTCCGGCTGCCGTCTCCGTGCAGGCAGCCGCAGCTACCGCGTACGGCCAGGATGTCTCCGACTATCAAGGCAACGTCAACTGGGCCGCACAGTGGAACGCCGGCTCGCGCTTTGCCTACATCAAGGCCAGCGAAGGCAACTACTACGCCGCTTCCTACTTCGCCAGCCAGTACAACGGCGCCTACAACCAAGGCATGATCCGCGGCGCCTACCACTTCGCCATCCCGAACGCCTCCAGCGGCATCAGCCAGGCCGATTACTTCATCGCACACGGCGGCGGCTGGTCAAAAGACGGCCGGACCCTGCCCGGAGCGCTGGACATCGAATACAACCCATACGGCGCCACCTGTTACGGCCTGTCCCAAGCCAGCATGCGCACCTGGATCACGAAGTTCCTGAACCGCTACCACGATCGGACCGGCCGCTGGGCCGTCATCTACACCACCACCGACTGGTGGAGCACCTGCACCGGCAACTACAACGGGTTCTGGGCGAACTCGCCGCTCTGGCTCGCCCATTACGCGAGCACACCGGGAACGCTGCCGGCCGGCGCATCGACGTGGTCGTTCTGGCAGTACTCGGACAGCGGCCCGTTCGCCGGCGACTCGAACCAATGGAACGGCAGCCTCGACCGGCTCAGGGCCCTCGCCTGCAACGGCTCCTGCTGAGCAGACGACTTGGGGTTGTATTCAATGGCGTTGGACAGCAGGTGATCGATGATCTGCCGGAGGCGGTGCGGGTCGGCTTCGACTAGCAGCGTGGGGGGCATGTCGGTGTGGATGCGTCGTTGGGCGTCGACGGGCACGGCGGCGACCGCGGCGTTGACGATTCGGCGGCAGGCTGGAACTGAACCAGAAATTTCTCATGGATGCTGATCGCATCAGCGGCTTACCGATGAGGGAAGCTATTCCTATCCACGGTTGAAGTCGTCCGGGGTTTCGACGGCCTTCGCTCTGAACGCCTTGCCCAGCAGATCAGGTCCGCCGTCGACGAGGGCGTAGAAGTCGACGTCGGCCGGCACCGAGTCGTGGGATTCACTGTTTAGGGCCTCATCGAGCAAGGTGGCAGCCTCGGCCATCCCGAAGTAGCGCAGGGCGATGATCGCGCGCCTGACGCGGGACGGCTCGTTGGCCTCCAGGGCGAAGTACAGGCCGCCGCCCATCGCCGAGTTGTAGACGCGCATCAGGTGAGTCAGGTGCTCGATACCGGGCGGGGTGCCGTCGGGCACCCCGCCCTCGATGCCGTAGTCGTTGGCTTCTTCCCAGATGAGGTCGAGGTCGTCCGGGCTGTCGCAACCATGGGCGAGCACCTGGGACAGGGTGGCGAAGGTGTCGCGTGCCTCGGCGTTGGCCAATTCGGTCGTCCATCCCTGCAGCCAGGGGTCTGCAACGGAGAGCAGAGCTTCCCGGGTGTGGCCGACCAGGTCTTGCAGGGGCGAAATCAGTCGGATGTTGGGGATGAGGTCGAGTTCCTCGAGCCTAGCGAGCTCCTCGTCGAACTGCTGCCCGCCGGGCAGAGCAGCCGCGACGACGGCTGCAACTGCGACGATCTCGTCCGGGAAGAACTCCCTCCCGAGGAGGTCGGGGTTCTCCTTGACCAGCAAGAAGGTGCGTCTGAGGACGGCCTGCCGCTCGGCCGGAGGGTGGCCGGCGAGCTCGCCGAGGAAATCCATGGCGCCGTCACTAGAGAACGGACCGGCGCCGAAAGTGCCCATGGTCCCCGACGGTACAAGATCGTGCGGAGGGGTTGTGGAGGGGCGGGACCAACGGCGGAAATCTATTGGAGGATGACGGAGTTCAACAAACTCGATGTCGACATCAACGTAGTCAGGCGTCAGGCGGCCAGGCGATGAGCAGCGCTTTGTCAGCGACAAAAGAGCGCGATCGCCTTCCGGCCGCTGCCGCGGTCAGGGGCGGGCGTCTGCCCCTGACCGGCCAGCGTCCAGCAGCGGCTGGCCGAGACGATCCGCGGCCGGCAGTACGAAGAAGTAGCCGCCGCCGACTGGCAACACGTACCGCTCGAGTGGTTCGCCGGCGAGCCGGCGCTGCACGGCGGCGAACCCGCGCTCGATGCTGTTCTGGTAACAGATGAAGAGATGGCCCTCGTCAGGTTGGCCGGTGGGGTCAAGGCCCCGCCGGAACGAGTATCCCCGGCGCAGGATGCCGCCGCCGGGAGGTCCGGCAGTGCCCGGATCAGCCCGGCGGACGTGCGCGTCGAGCGGTGTCCGGCCGAGCGGCGCGCCGTCGCTCTTACGCCGCCCGATGATCAACTCCTGCCGACTGACCGGATCATAGTTCCACCGGGCGAGTGCCAGCCGGATTGTGCGCACCACCAGGTATGTACCCCCGGCCGCCCACGCGTCTCCGGCACCGACCGGCCGCACCCAGAGCCGATCGTCCCCCTCGGGGTTGCCCGCACCCTCCGAAAAGCCGAACAGGTTGCGGCTGGTCGGCCGGCCGTGCGCGTCGGTGCCGTTCCCGGCCCGGAATCCGGTAATCCGCCACCGGAGCCGGATATCCGGTGTCAGTAGTGACCGCAGAGCCCGCTGGGCCGTACCGGGCAGGTCCGCGCCGACCTGCAGCAGCAGATCTCCATGGCATTGCGCTGGATCAAGCAGGTCGTTGCGGAAGGCAGGCATTGGCACGAGCTCGGGTGGGCGTGCCGTAGCCAAGCCGAACCTGGCGTCGAACAGCGACGCGCCGACGCTCACCGTCGTCTCCACCTGCCCGCCGAGGGCACGAATGCCCCGGTCCAGCATCGCGAACAGGCGCGTCACGACGTCGAGCCCGGCACCGCGTAGGTCAAGGGCGGCCAGCACGGTGGCGTTCGGGGGCAGGCTGACGATGCCGGGCTGATGCCGCGGGGCGCCGGTGGTGCGGAATTTCGCCGCCGCGGCGACGGGCCATGCGAGGACCGCGCGGCGGGTGACTTCTCCCATCTGATCTACACCTCCATCGGCGAGTTGAAACTGTCCGCCGCCGGCGGCATGATCAGGAACGGGAAGGGATTCAGGAGTTCGGTCCAGTCGCGTTCGTCGAGGTAGCCGTTCCCATCGACATCTACGATCGACATAAAAATGCCCTTGAGTGACGTGTCGTAGAAGACGTGACCGCCGGGCAGGTGACGGCCTCGCTCATCCAGACCGTGGTAGTGATTGGCTCCGGTGCCATGCGCTTCGCGATGGCATGCCCGACCGCCGCCACCGGCGGCCGTACTAACGTCTTTGGCCAGCTTTCGCGCGCCCTTGGCGCTGTTGGTGGCAACATGCAGACCGGCTTGGTAGAGGCGCATAGCCTCGGCCCTCGCCACCTCGCGGATGACTCGGAACCCCGCGCCGCTGACGAGCGCGACCTCCTTCCACACCATGCCGGTCGGGTCCGCTCGGCTGATGGGCTCTCCAGCTGCGTAGGCGTAGAGACTCCCGCCTGTGCCGGCCGGGTCCTCGCTGATGAATCTGCCGATGGCGGGCGAGTAGTACCGGGCTCGGTAGTAGTAGAGGCCGGTGCCGTCGTTCTCCCGGCCGGTGTACTGGTAGCGGTTGGTGCTCGGCGTGCCGGTCGTGGTGGTGGCACCGTACGGTTCGTAGCTGTAGCGGGTGGCGATGCCGTTGGCGTCGGTCAGAGCGACGGTGCTGCCGAGCGCGTCGGTGAGGTGGTATGTGGCGGTGTTGCCCTCGATGCGTCCGAAGTGGTCGTCCAGGTCGAGTCCGCCGAGGAGCGTGGCGGTCGGTCGTGCAGTGGTCTGCTCCTGGACGGCGTTTTTTCCGTCGTACAAGTAGTTGCTGGTGACGGCGCCGACCGTGACGCTGGTGCGCCGACCGAACTGGTCATAGCGGAAGGCGGCGTTGCCGACGGCCGTGAGCTGGTCGCGGTCGTTCCAGCGGTAGTTGCGGGTGCCGTCGGAGGTGAGGTTGCCGTTGCTGTCGTAGGCCAGGGCGGCGTTGCCCCACCGAGTGAGACGATCTGCGGCGTCGTAGGTGGCGCCGGTGACGGCGGGTGGTAGGTCGACCTGGGTCAGGCTGCCGTCGACGCCCTGGCGACGCCCCGCTGTGTCGTAGCGGTAGGTGATGCCGCCGAGCGTGGCGGTGCCGCGCCGGTAGTCGACGGCGGTCGCCTGACCGGTCGTGTCGTACGCGTAACTGGTGGTGACCCCGTCCGGCAGGCTGACCGAGGTGCGTCGGCCGGCGGTGTCCCAGCCCAGCCGCACCGCCGCACCGCCGCGGGTGACGCTGGTCAGCCGGTCGGCGGCGTCGTAGGCGTAGCCGACGGCGGGCTGGCCCTGCACCGTCATGCCGGTGCGACGGTCGGCGCTGTCGTAGCTGTAGTCGACGCGCCCCTGTGGTGTCTGCTCGGTGACCAGCCGGTCGAGCGGGTCGTAGGCACGGCTGATGACGCCGGCGGCGGTGGCCGGGGCGGTGCTGACTTGCAGGAGCCGGTCGCCAGCGTCGTAGGCGTAGGTGTCGACACCGCTGCCGCCGTGCGCCACGGCGGTGGGCCGGTCCAGGGCGTCGAAGGTGACGGTGCTGGTGACGCCGCGCCGGTCGGTGTAACCGGTGAGGTTGTCGCCGCGGTCGTAGGTGTAGCGCTCGGTCTTGGCCAGCGGGTCGGTGCGGCTCGCCACCCGTCCCTTGGCGTCGTAGGACCACCGGGTGACGCCGCCGCGCGGGCCGGTCAGGGACACCAGGTTGCCGCCGGGATCGTAGGCCATCCGGCTCACCCCGCCGTGAGCGTCGGTGACCTGCACGATCCGGTCGAGCGGATCGTAGGTGCGGGTCTGCACGGCGCCGACGGCGTCGGTAACGAAGACGGGGCGACCTCCCGGATCCACCCACTGGCCGCCGGTACGGCCGAGCGGGTCGGTGACGGTCGCCAGCAGGCCCGCCCGGTAGGTCAGGCGCGTCGTGGCGTTCACCGGGTCGGTGACCTCGGTCGGCCGGCCCGCGGCGTCGGAGCGGAACGTGGTCCGGTCGCCGGCCGCGTCCGTGACCGAGCTCAGGGCGCCGCGGTCGTCGTAGGCCAAGGCGGTGGCCCGGCCGAGTGGATCGACCACGGAAGTGATCTGCCCGAACCGGGGTTCGTAGGAGAAGCGCCAGGTCACCTGCCCGGACGTGCCGGCCAACCGGGTCACCGAGGTGAGGTTGCCGCGGTCGTCGTAGGTGTAGCCAGTCCGTCGGTTCAACGGGTCGACCACGCCGATGACGCGGTTGGCGGCATCCCGGCTTAGAGTCACGCTTCGGCCGACCGGCGTGCCCGCAGCACGAGTTTCCACGGTGGCGTAACCGGCCGCGTTGAACGTCGTGCTCCGCTGCACGCCGCGAGGGTCGGTGGCCACAGTCCGGGTGATCCGGCCGCCAGCCCCGGTCTCGTACGCAAATCGCCAGGTTCCGCCGTCGGCCAGGGTCTGGGTGGCGACCCGGCCGTGGCTGTCGTAGGTGTTGCGAACCTTGACGATGCCCGCCGGGGTGGTGACCGATAGCATGCGGTGGGCGCTGTCGTACGTGTAGGCGGTGATCCCACCGGTCGGATCAGTCACCTGTGTCAGGCGTCCCGCCGTGTCGTACGCGTACCGGACGGTGCGGCCGAGATTGTCGCGGGCCTGCGTGATTCGACCGTTGGTGTCGTCGGCGAAGCTGATCCACCGGCCGCTCGGCGACGTGACCTGGGTGATCCGACCGTCGCCGTCCCGGGTGATCGTGATCCGGTTGCCGAACCGGTCGCGTACCGCCGCCAGCGGCCGGTACTGCGGGAACTCCAGCACCGTGCCATCGCGCAGTGTCAGCAGCCAGCCGCCCGCGGCGCCCCAACTGATCCGCGAACGGTAGAACTCGCCGGGGCTGCCGGTGTGTTCGAACACGGCGTCGGACCAGCCCGTGCCCGCCGAGGTGCGCACGTAGTGGACCCGGCCGCCGTCTGGCAGCACCAGGTCGACCTGGCGGTACTGCTCGGCCGACCACAGGAACATGTCGTAGGTCAGCGTGGTGCCGATGCCGAACGCCCGGGACCTTGGGTCGCCGGGCCGATACGTGCGTTCCAGGCCGATCGGCAGCACGTCGTCGAGGCGCAGGTCGGTCTCTGAGTGCAGGAAGAGGCCGGTGGCGCAGTCCACCGGGTCGCCGGCCTGGCTGCAGCCACCCGGCGGGGGCCCGACGTCCGGCGGCAGGTTGCCGGCGTTGAACATGGCGCCGGTGAACTCGTACACGCCGACGCCGGGCGCGGGCTCCACCTGCCGCCGGTCCGGTGACACCTGGCCGTGGCCGTAGACGTGCCAGCCGCGGCCGCCCGGTTCATAGCTCCAGAACTCGACTTTCTGGCGCGCCGGCAGCCGGCTGTGGTTGGGGTAGATGATGCGGGCGCCGCGCGGCCACAGGTAGGCCCCACCGGGCTGCACCGTGAAGTAGACGGGCGCGTGGACGCCCAGGTGCGGCAGCGGGAACGGTGGCCGGTGGGGCGGGATCGCGGTGATGCCGAGCCGGCGTACCACCGCGCCGTTCTCGTCCCGGATCACGGTGCCGGCCGGGATGTGCACCTCCAGGCCAGGCACCTTCGGGTTGGTCAGTACGACTTCGCGGGTCGTGGGCGACGCGACGCGGACTTCGTGGGCGGTGTCCAGTTCAGGCATCCAGACGGTGAACGGCAGCACGTTGGCGGTGTCCGCCACCAGGTCCACCGTCGCTTCGAACACGCCGTACCGGCGGCCGGCACGGTTGGCGGCGTGGCCGTCGATGTGCAGCTTATGCCGCCCGGACGGCAGGCCGGTGATGGTGAAGTTTCCGGCTGGATCAGCGACCGCGGCCCGATTACCGACCCGCAGCGTCACCTTGGCCAGGCCGGCGCCGTTCAGCCGGGCTACCCTGCCCGTCAGCGACGTGGTCGGCGCGGCCAGCCGGGGGCGCTCCGCCGGACGCGCTCCGCCGGACGCTGCCGTCAGCGCCACCTGCAGGGTGCCGGTGTGCTGGTCGCGAGGATCGACGACGATCGTGTAGGTGCCGGCTGTGGGCAACGTCAGGGGATCGGGGGTGAGCTCGTTTCCGCTGGAAAACGTCCAGTAGTCCAACTCTTCGCCATCCGGCTTGAGTACCGTCAGGACGCCCGAGTCGATCGTGATGCCGGTCGCCCGCAACGTCACCCGCTGGCCCACCGACCCGGGAAAGGTGCGCCGGCCGTTCTGCCCGGCGGCGGTGATGCGGACGGTCGACGCCGGCCCGCCCACCGTGACAGCCGCCGTGTCGTCGGCCGGCACCGCCGCCAACGCCACCTGGAGGGTGCCGGTGTGCTGGTCGCGGGGGTCGACGACGATCGTGTAGGTGCCGGCCATGGGCAAGGTCAAGGTGTCGGTGAATAGCTCGCCGCCGCTGGAAAACGTCCAGTAGTCCAACTCTTCGCCATCCGGCTTGAGTACCGTCAGGACGCCCGAGTCGATCGTGATGCCGGTCGCCCGCAACGTCACCCGCTGGCCCACCGACCCGGGAAAGGTGCGCCGGCCGTTCTGCCCGGCGGCGGTGATGCGGACGGTCGACGCCGGCCCGCCCACCGTGACAGCCGCCGTGTCGTCGGCCGGCACCGCCGCCAACGCCACCTGGAGGGTGCCGGTGTGCTGGTCGCGGGGGTCGACGACGATTGTGTAGGTGCCGGCCATGGGCAAGGTCAAGGTGTCGGTGAATAGCTCGCCGCCGCTGGAAAACGTCCAGTAGTCCAACTCTTCGCCATCCGGCTTGAGTACCGTCAGGACGCCCGAGTCGATCGTGATGCCGGTCGCCCGCAACGTCACTCGCTGACCCGCATAGCCGGCGAGGACAACCATCGCGATCTTCTCTGGTTTCGACACCCGGACCGTGGTGGCGGCTCCCGTGGCCAGCGACGTGGTGAAGTCGACGTCAGCCACCCCGAACGATGACGGCGGCACGTACGCGTATCCCGAACTGCGTGTCTGCCCGAAGGGGGTAGACACGCCGATCGGCCCAGAGGTGACGCCCGCCGGCGCCCGAACAGTCAGCGTGCTCGCTGTGGCAGCGACCACCTCGCCGAGCTGGCCGTTGAAGTCGACCGCGTTCTCTGCGAGGCGGGGTGAGAAGTTGCCACCCTCGATCCGCACGGTCGATCCGGCCGCGACGGTCACTGGACTGATGCCGGTGACCGCTGGTCCAGGCGGTGGAAACCGGAACGGCTGGGCGCTGGTGTACGCACCGGTCGGCGTGGCCACCCGGATCGGGCCCGACGTCCCGTCGCTGGGCACCCGAACTACCAGCCGGGTCGTGGAGGCGGACAACACGGCGGCGGGAGCGGAGCCGAACTGCACTGAGTTCTGTGCCGCCGTCGCGGCGAAGCCGCGGCCCAGGATGGTCACGTCGGTGCCGGCCCGGCCCAGGCGCGGGTCAAAATCGATAACCCCGGCCGTGGTGGGGTTCTCCCGCCGGACGGCGGTGATGTTGCCGGCCGTGTCGTACTCGTATCGGGCTACGCCGTCGGCGCCACCGGCGCCTCTGACAACGGTAACGAGGCGGCCGAGCTCGTCGTAGACGAAGTCCGCGCCGCTGCCCACAGCGCGGGCCGTCGCCGGTAACGCGTCGACAATCACGGCAGACGGTGCCAGCAGTGCAACGATGATCAGATATATGAACGCTGAACCGAAGCCATGCTTACCTCGAAAGCCCCAGATAACCATACTAGGAACTTAAGGCATCTACTTGTTCAAAGCGGGAAAAGCTCGCGGTCTAGCATCTGGGCCGGGCGATCCCGCTGTGCGAGCAGGCGTTGGCCATCGACGCTGGGTGCTCGGCGACCACCACCCTGACACGCTAAGCTCGGTGAACAACCTTGCCGGCGCCTACGAGACGGTCGGGGATCTGGGGCGGGCGATTCCGCGATACGAGCAACACGCGCACCGCCACCAACCGCGACTCACGGTGGCTATTTCCCGGCCGCCGCGCCGGCCAACCGCTCCAGGCGCGCACCCCGTCGCCACTGATCCCCGAACTTGGCGTCCCGACCACCAGCGGCCGCACCGCCGCAATCCGCCAGCACGTCCTTGACCTGCCAGCCCCGATCGTCGTGGAATCCTTGAGGCGTGACGGGCCGAGTTCAGCGGGTAGGCGTCTGTTGTGACGGTTGCCGCTGCTGAGAGGTTGGCAGTGGGCACGACCTGCCGGGGATGGGCACGGCGTTCGTTGTGGTGGCGGCCTGACAAGGGGGATCACTGTGGTGCGGGAGCACGGCGACGTCCAGCCGGGCGCGCAGGCGGCCGGTGACGGCGGTGTCACGGTCTCCCATGCTCAGGGTCTGCAAGTAGGTGATCGCAACGTCCAGCACAACCATTTCCCTGCCGCCGCTGTGTCGCCGGTGTCGGTGCGGCCGGCTGCGGTGCCGGCGCCGGACGGGTTGGTCAACGTGGCGGTGGCGCCGGGTGTGTTCGTCGGCCGTGGCACGCAGCTCCGCCAGCTCGATGAGGTGCTGGCCGAGCCGGGGGCCGCGGTGGTTCAGGCTGTCCACGGGTTGGGTGGGGTCGGTAAGAGCACACTGGCGGCACAGTGGGCGTGGCAGCACCGTGACCGGTACCGGCCGGTGTGGTGGATCGACGCGGACACGACAGCCGGTATCGACGCCGGGTTGGCCACGTTGGCGACCGCTTTGCAGACCGACCTGCCCGATGGCCTATCGCTGGAGGTGCTGCGGGAACGGGCGCTGCAGTGGCTCGCCTCGCACGACGGGTGGCTGCTGGTCCTGGACAACGTCAACGACCCGGGCGATGTCGCCCGCTTGTCGGCTCGTGTCGGCACCGGCCGGGTGCTGGTCACCAGCCGGCGGGCCACCGGCTGGGCGGGCATTGCCACCGCGATCGCGTTGGATGTGCTCGACCTCGATGACGCTGTCGAGGCGATGCGGCAGGTCTTGGCCGGCAGTGGCCGTGACCGCGACGCCGACGGGCTGGTGCAAGTGGCCCGGGAGCTGGGCTGTCTGCCGCTGGCGGTGGACCAGGCCGCGGCATACCTCGCCGAAACAGGCCTGTCCAGCTCCGCCTACCTTCAGCTGTTGAAGCAATATCCCGCCAACATGTTCGCCCACGGCGGTGAAGGTGCCGGTGAGCGCACCATCGCCCGGGTCTGGCGGGTCACCCTCGACCGGCTCGCTGACACACCTCTGGCGGGCAAGATTCTGCGGGTCGTGGCCTGGTACGCCCCAGACGCCATTTATCGTGCCCTGCTTGCCGGATTGGCTGACCCGCCGACGATCGCCCGGGCGCTCGGCCGACTCGCCGCCTACAGCATGATCACTCTCGACGAGCACACGCTGACTGTGCATCGGCTGGTTCAGGCGGTCGCTCGTACTCCGGATCCTGAGGACCCGCACCGGCAGCCTGATGACATCGACACCGCCCGTACCCAGGCGATCGCTGAGTTGCGGGCGGCTATGCCCGATGACTGGCGCCTGCCGAAGCATTGGCCTCGCTGGCGTGCATTGGTGTCCCAAGTAGAAGCCCTCGCCGAGCACAGCAGCAATCGCATCGACAACGACACCGCGGCCAGTTCGCTCTACAACCAAGCAGCAGTATTTCTCCACGACCAAGGCGTCGTAGCTCGAACCATCCCGCTGTTTAAGCAGGCGCTCTCGGATCGGCGTCGGTTGCTCAGTGATGACCACCCCGACACTCTGACCTCGGTGAACAACTTAGCCAGCGCCTATAAGGCGGCGGGGGACTTAGGCCGCGCTATTCCGCTGTTTAAGCAGGCGCTCTCGGATCGGCGTCGGTTGCTCGGTGACGACCACCCAGGCACTCTGACCTTGATGCTCAACCTCGCCGGCGCCTACGAACAGGCGGGTGATGTGGGCCGAGCTGTGCCGCTGCTTGAGCGGACACTCAGCGCCTACAAGCGGATACTCGGAGATGATCACGCGGACACTCTGAACGCGATGAATGGTCTTGCCTCGGCCTGCGCCTCAACGGGTGATCTGGGCCGGGCTGTTCCGTTGTTCGAGCAGTCGCTTACCGACTGCCGTCGAGTGCTCGGCGAGGACCACCCGCAAACTCTGATTGTGGCGAGCAACCTTGCCTCCGCCTATACCTCAGCGGGTGATGTAGGCCCGGCTGTTCCGTCCTGCGAGCAGTCGCTCACCGACTGCCGTCGTGTATTTGGCGACGATCACCCGCAAACTCTAAGCGCGGTCCGCAGTCTGGCCCATGCTTACGAGGTTGCGGGTGATGTAGCCCGAGCTATTCCGTTGCTCGAGCAGTCGCTCACCGACTACCGTCGAACACTCGGCGACGACCACCCAGATACCTTGAGCGCGGTGAATAGCCTTGCCTTCGCCTGGGCTTCGGCGGGTGATGTGGGCCGTGCTGTTCCGTTGTTCGAGCAGTCGCTCACCGACTGCCGTCGAGTGCTCGGCGACGACCACCCGCATACCCTGACCTTGATGAACAACCTTGCCAGCGCCTACGAGCATGCCGGTGATGTGGGCCGGGCTATTCCCTTGTTCGAGCAGTCGCTGACGGGACGTCGTCGAGTGCTCGGCGACCGCCATCCGGACACACTGGCATCGATGAACAACCTTGCCAACGCCTACGAGCAGGCCGGTGATATGGGTCGGGCTGTTCCTTTGTTCGAACAGGCGTTCACGGGACGTCGTCGAGTGCTCGGCGACCACCATCCCGATACTGTGCTTTCGTTGAACAACCTTGCCACCGCGTACTGGACGGTGGGTGATGTGGACAAGGCGGTTCCGTTGCTCGAGCAGTCGATCACCTACTGCCGTCGGGTCTTTGGTGACGATGCCCCCGGTACCGTGCTCTCATTGAATAATCTCGCCTTTGCATACCGAGCGAGAGGCGACGTGAGCCGTGCTGTTCCCTTGTTCGAACAGGCGCTTGCTGGCTGCCGGCGCGTCTTTGGCGACGATGATCCTCGCACCAAGCTCGTGGAGGAGAGTCTGACGCTGCTTTGTGGCAGCAACGAATAGCGTTCCACTTCCATGGTTGTGGAACGCGGGTAGACGCGTAGGAAGCCCCGCATCTGCCGGGGCTTCCTGCATCGTCGGTGCCGGGGTGTGGCTGTCAGCCGATGGACCAGGAGCCGTCCGGCGCAGCACCTGCACGCATTGGCCGAGGGGGCCGGTGATGCTGCGGGCGAACCACACCCCGATCGCCACGCTCAGCAGCAGCACGCCGGCGACAGCGCTGAGCACGATGGCCCGGACCCGGTGGTAGGTGTCCTGGCTGTCCTGGTGCTGGGCGGCGGCGTCGGCGACGGTGGACTTGGCCATCTTCGTCAGCGCGTCGCGGATCGCCGCTTTCGGCTGGGGTTGCCGGCACCTGGAGGGCGGCAAGCTTGTCTTGGCTGCGTTGCGCTGAACCTCTTTCGGCGAACCGATCAGGCCAGGTGGAGGGCTCGCCGCGCCCATCCGAGGTGGCGCGAGCGGCCTGTAGGGTGCCGTGTGCTGGTTGTAGCCGAGACCGGCCAGGTGTTATCCCGAGGCGATGAGTCATCGTCGTTGAAGGACTGCAGCCCGTACCCCGTACGCGCGGGAACTCGCTGGCCTGCTGGAAATCCTCTACGACAGCGCCGTACCGAAAACCAACCGACACAGCGGCGGTGAGCAGACTATGACCATGCAACGGCTTCCAAGACGGCACCGCTCGGGGCCCCGCTCTCTCGACCGCCAGGGCCAACAGTGAACATCATCGTCAGTACGGACGCCGGCACTGTGTATCTGAACGTGGCCGGTGAACTGGACATGGACACGGCTGACGACCTGCATAAACCTCTGCACCAAGCGGTCACTCGGCCCGGCACCACCACGATCGTGATCGACTTCGCCCAGGTCAGCTTCTGCGACTCCTCCGGTATCGCAGTCCTCGACCGCGCCTACGGTGAGGCCCGGGATGCAGGCATCACCCTGCGACTGGTGAACCCGCAGCCGACAGTCCGCCGGGTCCTGAGCCTGCTCCGCATGTTGCAGACCCTCACCGGCGCGGATTGACCTCGTAGGGGGATCGTCGCAGCCGTCGAGTAGGCATATGGTGCTACGAACGGCGACGCTCCAGCCTCCTGGCTATGGCCGTCATGCGCCGTC
This sequence comes from Actinoplanes sp. SE50/110, assembly GCF_900119315.1. Lineage (NCBI taxonomy): Bacteria > Bacillati > Actinomycetota > Actinomycetes > Micromonosporales > Micromonosporaceae > Actinoplanes > Actinoplanes sp. SE50/110. Next base: position 6,359,068 of record NZ_LT827010.1, on the reverse strand, counting down.
GCGACCACCTCACCGGCTACGAGCTGACCGTGCTCGGCTCGCTGACGGACCCCGTTGAGGCGCTCAGCGCAAAGATCACCTGCGAATTGGCCGCCGGTCACGACGAACAGCACACGGCATTCCTCATCGCCACCCAGCACGGCGACCACTGGTGGATCCGCTGGGACGCCGGTCAGCGCGCGCTGACCCTCGCGGACTTCTGCGACCACCACAACCAGCAGAGCGACGACGACTGCCTGCTTCCCAAAGCGCACCCCGGCCGATACAGCTTCGAGTTCGAGTCGTAGCGAGTTCACCGCTTGGTCTACTCCATTCCTCTGACTCTTCCGGTGCCGGATGTTTCGGCACCGGAGGACTCATGTCCTTGCCGAGTCGAGCCGATGGGCTCGGTGTGAACGCAGTCGAGGTCCGGACCCTCCCGGTCGAGTTGTTGATCAGTGATGTGGGGCGCCGGATGACGGCGCAGGCCCTTGCCGCTTTGGAGGAGCTGGGTCTCAGCGAGGGCGGCTGGTGGGTGCTCAGCGCGCTGGCGGCGGCCGCGGACGGGCTGTCGCTGGTCGATGTGGTGCAGCGGACGGCGTTGAGCTCGTCGACGGTTACCACGGTCACCGAGCAGCTCGCCGAGCGTGGCTGGATCGAGCGCCGGCGTGCTGTCGATGATCGCAGGCGGGTCCTGGTGGCTATCACACCGGCCGGGTGCGCCTTGCTGGATGCCGGGCGGGCTCGATGTGAGCAGGTGTTCGCGGCACATCATGACGTGTTCAGCGATGGGGAGTGGCAGCAGCTCGCCACCCTGCTGGGCCGGCTGCACGCCGTCGCGAGCACAGCCGTGCCGCAGGCGGGTGACCGGGCAGTCGATGCCGGCGCCCGAGCGGCGGTGGCAGCACAGCATCGCGACGGCGTTGCTGGTCCGCGTCGGGGTGGCGATGTTCCTGCCGATCAGCATCGCCACGGTGTGGCTGCTGATCGACCCGCAGGGCCGGCAACTGCTGCAGATCGACCTGTCGCGGCGCATGTTGTACGTGATGGCGCTGCTGCTGACGCTGCTGTTCGCCGAGGCCGTCATCGACATGCGGCGCCGGTTCGCGCGGGTGCGCACCCTGCTGGCGGCGATGGAGTCGCTGGCCGCCGGTGACGTCGACGTGCGCGTCGACGACCGGGGCCGTGACGAGATCACGCTGGCCGCGGCGTGCGTCAACCGGGGCGCGAAAGGCCTCGCCATGCTGCTGGGCCAGGTGGCCGATCACGCCCGGGAGTTGCATGCCGCCAGCGATGGGCTGTCGGAGCACGCGGGGGCGGTGACCCGGCACACCGCCGAGACCGCGCAGCAGGCGATGCTGCTGTCGCAGTCCATCGGCGAGGTCAACACCACCCTGCACCAGCTGCGCGACGGCGCCGGCGAAGTGCGTTCCAGCATCGACGCGATCGCCGCCCGGGCCGCCACCGCCGGGCAGGCCGCCACCGACGGAGTGACGGCCGCGGCGACCACCCGCGACAGCGTGACCCGGCTGGAAACCTCCAGCACCCAGATCAGCGGCGTCGTCGCGTTCATCAACAGCGTCGCCGCGCAAACCAACCTGCTGGCCCTCAACGCCACCATCGAAGCCGCCCGCGCCGGCGACGCGGGTAAGGGGTTCGCGGTGGTGGCCGGTGAGGTGAAGGGCTTGGCGCAGCAGACCGAGCAGGCCACCGGCAGCATCGACGCCCAAGTCGACGCGATCCGCGAGGACGCCGCGGCCACCGTCACCGCGTTGCAGGGCATCGCCGGTGCCATCGCGCAGATCAACACCGAGCAGGAATACATCGGCGCGGCCGTCGACGCGCAACGGGCCAGCACCACCGCGATGACCCAACGCGTCAACGACACCGCCGACACCGCGCTCGCGCTGACCGCCACCATCACCGACCTCGCGCACACCGCCAGCCGATCGACCGAAGGCACCCGCGAAGTCGCCGACGAGATCGCCACCCTGGCCTGCATCGCCGCCGGCCTCGACCAGCTCACCGCCCGCTACAGCACCAGTACGCCTCGAACGCAGCCCGTCCCGGCGGCCCCGCGCACCGCGCGGCCCGCCCCGGTCGAGCAAGCCGCGATCGAACTGTTCTGACCTGGCCTGCCAGCCAGCACCGTCCTGCCGACACACCTCCCGAGACCAGCACAAGGAGCCCGCCACCGTGCCCACCGTCCCCGGCTACGACCTCGACCAGCCCACCCAGGCGTCCCTGACCGCCGCCCTCAGCGCCCAACTCGGGCCCGAAACCGCCCGCGCGCTGGTCGACCTCACCGCCAAGAAACTGCGCCTGACCCGATCCGGCACCACCGACGACCTGGTCCGCCTCACCGAGGAACTCATGACCATCGGCGACGTCCTGCGCGTAACCGCCCGCTCCGAGAAAATCCGGGCCGTCACCTACCGCGCCCTGCACCAGAACGTCTGAGCCGCCAGCATGCGCGCCCTCACCACGTCGGTACCCGCCCCGTGCCAGCAGCCTCGGAGAAACTGATGATCAACAACCAGCAGTCCACCACACTGGCCGCCCCTGAACGCATGCGCGTGCTGGCCAGCATCGACTTCGACAACCTCGACCTACGGACGGCGCTCAACCGGATCACCGCGCGCACCGCCGAACGCACCGGCCTGCCGATCAGCCTGGCCACCCTGGTGTTCAACACCTCCCAGATGACCGTCGGCGCCACCGGCCTCGACGACACCTGGATCGCCGCCGCGGACGGCACCCCGGTGGAATGGTCCTTCTGCGCCAACATGATCACCACCGGCCGGCCGTACGTCATCCCCGATGCCCACCACTCCGAACAAGCCACCAACCCCCTGGTCACCATCGACGGCATCGGCAGCTACGCCGGTGTGCCCCTGACCGTCGGCGGCCAGATCGTCGGCGCCCACTGCATTCTCGGCACCCAGGCTCACCAGTTCACTCCCGAGCAGCTGGCGGAACTGGCCTGCGCTGCGCAGGAAATCACCGCGCTGCTGCAGGAGTTCAGCGACCTGGACTGACACCCTGAGCCACTGGGCTACCGCCGATACGCGAGCTGCTGTAACGCCACCCTGGCCGCTGGCATTCAACCCTGCACGGTGGAGTGGCACGACCACCCACCCGGGCCAGGAACCCCGGTATCTGAAGGCTTATACCGGCAACGCCGACGCCGATGAGTAAGCCACCTACCCGCCCTCCGCCTGCCGCTCAACAGCCCGGCCAAGGAGCACAATGCAACTCGTCCACGCCGGCGGCTGGCGGCTGCTGCAGATCCCCGACATCACCGACCCGGGCCTGTGCTACCGGCTGTGCCGCGACCGGATCTGGGCCGGCGACTGCCACACCACCGAACTGCACGACCGCCTGGCCTTGCTCGGCCTGAGCCTGGACGACTTCACCACCGCCGGCATCGACTGCTGCATCATGGTCGACCCCAGCTCCCACATCGCCTGCCTGCGTCCCGCCGAACCCGTCGACGGACAAGCCCACCTGCCCTTGTGCAGCCTGTGCCGGCACAACCTGACCCAGATGCGCGGCTTCCCCCGCCACCGCGACATCCACCAGCCGGCAGCCGCCATACCGCACCTGAGCACCCTGTGGCAGCATCTGGACACCGACCACGATCGGCGGGAACTGTCCCACCACCTGCGCCATCCCATCGCCAAGATCCTCGGCTGGGCCGAAGTCCTGCACGACGACACCACCATGCGCCCCGCCCAGGCACACCAGATCAACGTCATCTACCAATCAGCCTGCGACCTGCAGCAACTGCTCGACAACGCAGCCTCACCGCTCTAACTGCCAGGCACAAGGCGCCACCCTGGGCCCTGACCGTGCCGGCCGACGACGAATCACCAGCGGCGAGCAGCAGTTGTGTGACGCACAGACCGCGTAGCCGGACCGAAAACCAGTCGGGCTCACAGCTGCCCAGGTTGGCAGGCCGACGCGACGCGTCGGGTGATCACTCGACCTCGCCGACGTCCGGATCACGCAGCGCCTGATAGGCACGTCCTTACCCGCTCCAAGATCACCGCTAGCGCCAGTTCTCGTTGCAATGCTCCTCAAGGGCTTTGTCCGTTCCACTTCCTTAGAAGTGGAACGGCGAATCATGGAAGTCGCTCAAGCGGCCGCAGCCGGTCCCTCCGGCACCAGAAGGTCACAATTGCTACTGGGGTCGTCTTGGATGCGCCAGCCAGATGGCCAGGTGTCCTTCCGGTTTGCGCGCCGCATCACTCGCGCGCCGGCCAGGGACAGGCTGCTGCCGGGTTCCAAGATCGCTTTGCCGAGCTCGGCATCACCGGTGAACGTCGCCTCATCGAACCACGCGAAGCCGGTGAAGGTCGCCCCGACGAACCAGGCGCCGTCGGTGAACGTCTTGCGGCGTGCGATAGGTCTTCGTCGACATGATGACCGAAGATGCGCAGTGATCGATGCCTGGTTGAGGATGGGGTATGCGGCTTCGTGAAGCGGAAAAGATTCGGCAGGACGCTCTCGAACTGATCGACAGTGCGAACAAGTGCAGCAACGTCGGTGATGCGGCGGTGCTGGCGCAGCAGGCGTCAGCGATGGCAACGCTGGCTGTTGCCGCCGAACTCGGCGACCTCCGCGACAGTGTTCTCGGCGTCAAGTCCGCGCTCGGAGATCAGGACGGGTATGGGGCGGCCGGGCATCTGCGGTTCATCAGCGACTGGTTGGGGAGAAGATCGCCGACCGACCTCGGTAAGAGGGCAGGCGGCCTTGAGGCCTGTGGTTCCGATGGTGCAAGCGCGGTGGCGCCCGGCCGGTGGGTGGATATGACATCCAGAGATCCATGGCTTCCGCCGGCTTGGGCGTCCCGCCAGCATCAACGATCGGCCGCCTACAGCAGCAGCTGAGCGGGTGGCGGCTCCGGGCCGAGAGACATGTCGTCACGCCACTTCCCCGCCCGCTGGATCGTCCGGACGCGGTGCGCGGTGCCGCTGCTCGTTCAGCTGCCCACCACCGCCTTAAAGGGCCATGTCCACGAACCGGGACAGGTGTAGTTGCGCCGCCACGGTGATCGTGTCTGTCGGCCCGTTCCGATGCTTGGCCACGATGAAATCCGCCTCGCCGGCCCGCGCGGACTCTTTGTCGTAGTAGTCGTCGCGGTGCAGCAGGATCACCACATCGGCGTCCTGCTCGATCGACCCGGACTCGCGCAGGTCGGACAGTTGGGGGCGTTTGTCCTGCCGCTGCTCCGGGCCGCGGTTCAGCTGAGAGATCACGATGATCGGGCAGCCGATCTCCTTGCTCAGCAGCTTCAGGCCGCGGGACAGCTCAGAAACTTCCTGCTGCCGGCTTTCCGTCTTCTTCGGCGACGACATCAACTGCAGGTAGTCGATCACCAGTAGCCGCAGGTTGTGCTTCTTCTTCAAGCTGCGCGCCTTCGACCGGATCTCCGACATGCCCATGCTCGGCGTGTCATCCACAAAAATCGGTGCGTCGGCGATCTGACCCATGCAGCGAGCCATCCGCGCCCAGTCATCGTCGGACAACTGCCCGGACCGCAGCACGTGCAGGGGCACCCGCGCTTCGGCCGACAGTAGCCGGGTCACCATCTCCACCTTCGACATCTCCAAGGTGAAAAACCCGGACGGCATCCCTGCCCGGATCGCAGCATGCCGGGCAATGTCGAGGCCGACCGTGGATTTACCGAGCCCTGGTCGGCCGGCCACGATGATGACCTGGCCTGGTTGCAGTCCGTTCAGTAGCCGGTCGAGGTCTTTGAACCCGGTCGGGACTCCCAGCATCGACCCGTCGCGGCTGCCCGCCGACTCGATGTCATCCATGACCGGCTGGAACACGTCACCGACCTGTGCCGTCTCTCCGGCGCCGCGGTCAATGGTGATGTCGTAGACGGCCTGCTGCGCCAGATCAACAACGGCGCCAAGTTCGAGGCCGTCACCGTTGGCCGAGCCGTAGCCGAGCTGTGCGATCCGTATCCCGGCTTCGACCAAGCGCCGTGACACGGCCCGCCGCTGCACGATCCGCGCGTAGTAGCCGGCATTCGCCGCCGTCGGCACGGCTTCGATGCAGGTGTGCAGGTACGGGACCCCGCCGAGCCGGACCAGGTCATTGGACTCGGCTAGGTGTACTGACCCGAGAGGTTGGGGACGCGGCTGGCGGGTGGTAGGCCGTTGAGTGCGGTGTGTCCGCGGTGGTGATTGTAGGTGTGTAGCCAGGCGGGCAGGGCTTCGCGGCGTTCGGTTTCGGTGCGGTAGGCCCGGGCGTAGGCCCATTCGTCGAGCATGGTGCGGTTGAAGCGTTCGACTTTTCCGTTGGTCTGGGGCCGGTAGGGGCGGGTGCGTTTGTGGGTGATGCCGGCGGCGGCGAGTGCGTCATGCCATAGGTGGGAGCGGTAGCAGGAGCCGTTGTCGGTCAGTACCCGTTTGACGGTGATGCCCCGGCTGGTGAACCAGGCGTGGGCGCGTTGCCAGAAGGCTGTGGCTGTCTCGCGGGTCTCGTCGGGCAGGATTTCGGTGTAGGCCAGCCGGGAGTGGTCGTCAACAGCGTTGTGCAGGTAGTGGTAGCCGAGGTTGGGCCGGCCGTGGTGGGTGCGGGGACGGGCCGGGTCCCGGTGGGCCGAGCTGTGGCGGTTGCCGTCGGCCCGGCCGTGGACGCGGTGGCCGCCGCCGTCGGGGATGTTGCCGAGTTTCTTGATGTCGACATGGACCAGATCGCCTGGTGTGTCGTGTTCGTAGCGGCGGATCGGCCGGCTGGTGGCCCGGTCCAGGTGGGTGAGCCTGGCGAGCCGGTAGCGGGTCAGGACCCGGTGCACGGTGGCCGGGTTCAGGCTCAGGAAGTAGGCGATCCGGGCGGGTCCCCAACGGCGCAGGATGCGGACCTTGATGATTCGCCGCTCAGTGCGGGTCGGAGTCTGTGACGGGCTGTGGTGTGGTCGCGAGGAACGGTCGGTCATACCCGCCGGCCCGTCGGTGCGGTAGCGGTCGGCCCACCGTTTCGCTGTGGTCGTGCTGACCTGGAAACGTTCGGCGGCTCGCCGTAGCGGCCATCGGTCATCGACCACGCAGCGCGCCAGGCGCAGCCTGCCGGTCTCGGACAAGGGTGCATTACGGTGGGGCATGAGGGCCTCCGCAGGTTCGGGGTAGGACGTCGCAATCCACACCGAACCCGAAGGCCCTCACCTATTTCAAGATCTCCCCGTCACCAACGTCCGTGGTCAGTACAGCTAGGGCGGCGGCCACGGTGAGCGCGTCAGCCGGTTCCCCTTTACCGTGCAGCGTCAGGATCGTCTCGAACACGGTGCGATGAACCGGCCGGTAGAAGTCAGTACCGGTGATGATCTCGGTGACTTCGTCGACTGCCGCAGCCGACAGCAGCATGCCGCCCAGAACGGCCTGCTCCGCCTCAACGTCGTGTGGGGGCACCCTGTCACTCACCGGACACCTCCGAGGCGTCAGCGTCCCAGTTAGGGCCCGCAGTGAGCGCCCTCAACTGGTCCATGGCCGATACCGAAGGCGGTGACTGCGCTTCGAGGTGATGGCCGACCGCCGCCAGCACCTCCCGCACATGCGCCCCGCCGGCCTGCATACGCACCTGCCGGTTCATGTCGTCCTCAAACTTCGACGGCAACTGCAGCGCCTCCGACGGCTCCAAACGGCGCCGCTCCGCACGGATCGCCTTCACGCCGGCCCGGACGTGCGCGGGCATCAACCGGTCGGTCTGATCCCGGTAATGCCGTACCACCGCGGCTTTCGCGTCGTCCAAGTCGATGTCGTCGAGCGCCAGGTACCAGGCTTCGACGTCGGCCTCACCGATGCGCCGGTAGTCGAAGGTGGCTGCCAGGGTCAGCAGCAGCACCACCTCGGCCTTATCCATGCTGAGCCTCCTCAAGCTTGCGGTACCTCTGATACAGGTCTTGGTTGTCGGCAACCCGCTGATCTGCGGGGGAGCGCGGAATGGGGGCGCGACGAGCAAGTTCGGAGCTTCCGCGGCCTTGAAGGTCGTGGGCAGCTGCGTTCCTCGGCTGGGCGTCCCCCATGTCCATCTCGTCGTTCCATCGTTCACCGGAAAGCCACCCGTCGGGATGCTTGGTTTTGTCCCTGGGGATGCCTTCACGTCGGACGCGGTCTCGATAGGACTCGGCGCCGGCGATGATGTCCTCCGGCTTGGCGCCCTTTTGGACGGCTGCGGCGTAACGGGTGCGTGCTTCCTTCTTTGACACCTTGAGCGGGTAGGCGTCCCAAAACTTGCACCAGTTGGGGTCATCGTCGGCGCCGGGCGCCGGTGTCCTCACCGGCGGAGGCGGTGGGGGTAGTAGTTCTCCCTGTTCCTCTTTTCCCTGTTCCTTCTTCCCTATTCCGGGCGCGAGTGTTTCGCGAGGCTCTCGCGAGGGTGTCGCGAATGCTGTCTCCGGCTCGTCAGCCTGCCCAGCGTTTTCGCTGCTCAGATGCTGTGCGCCGGGATCCTCGGGTCCGGGGTAGCGCGCCTTGCCTGGCCTGTCGATCTTTTGATGCTCGTTCCAGTTGACAACGGCCAGGTAACGCTTGCCGTTGACGGTGTAACGAACTATCCGACCGGCTGCGTGAAGCCTCGCGAGATCCTCGCGAACGTTGTTACGGGCCTCGCGAGGATCCTCCTCAAGGCCGAAAAGTTCGGCGGCGATCAACTTAAAGTTGTCGAGTCCAACGCCGTTGTCGTCAACGTAGGTCCACAGTCCGATAAAAAACAGACGTGCCCGAAATGGGAGAACGGCAATGCTCTCAGACTTCCAAAAATCCGGCTTGACCGTTCGGATGCGTGGCATTAGACCTGTACCTGCTTCCGGCTACGGCCCGGCCGTGGCTGATTGAAAGATTTGGCGAGTAGGTAGCTCAGGTGTCGAAGTACGTCGACCATTTTGTCTTCCCAGGGCGCCTCTGGTTCTCCCGCGCAGGACCAGTCGCGCTCCGCCGCTTCGGTTGCGGCTGCCAGCATGCCGGCAGGTACTGCATCGAAGACGTACCGGGCAATCAAGCGAAGCCGGGCAGTGTCATCAGCAACCCGCTCGACAAGTGAAAGCGCAGTGAGGACCACAGCGTTGTCGTCTGGATAAGTCCGCTCCGGCACCGGAAGTTCCAGATGCGCTGCGGCGAACTTCGCCGCATCAAGAAGGCGCTGGTCTTCGCCCAGGACTCCTCGTACCTCGTCGATGACCATAACGGCAAGATCATCGCGCCCTTGCCACCACTTATCTTCATGATGGCTACGACAAGCGGTCGTGCATCTATCTCCACAGGGTGACTGGCTGCCTAGTGTTGCGGCAGAAGCTTCCATGAAGACGTTGTGCTGGTCATTTTCCAGCGGCTTCTCTGCTTTGATCGCTTCCCGCTCGGCGTCTAGGGCTGCGCGCCGGCTGTCGTAGTAGTCGACCTGGGTGGCGCTGCGGTCGACACGTACCCACCAGTCTTTTTCTTTGGCGTGGGTTGCCATGCGGTCGGCGAAGTCGACGGTGATGCCGACGTAGAGCAGGACGCCGGTGCGGTCGTAGAACCGGTAGAGGATGTGGGGCCGGTTTTCGAGCTCGGCGCGGCCGACGGAGATGCGTGCCATCAGGCAATCACCGCCACGGTCTGGATGGTGACAGCGGCGGCTGCGTGTGTGTGGTGCGTGACGTACGATGGGGTTCTAGGCTTCAACACAGCCTGAACCTCCCTTCCGTTGTCTGAGAACAGAAGCGTGAGGAGCGGGTTAGCGCGGTCATCGGTGGTAGGACACTGTTGGCCGCGCGTCTTTTTATCTTAGTCGAACCGGCGTTCGATTCCACGTTTCGGCCCGCCTCCTTTGTGCGATTCCAGCCCGACAATGATCAATTAGGTGAGGGTATCTATGTCGCCTTGTTGAACTATTAGAACGGAATCACGAAAGACGTGTAGCTGGCTCGGATGATGTGCTCTTTGCCCGCCTGATCCCACCTCGCGACGTCAACACCCGGTAGCCGTCCGCGAACTCGATCAGCGCACTGTTCATGCCGCCACGCACCAGCACTCGACAGGGCTGGCTGGCCCGGTCCACGCCGTCACCGAACCACGGCACCCGCACGCGAACACCCGGGTACTCGAAGGTGCGCGTCGACCACGCCCAGACGTACGGGAAGTCGCCTACTGCTGCCCGTGCATCCATGGCGTCTCCTTCCGGTCGAACACCGAGACCGGGCACCTGAGCGTCGCGGCGATGTCGGTGAGCACCTTGCGCGACAAGCCCCGAGTACCCTTCTCGGCTTCGCATAGCAGCGACGCCGAGATTCCGACAGCTTTCGCCAGGTCAGCTTGTTTCCATCCGGCCTGCTTGCGCGCCCACTTGAGAGCGGCATGGTCGTGTTCCACCCGGGAGATTCGGCGTGGTCTTGCGGCGCCGGGTTTGGGGATCAGTCGGTAGTCGCGTTTGATGATGGCAAGGATGTCGTTGATGACGGCTTCCAGCCACGCGTCGATCGGGGTAGCGCCGTTGATGTCCATGCGCCGTTTGGCAGCGGCGATCAGCTCGTCGGTCGGTTCCATCACCGCGGTCCCACTTTGAGGGCCTGTCCCGCGAGTTCCGCAATGCCGTCCATGCCGGGCCGCTCCGACCGGGCCACGGCGAACGCGCGGATGTCTTCGAGTGCTTGCCGATACCTTCCGATCCCGCCATTCGGCGGCTGGTACTGCTCGTGGAGGGTGAGCGCCTGGCCGGCGTCGGTAAGCCGTGCCCGGATGCTTTTCTCGACGATGCCGTTGAGGAGTGTGACGAGGCCGCGATCGGCGAGCTCGCGCAGCGGCTTCTGCACGGTGGTGTGGAGCGGCCACACCTGCTCGCCGAGCCGGTAGCGGGCGGCAAGTACATCCAGGATGAGCTGCTGGGTGGGCGGCAGGTTGTCGATGTTGATGCCGCTCACCCGCTGAACCTCATGTTCAGTGGCCCGTCCGGCATGATCCGGTCGGGCTCGTCGGCGTGTGGCTGCAGGGTCAGGATGGGCCGCGGTGTTGTCACGCGGATGCCGTGCTTGGTGGCGTACGCCGTGACGACGTCGATGTTGTGGGCGGTGAACTGGCGAAGGGTACCGTCGTCGTCGCGCCAGATGAGCCGCCAGCGGCCTTCGTGTTTGTCGAGGTATCCGGGGATCGTCATGTCAGTTCCCCCGTCTTGAACGCTAGGTAGACGGCGTTGGCGGCGTTGCGGGCGCCGAGCCGTGCGAGGATCGCCTTGATGTTGGCTTTGATCGTGGTGATGCCGACACCCATCAGCTTTGCCGTGTCGGTGTTGGTGTGGCCGGCGGCGATGTAGCGCAGCGTTTCTTGTTGGCGTGGGGTGAGCGGCCGGGCCGCGGCGGGCGCGGTCACTGGGCTAGCTCCATCAGCGCGGCCGGAATGACACCGAGAACGCCGAGAGTGTTGAGGGCATCGGCTGCGGACGTCGGTTCGCCGTCGTAGCGGGCGGCGCCGTTGACGACGGTCATGTCCGGGTTGGTACTACCTGCGTACGAGCCGACGGTGATACGCGCCCCGGTCGGCAGGGTCCACTGGTGGCAGATGTATGCAGGGCTGTACTGCCGGTATTTGGTGACCTTGACGTCGGCTCCGACGGTTCTGGCCCAGTGCATGACAGCGCCGATTGCACGCCAGTCGGGGAAGATGGTCATGCAGTCACCGTCACCGGTGTGAACAGGTCTCGGAATTCGGCATCGGGCTTGTTGGCCCACAGCCGGTCGGTAAGAGTGTCGATCCACGTGATCATCGGGCCACCTCCCAGAAAACACCGCCGGGCGCAGTGTCGGTCAGGTAGCGCAGGTAGTGCTCACGGGCCGGGCCGTCTGGGCTGCAGTGCGACGAGTTCCACCACTGCATGTACAGGCTTTCGTCTTTGAGGGTGGTTAGGGCCAAGTCGTACCCGCGGCGAGTAGCCTCACGAAGCTTGGCGTGCAGGGCCTTGATCTCCTCTTCCTGCACGTGCCGAGCCGCCTTCAAGTGTTCGAGGAACAGACCGCGTAGTTCTGGAGGGATGTCCTCAATGTGCTCGATCGGCTGGGCCTGATCGGTCATGATGCCGCCTCCGGATCGTCGTATTCCGCGTCCTGCCAGTCGCCGCTGTAGCCGCTCGCGGCCCACCGGTCCATGCGCTCAGCGACCGCGCTCCAGCCGGCTTCCTCGATCCCGGGGGTGAAGTGGTCGCTGCACACGTTGGGCACGCACTTGTTGCAGCCGCCGGCAGCAGCCTGGTCCAGGGTGGCGCGCACGAGGGTTTCGTGCAGGGTCTGAGCGGTCAGCATCAGGCCACCTCATCGTCGTGGAGAAAGTCCGGGCCGCCGTGCGCGGCCAGCAGTTGCAGAGCAGCCCGGCCGCCATTGTGTCGGCGTACCTGCTGCAGGACCTTCCGACCGAGGCTGATCTGTTCGCAGTTGCCGACGGTCAGCAGGTTGATCAGCCGGGATACGTCGTGGGTGCCTTCGGCGACCAGGACGACCACCGGGTCGCCGTGCTCATTGTCGTATGCACGAGAGTCGTAGCTCACCGGGCTACCTCCGCCGCACGGCTGGGGCTGCGGAAGTGGCTGGTCTCGTATCGCTCGTTGAGGTCGGCCGGGTTAATGCCTGCCCGGTCGAGAACGGAGACGATGTATTCTTCGATCCTTTCGCCGTTGAGGGCGTCGCCGTCCGGGTCGTAATGCCACAGCAAGGACGGCAGGTCACGAGGGGACGCGTCGAGGCCGAGAACCGCGGCGACCGAGGTTTGGCCGATGAGCGCCAGGTAGCCGATCTCTGGGCGGTCGTTCCCGGTCCTCGGCTCGTGGGTCACGTCGTAGAAGCCGGCAAACGCGGCCATGGCCTGCGCGGCGTAGTGCCGGATCCACTCCTCGCGGGTGCCGTGCTCGCCGGGCGTCGCGGCGAGCTCGTTGGCACGGTTCAGGCGGTCGATCGGGGTCATCGCCCGGCCTCCTGAGCTGCCACAATTCGCGCGTTCTGCTCGACGATCTGCCTCAGGTGGTTCGTCTTTGACTGGGCGCGCTCGGCAGTAGCGCCTTCGGGCCACGGATTGCAGTACTCGATGTCGCAGGACCAGCTCACGGTGCGCGCCTCGGCTACCGCCCGCCGGGTCTCGTCCGGCAGTGCTCGCATGAACTCGGCCCCACCTCCAGCGGTGATCGCCGACCAGTCGACCCCAGTCGCCACCAGAGCCTTCCCGGCCGACCGGCAGCACTCGATGCAGCCCGGCCCGTCAGAAACGTGCAGTCCGGTTGCCCGGTGGGTGATGAGGAAGTCTCCGCCGAGGACCGCGCGGAAGTCTTCGGTCATGCCGAAAACGGGGGTGATGGCAAGGTCGTCACTGATCGGCTCGCAGGGCACAGTCACGGGCCCGTTCGAGGTGACGACGGTGCAGGCCGGAAAGGACGGGATCTTCGTGGTCATCGGGTTTCCTCCCGGGTGAGGACGTCGAGCATCTGCCGCGTGGCAGCAAGCTCAGTGGTGAGATGCTGGATGTAGCTGATCAGGGCGGGCACGTCGTCGGTGAAGTGGAGGCGTACCGCTGCGGGCACGGCCAGCGACTGCCAGTCAGCCCAGCGGTGGGCCTTGTCGACGCGGTCACGGACTGCATCGAGGTCCAAGTCGGTCATCGGTCAACCTCCGCAGTGGCCGAGCAAGAGCACATGCCCACGCCGCAGCACTGGCCGTCGCAGTCCTCGTTGCGTGAGGCGGGCCCGTCCATCTCGCACAGGCACTCGCGCAGGCCGCGGTTGAGGTGGATCACCGCGGCTGCGGCGTCGATCGGGGAGAACATGGAGCCGATCCACTCGTTACCGCGGTAGATGGCCAGCGGCTCGTGGGGGTCGACGTGGTAGCGAACAGAGATGCTCATCGGGCCACCTCTGCGAAGATCTCGCCGTGTAGCCGCTCCAACTCGGCATACACGGCGTCGTCGGTGGTGCCGGCCGCGACGATCCGGTCCAGGGTGTCGCGGATGACCGGGTTCGACAGGGCGGACGGCTCGCAGCCGTCGTGGAACCGGCAGCCACCGTCGTTGGACGGCTGGTGCATGTAGATCTCGTTGAAGCGGGCCTTGGTGCTGGACTCAATAACGGTCAAGGCGAGCATGTGAGGGCCGTTAGAAACCCACCAGTGGAAGAAGCCGCCTTCGCCGCCGTCGAACGGCTCGGTGGTGTGGAAACGGGTGAGGGTCACTGGGCCTCCTTGTCGCGGCGGAACGCATCTCGTGTGCTGGCGTCAGGCCACAACGCCCGCAGGATTGCATCTGCGTTTGGCGTGTAGTCGCTATCGAGCAGGGCCTGCACCCGGTGGCGGATCGCATCAACCTCGGCCTGCGAGTCGGCCAACTGCTCGGTAAGCGAGTCGATCAGGCGGGTGGCGGTGTCGCGGGTCAGGCTGAACGATGCGGTGACGATCTGAGCGACCAGGTCATCGTGATCGGTCTGAGCGGTCACGCCGTACCTGCCGCGTTGAGGCCGGCAACCATGGCCTGAACCTGCACCCAGCGGATCTTGGCCTCGTCGTACTCGACGTCTTCCCATAATTCGATGACGTCGTCGCCGGAGAAGCTGCGCGGCCAGTCGAGGAGACCGCCACCGAGATCGACAGGGATGGCAGTGCCCCGGCAAATGCTGAAGTCGGCACCGTCTTCGCCGTTGAGAGCTGCGATGTCAGGCAGGGGCTCCCCGCGATAGCTGAGAACGGCCTGCCATGGGCCGCGAAGGTGGTCGTTGGTCATGAATGCTCCTCCGTCTGCGGTATTGGATGCCACCTCAGTGTGGCCTACAGTTGGTGGCATGACAAGTCAGCTTTCAGTGCCACCCGGTGTTGGCCACCTTCGTGTCTGCCAGTATTTGTCTGTGACGGACAAACAGCTTGCCGACGTACTCGCCGCTTACCGCCGCGCCGAGAAGGCGCTCGACACCCGCCGGGATGAGCTGTTCAAGGCCATCGGTGAAGCCGTCACCACCGGTCGCGTCCGCCAGTCTGACGTGGTAAAGCAGATGGGCTACACCCGCGAGCACGTCCGCCGCATCTGCCGGGCGTACGAAGACTGGCGAGACGGCAAGACCACCGAACTGAAGCTTGCGCGGTAGAGCGTGACCCTGACAACGCTGCGTCTGCCCGTCGTGCCGCCGCGCCCTACGGGCTGGCTTGACCCCTGCTGCATTTACCGCTTTTACAACGACGCGGGTGTGCTGCTCTACGTCGGCATCACGGGAAGCCCGTCGGTTCGCTTTGAATCCCACCGAGCCAACTCGGCATGGTGGGGCCAGGCTGACCTGACGCGGACGCTGGTCTACTGGCGGGAGACCAAAGGCCACGCTGAGGCCGAAGAGATTGCGGCGATCATTGTTAAACGCCCGGTCTTCAACATCGCGCACCGGCCAGGCCCGCGGATCACTAACCGGCAGCCTGCGTACCGGGGATGAGTTTGAGTGAACTCAGAGTCCAACTCGGCAGCAGGGTGGAAGCGGCCTTTATGCGTGGCGAGTCGACCATCATCAGGCATGGGTCGAGGAACATCGCGCGGGCCGTACTGGTGCCGTACGAGGTGGGCCCCGAACCCACGCCAGTAACCGTCAGCGGCGAGACGCAGTCGTACTTGGTTTCGCCCGAATGGTTTGAGCGCGCCCGGGAGGCGCTGGGCGAGAAGGGTCACCCGCCGACCTCCGGCACCTGACCGGCACCCGCACACGGCTCGTCGCTGCTCTCCACCCCGTCCCGCGTGACCTGCCACCGGCCGTGCCCGACGATCAACCCGTCCTCGGTCGCAATGTCCCAACCGCACACCGGGCACAGGCCGTGCTGCGCCTCGGCCAGAACGACGCACAACGGGTGGGCGCCTTCCGGGGTTGCGGCCGGCTGCTGCGCGGGCGCCCAACCTCCACGCCGACCCGTGCCGTTGAACGACCGCCCGCACAACATCTGCGGCAACCCAGTGCGGCGCACACACCACTCGTCCCGGTGCTCGCCCGTCGTTGCCCACTCGAAGCCGTCAGCCAGCCGGACCATCAGTCGCCGCCCGTCTCCGGGTCCAGCACCCGGATCGCCCGCGGCGTATTAGGCACCCGGCTAATCCACCCGGCGCCCTGCAACCGGATCAGCTGGTGGGCGACCGCAGACGGGGACAGGTGCACACCGGCCCCGATCTCCTTCATGGTGGGCGGGAACTGTTTCTCTGCAGCGTAGGACTGGATGAACGTGAGGATCCGCTGCTGCGTGCCAGACAACAGAGGCACCACCTTGGCGCTCACCGCAGCACCTTACGAGCGGCAGCCGCCAAGCTGACGGCACTCACAATGCGCTTGCCGAACGGCTCAGCTTCCGGGTCATCCAGCAGGGCTACCTGCTCCACAAATGCTCGCAGCCGCTGATTCTCGGCCAGCGCATCGAAGAGCCGGCCCGTCATTGATCGGGTATCGGGCATAGTCATGACGCCTCCACAGGCACGGGGGACAGGATGTGACCGGCCGCAGCAAGCGGGTTGAGGTTCAGGGCGGCCCGCCGCTGCTCCGGCTCGCGATGATTTGCGGAGTACTTGTGGTAGCCCTTGGTGCCGGGCAGGCACTGCACCTCATGCATCGCTTCGGCGAGTGCCTGCACCAGCTCTGACGCTCTAGTCATGATCAAAAAGGTGGCTCGTCGTCGAACGAACGCTGACCGCCTGAGCTTGCTGCCGATCGAGCGCCCTGCGTTGCCCACGGATCACCGCCACCGCGAGGCGCTTGCTGCGGCCGTAGTCCGCCGTCACCACCGGACCGCTGCGCCTTCTGCACCTTCACCGTCGCGTACCTCAGCGATGGCCCGATCTCGTCCACGTCCAGCTCGACGACGGTGCGCTTCTCGCCGTCCTTCTCATATGACCGCTGCTTCAGCCGGCCCTGCACGATTACCCGGGCGCCGCGCTGCAGCGACTCGGCGACATGCTCGGCGGGCTCCCGCCACACGCTGCAGGACAGGTACAGTGGCTCACCGTCGCGGTAGTCCTGCGTCTGCTTGTCAAAAACGCGTGGGGTAGAAGCAATGCGGAACGAGCAGACCGCGGCACCGGACTGCGTGTACCTCAGCTCCGGATCCGCGACGATGTTGCCAACAACGGTGATCACTGTTTCTCCGGCCATCAGGCTGGCATCCTTTCGTCGGTGCGCTCACGACAGACGAGGGCAAGGTCGTAGCCCAGGGCGTCAGCCCAAGCGCGGAGGGTGTCAAGGCGGGGGCTGTGCAGCCCGGCCTCTGTGCGGTAGACGTACTGCTGCGACAGCCCAGCCAACCCAGCCAGAACGTATGGCTTGAGACCGCGCTGGTTCCGGCGGTCGCGTAGCTGGGCGATGATCGGGTCAACGGAAGTCACTGGCCACCACCGGTAGGCCAGGTTCGGAAGTTCTGCCACGATCGGGACGCTGTCGGCCCGCGCTGCCCCATGTAACGCGAGCCCAACGACGCCGTCCCGTACGGAACCTCAGCCGGGGACGACAGCCGCGGCGTACGTCGATGCTGGAAGGCTGCACCAGGGACGACTCGAACGGCTCCAAGCCGAGCTCACCAGCCCGGATTTCAGCTCGCAGGTCACGGTCGGACAGCAGCATTAGGCAGCCTCCGCCTTGACCGCACGGAACCGAGGCTGCGGCTGAGGCTTGTGCGCCTCACGCCGCGGCCCGCCCGGATACGGGCGCGTGTCCGGGCGGCCACACGGCGCCGTCACCTCACCCAGCACAGTGCCGGAGTTGCACGGGCCAGCCGACGGGCGAATGGGCTTCACTGCGGCGGTCATGGCTGCGCCTCGCAGCCGGCATGCTGCTCCATGAACAAATTCCGATACGGGCCGGAGTCTTCTAGCCTGCGAACCGTCACCACGATCTGATGCCGAGCCGGGCACCGGAACGTCCATGCCGTCGTCGCCGACATCAGCCGGCGCTCGGTCTCGAAACCGCCCGTCGGCTGCCCGGTCAGGTCGACGATCGTGACCACGGCCAGGCCAAGCGGGTACTCCTTGCGCGACACCTTTTCGCCCAGCACTGGAAATGGCCCATCCAGGTGCGCCGGGTTGTCGTCCGGGATCAGCCCGTACCCGACATCCACCCTGATCTCGCCGTTACGCTGCCGAGAGGTCTTCGTCGGGCCGAGCCCATCCGCAATCGGTTTGAGTACGTACGGATGCCAGTTCGCGTCGTCGCGGTTCCTAGCTACCGTGTGATGCAGGCACACATCAATCCGGACCCGCTCCAGCCCGGTCGGAAGCTTCGCCTGCCGCGCCAGCGTGAACGTTGCCTCACGCCACGCCTTCCGGATCCGGCTGGCGGCCTGGTGGTGGGGACGGTCGTTGGCCGATAGCATCTTTGCCGGCGCCGGGATCCGGAGAGTCCACGTGCGGGTCTCAGTTTTGGTCATAACGGTCACCGGCCTACCTCCACCAGCCGCGATCCGGCGATCCTGTACAGGCGCCGCCGCGGCCGGAACTCGGAGACTGGGCCCGGCTCCCACTCGGACGCCACAACACCCGCCGCCTGCAGCCGGTCCAGCGCCGCATGCACACGGGGCTGACTGATGTGAGCCAGCCGGCCGATCGGATAGCCGCCAGCCTGCGACGGCCGCAGCATCCGGATCGCCTGCAGCACCCGCTGCTCGTCATACCGGCGCTGTTGCTCCCTGCGCCGCTTCCACCAGCCGATCACGACGCATCCCAGTAGTCGTCATCGTCGGACCGATCCCAAGCGGGTCGGTCGGTGTCGGACGGTGCCCGCAGTACGTCGCCCTGCCCGGCGATCAGCACCCGGGCGTCAGCCCACGGGTCACGGTCGAAATGCTGCAGGTAGTCATCGGCGATCAGATCCATCACGCCACCTCAGTCGTGGGAGTAGGAGTCGACGGTGATCCCGGACGGCCGAACAGTCACTTGCGCATGGTCACCGAACGCCTCCAGGAGCACATCCTCAAACGCGCCCGAACTAATGGCATCCGACAGTGCCCGGACACGGTCGTAACGGGCTTCATCAGGCCCCGTGTAAGCGCCCGGAATACGTTCCCGGTCGCGCCAGTCAAACTCACGGCGGCCGAGGGAAGGGTGGTCCCCGTAGTCGACTCCGTACTCGTACGTGTCGTCAATATCGTCCGGGTCTGGATCGTTGACCGTCAGGAACCACGGTGACCCGACGGAGAAGACGCACGGCTCCCCGTCGTTGAAGTACGGGGTGTACTGCTCCCAGCCGAACGCCTTCATGTGCGGATCGTCAAGAACGGCCCTCATCAGTGGCTCCAGCTCGGACAGCGGCTTCTGCGGGACACGCTTGTCTCCGCGGGTGATGTCGCCCTCGACCGGAATGCCGAGGAAGTTAGCGTGACGGCTCATGCGGGTTCTCCTTGCAGTAGGTGAGAGAGGGGAAGTTCTTTGCGCTGTGATCCCGACATCCACGGCTTGATCGGCATGCCGGCGATGTAGTCGGCGGGGGAGGGAAGCCAGCCGAGATCTTCGATGACGTGCCGTTCCGCGATCAGACGGACGGGGATGTCGACGCTGCCGTGCCCGTTGATTTTCGGCACGGTGATAGTGCGGCCGAAGATGCGCTGGCACAGCCAAACGCCTGCGGTGTGGTGGTACATGGAGCGATGACGTACGTCGCCGAAGATCTCTTTAGAGGAGTCCAGAAACTCCTCGACGGCGATGTAGTGATCGGGTTCGCCGCCCCACTTCCGGGCGGCCGATACGGCGTGATTCCAGGAATTCATACGGTTCGCCTCCTTAGGCAGCGGAGAGGGAAGAATCAAGCTGGGCGCGGACCTCCGCCTCAACGGCGTCCTTCGCCCACCAGCCGATGTGCAGATAGCCGCGGCACGGCACCGGCTTGGGCAGCCGGCGCACGTCGGCTAGAACGAGGTGCCAGGCCGGTTTACCGCGGTACAGGCGCATGCCCCACCGGCCGCAGCAGGTCAGCGACGGGTCGTCCGGCTGACGGGCTTGATGGCAGCCGACCAGCCGGGCGACAGCAACGATCGCGCCGCGGGTCGCGGCGTGGCTGGCGTTCTCGCCCAGCAGGCCGATGATCCGGGAGTCACTGTCGGCAGCCGGATCCGCCTGCATGCCGGCGTGGATGGCGATTTCGCCCCGCCACTTGATATTGACGGCCCGGTTCTCGACGAGCTTCGCCCCGACCGCCACAGCCTCAGACCAGGGAGCTCGAAGTGTGATCGCGCGCAGAGTGCTCACCGGTTCACCCCGACCGCGTTGTACGCCGACGTTACCGACTTGTTGATCGACTGAAGAGCACGCAGCTCATCCTCAAGAGCCGCAGCCAACTCACGCGCGTACTTGTACTCCTCGTACGCCGAGTCCCGGGCATCCCGTTCCTCGATTGTCGCCAGCTCCGCCGCATGCTTCTTCTCGGCCTGTGTGCCGGGATAGTGAAGGAACGCCTGCGCTCTAGCGCGGTCCAAGGTCCGTTTCGCGGCCTGGTAGGTCTTGTACCGGCTGGCGACGATTCGCACACCTTTTGCGATGCGGTCCGCGCAGTTCTGGATGGCTTGTTCCACCGTCACCGGGTTGTAAATCTCCTCGGTGGCACTGCCGCTTTCTAGGTCGGTCACCGCACCTCACCGGCCTTGATCGCCTCAAGAAGGCGGGTCAGGTCGAATGCGTCCGCATCGTCCGATGACTTGTTCAAGAACTGCTGCACCCGCTGTTCCAACTCGGCGGCACTCCAGCGCAACTCGCCGGCCACCGATTGGATCTGGACGAACACTGCATCAGCGTCATCAGCGAACTCGGCGTCAACCACCTCATCCACTTCCACCTGCGAGCCAGGGGACGTATGGCTGTCCTTCTCGGCTGCGGGTGCCGGCGTCAGCTCGGCGGCACGCGCTTTCAGAACCGCCTGCAGCTTCTCGGTCAGCACGCCGTCCTTCGCGGCATCCCGCCACAAGTCCTGCACCTGCTTGACCGTCTCCGCCTCGTCGGCAAGCGTCTGAACGTCCTCGGCAGTCAACTTCGGCCGCGCCCGCTCGGCCTGCGCCGACTCGATGGCGTGCCGCTGCACGGCTGCCGCACCCAACGCAGCCCGCGCCGCCGCACCCAACTCGCCGCCGAACGCCTGTGCCGGGGTCAGCCAGTCGAAGTGCAGGACCGGCACCATGAACACCTTCGACTCGATCTGCTTGCCCTGCGGCTTGGACGGGTCGAAGTCCTTCTTCTCCCGTACCTGCACCTCGAGGCGGGCCGGGATCGGCTGCGGCGCCGACTCGATCGACGCAGCGAGGGTCGGCAGCTCGGCGGCAGCGTTCCAGCCGTGGCTTTCGATCTTCCAGGTGCCGAGTGACGGAACATCGGCGAGCATCACCGACATGCGCGTCGTCGGCTTGCACAACTCCCGGGAGTCGATACGCCGGCCGCCCTGCTGCATCTGCGCGCACAGACACGGACGCTGCCGGATGGTTTCGGTTTCCCCGTCGCACATGCGATCGCGGTAGCCGTTACCCCAGTGCTCCATGTTCGGGTCGATCCGCTGCGGCGGCACCAGTACCGGGATCTCTTTGACGCCGGTGATGACTTCCCACTGCGGGCCGGTGTTGGCCTGCCACGCCTTCACCTCGCCGCCGTACAGCTTTGCGACAGCATCGATGAGGGGACGTGAGGGGCTGGTGAAGCGCAGCGTCTCCAGCTTTCCCGGTCGGGTGTTGCCGTTGCTGGTCGGTACCTTCTGACCGAGCCGGATCACACCGACCTGGGTCAGACGCTGCTGCAGGGTCTTTATGGCCATGGGTGACTCCTCAGGCTTCGGACGCGGTGGCGGGGGAGATGGCCTGTTCCTGCGCGGCCTTGCGGGCGCGGGCGGCCACCGTCTCCGGGAGGACAAAGGTGCGGCTGGACACCGCGGCATGACCGGACTCGGTCAGCCAGCGGTACAAGTTCAGGGCAGGTAAAAACCCCTGCTCATAGGTGTTGCGGTCACAGACGACCGGGCGGACTGTGTATCCGTCGGGCCGGAGCTGGATGATGACGCCGCCGTCGGTGGGCTGCAGCGGCTCCTCATGGTCCGAGTTTTTGATCCGGACGACGGGGAAATGGCGGTAGCCGGCTTCCTGCAGCGCGTACTCCGGGTAGATGTGCGGGTCGTCGCCCTCACGGGTTTTGTAGTCGATCAGCAGGTCCAGGGTGAGTTTCTGCTTCTGCGCCTGCCGCCATTTCACCGGCGTGCCCGCATAGGTCAGCATCCGCGAGATGAGCTTCGCCGCAGCCTCGGATCGCTCGGCTCTGAACCGGATGATCCCGTCGGTCGTGCCTGCGGCGCCGATGTCCCGGTGCACCAGCAGCGCCTCAGCGAGCAGCACATCATCGGGCACGACGCCGTAATCGGTGACGAATTCCTGGAACGTCTTCACGTACGGGGCGATGTCCGGGTCGTGGTCGCGGATGGTTCCGTGGAACGACCACCACTCCGCAACGTCATGAACACGGGTGCCCTCATCGGCGCGGCGGGCGGTCTCCCGCACGTGTCGGTCGGCGATCCACTTCTGCACGCAGAGCCGGCACACCCGGCACGGGCACTTCTCGCATGACTCAGCCGGTTCGTGGCGGCACCGCGACCACGTGTTGTCGCACAACCGGCGCCGCGAGGCAGACACCAACGTTGGCAGATCAGCAAACGCCTGCTCCGCGGCAAGCCCGGCGGCCCAGGGGATCAGGCCGCGTTTCGCGATCGCGTTGAACGCTGTGGTGACAGACATGAGCCGCTGCCCGTCGATGATGTACCAGCGGCCGTCGTCCGATTCCTCCACCGAGTGGAACGGGAACTCGCGGACCGTTAGTGTCTGTTCGGCACCCTCAGTGATCGGCATCTGCGGCCTCCCACATCTCGCAGCCAACGACCGGGCCGGGCTTGATCTCGCAGCCGTCGTCGATGTGCCCCACCGTCGTCTCCGAGGTGCGCTTCACCTCGCCACCCGCGCTGTTGTCGCGCCAGCCGTGACCTCCGCAGCCGCGGCACGCAGGCCGCCCACCGAGGTTGACGCCCACCTCGCAGCGTTCCTCGCCCATGGACTGCCACGGGCCAACGAAGTGCCGGCACGTCTTGCAGCCACGGGCGTCGGGGTTCCACCAGCAGCGAGCCATGTGCTCGACCGCGCGCTGCCGGGACGAGTGGGTATGCCCGCAGTGCGGGTCCTTGTACCGGGTCACCCGCACCGGGATCGGGCCGCTCACCGCGCACCTGCCAGTTCGGCCAGCGCGTCAGCAAGCGCCTGCTCGCCGGCCTCACTCAGCCGAGCACGGACTTCGGCCAGGTCGGTGACGTCCCGGATGACACGCGGCTTCGGCTCCGGATGCGCATACGGCCGGCCCAGCCGGCACTCGCAGGCCTCGTTGTGCAGCCACGGGTCACGGCAGCGCGCGTACATCTGCTTCTCCCGCGCCCGAGCCGCCTCTTTGATCTGCTGAAAGCCCGCGTCGATAGCCGCACGGGTCGCCAACTGATCCGCGGTCAGGGGTTTCGCCAGGATCGCTTCCGTCTTGTCGCGTCGAGCCTTCTCCTCAGCCCGAAGCTTCTGGACAGCGTCGTCCCGCTGCTGCCTGTTCAGGTGCGCGACAGCCTTGATCCGAGCTGCATGGAAGCCGACCGTGTAGCCACCGATGCTGCGGCAGTCCGAGCCGCGCGGTGACCGGCAGAACGGGCAGGCAGCGGTACGAGGAACCTCGTAGTAGGCCCGGTCGAAGCTGGCAGCGGCGGTCATGCGAACACCGCCGCGACCACGACGCTCGTGCCCTCAGCGTCGAACATGGCGTCGACCACGGCTGCCGTGTCCTGGTGCAGGAGCCCGTTCTGGAGCAGACCGATCCGCTCCAGAACCGCGCCAGACATGCCGGCAGGTTGGTGTCCGGGAACCCGAGCCATCCCCACCAGTTCGTACACCGCGCCCCTGTGACCCTGGTCGAGCAGAGTTTCAACAGCCCGACAGATCGTGTCGAAGGCCGACGACGGAACCTCAGCGCCCGTGCGCAGCAAGACCACGTCAGCCGGGACAAAGAACTTCCGCCTCATGCGGTCACCGCGCCAGCCGTGTAAGCGCTGAGCAGGTTCAGCGCGTCGGCGAGCGCGAAGCTCGGAATGAGCGCGGCCCGCTGCTTCGCGGCGTTGCGGGCGGCCTTGCCGCGAGCGACCGAGTACTCCCACGTGAGAGCGGTCATGATGTGCGTGCCGTCAGTGAACTTGATGCAGCGCTCGGCGTACGGAGTCGTCTTCGTGTTACTCGCGACCACCCGGTAGGTGGCGGGCAGGAGAGTTTCGGTGCTGTCGGACGCGACGGTCTTGATGACCATGCCGGGCTTGAGGTTGACGGTGGTACGGGTCTTGGTGCGCACAGGGGGCTCCTTCGGTGAGGGTTCGGATGGGCTCACGCCTTGCGCTGTAGCCACAACTGTAGCCACACTTGTGTCATGACTCAAGGGATCCTGCGAACCAGACACGGAAGTGACCTGTCGCCACAGTCGTTGCCTCACGCGAAGATCAGCACCTACGCTGGCGTCGTGCCCGACAACTTGCGCCGCTTCCGCATGGACGAAGAGACCTGGAAGGAATACGGCAAGCTCGTCGGCGACGCCGGCCGGTCCGCCGATCTCAAGGCCTACATCGAATGGCGACTTGACAACCCGGACACACCACTGCCGGGCAAGCGGCGCGGACCCGTCAAAAAGACCCGCCCCGCAAAGCCCGAAGCCGACGCCTAACTTCACGCGGCATCACTCCGCCACAACCAGGGCAACCCCGCGCGCGACTCCCGCTGCCGCTCGGCGACACAGGCCACGTTCTGACCGCCAGCTAGCTGCACACACGACCGGCAATCCCGCCATCCCGCCGTAGGCCGCGCATCAGCCCTGTTCAAGACGACTACCGCCGGCGACGCACGGCCGCTCATGCCAGCGGCGGCGACGGCGTCTTGACCGATGGCGATCGCCGTCGTCAACGAACCGCTACATCCCGCCATGCCGACTACCATCGCCAGCGGGCGTCAGCGGGACCGTTAACGGCGCTGCCTTGCCGGTTGTCTATCCAGCGCACGGACTGGTAATCCGGAGACCGGCGTCGCGGCGGAACGGCTCGCGTCATCGTGCAGACACGCGCAGGCTCGGACGAGCGACGAGTCAGCACAGCACGCCACCACGACCGGGCCGTCATGCTGCCACCGCCAGATCCCGCGGCTCGATGAACCGATCCAACTCTTCGCCGCTAATGCATTCGGTCAGCGCCGAGAAGACGACCTCGGCGATCGAAGCAGGTACGGCATTCCCGAAAAGACGAACGTTGATCCGCTTCGTGGTTGTCGAGGTTCGATACGTTGGCGCGAATGACTGAGCGCGAGCGATCTCGTGCGGCTCCAGCATGCGGAACAGCACGTCGTCCAGGTCGAAACTATTAGCAATCCTGTCCGCATCCGAGGTGACCAGCGCGTACTTGTCCTTAGTAGTCAGCGTGCCGATCGGCTGCGACGACGGCAACGCCGAAGTCGACGCCCCGTAATACGGGACCAGCAGTGGCCGGGCGAACGCTACGGACTGCTTACCGCTCGCCGTCACCATCCTGATCGCCTCGGTGGCCGGCGTGGTCCCGGACTCTTCGTGACCCGAATTCTGGCGCGTGATCAGCGGAGGCAACGCCAAGCCGTGATGGTTACCGGAGGCAGTGACCGTCGATAGCGGCTCGGAGATGCGCCGGGCGTTCTCCTTGTCGCCTCCGCCGCGCAGCGGGGTGATGAACGGCGGAAGCGGCAACGAAGCCACCCCATCACATTCCCGTGTTGTCCTGGTCGGCATCGGATCGAGTGCCGATGAAGGAGCGTTACGCCAGGTATCGCCAGCAGGCGACAGGAACGGCGCGTACGCGTACCCGGTCTCGTTGCGGCACGTCTGCGTCCGCAACGGGGCCGATGCTGGCGCGGCCGTTTTGCCGTCGCGGCCCTCGCCCGGAACCATCAGCGGCGCCCAGTATCGGCGCACCCCGGCCCGCAACCGCCCCAAGGTGGCGTCCTTCAGGTCGGGAAGACCATGCGCGGCCCGATCGCGGATCCGGATGCCAGGAACGCTCGGGTCGATCGCAGCCAACGCGGCCAGCGTCGCTGGGAACACCTCGCGACCCCGGCAGGAAACCCTCGGGCACTGATACACCCACTGCGAGCCGTAGGCGCCCATATCCGCGCCGGGCTTCTTGAACACCTGGATTGCCTGAACCCTCATGTCGCACGACGGGCAGTGGGCGTGCGGACGCAGCCACTTGTCCCAGTCCGGCAGCCGCCCGATGCTCTTGTGGACGTAGGCGATGATCAGCCGGTTGCGGGACTGCGGAGTCTTCAGCGAACGAACTGGCTCCATGTGCATGGCATTCAGAGCGAAAAACCACAGGTGGTAGCCGCGGCCGATGTTGCGGATCTCGCGGAGGAAGGCATCCCACTCATGCCACTTGCGGCACTGGATGACGTTTTCCATCATCCCGGCCAGCACTGGTGTTCCGCGGCCGTTCATGGCGCGCAGGTAACGGGGGATTTCCTTCATCAGCAGCCGAGAGCGTTTGTACTCCTCGAGCCGCTTCTTCAGCGCGGGATCAGGTTCCGCCTCGGCCAGGTCAAACAGTGTCTGCGCTTCTGCGTTGGCCCGGTCGAAGTCCCGCTTCACCCCGTTCGCATCTGTCCAGGCCGGGCAAGCCGGGCTCGCCGAAAACAACTCCGCGTATGGCATCTTCTCGACCGGCAGCTTCGTGATGTCGGCCTGGAAATGCCGAGCACCGGGAAAGTTCAGGTTGTGCGAGTCAACGGCGTGCCGGTCATGGTTTGCTGCCGCATACACCTCAATCCCGGGCACGTAGGATGCGCCGTGGCTAGTACCGCCCACGCCGGCGAACTCGTCGTAGAGGCGCAGCATCAGGCCGCCGCCTTCTTCAAGGCGGGCCGGACCGCGATCTCACGCCAAGTGGTTTCGGAGCTGTAGTGGTCACGCCGGCACTGCTC
The DNA here is from genome assembly GCF_900119315.1 of Actinoplanes sp. SE50/110. Classification (NCBI taxonomy): domain Bacteria; kingdom Bacillati; phylum Actinomycetota; class Actinomycetes; order Micromonosporales; family Micromonosporaceae; genus Actinoplanes; species Actinoplanes sp. SE50/110. The sequence continues at coordinate 6,332,112 of NZ_LT827010.1, read as the reverse complement.
CGGGGTAGAGCACCCGACGGCACCGCAATAGCACGCAGGGCTGACGGTCGTGCCAGAAAGTTCGGGGTTGTCGTGCGCCACCGTGGGTTCGCTGCTACGGTCAGGCATATAGAGCCTCGTCTCAGGGTGATTGAGCGGGGTCGAGTACCAAAACGGTCCCCAGGTGGAGCTGGGGGCCGTTTCGCGTTTCAGGACGGCGGCGACTGCACCGGCACGTCGTCGGGCAGGCGAAGGGCACGCAGGAAAGCGCGGGCCTCGTCTTCGGTGTGGCAGTACGTGGGGATTCCGTCCCCGACCTCGACCACATAGCCAGCCGTGTGCAACTTGTGGATGCTGCCCGGCACGCGGGTTAGCTGCATCCAGCCGGCGACACGGGCATCTGCGGTAGTGGTCATGCGGCGGCCCGCCGTTCCATACGGTGTCGGAGAGAAGCGCTGGGCGTGCCGGTAAAGGGGCCAGGCAAGTCGGCATGCATGTCCAGCAAGGTCTTGATCTGGGCAGGGCTCATGACGAACTCCCGGCGGTCAATCGACCGAGCGAATTGGTCGTAGATGCAGCCCTGATGCAGGTAGCTCCGCTCGAACTGGGGATGCATGGCTGCAACGTCGGCCATGGTGAACCGGCCGTGTTCCAGCGGGACCGTCGTCCAACGGCCCGCAACATGGTTGGCCACGACTGTCTTGGCGACCCGTAACACCTGGTCCCAGTTGACGTGCTGGAAGTACTCGCGCCGATGACGCTGGCAGGCGAGAAACGTCATCTGAGCGATGAGGGTCTGCTCAGTGCTCTGATAGCCGTCGTGCTCGTCGGACAACCACTGATCGAGGACTTGGTGTCCGAAGCCGGCCGCTTCACCGGCGTGGGTGCGCAAACGTGCCTGCGGCGTCCGGGTAGAGCCGACTTTGATGACGCCGTTGGAGAACTTGATGGCGTAAAGGAAACCGCTGCTCATGCGGCCCGCCTTGTCGGCCTGGTTGCAACCTTGAGGGTGGGCAGTGGCGTCACGGTAGAGATTTGAGCGCTGGGTTTGAGGATGCGTCGCAGTTCGGTGATCTGAGTGCTGGTGAGCGCGGGGGCAGCGGATACGGCGACTTCGACCATGCGGCGGGTCTGCTCATCAAGGTCGGCCTTCATGCTGCACCGACCCACTCGCGCTGCGGAACACTGCGCCGGTTGTAGAGGGGCTTCTCGGAGCGGATTGCAGCCGTCTCTGCGGCAAGACCCTCTTCCTCGGTCTCAAACCATTCAACCGAAGCGTGAACCTGGTGGATCCACCAGCGCTGGGACTTGGGATCGCGGGAGTGCTGCTTGATCCGGTGAAGCACCGTCCGGCTATAACCCACGTAGAGAAGGCGGTCGTCGGCGTCGAAGAACCGGTAGACAGCCGGACGAAGGTACTCAGCCAGCGCGCATTCGTCGCATATCTCTAGGCCGGCTGGCGCGTCCATGCTGGTGGTGAACCATGTGAGGTATCGGCCGCACATGGTCTGCGCTTGGTAGCGAGGCGGTTGATCTTCCCGCCAGGCAACGGCGGCAGCACGGGGGAGGTGAAACCGTGTGTTGTAGCGATGCTTGTTCGGGGTGTAGACGAACGCGTTGCGCAGCATGACTCGTCCGACCGGGTACTTGGTCTTTCGGGTTCCCGTGTCGATGAACGCGCGGAGCGACCACTCGCGATCGTCGAGCGGGCCGCCGTGGCGGGGGTGGCCAGAGATGGAGGAAAGCGGGCTCATGCCGCTGCCTCCAGATTGTCCGGCCACAGGTCGTCGATGTTGCGCCCGAGACGCTTGGCGATCCGGCGGGCGGTAGGCAGGGTAGGGACTACTTCGCCGGCCAGGTAGCGCTCGGTGAGACGGCGGGACGTGCCAATCAGGTCGGCTCGCTCCTGGCCGGTGGCGCATCCTTTGTCGGCGAAGGCGTTGAGGAACAGGTCTTTGTTGACCGCAACTCGGCTTGTGTCGATTGCGGCGCGCCGAGTGGGCTTGGCTGCGTCACTCATGGCATCGAGCGTAGGCCTCGCGCCAGCTGTGGCGCAAGGGCCGACGCGAAAGTGACGCAACATCGTCCATGTCCGATGGACGGGAGCCTTTGCCGCTGCTAGCGTGCAGCTAGGAAGCGCCTGTTGGGCGCGCCAAATATGGCGCGAGGTGGGCTCATGCGAACCGTTCTGACCGACACCCGCTATGGTTGCGCCATGAGCGGCGCAACTCCGGGGCCGACCTTCGGCAAACTCCTCACGCAAGGACGCACTGCCAAAACCTGGTCACAGGACCGCCTAGCCGCTGAAACCGGCATCAGCCGAACCACCATCAGCCGCTACGAGCGAGAGATCACCAGCACACCCGAAGCCGAACACGTCCGCGCTCTTTGCGCAGCTCTCGACATCGATCCGCGGCGGGCAGCCGTGAGCCTTGGCTACCTCACCGCAGATGAGATCCAACCTGCCGTACCGGTGCCGGCCAAACTTAAAGAGATCCTTGATGTCCTGGAGGACCCCAATATCCCGGCCGCCGACAAGCAAAGCTGGATTGACTACCTGCTCTACCTCAAAGCGAAGGCACAGGACTCGGCCAGCGCGAGCTAGTGCGCTGGCCATGAACGTTTATGGGGTCGGTGATACGCCGGTCGGGGCTGTGGATCACGGTACTGACCCGTCCGAGGGAGCCGGGGTTGCCGCAACGCCCCTGCGCCCGTCGGTAGGGGAGCCTGGTCAGTGCTCGCCGAGCAACAAGTCAGAAGGTGGCCGCCGGGGAGGTGTCACGTCAGCAAGCTGGGTATCGTGGTTGCGGTGCAGGGCCGTGACGGGTTCGCTTCTGGTCTCGCCTGTGGTGGGGTCGGTGGCGAGGAGCAGATCAGTGCGTCGACCCGAGCATCTTGGATCATCAGCGATGGGTGTTCAGGCCGAACTTGATGTGGCGGAGGAACGGGTATGCCGCCGCATTTAGGGATCGGCCCATCCCTAGGTAACGTTTGTTGCGCCTCAGGTCGCGTCGCCGCGATAGCCCATGTTTTCGTAATCGATATCACTGGGCTCGAATTCCGAATCTTCGCGTGGCGTATCGACGTATGCATAACGCTTTGCGCGCTCAAAAAGCTTCTTGACTTCAACTAGCCCGAAGACAAGCTCATGGTTCGACGGGCGAAATCCTAAGAACAATCCACCGCCAGGTAGTTTCTCTATGCTGGGGCTTTTCCGTTTTGTGTCGGCGGGGTTGCGCCAGGCTGCGGCTTCGGTGAAGCGAGCGTCGCTGAGGTGCTCAATCGTGTTACGGAGAAGTCGCTCTAACTCCTTGTCTTCTGCGAACTCTCCCTCGTCTGAGGTTTCGCCTCCCGAAACTCGGTATGCGGCCAACCATTGTTCCATTTGGTGAGCAGCCATTACGAGTTGGTATCCGCGCACCCAAGATTCCTCCAGGGCTTCGCGGAGGTTAGCTTCAGTGGGCGACCAGTCCTCCATGTACTCAATCGCCCGGTCAGTCCATTCGGCCTTAACCGTTGCCTGGTAATAGCTGTGAGCGGCGCGCTGAACCTCTCGTGCCCATATGCTCAACATCCGGGTTACGCGCCGAAGGTGTATCGCGTCCTGCTCCTCGGCCGTCGGCTCGACCGGCGCAGCCTCGCCCGGAATCGGCGGAAGAAGGTACAGATCGCCATCTGGCGTCATCGGGATTCCTCGACCAGGCTGCCAGAACTCGGGCGGCGTCCAGTCATCGAACGGCGGGCGCCAGTTCGCGGGCGGTGGCCAGGACGGCGGAGGTATGTAGCCCATCGGGCCAGCATTTCTCACCACTGCTCCGACAGTCAACCGTGTTCAGTGGCATCCGAGTGCCTATTTTATTGATGCGTTTGGGCACCGAGATGATCATGAACGTCAAGCGGTGAGGGAATGGGTACGCTACGTCAGGTTCCAGCGACCAGTCGACTAAGGCGACCTGGCGTGACGTAGTCAGAGCCGCGGTGAGGCGCGCGAATATCGCGGCAGATCCGTATGCCTTCGGTTATTGCTTCTTCGGCTTTCGGCTGACCTCGTCTCGGCTTCTTGATTGGCGCCACGCGAGGCCGCACAGCATTCCTCCGAAGGAAGCGAGGCCGGAGGCCAAGAACGGTACGTTCACATTCACGAGGTAGTCAGAGGAGATCAGCAGTCCAACAGCCGCCATGAGAGCGCCCAAGACAGTGAGCGCCCTCCAAGTGCCACGTCGCAGGTCGCGCACTCTCGTACTCAAGCAGACCGACAGGTACGGCACACCAAACTTCGCAGATCCGGGCCTCGCCTACGCGAGGCCAGTGGTCCAACGTAACGACGCGGCTCGGTTCGAGCGCGGATCGCGGCTAGAAGAGCGCAGTTATCGTTCAGACGATGTCCGTTCTGACTGGCGGAGCCAGGTGCGGTACCAGGCAGCGAAGGTCATGCGGCTGCTGTCCGGGTTGTGAAGGGGACGGAAGCCCTCTCCATCTGCTGTGTCATCGGCCCACATCTGACCGCGAGAGGGGCCAGTTACCACCAGAGCCTCACGTAGGGCGCAGCCGAGGTGGCAGAGGTAGAGCAGGCCTGTCACGTGGGCCGGATCGGAGAGAACCTCGTCGTGCAGCTCCCACAAGGCGTCATCATTCCGTCCGATCTGCGGCGGGTTGTCCAAGTCGTCGGCGGGATTGAAGGCTCGGATGTGGCCGAACGGTCGGGTGAGTGTCTCGCGGTCATTGAGAGAGGCGCCGTCGCCCTCCCATGCCCAACGTCCTTCTACGCGGCGCACAGGGAAGAGTCCGTATGCCGGGCCGGCGCCGCCGCGGCTCACATCGGTTAGGAACGAACCGTAATCAACCGGAAGCTCGACACCCAGCTGGCCCTCCAGCTCGGCGAGTTCATCGGCGGTCAACGCAGGTGCTAGCCGCCAGCCGTGCGAGATCGCGCCGAAGACCTCCGCGGCACCGGCGAGTCCCGCCAAGACGGCGATGCGGGGCCGGACGTCTGACCAGTCGATCTCTGTCATGGCGGGACCCTAGCGCCACCCACCGACAAAATGGTCCGAGGCGGCAACTCTCAACGCACTCAATTCGGCATGTGAGCGCGGGGTTGGAAGGTGTCCTAGTCCTTCTTCAGACTCCAGTCGGCGTCGCCGTCCTTGACGGTCGCGTCGCTGAACGCGCTGGCGTTCGTTCGTGGCCACATGCCGCCCGGGAAGTTGGCCGGGTCGCTGGAGTCGCTGTGCAGCGAGATCATGACTCGGGCCTGGTCGCCAAGGAAACCGGAAAGCAGGCCGGCCGCTGTGGCGAGCGCGGTGATGTTGACGCCGCCTTCTTCCAGGAAGATCATGGCGCCGATCTCCGAGAAGATGGCGCTGCTGAACGCGGCCACCGAAGCGGCCGCCGCGACGATCAATTTCGCGAGGACTGCCGCCACCGTGAGGTAGAAGGCGGAGCCGGCGATGGCGCACTCCAGCAGGGAATTACTGGTGTTGCCGGCGATCGAGCTGAGGCGGCCGGCGGCAGCGGACTGCGCTTCGGCGACGGTGAGGTAGGCGTCCTTGGCGTCGCCGGCCCACTTCGAGTCATCGACGACGAGATTCTGGGTGGTCAGCTGGGTGGAGACGGCGCTGAAACCGCTCTTGATGTCCGTCCAGGTCCATGAGTCGCGGAACATGAAGATCGGAGCGCCGCAGCCTTTCAGCAGGTCGAGGATGAAGTTCCCGATCTCCGTGGCTAGGTCTACGGTCTCCTTGGCGAGGTAGTGGATTGCCTCGGCGATGACGTCGGCAACCCACCATTGGCTTGCCAAGTGATCGGCTGCGGGGATGACCTGGGCGATCTTGGCGTCGTAGGTCTGCTTCCCTTGGTTGATCTCTGCGATCACGGCCTCGAACTGCGCCACGCTGAACATCGACGTGCTCCCCCGTCAGTAGACGTTCTTGATGCGGTGGGCCCCGGCCCGGTCCTCTTGTTCGTAGGTGTCCGCGGCCTGGTGCAGCGTGTCGGCGATCTCCTTCATCGCCGTCACCCCCTCGTTGGCGCGGGCCGTGACGGCGTGGATGACGTCGTTGTACGGACCGACCATCATCTGGAAGAGCCCGGCCTCTAGCCGGCCGAACTCCAAGGTTGCCGTCTTGGCGCTCAGCGCCTTCGTGGTGTCGCTCTGGTTGTTCCAGGTGCCGGACTCCGTGCGCAGCGCGTCGGTGGCCACTCGCACCTCGTCGGGGGTGGGCTGGCTCATCGGTGATCACCTCGGTGCTGCTGAGTCCGGGTAAGGGCTGACAAGGTGGCCAGGGCATCAGCCACCAACGCATCGACCTCGCCGAAGGTCGTGGAGGACGGCTTCAGCTCGCGCTTGGCCTGCTGCAACGCCGTCCGCAGAGCGCCGCTGATCGCGGTGCCCGAACTGCTGCGCGCCCACCGCGTGTCGATGTCGCAGCCGACAAACCCACCCTGGCCGAGGCGTACGGTGACGTTGCGCTGGGCGTCGGTGCCCTGCGCGGACGCCGGCGGCTGCTGGGAAGCCTGCTCGCGGGCGTTGCGCAAGGTCTTCATGATCTGCTCGGCGAACTCGGGATCGTCCGGCTGCGGACGACCACCTTTCGGCGCCGGCGCGGGCTCCGTCACTAGCCAGCCTGCCTCAGCGTCGCGGCGCTGCGCCCACCAGCCGGACTGGTCGAGACGGCCAACCCACTGGCGCTGCTTCGTCTTCACCGCGTCGGCGTAGGCGGCCAGCACAGCAGGGGCGAGCTTCTCAGCCTCCAGGCGCTGATGCCACCGGTCCTGGATGCGGAAGTCGGCCGGCAGGTTGTCCGGGCCGAGCGTCGCCACGACGCAGCCGGTGGCATCGCTGCCCTCCACGTGCTGCGGGGCGGCGGCCGCCAGGTCGCTCGCGACCTTCCCGAGCTGCTGCGCCCGCTGCTGCAGCTGCTGAAGGCGGCGCGCCATGTCCGGTTCCATGGGGTTCACCGGCCACCCGCCGGGGCCTGCAGAACGGCTCGGCCGATCCAGAAGAGGAACACGGTGCCGGGCGCCAGAACGATCGAGAATCCCATCGCGTGACCCTTCGACGAGGTCAGCAGCGAGATAGTGAGCATGAGGACGAGCCCGGCCGCGAGGAACGTGAGGGTGGCGGCGACGATTCGCGTGGTGCCGCCGATGCCACGCCACGCAATGACGGCGGCGGCCACGGCGATGACGGCGGCGGCCAGGGTGACGATGACGGTGCCGGTGTGGCCGTATGGCGAGGCTTGTACGAGTTCCTCCAGGCCAATGAGCACTGCGTATGCGGTCCCCAGCAGTTCCGCCGCTGTGATCATGGCCATGAGGAACAGCGCGAACCCGCTGGTCCTCGCCGTTCTTGCTGACGCCCTTGCCACACTGCACCCCCGGGTTGACGAAGAGGGACAGAGTGTCTGATCTCGACCACCCTGTGCAACCCCGTGTGAGGAACTTGGCCACTGTCAAAAACAGGTCAGTATCAATGTGGTGTTCCTGCGATGTTGGCCACTTGTAGATACAGGCCGCCGCCCAGGAAGGTTCAGTTGCATCGGTCCCGGATGCGGCGGTGGCCGCCTGGCTCCAGCCGCTCGCGGACCTCTACCAGGCGTGCGGCGCCAACCTTGAGGTGGCCAAGCGGCAGCGGGTCTGGCGGGCAACTCAGCCCTGGTGACGCTCAGCCCGTCGACTGGGCGGCCGACCATACCGGGTGAGGGCGATCCGGCGGGTCAGCAGCAATGGGTCACTGATGTTCATCACCCACCTGGCCGCCGGGCACCCGCGCAAATCGGGCGGGCATCCCAGGTCGCGGCGTAGCTACCGCATCGCCTTGGCCACGCGGCTACCGGTAACCGTGGTCGGTGTCGTCTCCGACCAGGCGTCATCTTGCGTGCTGACGATGCCGCACAGCTTGCGGTTCGATTCGGCCTGAGCGTGCAGCGAGATTGCGACCGCCGCAGTGCCGGTCGCCAGCGACGATGCGAGCAGCGCCGTCCAGGTGTACCAGGTAGGTCGGGGTGGCCGGCTCACCGGTCAGCCCCCGTACCGGACGGCGATCGCGACGGCGGCGGCCGCGACTCCTCCGGCGGATCCTGCGATGGCCCAGAGCGGGTGCCACGGAGTGACGCGTCCTTACTCAGGGGACGGCGGAGGTTTAAGAACCCCGGCGCTACGAGGGCATGACCAGCGCGTGTGCCTAAGAAACTGTCTTTGGTCCCGTTTTTCCAGCTCAGCTGGTGTGCAGGGTGATGTTGGTTGTAGTAGCCGTTCGCGTTGGCGTCACGGTGACGTCAGTACGAATGCCAGCCTGTAGACGGATGTGGTCGACGGGTCGATTCTGAGAATGTGGCCACTCGACAACCCCCGAGACGATGCCTGAGCTGCGGCCCTCTCGCCCGCGATGCGAGTACGCGTCAGTGGTATTGCTCGCCGTCGTGCGTGGGGCGTGCTTGCCGAGCGCGACGCAAGGCTCTCCGGGCAAAGAAGCTCACGGCGCTGGTTGTGCGGGCGTTCGTAACCCCGTTGCGTCCAGGCTCCACGGAGTAGGAGGTGGCCAGCGCCGAGAGGGCGGTCGCGATGATGTCCTGCCCGGTGTGCGCAGTGCGTGGTCTGGAAGCTAGTCCGCCGTCGCCGCGACGCCGTGTACTGCAGTAACGCGTGTCGAACCAGGGCTTGGCGGGAGTGCCGTACGGCTGACTGACGTAGGTGACCATGACGACGAAGCGTCACCGTGGCATCCTGAGGATCCCCCCTGTGACAGAACGCCGTCATGGTCAAAGACCGAGACAGCTTCTTACAAGCCACTCAAGCCGAGCATGCGCTCGACCATGTCGAGGTCGTACCAGGCGTGCGACTCGTAACCGTCCTCGGCACTGAGATCGCGCAGTTGAACGAGAGCGTCCGGGTCGCCTCGCATGGCGAGCCCGGTCGCGGCCTGGATCCGAATGCGGCGGTCGGAGCCGGCGAGAAGAGCGGCGAGGTGGTCGCGCAATTCGGGCGTGTCGATGCGTGAGTAGACGAGTTCGGCCGTCGCCGCACCGCGTACCTGTGCGCTCGGGTCCCGGGTGAGTCCAAACATGACCCCGAGCACGTGCGGTGGCGGGTCGTCAGCCGGCCCTCCCGTACCGTTCAGCAGCTCCATGGCCACTCGGGTGCGCACGCCCGGGTGCGGGTGACCGGCGAAGGGCAGGAGTTCGACGAGGATGTCGCCGATATGCCGGAAACCCGCGTAGGCGCCCATCAGCGAGTCCAGTACTAGGGGCTCCGGTTCGACGGTGATCCGGTCGTGAAGTGCGTTCAGCGCTTGCGGGGCGTAGGGCTCGTCCGGTCCGTCACCGTCGAGGGTCAGATGGTGCATCAGCTCGGCGGTGAATCGCCGCACCGCCACCCGCGGGTCACCGAGCCGGTCGATCGACCACCGGACGTTGTCCGCCATCGAGAACCTTTGCTGCAGGGCCCGGCGGACGTTCGACCAGTCCGGGGCTTCCGGATCGGCTGACCGCAGCGCCCGCGCCAGCAGTTCGTCCGGAGACACCGGCAGGCTTAGTGTCGTTTCCAACGTGGTTACCACGCCACGGTGGGCGAGCAAAACCTCAGCTCTACGGCCGTCGAGCGCGGACAGCCGGAGCCGCGGTGTCCGCGGGCTCAGGTCGTCGATGACCACCCGATCCCGCTCGATGACGACCGGCTCGCCCACGCCTATCCCCGCCCGGCGGCGCAGCTCCAGCTCGGGAGTGGCCTCAAGCCACAGCCGCGCGGCCTCGAGCGCCCGCCGAAGCTGCGTTTCGTCGACAGAATGCCGGTGCAGCAGGTTGTCCAGGAATCCGCACGTGCCGTGATCGGCGGCCCAGACCACCGGGTCGACATCGTCCCACAGTCCCGAGGGCAGGACCTCGTCCTGGAAAAGCATCTCCGCCATACCCGGCCCGCCATGGCGCAACACTGCGGCGCCGAACGCCCGAATGTCGGCCTCCCACCGGTCACCCGAGGAAATCACCGTCAGGAACCGCCGGGCCTCCTCGACGTCGCCGTCACGGATGGCATCGATCACCCTCTGCTCCACCCAGCAATTCTGGCGCTACCGCCGACCGGCGCCTTCCCGGGGTGGTCGCCGCGCCTGATGTTCCGACGGCGATGCCATGTCGGATGCTGGGGTGGCTGTGGGGACCGGCCGACGCCCGGGGTCGTCCTTGGGGCCGACCGCTTGGCGAGATCACGACTCGCTGACAGCCCGCGATAGATCTCCCGTACGGATGACCGCGTGTGCAATCGACAGGAGAGGTAGTGACAGACCGAGACAAAACCGGTTGGAGGACAGCTTCTAAGCCTGTTCTTTAACCTCTGGCCTTGGGCTTACGGCGAGGCGGGCCACCCAGCGAGGTTTCGCGTTTGACGGTTTTGCCCACGTCGTAGCGGGCCGCGCGGCTGTGGTTCTTCGATCCCCGCGGTCGTCCGGGGCCGGGGCGGGTGGGTTTCGGTGCTGCGGCTGGTAGAGCCGATCTCGTGCGGAGGTTTCGAAACCCTCGCCGGACCCGGGCTGGGGTGAGTGCCTCGGGCGGGACCGGTTGTTCCCAGGGCCGGCGTAGATCGATGGCGATAGGTCGGGCCAGTCGTAGTTGGGTGTGGGCGGCGATCATGATCAACGTCCACCGGTCGGCTGCCCGCGGGTCGCGTATTTTCGGCCTGGTCCAGCCGAGCGTCTGCTTGAAAAGCCGGAACGTGTGCTCCAGATCGAAGCGCCGAAGGTAGGCCTGCCAGATCCGGTCCACATCCCCGGGGTCGGCGCCGGTGCCGGACCACCACAGCCACATCGGTTGCGCGGCGCGGTCACCGGGCAGGTACTCGACCTGCAGTCGGATGAGGGTGCCCTCGACGATCGGGAGCGTGCCCTGATGATCGAGCCAGGCGGCGCGGTGGGTCAGCCGCGGATGCAACCGGTCCCAGGCCCGGGCTTCGGCTTTTCCATAGCTGATCGTTTCGTTGATCGTGGTCGCGGCCGGCTCGGGCCAGGTGGCGGAGTCTTTCAGGTCGAACTCGCCGCCGTGCTTGGGCGGACGACCGCCGGACGGGCTGTGCTCATACGGCGGGGCAGGGAGCCGCAGGACCCGGTCGGCGCGGATACGCCCGGCCACCTCGACCGGCAGATCACGCAGGACCCAGGCCAGCCGCGTCACGTCGTAGCCGGCATCGCAGACGATCAGGATGTGCGGGTCGCCGGCCTGCTGCTGGCCGCAGGCAATCAGCCGGTCAACCACCCCACGCAACTGGGTCGCGGTGACCGCGGTGGCGTCGTCGGCAGGGCCGAGACGCACCACGTCCAGCATCGCCGTCCACGACGTCCGGCCAGGTTCCAGCGCCGCAACGAAGGAGTACGGCCAGCCGGGAATGAACTGCGCGGCGCTCTTGGCGCGCCCGTACACGTGGCAGAACAGCCGCTCTGGGCTGCACGCGGCGTCGGATCGCAGCCACGGTGACACGTCGACCGCCAGCACGATCCGACCGTCGGCGAAGCGTGGCAGCGGCTGCGCAGTCAACGCCCGTCGCAGCCGTCCCAGATCGATGCGGCCGTGGTTGAGCGCGTCATACAACGCGCCGTGTCCGCGCCGGTGCTCGGCCGTCAACGTCAGATCGACCAACGTCTTGACCGGCCCGTCCGCGCACAACACCGCGTCGGACAGCTCGAACAGCGCGTCCGACCTGGCAGTCAAGCAACGGTAGAACTCATCCCGGAAAGCCGCCAGGACATCGGCTCCCCAGCCCCTATCTGCCACGATCACTACAACGAACGTCGATCAGAAGAAGACTCGGATCCATCCGTCGGGCCCACCTCAACCGGCTCCAGCGGGGAGCCTCGGCCGCCGCATACGCGGCAGCGGCGACCCCACCAGCTCGGTGGGCGAGGCCAGACCACGTCCCCGTGAGCTGCTACTTTGGCGGTCCTATGACGCGACGATTCGGTGACCGAGCCAGATTCGCTGTCGAGGTGGGCGAGGTCTGGCCACCGCCACCCGCCCCGGCCACCGGAGAGCTACGCACCGTCGATCTTTGGGCCGCCGGCACGCGGATGACCACAGACGACAACACGGTCTTCCTTCCCACCTTCATCGGTTTCCTCCGATCCACGGCAGCCAAGGTGCGGCGCCGTCAGGTCAGTCCGTGCCCGTTTCCGGAACATTCACCAGAAGAAGTTTTCCAGCTCCTCTACACGGACGACGAGACCGACTTCCGTGAGCAGTTTTGGCTGATGCACTGGGGCGAGACCGTCGACAACGTGACAAGCTACGCCTACCTGGACGACGACGACCTAGTGATCGTCTTCTGACTCTGGCAAGCCGAGCGTCACCTCCCGGAGGCCCGCGGCAAGGTCTTCGTTGCCACGATCACGGCGGACGAGTTCGCGGCCCTCCTCGAGGGAGCCGCCGATCTCCTCGATGCCGAGCCCGTTCGATAGAAATCTCGCCAAGCGGCTCCACCAAGTCAGGCAGCCTGCCCCGCCGCAAGCCGAGAGCCAGAGGTTAAAGAACAGGCTAAGCTTGTCGTTTAACCTCCGGCTCCAGCCCAATGCTGCCGCGGACCAGCCGCTGCGTCATCAGCAGCGCCCACAGCGAGTGCCGGCTGGTGCCGGGCTCGGGCGGCGACGTGACCCAGCGCGCGTTGTCTGCGGCAGGTCCGGACGCTGGCCAGAACGCACTCGAGTAAGGTGCGCGTCGTGAACTGGCAGGATCCTGAGATTGCCGCTGTAGAGAGTCGCGAGGATCTCGCTCGCTACTTGATGAGCTTGGCAGCCCGGCTTCGCGAAGGCAGTCTTCCGACCGAAAACCCATCTACAGGCGCCTTCATCGACGCCGCGGGCCGCTGGACGAAGTCCATGGACGGCTTCTTCTCAAACGTTCTGAAGGAGCCGGTTCCCGACAGCCCAGATTGGTCGACGGTGGCCGCCATATTCCGAGCGGCGCTGGTCTACGAGTAGGGGCAGAGCCAAGATCGGGTGCCCGGTCGTCGGCAGATCCGTGTACTCATTGGATTCCCCTCCAAGCCGACTGTCGTAACTGAGCGTCATGCGGCGCTTGGGGTAGTTGCCGCTTCGGCATGCTGCGGCCCGCGGAACCGTGTCCGCTCCTATCGATGCTCGTTGTGGCGGTCGTGACGGACAGGGCGAAAGCGATCGATGTATTGGCGGAGTTCCGTGAGGAGCTCTACCAGTGCATGACCCGGCGGGCGGACGCCTTGTTCGAATTGACCGAGGCGCTGTTGTGCACCGAAGGGCCGGTCAAGACCTTGGTCGGGTTGTCTCTGGCGCCGGAGCACCGGCGTGGCCACGGCGCCCTGTATGACGCGCTGAACCACGGCCGTATCGATGTCGAGGTGCTGCGCCGGCAGCTGGCCGGCTTGCCGTTGCCGCGGGCGGCGGACGGCCGCCTGGTCCTCGCGGTGGACGTCTCGCCGTGGCTGCGCCCGGACGGCAACTGCAGTCCGCAGCGCTCGTTCTGCCACACCTACGGACGCGGCAAGGACGAACACCGGATGATCCCGGGCTGGCGGTACTCGATCATCGCCGCCCTGGAGACCGGCCGGACCTCCTGGACCGCCCTGCTCGACGCCGTCCGGCTACTGCCCGGCGCGGACGTCACCACGGTCACCTGTGCGCAGATCCGCCAGTTCGTCGACCGGCTGACCGACGCCGGCCAGTGGCAGGCCGGCGACCCCGACATCCTGATCGTGCTGGATGCGGGCTACGAGGCCCCGCGCATCGCCTGGCTGCTGCGCGACCTGCCGGTGGAGATCCTCGGCCGGATGCGCTCCGACCGGGTGCTGCGCCGAGCGACCCCGGCCCGCGTCTATAAGCCATTGGGTGGTCGGCCGACCAGGCACGGCGGCGAGTTCGTCTTCGGCAACCCCGCCACCTGGGATATCGAGCACGCGGTCACGCACACCGATACCCGGCTCTACGGCCAGGTCCGGGCGCAAGCCTGGGACCGACTGCACCCACGACTGACCCACCGCGCGGCCTGGACCGACCATGACGGCCCGTTGCCAATCATCGAAGGCACGGTCATCCGGCTCACCGTCGAGCACCTGCCCAGCCGCGGCGAGCCGAAGCCGCTCTGGCTGTGGTGGTCCAAGCTCGACGCCACCGCCGCCGATGTCGACCGGTGCTGGCAGGCGTTCCTGCGCCGCTTCGACATCGAGCACACCTTCCGCCTGCTCAAACAGACCCTCGGCTGGACCGCCCCGCAACTCCGCGAGCCCGCCGCCGCGGACCGGTGGACGTGGCTGGTGCTGGCCGCACATACTCAGCTGCGTCTCGCCCGGCCCCTCGCACAAGACCTGCGCCGGCCTTGGGAACGCCCGATGGCGCCGGAGCGGCTCACGCCAGCCCGGGTGCGGCGCGGGTTTCGGAACCTCCGAGCGACCACCCCTTCGCCAGCGCATGCGCCTAAACCCAGCCGCCCAGGCCCCGGACAGCCGCCCGGCTCCCGGAACCGGCAGCCCGCTGCCCGTCACGACGTCGGACTCATCCTGGTCACCGGCCAGGCTCACCAGCGACCGGCCCATCACAAGAAGGGCACCAAGCCCCGCCGAACTGGTTAAACGACAAGCTAAGCCTCGGCCGGCACTGACTTCGACGCCGAGCCGGTGCTCGAATCAACAGTGCGCCAGGCAGCGCGGCGGAATGCTGCCCAGGTCACGGGCTCCAAGCATCGGCGAATCGCCTACCGGGGACAGGTGATCAAACTGCGCTGAAGGTTAAGACGCAAGCTGATTCAACGCAGTAGCTCGGCCTCACCGACCGCTACGAGCAACTCAGTCGGTAACTCCGGATCGCCATGGCCAACGGCGAGCGCAACCCACCGACCAATGTCCAGCGGCCGCCAGGCGAATATCTCGCCACTGAGTTGGCAAAGCTGGTTCATCGGCTCCGGCGCGTGGTCCTCACTCCAGAGAAAAGGCTCGAGATCGACGGTCTGGGGCTCACCCCAGCGGGCCGTCAGCGCGGTCGCCAACGTCCGAAAACCGGTGTCGATCTCGGCTTGCGCTGTCTCGACGATCTCCTCGCTACGGTCATCCCAGAAACTGCGGCTGGCCTGCAGGACATACACATGGAACCCAGGCCCGCTGGACCGGCGGCCCTCTCGCATGCTCTCACCCGGAAAAGGAAGCACCAGCAGGCCGTCGATGATCGCGAGTCGGTCTTGTATCACCATGCCAAGAGGCTAGAGAACCCGGCGAACGTACCTGGTCACCGCACTAGACCCTGTTCGCGCCACAGGTCACCCCATGTCCGATGCTGACCCCGCCAGCGAGAATCCGCCAGCCGCCACGGCGACCACCTACCGCCACGCCCCACCGGCGCCACCACTACCTCCGCCAACAACGACACCACTGTGCGACGTTCACCAGGGGAGTACGACAGCCAGTTATCGGCCAGATCGATCGGATCGTAGCCACGCAACGCCGGCGGCGTCTTCACCGCTTTCAACCGCCGTGACGCCTCCTCAATCCTCGGCAACAACTCCTGCTCCGCAGCCGCCACCAACGCCATGCTCGGCCCGCCAGGGCGCGCAGCCGAGGAGTACAACTCCTTCTTGCGATCCATCAACGCATCCAGCTCAGCCTGCGCCTGTTGCGCCTGAAGGTTCGCATCCGCAGACGGCTCAAACACCGCAAGCGCATCAGGCTCCCGCAGCCGGTCCGTAACCATCGCCGACACCAGCGAGTCCACCGGCTCCATCTCCGTGCTGACCCGACAGCATCCACCACGAGTGATCATGCATTCATACCGAGTACCTGCGGTCTTCCTGTCGTACAGCCCCGACAGAGGCCGGCGGCACAACCCGCACTGCACCAGCCCGGACAGCATGTACTTCAACCGGGTGTCATTGTGGCTCCGCGATGTTCGCGGCGCTTCCCGCAACTGCCGAAGACGGGCAACCGTGTCTGCATCCAGGATGGGCGGCCACGCATCACGAGTAATGATGATGCCGTTAAGTTCGCGGTGGCCTTCCAAGCTGGGCCGCAGCAGACTGTTGTACAGGGCGCCACCTGACCAGCGGGTCGCACCGCGGGGGGTCGGCACCTGCCAGGCAGTCAGCACCCGGGCGATGTAGTTGACGGGGACTCCGTTGAGAATGCCTTCCGCCGCTGCCCGGTAGATCGCCGCCCGATCCTCATCGATGACCTGCTCGACATGAAGCTTGCGCGCGTTCAACAAACTGCCGTCCGCGTCTTCATCCGGGGTGGTGTAGATCCGCTTGTAGCCGTCCGGGATCTTGCCGTGCGGCCGACCATTCACGGCGGCATCAGCAATCCCCGCCCGCGACCGGGTGCTCAGGCGCTCTGACTCGCCTTCGGCGGCCATGCCTTCCTTGAACAGGTGGTCCCGGTCGCGCTGCCGTCGAGGATCGTAGGTTTGCGGGTCATCATCCCCGAAGATGCGGATCAGGATGCCCTTGAGGCGGCACAGGTCGATGAAGTTGACCCACTCGCCCATCTGCCGGGAGCCGCGGGATGGCTCCCATAGCGATATGACCTGGCAGCCGTCCTGCCTAATGTGGTCCAGCAGTGCTGCAAAGTCCGGTCGTGCCTTCTTGGCATACCGGCTGGCGGACAGTTCGGGGTCGACAAACACCCGGCCGGGGGTGAGGCCCTCCGTAGCGCAGTCGGCCCGCCAGGCGCGTTCCTGGCGGGCCACGGACCGGCCGGCATCTTTGGTGCTTTTGCGGGCGTACAGATCAGATACCGGCGGGCTGTCCACCTGGTGGTGAGGCGGCGTGTGCTGGTGCGGGATCCGACTGGTTGCGGGCATTACCGCACCGTACTAGGCATACCAGTGTTGTGGAAGTTGTCAACCGTGAACTGCTGTTGATAGAGCGACCAGAACGCGGCGCTGGCCAGGAACATCGGCAGGAACGCCCAGACCTTCCGCCGTTCCCGCCCGTCGAGCCGGCGGCTGCTGAGGATCACCGTGAAGTAGGCGGCCGCGGCCAGGATGCTGAGCACCACCACGACGGTGGACAACCGGTCGGCGGTGAGCCAGGTCAGCGCGGACACCACGATGACCGCGACCCCGGCCAGCACCACCGCGGCGACGACCGGCCAGCGGCCCGGCGGCAGCGGGTTCGGCACCGCGCGGCCGGCGTCCGGCAGGTTGCGGCGGCCCAGCGCGTACTGGGTCAGGCCGATCGCCATGCCGACCGCCGCCAGGCCGAACCCGTAGTGGAAGCCCAGGTTCTTCTGCAGCAGCCCGGTGAGCAGCGGGCCGGCCAGTGCCCCCAGGTTGATCCCCAGGTAGAACAGCGAGAAGCCGGCGTCGCGCCGCTCGTCGTGCGCGTCGTAGAGGGTGCCGACCAGCGAGGTCGCGTTCGCCTTGACCCCGCCGCTGCCGACCGCGATCAGCACCAGTCCGACGCCGACGCCGACCAGGCCCGGCAGCAGCGCCAGCGCGATGTGCCCGCACATGACCAGGATCGCGCTGAGGAAAAGCACCCGTTCCGAGCCGAGCAGCCGATCGGCGACCCAGGCACCGAGCACCGTGGAGAGATAGACCGCCCCGCCGTACGCGCCGACGATGCTGGTGGCCGTGCTCTTGTCGATGCCGAGCCCGCCGTCCGCGGCCTCGTAGTACAGGTAGATCAGCAGGATGCCCTGCATGCCGTAGAACGAGAAGCGTTCCCACAGCTCCACGCCGAACAGGTTGGCCAGTGGGCGCGGCTGTCCGAAGAAGGTGGCCATGCCACGGCGTACCCGCGGATCGTCGTCATCATGCATGAGCCGCCGCCCCCTCGCTTGTCGCCCGAGCGCCCCGCGACCATCGCGGGGCGCTCGGGATTGTCGATGCGTACCCGGCTCGACGCGGATGCCGGCGACAGCGGCGGCGAGCTGTCGGGTGCTCAGCCGGTGATCGTGTTCCAGGAGTAGCCGAGGAGCGCGAAAGCCGCCCCGAGCAGGGCAAGGTTGAATCCACGGGTGGTGATCGGCAGCGCCGCCACCACCAGGAGGATGACGGCGATGAGGTAGAAGACTCCCTGAATGGACACGTTCGCTCCTCGAGCTGGGGTGGAAAGCGGCGACGCTGTACCCCGCGGCAGCGCGGCGCTAAACCCGCCGGTCCAGGTGGACGAGGACGGCCGGGACGCGACGGTGGTCGTCGGTCGACGGCAGCAGGTTCATGATGGACAGCGTAAGAGCTGAAAACGCCTATTTTGTACGTCGTTTTACTCCAGTCCGGGGACCCGCTGCCGATTCGGAGCGCCATGAGCTCCCGCATCCGGCGATCCGCCCTGTTCGGCGCGGCCGTGCTGCTGGCCACCCCGGCCGCCGCGCACGCCGCTCCGGCCACCGCCACGACCACCGGCGTGCTCCAGCAGACCGTGGCCGACACGTTCGGCGCCGGCCCGGACCGCGTCCGGACCACGGTCCGCACCGACGGCGGCGCCACCGTCGACGTGCCGGGCGGTCTGGCCGAGGGGATCACCCCGGGCGTCGGGGTCACCCTGACCCGGCGGGCCGACGGCACCGTCAGCGGGCTGGCACGGCGTACCGGCATCGCCGCCGGCACCTCCCCGGTGTCCGGAACTCATCACCTGGTTTTCGTCCCGGTCCACGGGTCGGCCGGCACCGACCCGGCGACCCTGCCGACCGCCGCCGACTTCACCACGGTCACCGCGAGCGTCGACCGGTACTACGACACGGTGACCGGCGGCGCGGTCCGGTTCACCGTCGACCGGGTCCTCGCCCCGCAGAAGCTCACCGCCACCGGCTGTGACACCGCCGCCCTGGAGAACGCGGCCCGCGACGCGGCCGGCGCGGTCACCCAGGACCGGTTCCACCACCTGGTCGTCTACTACCCCTACGACGCGACCTGCGGCTTCGCCGGCCTCGCCTACGTGGGCGGGCAGTTCGTCTGGCTCAACGGGTACAAGACCACCCAGGTGCTCGGCCACGAACTCGGGCACAACCTGGGACTGTGGCACAGCGACGGCTACCACTGCTACGCCGAGCCGGCCCGGCAGACCCCGGTGCCGCTCTCCGCGAACTGCACGGTCGAGGGCTATGCCGACCCGTGGGACATCATGGGCAGTCGGGCCACCGGCGAACTGACCGCCGCCCACCTCGACCAGCTCGGCCTGCTCGGCGACGGCGGCACCCAGCCGGCCGCCGCCGGCCGACGGGTCGTGCTCGCGCCGCTCTCCGGCGGAACCGGGCTGCGGCAGCTCACCGTCACCGCCGGCACCCGCACCTACTACCTGGAGTACCGCGACGGCGGACGGCTCGACCAGCCGTACGCGCGGTCCGGCACCGGCCTCGCCGTCCGGTTCACCGACACCACGCTGGACAGCGGCTACGCCCACGACCACCAGCTGGTGAGCTACCACCCGGAGGACGGCACGATCACCCTCAAGCCGGGGGAGGGCTGGAACGACCCGGGCGGCGCGCTCAGCATCCGCACCGGGGTGGCTACCGCCGACGGCCTGCCGGTCACCGTCGGCGGGGTCGCCGACACCACCGCGCCGACCGCGTTCACCCTCACCGGCCCGGCCGCCGGGGCCTCGCTGACCAGCACCACCAGCACGGTCACCTGGACCCCGGTCACCGACGACAGCACGGTCGCGGCGATCACCGTCCTCGTCGACGGCCGGGTCGCGGCGACCGCGTCCGGCACCGCGACCGCGACCCCGGTCGCCGTCCCGGACGGGCGGCACACCCTGCAGGCGGTGGCAACCGACCCGTACGGCAACGCCAGCCGCACCCCGGCGATCACGGTGACCGTGGACGGCACCGCCCCGGCCGGCACCCCGGCACCGGCCGCGATCCCGCGGGTCGGCGCGGAGGTCACCACCGGCGGCATCCCGGTGCGGGTCGCCTGGGGGCTGACCGACGCCAACGGGGTGGCGCGGCAGCGGATCGCGCAGGACGGGGCGACGTACAGCACCCTGGGCACCTCGGTGCGGCAGATCGACGCGACGGCGAAGCCGGGCGTCAAGACCCGGTGGCAGCTGGCGGTCGCCGACCGGATCGGGCACACCGGGACGGTGTCCGGGGCGTGGACGACGGCCAGCCTGAACACCAGGGGCGGCACGTTCAGTGGTGCGTGGCGGACCGTCAGCGGCAGGTCGCTGCTCGGCGGCAGCGAGCAGACGAGCACGGCGAAGGGGGCGGCCGTGTCGTACACGTTCACCGGTCGGGCGGTCGGGCTGATCGGCACCCGGGACAGCGGGAGCGGGGCGGTGGACGTCTACGTGGACGGGGCGAAGTTCGGGTCGATCACGCTGTACAACGGGGTGGTCAGCAGCCGGCGGCTCGTTTACACGCTGGTGTGGTCGGGGGCGGGGAAGCACACCGTCACGTTCGTGAACCAGGCGACGGCGAAGCATCCGAAGATGAGCGTGGACGGGATCGTGAGTTTGTCCTGACGGGGGTGTCGGGTCCGGTGGTGGTCGCTGCGCGGCGGGGTCGCGGCTTGGCGGGGTCGCCGGCCGTCGGTGCGCGCGGCTGCGGTGCTCATGGCGTACAAAATAGTATTTGTTGGATTTGTCGGTTAGGTGTGGAGGCGGCCGAAGATGTGCGGGCGCTCGGCGCCTGCCGCGTGAATGCCGATCAGCGCGGTGTGCCGGTCGCCGTCGCGCCACAGCTGCCCGCGCAGCGTGAACCGGTCACCGGCCCGGAACGCCTCCCGGAAGACGACCGCGATCCGCCCGGCGTCACCCGCGGAGATCGGCAGCCCGGCATCGGCGGCCAGCCCGGACAGGTGATCCTCCAGCAGTGCCAGGTACTCACCGGTGAAGACGATCTGACCGGTGTCGGTGTGCTGGCGGCCGAACACCCCGCTCCGCTCGCCCTCGGCGATCATCTCACCGTCGACCGGCGCCAGGTCCGCCACCGACGGGTGCGGATCCGGCAGGACGTGCACGTCCATGTGCCGGGTCTGCGGCAGCGGCGCACCGACCACGCGGCTGCCCGGCGCACCGTCCCGGCGGATCGTCGTGAGCAGCAGCCGCACCTGCCCACATACCACCTCGGTGTCCGAAATTGACTCCCGATAGCGGGACGGGTCGCCGGTGCCCGGCCGGCAGCGGAACGTGTATTCGCACTCGAAGCCCAGCCGGCTGGACCGTTGCCCCAGCCCCCTGCCGGACAGCTCCACCTGCCGGGTCAGCACGTCCACGGACAGCGTGGCGCTGACCGGCAGCGGCACCGGGAATCGGCGGAACCCGGCATACGTGATCACCGAACCGAACCCGTCGGCCCGCATCGAGGCCACGTCGAGATGCGCGGTGAACTGCTCGTACATCATCGGGATCGCCACCGTGAGCATGGTGCGGGCCTTGAGCCGGAACCCGTCATCGAGATCCGGTATGTTCACCGCCGCCTGATGAATCACGGTCACCATGATGGCGCAAGTCGATGTCACCTGTGGTGTGCCGGGCAAATCTGCAGAATCTCGGACAGCCGATTCGTGACCGGCCGCGCCTCCAGGTGCAACCGGGCGATGTTCAGGCCGCCCTCGCCGATCACCACCAGCGGCGCCGGCTCCCCGATCCCGTACACCGTCAGGTGATCGTTCTGGTGGTGCATCGTCACATCGGTGAAGCCGCCCTGCCCGAGAACCGCCCCGGTGGTCCGGCTGATCCCATGCGCCCCGGCCGCCAGCGCCGCCACGTCGTGCGGCTCGATGCCGGTCGTCGTGTCGTGGAACATGAGCAGCCCGACACAGGACCAGCCGCGCACCGGTTGGTCGGCCAACGCCTCGGTGTCGTCGAGCACCCATTCGGCGAAGGCATCGGCTCGTCCGGACCGTGACTGAACAGCCGCAGCCGGTCGTTTCCTCCGCGCACCGGCTGTCGTTCACCGCGCCCGGCCGCTCCGAACGGGTGAGGGGCCGCCTTTCAGAGGCAGGCTCCGGTGAGTTCGGCGAGCAGGGCGACCAACTTTAGCCACAGTTTGAGGAACTGTGCTCGGTGAGTCGTCGCACCTGCTCACCGGCGGTTGATTGTCAGCGGCCGCCAGCGCCAGCGGGCCCGAACCGACGGCCGCTGACCTCTCAAATCCGGCTGAGGCCCAGATCAGCGAAGAGTTGTCGGGTGGCCGGGTCGACCGAATACAGCACGGTGCCGCGGATCGAACGAGTCATGAGGACGCCGTAGGCGTTGCAGATCGCCCGTAGCAGCTCCTCGTCGTCACCGATTCTGTTCGCCTTGCTGAGCACATGCTCGCGGTGGACCCGCCACCTGCGGCCGTCGGTGGTCAGGTCCGGTCCCATGATCACTCCGCCCCACTCGTACTCCAGACCTTGCGCGGTGTGTACACACCCGATCTGCCCGAAGCCCCCAGGCTCGGTCGCCCAGAATCGCCGTTTCGGCACGCCGGGTGTCTTGTGGTTGTCGCCTGCGTTCCAGGGGCGGGCCCAGCCGGCGTCAGGGGCGACATCCGGGAACGTTCCGGTGTCGTCGGTCCAGTTCCAACACATGCCGGCGCTGATCCTGGCACTGGCACCCGAGGCTTCCTTGCTATGCAGAAAGGACTCCATCCGCGCTGCGCTGGTGGCGTAATAAAGTTCGAAGGGCTCGGGGTCAGAGTCAGCGTCGGCGTTCCATGGGACGGGATCACCGGTCAAGAGCCGTTGGATCCACGTGTCGTACGTCGCGCTGCCCACCGCGCGCAACGGCCTGTCCAAGGCGATCGGTACGACTTCGGCACCCAAGCGCTGGATTTCTCGTTTGAGGGCTTCCGGGCTCCAGACTTCGTCAGCGAACAGGCGCTGGTCACCGTCGATGAAGAAGACGGGCACCTTGGCGCGTGTGACGACCACGGCGACAGACGTTTCGCCGGGGCGTACCGAGTAGGACCCTCTCATCGGTTGCCTGGTAAGCCGGTGCGCCTCATCGCAAAGGATCAGATCCTGCTCGTTCACGCCAATGTTGTCGGCGACATTGTTCAAGGTGGTGAAAGCCGGGCGGTGGCCGATTGAGGCGCGTTTGAAAGTCTCGCGTGACGCGATTCCTCCGGAGACGTAGCGAACCTTGTACTGGTTCTCGATCGCCTTTCCGAGCAGAGTGAGCGCGATCAGTGATTTCCCGGTCCCTGCGCGACCGCTTACGACAAACACCTTCTTTGCGCCGGACGATGTCGTCGCGCGCAGCGAGTCCATCACGCTCGTTACGGCGTGCAGTTGATTCTCGATCAGGCTGAACCGCGTGTGCCCGTCCACCACGGCGCCCAGCTCGCTGGTGATCGGAAGATTCGTGCGGCGGCGTTCAAGCAGTGATTGCGCGGCCCTGGTGCCGGCTCCGGATCCGAAGTTTCTGGTAAGGAACTCTCGGAGGGAGTCGGGTTGCCGGGCTGTGAAGGTCGGGATGTCGCCGCACGGGGCGACGTTACTTATCCATTGGTGTTGTTCGTCCTTGAGGTTGTGCAGGTAGGCCGCTCCGACAAGGTTGACGTAGCGATCGTCGAACATGCTGTGATACTTTTTCAGTGCGATCAGATTGTCGCGCACCTGAATCGCGGGATGCTTTTTGTGTTTACTGTAAAAAGGGGCGTAGACGCACTCGACGGCGCACCGCTCACAAAGCGCAGTATTTCCGGCCGCCTTGCAGGAGGCGCAGAGGCCGGCCGGATGTGACAGAGTGGGTCGTTCGACGGAACCCCATTGTTTCAATTCCAGGGCGGCATAGCTCAGGCCGTCCACCGGGTGACTTCCGGCAAGAACAACATCGATGGGATTCATGTCCGGGGCGACGCGGTACTCGATGAACATCCAGACCTGCCCCAGGCCCGAATCGACAAGGGTGGTGGCGACTTCGTAGAGGCTCTCGCGCCAGGACTGGACTTCGCTTCTCGAGGGGCCCGAGCCGTTCGGGTGG
The DNA here is from genome assembly GCF_900119315.1 of Actinoplanes sp. SE50/110. NCBI lineage: Bacteria > Bacillati > Actinomycetota > Actinomycetes > Micromonosporales > Micromonosporaceae > Actinoplanes > Actinoplanes sp. SE50/110. The sequence goes on along the minus strand of NZ_LT827010.1, from coordinate 6,308,284 downwards.
GCTCTCTTGTAGCAATCCTCGACTTCCTTGATCAGCTTATTGCGGCGTCGCACCAGATCGTCAGCGGTCCGATATACTTCCAGCGGTGCCCATGCGCCACCGGCAGTCATTGTTTGCCCGCCTTTTCTGTCGCCGCGTCGGCAACCGGGAAAGACGTCGCTGATCGACCGTTCTCTGAGCTGAATGAATGTTCCCGGTCGGGCTGCGACATGAACTGTTGCAGCCGGGGCCTGAAGCTTTCCCTCGGGGAGCCTGATGTCTTGTTGAATCCGGTGCTGTCGATCGTCCTGCCCCGTATCATGGTCGGACTTTATTGTTTTTACTAGTGGACTTACGCCAACTTGTCTTTCCGCAGGTGGTCTTGTGACTATGGTCAGGCGTTGTAGGGAAGCTGTTCGGCAAGCCTGATTGGCGTTGAGGTTCGTCGCGTTGGTTGAGCAATCGTGTTGCATCGGCCGCTAGTTCGGTTCCTTGAAGATCAGCAATGATCAGCACTGTTCCGGATGGCGATGTCGGGCAGCCCGTCAGTGCGTCGCTCTGGGGTGTAGAGCACCACTGTCACCACCGCAACGAGGCGTTATCGGAGCTGGCCGCGCGGCGGGATACGGATGGTTCCACCTGCCAGGCGCGCCCACCTGGGCGCACCCATCGGAATCGGCCGGTCGGGGCTGCCCTGCTACGTGGTGGAATGCCAATCCGGACTTCTGTTCTGATCAAGGTGAATGGCAAAGCTGATGGGTAACTCGGCGGGTTGGTCACGCCGTACTTGCAAGAGGCCTCGGCGGCGGAGCGGAGAAGGCAGCCCTGGTGGTGCCAACTCGGCTCGTTCCGGGTGGATGACCTGGGAAGATTCGCCGCGGCGGAGGGCCATGTGGTCCTTCAACAGAGGCTGGAGCCCGGTGACTACCGGCGTCGTTGCGTTGTCACGGGTCGAACCGAGTCCCGTGTCGGGCGTGCTGGCTGATCCGGCGCTGTTGACGGGAGGCGGAGATGCGTGACGCGACGGCGTTTCACCAGTGGTGTACATGCCCTGCGCGCCGGCCCCGGCCGAAGGGAGTTGACCGCTGATCTACGGCGGACCGGGGACAGGCGGGTGGTGTTGCTGGTCTATTCGGCGATGGCTCGCCTTGTCGGCCGCTGCGGTGCGGAGCAGCTGTGGACCGTGGTGATGAGCAGAGACTTGGAGCGGATCCGGGCCACCGTTCCTGATCGTTTGGCTCAACGGTGGGTGATATCGCCGGGCCGTGCTGCGATCTCGCGACTGACCTGCGGCTCCCGGAGAGCGAAGCTCATCCGCTACTCCCTGGCGCCATCACCTCTTTGCACCCTTGTCGCGCGACACCTGTTGGGGCGCTATCGAGCGACAAGGGTGGAAGAGGAAGGTCGCCGGGTAGGTAGGTCAGCGGTGGGGGCGGTCTCGGCGGACGGTCGGGCGGCGGCCTCGGATGGTGCTGTGGGAGAGGGCTCGGATGACGCGGTCGGCGTCGGTTTCGGGGACCTCGACCAGGGCGAAACGGTCGGTGATCTGGATGGAGCCGACGTCGCGGGCCGGGAGGCCGGCCTCGCCGGCGATGGCGCCGACCAGGTCCTGGGGGCGTAGGCCGGCCCGGCGGCCGAGGCCGACGAAGATCTGGGTGAAGGAGCCGCGGTTGCGGGCGGAACGGCGGTCGGTGTAGCGGTCGTCGCGGGGGTGGCGGTCGGAGTCGCGGGAGCGGTCCGTGTCGCGGGGGCGGCGGTCCGGATCGCGGCCCGGGGACAGCGACGGGATCTCCGGCTCGTCGACGTCGCCGCCGTTGGCCTCGTGGAGCAGTCTGAGGCCGGCCAGGGCGACCGTCTCCAGGTCGGCGTCCGCGGTGAGCGAGGCCAGAACCGAGCGGAAACGGTCCAGGTCGTCGGCGTCCATGGCCTCCTGGACGGTGGAGCGGACCAGTTCCAGGCGGCGGGCCCGCAGGTCCGTCACCGAGGGGAGCTTCTCGACGACGATGCGCTGGCCCGTCAGACGCTCGATGGCTTTCAGGAGGCGCTGCTCGCGCGGCTCGGCCAGGGTGATGGCGGCGCCGGTGCGGCCGGCCCGGCCGACGCGGCCGATGCGGTGGACGTACGCCTCGGGGGCCGACGGCACCGTGAAGTTGATGACGTGGGTGAGCAGGTCGACGTCCAAGCCCCGGGCGGCGACGTCGGTGGCGACCAGCAGCTCGGTGGTGCCGGCCCGCAGGCGGCTCATCACCCGGTCACGCTGATCCTGGCTGAGGCCGCCGTGCAGGGCTTCCGCGCGGTAGCCCCGGCCGTTCAGCGACTCGGTGACCTCCTCCACCTCCTCGCGGGTGCGGCAGAAGACGATGGCGGCGCCCGGCATCTCGACGTCCAGAATGCGGCCCAGGGCGGCGGCCTTGTGCGGGCGGGCGACCATGTACGTGCTCTGGCGGACCGAGGGCAGCGCGTCGGCGGCCGCGGTGTCGCGGCCCATCCGGATGCGCAGCGGGTCACGCAGGTGCCGGCGGGCGATGGCGTCGATGCGCGGCGGCATCGTGGCGGAGAACAGGACGGTCTGCCGCTCCGCCGGGGTCTCGGCCAGAATGGCCTCGATGTCCTCGGCGAAACCCATGTCGAGCATCTCGTCGGCCTCGTCCAGGACGACGGTGCGGATCGCGTCGAGCCGCAGCGTCTCCCGCTCGATGTGGTCGAGGACGCGGCCCGGGGTGCCGACGACCACGTCGACGCCGCGGCGCAACACCTGCAGCTGGCGGCTGATCGGCTGGCCGCCGTAGACCGGCAGCACCCGCACGTTCAGATCACGGCCGTACCGGTGCACCGCCTGGGAGACCTGCTCGGCCAGCTCCCGGGTGGGGACCAGGACCAGCGCGGTGGGAGTGTCGGCCGAACCGGGGGTGAGGCTCTGCAGCAGCGGCAGAGCGAAAGCGGCGGTCTTGCCGGTACCGGTCGCGGCCTGGCCGACCAGGTCGTGGCCGGCGACCAGCGGGGTGATCGCCTCCCGCTGAATCGGGGTGGGCTCCTCATAGCCGAGGTCGGTGAGCGCACGCAGCAGCTCGGGGCGCAGTCCCAGGCCGGCGAAGCCTCCGTCGGTGCTGTTCGCGAGGTCTTCGTCCATGAGGAACAAGGATACGGACCGGCCCGCAGGACAGCATCTCCGGCAGTACCCCCGGCCCGGCCGGGAGCGCGAGCTGCGGTAGAGGTCACAGCAGGGGCTGCCCCAGGTGGCGGACCGGGCGGTCACCGATCACCGCGACGACCGCATCGATCTCGAAGAACTCCGTCCAGTCCCGGTTGACGACGATCTCCCGCGGCGTCCATTGGACGGTCAGCACGTCGTCGTTGTAGAACAGCGCGCCGCTTCCCCCGAAACGGTCGTAGAACGCCAGGACAGCGCCGACCATGACGGCGACATTGTGATCACGGGTCTGCGGATCGGCCAGATTGTGGAACCGGAACGTGGCGGTCACCCGGTGATCGAAACCCAGGCGGCGCGTTGTCTCGTCGCGCTCGTCCTCCGGCGGCCGGTCCGGCGTCACGAACAGGCCGGGAAGGACGATCGTCCGGTCCGTGGCGAGCTCGCCGAGTGTCGACTCGAAGAACCCGGTCAGTTCGTCGGAACGGACGTCGGCGTCGCTCTGCACGATGTATTCGGTAGCCATCGCCGGTCACTCACCAAAGGGGTAGAAGGGCATGATCTTGTCGTCCCTCACCACGATTATCTCCTCCAGGCCGCGGATCGGCTTCCGGCGCAACACCGCGGCTATCTCCTCCAGCGAGCACGACGTGTCCTCCATCTTGAGGACGAAGCGCTTGGCCTGTCCGTCACGCAATTTCTTGCTGAGGCTGTTGCGGACCTTTTCGGGATTGTCGCTCTTCGGGGCGTAACAATCGACGTATTCACCCTCGACGCGGTAGTCGGGATTCCTTCCGTTCGCTCTGGTAGGCGGGTTCTGTTCGACCTGGTAACCGTTCCGCGCCAGGGTGGCGGCGGCCTCGTCCTCGCGGCGCCGCCCCAGATCCTCCGGGCGGAACGGATGCGCGCCGGTGCGGTTGCCGGTGGGGCGCAGACCAGGGTCGGGCGTCCGTGAAGGGCGGGTCAGCGGCGGCCCGGCGGTGAAGGGCGGGACCGGCCCGTGCGTGCGCCCCAGACCGGCGATCCGGGTGGCGTCCGCGTGGCCGCCGCCGATGCTGCGGGCGGACCCGGTCCCCTGGTGGTGCGGGCGGTGGCCGGGCCCCGGGCCGTCGTGGTCCTTCGGGTGAGGCATCCCGCTCAGCCGTCGATCAGATGCGACAGGTTGGTCAGGCTGGTCGTCAACGCCGTCGTGTACCCCACGATCCGCGCCGCCCATGTCGCCACCGCGGCCACGATCTGCGTCGCCACCACCGGAATGGTCACCACCGCGAGGGCTTCGGCCGCCCACACCGCCAACCGTGACACCAGGTCGGCGATCAGCCCGCGCACCAGGTCCCGGGTGAAGGCCACCAGGTTTCCGGCGGCCTCGGTCGCGGCGGACATCGCGGCCGCCGTCCCGCTCAGCGTGGAGAGTGCGGCGACATTGTGGGACATCATCGCGGCGTACGCCCCGGCCGCGGCGCCCTGCCAGTCGGGCAGGTCGCCGTGCAGGGACCGCTTCAGGTCGGCCGCGGTGCCGTCCAGGTCGGCGGCGATGTGCTGCCAGGTGGCGGCGTGGGCGGCGACCCGGCCGGGCGCGCCGGTGAGCATGTCCAGCATGTGGCGCAGGGGCTGGAAGTATTCCATCGCCCAGCCGAGGCCGTTGGCGAGCAGGGCGCCGCACGGGTCGATCGCGGTGGACGCCACGTCGACTCCGGTGGTGGCGCCGGCCAGGAGCGTGTCGATCCAGTCGCCACCGCGGATGGTGGCGATGAGTCCGTCGAGGTCGCCGACCATGGTGGCGTCGAGGGCGGCATCGCCGCCGGAGTCCGCCACGGCGACGAGGGAGGGGCTGGTCACGGTAGATCACCCGGCATCCGAGAAGAAAGGAGCGTGACAAGAATCGGGCGCGACAGAGGGTGGGGACTGGCGGAGAGGGTCAGATCAAGCGGCCGGCGGTACGGATCGTCGCGGCCGACCGGTCGTCGCTGGCCTCGTAGTCGGTGGCTGCCGCGTGCAGGTGCCCGGCGAGGATGTCGAGGTTCTCCGCGACGTACGCCACCAGCTCGTCCTGGCGCCGGTGGCGGGCCGCGAGCAGCGCCGGCAGCCAGCTGCACAGCAGCCCGTACGCGTGCGGATCGTGGGTGATGAACCCACTCGCGGCGCGCACGGCGGCGAACCGGTCGTGCAGCGCCCGCAGATTCGCGGCGTGCCGGCGCAGCTGGCCGGCGTCGACGAGCAGGCCGTCCGGCCCGGCGGTCATGCCGGCTCGCCCAGGCTCTCCGCCGTGCTGATGATCATCTCGCGGGCGGCGGTCGAGTCGGGTCCGACGGTCTCGTCGATGATTTCCCGGGTGAGCCGGAGCGCCTGCCGCCGCGCGGTCTGCACGGTCGCCATCACGATGCGCGCCACGTGGACGGGGTCGTACTGCGGCAGGCGCGGGCCGAAGCGGATGTCGAGCAGCGCACCGGACGAGTTGATGGTGACCTCGACCAGGTGGCGGGGGTCGCTCGCGGTGACCCGCAGCTCGCGCATCCGGAGGCTCATCGTCCTGGTGCGGGCGAGCATCCGGTCGATCTCGCCCTGCCAGGCGCGCACCTGATCGAGCGCCGCGTCGGGGTCCAGCAGGGGTTCCGTGTTCGAAGCCATGCGAGTTCCTTCGTCGTCGTGAAACAGCGGAGAGGATCTGGCTGGCCGGCCGGAACTCAAGGTAGGCGATCGGTGACCGCGCCGCGACAGGCAATGCGCGGCCTGTGGATAACTATCGGGTGCAGCCGGGAAAGCGCTGGTCACCACCCTGGTTGACGATTTCGATCCGGTCGAGCCCGGCGGCGCACGTGTCGGCGTTCACCGCGGTGAACTCCCGTTCGAAGCGGTCGCGGCCGGCGGCGTGGGCGTAGCCGGCCGGGGCCTCCACATAGAGCAGCGCGACCTTCGACGCGCCGGCCGGCGCGTGGGCGCGCAGGTCCTCGGCGGCGCGGCGCAGGTTCTCCGCGATCGACTCGCTGCTCACCGACTTCGCCTGGATGGCGTACGTCGGGGACCCCGCCGTCCGGACGACGATGTCGATGCCGCCCCCGTCCAGGGTCACCGTCGCGTCCCGGTCCTGGCGCAGGATCCCCGCCGCGATCTGCAGTTCGCGACGATATCCGGTCTTCTCTCTGACCGGCGTGCCGGGCGCCGCCGTGTCGTATTCGAAGATGAGGTTCGCCAGTTTGCCGTAGAGAACCTCCGGGTTCGCCAGTCGCCGCGACTGCACCAGTTCCCCGATCTCCGGCAGCGCGCCCGCGGTGATCGCCTTCTCCATCTCCTCGGTGGCCCGGTCGGCGTCGAATCTCCCGGCGCCGGCCATCGCGTCGAGGGTGAACAGCATGGCCGGCATCTGGCTGGGGTCGAGCCGGCTCAGCGTCGGTGACCGCCCGGGCACCAGCCCCCTCTCCTGCAGCCGGCGCATCAGTTTCAGGTTCGGCCCGTAGATCTCCGGGCAGTACGCCTGTGCCCGGTAGTCGGCGGACACGTTCCGGTTGGTCGGCGCCGGGTTCGGGAACGTCATCCGGGCGGTCGTCCGGCTCGCGCCGGGCGGCACCGTGCCGAGTGCCGCCACCCGGGTCTCCGGCATGCCCGGGGTGACCGAGGCGATCACCGAGGCGTCGCAGGCGACCTTTCCGACATTGGTGGCGGTCACCGTCCACGAGCAGGTGACCGTGCGGCAGGTCGCCGCGTTCACCGTCACGTCGAAGGCGGGCAGCCGGGCCGGCGTCTTCTGCTCCTCCCGGGCGTCCGGGACGGTGACCTGCGGAACGGCCGGGGCTTTCGGGTCGACCAGCACGCTCACGTAGGGCGGGGTGGGCGCGCTCGGCGATCCGTTGATGGTCGGGGCGAGCGGCGTGCCGTTCTGCAGCGGTCCGCCGAACCACAGCAGGCGGTACGGCCTGGACCGGCTGAACAGCACGGTCCAGCCGTCGCGGCGCAGTCCGACGGCCGGTTTGCCGGCCACCGAGTCGGCGTCCGGGGCTGACGCGCCGGCGGCGCGCACCCAGTCGACCAGCCCGGCCAGCGCTCCCGGGTCCAGCCCGGCCCCGTCGAGAGGAAACGCGTAGTGCTCAGGGCGTACCCAAGCGTCTTTCAGAACGCCGATCCGGGCCGGATCGCGACGTGCCCACCAATCCTGGTCGCCGCGGACCGCGGCCTCCGAGCCGGAGGCGAGATAGTCGGCCCTGCCGCCGCCGGAATCGGTCAGCGTGCCGGCGGTGGCACCGCCTCTGGCGATCGTCAGATCGCCGGTGACATCGAGCCCGGACTGGTCGAAGAAGCTCACTTTCAGGGCGGCGGCGTCCTGCTCGCGCAGCGCGGTGGCGGCCTGCGTGGCGGCCAGTTTCGGGTCGGGGGCGCGGTCCGGTTCCTTGCGCAGGAAAAGGAGTCCGCCGGCGGCGGTCGCGGCGATCAGCAGGGCCAGGAAGATCAGCAGGGAGTGCAAGCGGGACGGGGGCCGGGAGGGCGCCGCAACGGCGGGTGCGACCGGCGGGGGAGGGGCCGGCAGGTGCGCCGGCGCAGCGGTGCGCTGGTGCGGCACGAAGGGCGCGGGAGCGACCGGTTCGGGAGCGCGGGGTGGCGCCTGCAGAGGGGTCGGATGGCGCGGCTCCGGCCCGATGCGCGGCGGCTCGACACGGGCCGGTGGAATGAAGGTCGGCGGGGCGAAAGCGGGCGGCGGGGCGGCCGGAACGGACCGGGTGGGAACCGGAGTGGTGGCCGGCGGCGGCACGAAGATCTGCGGGTCGGGCGGCGGGGGCGTGACGGTGGGCGGTTTCCGCGGGGGCGCGGGCGAGGCCCAGGGACTGGATCGCCGCGGAGGATCGGGCACGGGCGGCGGATCCGGCTCAGGCGAAGGCGAACGCGAAGGCGAAGTCGACGGCGGCGGAGCTCCCGCATTTCTGCGCGGCGGCGTGTCCCACGGCCCCGGGTACTGCCCCCGCTCGTCCTCGTCGTGCGCCGAACCCATGCATACCTCCCGTCCGCACCCGGACGGGACGATCCTAGTGAGGCGAATCGACAGCGGACGCCGCTGTCACATATCTGGCACCATCCGCAAGCCGTGCGGTTGACCGTGAACCGGGCTAGGGTCTTGCTCATGGGCGTTCGCACCTGGATCGAGGGCTGGCCGGTCTACCGGCAGCTCACCGGCACCGACCCGCTGGGTCGCGGCGCCGCCGTCCAGAGCCCGCGCTCGAAGAGTCTCACCGCGCGCACCGAGACCGCCGACTCGATGGCCCGCTCCGTCTGTCCGTATTGCGCGGTCGGCTGCGGTCAGCGGATCTACGTCAAGGACGGCGCGGTCACCCAGATCGAGGGCGACCCGGACAGCCCGATCTCCCAGGGCCGCCTCTGTCCGAAGGGCTCGGCCAGCAAGAGCCTGGTCACCAGCGACCGCCGCCAGCAGAAGGTGCTCTACCGCCGGCCGTTCGGCACGGACTGGGAGGAGCTCGACCTCGACACCGCGATGGACATGATCGCGGACCGGCTGCTCAAGGCGCGCGAGGACACCTGGGAGGACACCGACGACGAGGGCCGCCCGCTGCACCGGACGCTGGGCTTTTCCAGCCTCGGCGGCGCGACCCTCGACAACGAAGAGAACTACCTGATCAAGAAACTGTTCACCGCGATGGGCGCATTGCAGATCGAGAATCAGGCGCGTATTTGACACTCCGCCACCGTTCCCGGTCTGGGAACCAGCTTCGGCCGTGGCGGGGCCACCGGATTCCTTCAGGATCTGGCCAACGCCGACTGCATCGTCATCCAGGGTTCCAACATGGCGGAGGCCCACCCGGTGGGATTCCAGTACGTGGTGGAGGCGAAGAACCGCGGCGCCAAGGTCATTCACATCGACCCGCGCTTCACCCGGACCAGCGCGCTGGCGCACACCTATGTGCCGGTGCGGGCCGGGGCGGACATCGCCTTCCTGGGCGGCGTCATCAACTACATCCTGAGCAACGAGAAGGACTTCCGGGAGTACGTCGTCGCGTACACCAACGCGTCCATGATCGTGAGCGAGGATTTCCGCGACACCGAGGATCTGGATGGTCTGTTCTCCGGTTTCGACCCGGAGACCAAGGCCTATCACCAGGGCAGCTGGGCCTATGAGGGCCAGCAGGACGACGACTCGGTGCAGGACCACGGCGAGTCGCACACCGATCGGGAGACGGCGTCCGGTCTGGAGCAGGAATCGCACGGCCCGCCGATCCCGGCCGACGTGCCCCGCGATCCGACGCTGCAGCATCCGCGGTGCGTCTATCAGATTCTGAAGCGTCATTACGCCCGCTACACCCCTGAGGTGGTCGAGCGGGTCTGCGGCGTGTCGCCGGAGCAGTTCCGCGAGGTCTGCGAGGCGTGGACGGCGAATTCCGGCCGGGAACGCACCACCGCGCTGGTCTATTCGGTCGGCTGGACCCAGCACAGCGTCGGCGTGCAGTACATCCGCACCGGCGCGATCATCCAGTTGCTGCTGGGCAACATGGGCCGGCCCGGCGGCGGGGTGATGGCGCTGCGCGGGCACGCCAGCATTCAGGGATCGACCGACATCCCGACGCTGTTCAACCTGCTGCCCGGTTATCTGCCGATGCCGCACCACCAGCAGCACGAGACGTTCCGGCAATGGGTGGACGCCATCCGTCACCCGGAGCAGAAGGGTTTCTGGGCGGACGCGGAGGCCTATGCGGTCAGTCTGCTCAAGGCCTATTGGGGCGACGCCGCCACGGCCGAGAACGATTGGGGGTACGACTGGCTGCCCCGTCTCACCGGCGACCACGGCACCTACCAGCAGGTCCTCGACATGATCGACGGCAAGATCAAGGGATATTTCCTGCTCGGGCAGAACCCCGCGGTCGGCTCCGCGCACGGCAGGGCGCAGCGCCTCGGCATGGCCAATCTCGACTGGCTGGTGGTCCGCGACCTGTTCATGATCGAGTCGGCCACCTTCTGGAAGGACGGGCCCGAGGTGGCCACCGGCGAGATCGTCCCCGGTGAATGCAAAACCGAGGTCTTCTTCCTGCCGGCCGCCTCGCACGCCGAGAAGGAGGGCACCTTCACCCAGACCCAGCGCCTCCTGCAGTGGCGGGAGAAGGCCCTCGACCCGCCGGGCGACTGCCGCTCCGAGCTGTGGTTCTTCTACCACCTCGGCCGGCTCGTCCGGGAGCGACTGGCCGGCTCGACACTGCCCCGCGACCAGGGCATCCTCAATCTCGCCTGGGATTACGACCCGGACGACGGCGAGGGCGTGCTCAAGGAGATCAACGGTTTCGACGTCGCGACCGGCGAGCCGCTGCCCGGTTTCTCGGCGCTCAAGGCCGACGGTTCCACCGCCTGTGGCTGCTGGATCTATTCCGGCGTGTTCAAGGACGGGGTGAACCAGGCCGCCCGCCGCAAATCCCGGAAAGAGCAGGACTGGGTGGCCGCCGAGTGGGGCTGGGCGTGGCCGATGGACCGGCGCACGCTCTACAACCGGGCCTCCGCCGACCCGGACGGCAAACCGTGGTCGGAACGCAAGAAATACGTCTGGTGGGATGCCGAGGCCGGCGAGTGGACCGGTTACGACGTGCCCGACTTCGAGAAGACGAAGGCGCCCGACTACCGCCCGCCGGAGGGTGCCACCGGCGTCGCGGCGATCGCCGGCGACGACGCCTTCATCATGCAGGGCGACGGCAAAGGCTGGCTGTATGCGCCGAGCGGCCTGATCGACGGCCCGATGCCCACGCATTACGAGCCGGCCGAGTCGACGGTCCACAATCCGCTCTACGCCCAGCAGGCCAACCCGACCCGGAAAACGTACGATCGGCCGGACAATCAGCTCAATCCCGTTTCCGAGACCTTCCCGTACGTTTTCAGCACCAGCCGCCTGACCGAGCACCACACCGCCGGTGGGATGAGCCGCCAGCTGGCCTACCTGTCCGAGCTGCAACCGGAGATGTTCGTCGAGGTCTCCCCGCAGCTCGCCGCCGAGCGTGGGCTGGACCACCTGGGCTGGGCGCACATCGTCACGGCACGCGCCGCGATCGAGGCCCGGGTGCTGGTCACCGACCGGATCCGGCCGCTGCGGGTGGACGGCCGGGTGCTGCACCAGATCTGGATGCCGTACCACTGGGGCGGCTCCGGCCTGGTCACCGGCGACTCGGCGAACGACCTGATCGGCATCGTGCTGGACCCGAACGTGCTGATCCAGGAGAGCAAGGTCGGCACCTGTGACATCCAGCCCGGCCGCCGGCCCGTCGGGCGGGAACTGCTGGACTACGTCGCCGACTACCGCAAGCGGGCCGGGCTGCGAACGGAGGGTCACTGAGGTGGCGGGCAACAGCCTCTACGGGCCGCTCGACCCGGCGCCGGACGCCGGCTATCCGGACGCGCCGCCGCGGATGGGGTTCTTCACCGACACCAGCGTGTGCATCGGCTGCAAGGCGTGCGAGGTGGCCTGCAAGGAGTGGAACGGGGTTCCGGACGACGGGTTCAACCTGCTCGGGCACTCCTACGACAACACCGGCGGGCTGAGCGCGAACTCGTGGCGGCACGTGGCCTTCGTCGAGCAGCCGGTCGACCACCGGAATGTCGACGTCTTCGCCGAGGCGGCCGGCCCGCAATTCCTGGGCATGCCGAGCCGGGATCTGCCGGGCCGGACCATGGATGCGCCGCGCACCGATTTCCGCTGGCTGATGATGTCCAACGTGTGCAAGCACTGCACCCACGCCGGCTGTCTGGACGTGTGCCCGACCGGCTCGCTGTTCCGCACCGAATTCGGCACCGTGGTGGTCCAGGAGGACATCTGCAACGGGTGCGGCTACTGCGTTCCGGCCTGCCCGTACGGGGTGATCGACCAGCGCCACGACGACGGCCGCGCGTGGAAGTGCACGATGTGTTACGACCGGATCGGTGACGGGCTGACCCCGGCCTGTGCCAAGGCGTGCCCGACCGAGTCCATTCAGTACGGTGAGCTGGAGGAACTGCGCGGCCGGGCCCGCCAGCGGGTGGCGACACTGCACGAGCAGGGAGTCGCCGAGGCCCGGCTCTACGGGCACGATCCGGACGACGGGGTCGGCGGGGACGGGGCCTTCTTCCTGCTTCTCGACGAGCCCGAGGTGTACGGTCTGCCACCGGACCCGATCGTGCCCACCCGCGACCTGCCGAAAATGTGGAAACGCGCGGGACTCGCCGGTCTCGCGATGGCCGCCGCCGTCGTCGTGTCATTCCTGGGGGGACGCCCGTGAGCCGTGGAGGCGACCGGCCGATGGTGCCGAAGGCCGAGTTCCGGTCCTACTACGGCCGACCGATCGTGCGGCCGGCGGTGTGGCGGCACGACATCGCGGCCTACCTGTTCACCGGCGGGCTCGCCGCCGGATCGGCGATGCTGGCCGCCGGCGGCGACGCCACCGGCCGCCCCGCCCTGCGCCGCGCCGGCCGGGCGACCGCGCTCGGCGCCCTGGTCGCCAGCACGTATTTTCTGGTCAACGATCTGGGCCGGCCGGAACGCTTCCACCACATGCTGCGCGTCGCCAAACCCACCTCACCGATGTCGATGGGCACCTGGATCCTGAGCGCGTTCGGCGCGGCGGCCGGGGTCGCCGCGGCCGCCGAGGTCGCGCCCCGCGTGCCCGGGCTGCGGCAGCTGGGCACCGCAGGACAATACGGTGCGGCGGCCGTGGCGCCGGCGCTCGCGACGTACACCGCCGTGCTGCTCGCCGACACCGCGACGCCGAGCTGGCATGCCGCGTACCCGGAACTCCCGGTGATCTTCGCGGGCAGCGCGCTGGCCAGCGGCGCCGGTGTCGGCCTGATCGCCGCGCCCACCGAGCAGGCCGGGCCGGCCCGCCGGATGGCGGCACTCGGCGCGGCGCTCGAACTGTACGGCGCGCACCGGATCGGGACCGCCAAAGGCATTCTGAGCGAGCCGTACGCCGTGGGACGACCCGGTCGCCTGCTGCGGGCCGGCCGGGTGCTGACCGCGGCCGGCGCGGTGGGTGCGGTGCTCGGCCGTCGCAGCCGGGTGGTTTCCGCGCTGTCCGGGTTGTCGCTGCTGGCCGCCTCGGTTGCCACCCGGTTCGGGATTTTCGAGGGCGGCGTCGCGTCGGCGAAGGATCCGAAGTACACCGTTGTGCCGCAACGTGAGCGCCTTGTCCGCCGTTCCGGAGAAGCCGCGTAGGCGGCATTCATCCCTTCCCAAGACCGGCGGAAACCTGCTGGTAGGGGTCGGGTACGCTGCGGTCCTGGTCGATGAATGACCTGTCGGCCCGCGGGGAGGTAATGGACTTGACTGCGCGGTTTTTTCCGGCTGAAATCCAGCGATCATTGCGACGACGGTGCTGCCGTCTCGGAATGTGACATTCACTTGCTCCGATCTCTTTTGACTCACTTCGCCTCGGGGAAAAGCAGTTGACTCAGCCAGATAAACCGTCAGAAAAAGTCCCGGAACAGCCGGATACCGATAAACCGGAAATCGAGCGGCCGGAAACCGTCGAGCCGACGCCGGAGGCAGCTCAGCCGGAAGCCACGGCGACTCCCGAGGCCCCGGAAGACAAGCGGGAAGCCGAGCCGGAGAGCGAGCCGGAGCACGAGGAGGCCGCCGAGCCGGCGGACGAGCCGACGGCCGCTGAGCCGACGGCCGCTGAGCCGACGGCCGCTGAGCCGGCGGACGAGCCGACGGCCGCTGAGCCGACGGCCGCTGAGCCGACGGATGAGCGGGCGGCCGCCGAGCCGACCACCGCGCTCCCGGAGCCCCCGGCCGACCCCGCCACCGCTGCCGCCATGGCCGCCGCACCCACGCCGCAGCAGCCCGGCTGGCCCGCCCCGCAGCAGGGCGGCCCCGGTTGGCCCGCCCCGCAACAGGGCGGCTGGCAGCCCCCCGCCCCGCCCCAGCCCGGCTGGCCGCAGCAGCCGGTCCCGCTACAGGGTTGGCCGCAGCAGCCGGTCCCGCCACAGGGTTGGCCGCAGCAGCCGGTCCCGCCGCAGGCCGGCTGGCCGCAGCAGCCGGTCCCGCAGCCCGGTGGCTGGCAGCCGCCCGCCGTCCTGCTCGGTCCCCCGGCCCCGCCCCGCGAGCCGGCCAAAACCGACCGCCTGGCCGCCGCCCTGGGCAACGCCTCGTTCCTGAGCCTCGGCTACTTCCTGATGCGCCGCACCGTCCTCGGCGTACTCACCCTGCTGGCCAGCCTGATCCTGCTGCTCGGGATCGTCCCGGCCGTCCACACCGGATGGATCGAGATCGTCGCCGTCCTCTGGTGGATCGCGATGATCGTGCATGGCTGGTTCCTGGCCCGCGGTCCGGTCGAACCGGCCACCCGCACCCGCCAGCGGATCGTCGGGATCGCCGCCGCGGCGGTCGTCCTGCTGCTCCTGGGCGGGCTCCGGGTGCAGGCCGCCACCATCGGCTCGGCGGTCGACGACGCGAAAGCCGCCGGTGACTGCGGCGGTGCGGTCAGCAAACTCGACAAGCTGTGGTTCGGTCTGCGCGTCGCCGACGGCCCGATGGCCGCCGAGGGTGACGACACGGTCGAAGCGTGCCGGCAGCTCAACGAGGCCGACGAAACCCTGACCGGGATGCTCACCGCCCCGAGCGCCACCGGCCTGACCGCCGGATTCGACCAGATCAACACGGTGCTGACCCGGTTCCCGGGGCACGAGAAGATGGCCGACGCGGTGCTCGACGGGTTCCTCGGCAAGCTGCCGCTGTCGGACGCGTGCGGCACCGCCACGATCACCAGCTGGCTGGCCAAGCGGCCGAAGACGAACAACACCCTGGACCGCTCGGCCGAGGTGGTCGCCAAGCACGAGCCGGCCGCCCTGGCCGGCTGCGGCGACACCTACCTCAACGGCCAGCAGTGGGAGTCGGCGAAGGTCGTCTACCAGCAGCTGATCGACACGTACCCGACCGACGTGAACAAGCCGAAGGCCGAGGAGGGGATCGCCAAGGCGGACCTGGCCATCGAGTTCGACGCGTTCAAGGACGCGACCGACAGCGTCTCCGGGAACTACTGCGACACCCCGGTCAAGTACAGCGCCGCCAAGGCGTACGGCAAAGGTGTCAACCGGGCCATGGTCTTCGGCAACGACACCGAGGCGAAGCGGCTGCCGGGCGGCTGGAAGACCACCGACCCGACCGTCGCCAACCTGGTCCTCTGCGTCAGCGGCGACTCGCAGGGTGCGGCGGTGCGCAGCTGCGACTACGGCTCGGCCGGCCAGCACCGGGTGACCTTCCACAAGGTCAAGGTCACGGTGCGGGGTTACGAGGTGCGCAGCGGCAAGCAGATCTTCAGCAAGACCCTGCAGTTCAGCGGTACGTCATGCCCGCACCGGATCGAGTACATGACCACGCTCGGGGTCGACCTCGGCCCGCCGCGGCACATGGATGTCAAGGTCGACGCCAACGACGTACAGGCGCAATTCAAGCCCTTGATCGTGAAGTAGGGAATCCGGGGGCCCTTCCGCGGGAGGGCCCCGGATGTCATCGGACGACCACGGTGACCCCGTCCTCGGGCGGCAGCAGCTCACCGATGATCGGCCAACCGGGCAGCTCGCCGGCGACCAGCAGCCCGCCCGAGGTCTGCGCGTCGGCGAGCAGCAGCAACTCGTCCTCGGAGACCCCCGCGGTGTCCGCGTGCGGCCGCACCCAGTCCAGGTTGCGCCGGGTGCCGCCGCTGACGAATCCGCCGGCCAGCGCCTCCCGCGCCCCGTCCAGATAGGGGACCGCCGCCGGGTCGATCCGCGCGGTCACGCCGCTGGCCCGGGCCAGCTTGTGCAGGTGACCGAGGAGTCCGAAACCGGTCACATCGGTGGCGCACACCACCCCGGCGGCCAGCGCCGCCTCCGACGCCGCCCGATTCAGGGTGGTCATCGCGGCGACCGCCTGCGGGAAGACCTCACCGGTCTGCTTGTGCCGGGAGTTGAGCACACCCACCCCGAGCGGCTTCGTCAACGTCAGCGGGATGCCGGGCCGCCCCGCGTCGTTGCGCATCAGCCGGTCCGGGTCGGCGACCCCGGTCACCGCCATGCCGTACTTCGGCTCCGGATCGTCGACGCTGTGCCCGCCGGCCACGTGACAGCCGGCCTGCCGGGCCACGTCCAGGCCGCCCCGCAGCACCTCGGTGACCAGCTCCAGCGGCAGCACGTCCCGCGGCCAGCCCAGCAGATTCACCGCCACGACCGGGCGGCCACCCATCGCATAGACGTCGGACAGCGCGTTCGCCGCGGCGATCCGGCCCCAGTCGTACGCGTCGTCGACCACCGGCGTGAAGAAGTCGGCCGTCGCCACCACCGCGGTCCCGGCCGCGATCCGCACCACCGCGGCGTCGTCACCGTCGTCCAGACCGACCAGCAGGTCGCCGCCCGCCTGCTGATCGGGACCGGTCAGCCCGGCCACGATCTGCTCCAGCTCGCCGGGCGGGATCTTGCAGGCACAGCCACCACCGTGCGCGTACTGCGTCAACCGAACAGTCATCCTGGAACTGTGGCATACCGGGCGATCGGCTACCGTGATCACCGGAGGCGTTCAGGTTGCTGGTGCTCCTCGCGGTCTTCAACACCGACGTGACCCGGACTCCGGGTCAGGCGGGTTCGATTCCCGTCCGCCTCCGCCACCAGCCCGCCGAGCGAAGTTGCAGGCACCCCGACGAGGTCGATCACGATCCGGTAGTTGACCTGGATGCTCGACTTCGGTCTCCACGTCGTCGACTTCGCCTCGCAACCGCTGGTCTTCGAGGGGGCCCACGGCCCGGCCTGGATGGGGCAGGTTCTCCTCAACCCGGTCAAGCCACTGCCGAAGGTCCTTGCCGGTCAACCGCAGCCAATCGAAAGGCATGCATGTCCGGCATCTCTCAATCCGGTCCGAACCGTCGTGACCGGCGTCGCAACGCCAAGCTCACCCCGGCGCATGGTCGCCGCCGCGGTGCTTCCGATGATCGCGGTGCCGGCCTTCAGGAGCCAGGTGGCGTTCGCCGCCGGTTCGACCCCTCCGGTCTACTCGCTGGCCGCCACCGTCGCCCCCGCCCCGATGACCCTCGCGGACTGCAACGACCCCACCTGCATCGTCGCGCCGGCCCCGAGCGGCAACGACGACTACCCCACGCTCAACAACCTCCTCCTGCTTGCGGCCAGCCGGACGGTCCCCGCCGTGCTGGACGCCGACAACAACGTCGTGACGCCGGCGACGACCGCCACGGTGTTCCTCGGCGAGGGCACCTACCGCGTCGGCAAGGTCCTGAAACTGCCGGCGAACGTCAACCTGCGCGGCCGGGGCATCACCGCGACCACGGTCTCGATGATCACCGCGAACAACGTCAACTTCACCTACGCGTCCATCATCAGCTGGGACTTCAACCACCAGATCGCCGGAGCCACCAGCAACCTGGTCTCCGACCTGACCGTCAACGGCAACTGCCGGGAGGGCGCCGGCCAGCCGGTGCCGTCGGACATGCCGGGCCGCCCCGGCGAGTTCTGTGACTTCCGCGGAGCGGACGGCAAGGCCGCCTCGACGAACTCGGGCGGCGGTGTCTCGGTCGGCGACAACTGGACCGTCCGCCAGGTGCGGTTCACCAACCTCGAGTACTTCAAGGTCTGGGTCGGTAACGGCGTCACGAATGTGCGCATCGTCGACAACCGGTTCGACAACTGGGGCGGCGCCGAGTCGGGCGACGAGGACAACGTCGGCGGCGGCAGCCGGAACGACGGCGTGATCGTCGAGTACAACCAGTTCGACAAGACGATCCGCGGCAACAGCTTCGACTTCACCAACGCCATCCGTACGACCGTGCGCAACAATGTCGTCCGCTCGGACGGCACGATCGCCACGGCGCGTAAGGACACGTCGCTCTACGGCAACATGTACTTCGAGGGCATCCAGCAGGCCACCGTCACCGACAACGTGCTGTGGGGCGCGCAGATCGCCCTCAAATCCAACAGCCTGTACGCGCACAGCGGCGAGAACAGGGACATCACCGACCCGCGTGACTCGATCGTCTCGGGCAACCGGATCAGCTACTCCGGCGAGACCGGCATCAGCGTCACCTACGACGACTACAAGGACGGCCCGAACGCGTCCAACCTCGGACAGCCCGGCTCCTGGACCGACAAGAGCGCGCCCACGGACGCGTTCCATGTCGTGCGCCCGGGCGGTAACAACGTCGTCCGCGACAACGTGATCGAGTACACGGGCCGGTCCGGCATCATGGTCAACGGCTCGTATGCCAGCGCCAAGAACGCGGCCGACACCATCACCGGCAACGTCATCCACAACGCCGGCTGGGGCGGCTCCACCGTCTACGACAGCGGCGCGGGCTACTTCGACACCGCGGGCATCGGCCTGTCGATCGGTGTCGGCGACCAGGTCTACGGCAACACGATCGAGGACTACCCCGCCAAGAAGACCACGTGGTACGGGATCGACCTCGGCGCCCGTCGCGCGTCGACCAGCCCGACCGGTACCGTCCTGACGGGGCCGGCCGGCGAGGTCAACACCGTCACCAACGTCATCGGCACCGCTTACCACGACCAGACCAGGATCTCCGAGGCGGTCACCAACCTGTCGGCCGGCGGCAAGGTCCTCAACTGGGATGAGGCGTACCCGCTGGACGGGCGCCCGATCCGGGGCTACCGGATCTACCGGGACGGCAACGTCGTCGGTGACCTGCCGATCGGCAGCGTCTCCATCCCGAACAACATCATGACCGCCGACGAGTCCAACTTCGAGAACGCGTCCGCCGGCACGGCCGGCTGGGTCGCCGGCACCCGCACGACGCTCGCCCGGGTCGCCGGCAACAGCTCGCGCGGCACCGCCTCGATGACGCTGACCTCCAGCGGCACGGGTGAGGTCAGCTTCTCCGGCCGCAAGATCAACGTGACGCCCGGTCAGGTCTACACCTCGGTCCTGTCGGCCCGGGCGATGTCCACCGCGGCCGCCGGCAAGCAGGTCCGCGCCGGCGTGAAGATCACCTTCGCGAACGGCACGACCCAGAAATGGGCGACCAACAACAAGACCGCCATCGACTCCTACGCCAACTGGATCACCAGTTACTACACGTTCTCCGTGCCGGCCGACGCGGTGTCGGTGGAGCCCTGGTACCTGATCGAGGGCACGGTCGCCGGCGACGCCCACATGGTCGACCGTCTCGGCCTGGTCGCGGGCACCCGCACCGAGCAGTTCACCGAGGCCAACGGCCCGGCCAACGCGGTCTACCACGTCGTCTCGTACACCGCGGACGACAACTCCATGCCGCAGTCGGTGGTCGTCCCCTGACCAGCCGCCCGGTGCTATGACCCCACCCCCCCCGGGAGCCTGTCTCCCGGGGGTTTTCTCAGGGTGGCCGCCGCCCCGCCGATGGAGGGAACAGCCGGCATCGCGGAGGAAGGGAAGTTCCGGCCGTCGGCCGTGAGTCCCTACCCGGAGGAAACCTGATGACCCAAGCCGTCACGGCCCCCGACCCGGTCCGTGCCCCGGCGCGGCCCGGGCCGAACCGGGCGCTCAACGCGCTCCGCGCCGTCGCGGCGGTTCTCGTGGTCGTCTACCACCTGCGCCAGCTGCTGTTCGTCGACGCGGCCGACGCGGGTGACGGCCTGTCCACCCGGCTGCTGTACGCCGTCACGAACATGGGTCCCGCGGCTGTCGTGGTCTTCTTCGTGCTCAGCGGTTACTGGGTGGGCGGCAGCGTCTTCTCCGGGTTCCGGCGCGACCGCTTCCGGTGGGCGTCCTACGCGACCGCCCGGCTCAGCCGACTGTGGATCGTGCTGATCCCGGCCGTCGCCCTCACCACGATCCTGGACCGGGTGGGCCTCGCCCTGCTCTCCGGGACCTCCATCTACCTCGGCGACCCGGCCTATCACCACACGGTTCCCGCCGATGGACTCGCCGAACGGCTGACCGCCGGCACCGCGCTGGGCAACGTGTTCTTCCTCCAGACGATGGCGGTGCCCACCTATGGCACCAACGCCTCGCTGTGGTCGTTGGCCTATGAGGCGGTCTTCTACGCCGTGCTGCCGCTCGCGTTGTATGCCTGGCGTGGCCGCGGCGGCATCGGCAAACGGGCGCTCAGCCTGGTGCTGCTGCTCGGGCTCTGCGCCCTCGCCGGGCCGGCCGTCCTCAAGTATCTCCCGGTGTGGTTGATGGGAGCGGTCGTCGCCCTCTACCGCGAGCCGGTCCGGAACTGGTTGCAGGCCCGCTCGGCACACTGGCTGGCCTGGTCGCGGGCCGGCGCGTCGGCCGGGCTGACGGCCGGCCTGTGGCTGGCGCAGGCCAGCTACCGCAGCGTGAACGTGTTGCTGCTGGCCACCGCGACGACCGTGCTGCTGGCGCTGCTCGTCGAGGACGTCGGCTGGACCGGAGTGCCCGGCCGGGTGCTCGGCGGCCTGTCCGATTACGCGGACTCGTCCTACTCCCTCTATGCCATCCATCTTCCGGTCGCCGCGATGACGGCTGCGCTGCTCACCCCCCACGTGGCCGCCCGTTGGGCGCCCACTGCGACACACTGGCTGGCCCTGGCCGGCATCTGCGCGGTGCTGACCGCGATCGGCTGGGCCTTCGCACACGCCACCGAACGGCACACCGACCGGGTGCGCCGCATCGCGGACACGCTCATCGCGTCGGTCGCGGCGCGTACCCGTACCTGAAACGGGTCGGCATCCCCGCCATGTCCCCCTGCATCGGGGTGCTGCTCGCCCAAGAAGAGCCCCCGCGAGATCGCCGTCGGGGCGGCCCTGCTGTCCGCCGTCACCGCGCAACTCGCGCTCGGCGCCCTTACCTGCCGGCCCGCGTTGCCCGGCGGCCCGTGTTGCCTGGCGGCCCGTGTTGCCTGGCGGCCCGTGTTGCCTGGCGGCCCGTGTTGCCCGGCGGCCCGTGTTGCCCGGCGGTCCGGGATGTCTTCTGGCGGCGACCGGCGGCCGGCAGGGTGAAGTCGGCGGTCAGGCGTCCCGCGGCGCTGTCACTCGACGGACCATCGGCGCGCCGGGAAGTCGAACACCCAGACGGCCTGCCGCAGCGCCGGATAGCCGAGGACCAGATCGACCCGGTCCAGACCCGCCGGCATGTCATAGGCGACGGCGCGATGCGGCGCGAACATGCGGCCACCGATCCGGGCCGCCGCCATCCAGTATGCCGCCCCCTCGACCGTGGCGCCGGTGGCGTCGATGCCGGACGAGGTACCGGCGGAGCGGAACAGCTCGGGATGGCGGGCCACGAAGGTCTTGCCGACAACGGTGATCCCGGCCCCGCTGTCCCAGCACGCCCGCGCGGTGACGCCGGGCCACTCGACATCCACGAGAATGTGACCCCGGGCGCCGCGGTCGAGCGGCCGGCGGGTCGGCAGGGTGCCGGTCGGTGCCGGCTGCCAGCTCCCGCGGTCGAAGTCGAACCGGCCCGGGTATGCGCCGATCGCGTCCATGCCGAGCAGGTTCCGCAGGTCGGGATGACCGGTGTCGGTGCTGCTCACCTCCAGGCCGGTCCAGGACAGCGGCCCGACGGTCAGCTCGGGCAGGATCAGGAGATCCGCGGTGCTCGTGCCGACCAGGCCGGACGACTGCTGACTGCCCCGCCGCGGCAGCCGGGCCAGCTCCGCATCGGCGACGATGGACGTCCGCCCCGCACCGGTGTCCAGGATGAACCGATACGGCCGGCCGGCGATCGTGCCGTCGACCAGGACGGCGGCGCAGCCGGGCTCGTCCCGGTCGGGTTCCACGATCAGCGGCACACCATCCATCGAGCCAGATTAGGCCCCCTCGGCCGCCCGAGCCAGGGTGCGCCGGGGCGCCGATCGCGGAGAGCCGCGGCGCCGAGAGAGGGCCGGCCGGACGATGGGCGCGGCACCGAGACAGGGCACGGCGGCGACGGGCGTGGCACCGATACGGCGGAACGGGGCGGTGATCGGGAGGACCGCCGGCCGGGCTCGGCATCCACCGGAGCGGCTCGCGGGCGTGGCACGATCGGGGTGGAAGATCGCAGTACGGTCGAGAGGCAGAGCTTGTGGATCCGCGGCGGCAGATACCCCGTACCGACGCCGTGCTCGAAGATCCTCGCCTGGTGGCCGCGGCCGTCCGGCTCGGCCGGGAGCCGGTGAAAGCGGCGGTCCGGGCGGCCCAGCAGCGGGTGCGGGACGGCGAACTGGACGCGGCGGACGTCGCCGGGGCCGCGGTGGCGGCGCTGCCGGAGACCGCGGGCGGGCTGCGGACGGTCCTCAACGCGACCGGCGTCGTGCTGCACACCAACCTGGGGCGGGCGCCGCTGTCCGCGGCGGCGGTCGAGGCGGTCGTCGCGGCCAGCGGACACACCGATGTCGAGCTGGATCTGGCCACCGGGCGGCGGGCACGGCGCGGACGGGGTGCGCTGGCGTCGCTGGCGGCGGCGGTGCCGCGGGCCGGGGCGGTGCACGTGGTCAACAACGGGGCGGCGGCGCTGGTGCTGGCGGCGACGGCGCTGGCCGCGTGCCGGGAGATCGTGGTCAGCCGGGGGGAGATGGTGGAGATCGGGGACGGCTTCCGGCTGCCGGATCTCCTGGAGTCGACCGGGGCGCGGCTGCGGGAGGTGGGCACCACCAACCGGACCTCGGCCGCCGACTATGCGGCGGTGGTCGGGCCGCAGACCGGGTTCATCCTCAAGGTGCATCCGTCGAATTTCGTGGTGCGCGGCTTCACCAGCGCCGTCGCGGTCGGTGCGCTGACCGGGTTCGGGGTGCCGGTGGTGGCGGACATCGGGTCGGGGCTGCTCGCGCCGGATCCGCTGCTGCCCGACGAGCCGGATGCGGACGGCACGCTGCGCGCCGGCGCCGATCTGGTGATCGCCAGCGGGGACAAACTGCTCGGCGGCCCGCAGGCCGGGCTGCTGCTCGGCGACGCTGACCTCGTCGAACGCCTGCGCCGGCACCCGCTGGCACGCGCCCTGCGAGTGGACAAACTGACGCTGGCCGCCCTGCGGGCGACCGTCGCCGGTCCGGTCACACCGACCTGGGCCGCGCTCCGCTACGACCCGGACGAACTGCGGGACCGCACCGGACGCCTGGCGGCGGCCCTGGACGGCATCCCGGTCCGGGTGGTCCCGTCGGTCGCGGTCGTCGGCGGCGGCGGCGCCCCGGAGCTTCAGGTCCCGTCGTGGTCACTGTCGTTGCCGATTTCGTACGCGGTGAGCCTGCGTGTCGCCACCCCTGCGATCGTCGGACGGGTGGAGCACGGCCGCCTCCTGCTCGACCTGCGGTGCGTGCCACCCGCTGCGGACCCGCAGGTCGCCGCCGCGATCAGAGCCGTGTCATGCGAGTAACCGCCCCGGATCCGGGGCACACACCGGCCGCGCCGAGCGGGTGACCGCCGTCGCGGTGACCGCTTCGCCGGTGATCGTGGTGACCGCGGCCGTCGGCCGGTGCGGTGCGGGCGGCGTGGTGGGTGCGGGTTCGGGTGGCCGTGGTGACCGCGGCCGTGGCCGATGGTGCGGTGCGGGCGGCGTGGTGGGTGCGGGTTCGGGTGGCCGTGGCCGTGGCCGTGGCCGATGTTGCGGTGCGGGTGGCCTGGTGGGTGGGTGGGTGCGGGTGGTCGTGGTGAGCGGAGTGGTGGCGTGCGGGTAGTCGCGACCGCGGGACATGTGGATCACGGAAAGTCGACGCTGGTGCGGGCGTTGACCGGGATGGAACCGGACCGGTGGGCCGAGGAGCGGCGCCGGGGGATGACGATCGACCTGGGGTTCGCCTGGACGATGCTGGGTTCCGGGACGGTCGTGGCGTTCGTGGACGTGCCGGGGCATGAGCGGTTCGTGCCGAACATGCTGGCCGGGGTGGGGCCGGTGCCGGCCGCGATGATCGTGGTGGCCGCCGACGAGGGGTGGCGGCAGCAGTCGGCGGAGCACCTGGCCGCTCTGGACGCGCTCGGGGTGCGCCACGGGCTGCTCGTGGTGACCCGGTCGGACCTGGCCGACCCGGGTGCGGCGACGGCGGTGGCACGGGCCGAGATCGCGGCGACCTCGCTGGGCGCGGTGGAGGCGGTGCCGGTCAGCGCGGTGACCGGTGCCGGGCTTCCCGAGCTGCGGGCGGCCCTGGACCGGCTGGTGGGCGGGCTGCCGGAGCCGGATGCCGACGCGGCGGTGCGGCTGTGGATCGACCGGTCGTTCACGATCCGCGGGGCGGGGACCGTGGTGACCGGCACGCTCGGCGCGGGCACCCTGCGGGCCGGGGACGAGCTCGCGCTGACCGGTATGGATCGGCCGGTGCGGGTGCGCGGGCTGCAGAGCCTGGGTGAGCCGCGCGCCGCGGTCGCCGCGGTCGCCCGGGTGGCGGTCAACCTGCGCGGCGTGGAGAAGGACGCGGTGGCGCGCGGGGCGGCGCTGCTGACCCCGGGCCGGTTCCGCCTGACCGACCTGATCGACGTCCGACTGCACGGTGCGGCATTCCCGACGAGAGCGATGCCACAACCGGTCCCGGGAGAGCCGCCGGCGAGCGTGACGCCGCCGGTGGACGCGCAGGCGGGCCGGACAGGTTTGTCGGCGGGGGCGCAGGGGCCGCGCCCGGTGGACGCGCGGGCGGGCCGGACAGGTTTGTCGGCGGGGGCGCAGGGGCCGCGCCCGGTGGACGCGCGGGCGGGCCGGACAGGTTTGTCGGCGGGGGCGCAGGGGCCGCGCCAGGCGGGGGTGCAGGGGCTGCCGACGGCGGCGGTGGACGGGCTGCCGGCGACCGCGACGCTGCATGTGGGCTCGGCGGCGGTGCCGGTGCGGGTGCGCCCGCTCGGGGTGGACACCGTGCGGCTGCGACTCGGGCGGGCGCTGCCGTTGCGGATCGGGGATCGGGCGCTGCTGCGGGATCCGGGGCGGCATCTGGTGATCGCCGGGGTGACCGTGCTGGACGTGGCGCCGCCGGCGGTGCGGCGGCGGGCGGCCCGGGTGGCCGAGCTGGCCACCATGGACGGTCGTCCCGACCTGGCCGGGGAGCTGCGGCGGCGGTTGCTGGTCCGCGGGTCCGTGCTGCTGGGCATGGGTGTCCCGCCGCGGTCACCGGTGGCGGGGGACTGGTATGCGGACCCGGCGCACTGGGCGGCGCTGCGGGCGCGGCTGCGGGACGAGGTCGGTGACTACGTCGCGGGGAATCCGCTGGAGCCGGGCATCCCGATCGACGATCTGCGGCACCGGCTCGGGCTGCCCGACCGGGTCCTGGTCGAGGCCCTGGTGGAGCCGCCGCTGACGATCCGCGGCGGCCGGGTGGGCGCCGGGCCGCGGGAACTGCCGGCCGCGCTGCTGGCGGCCCTGGAGAAGGCTTTCGACCGGGAGCGGCCGTTCACCGCCCCGGAGGCCCACCGGCTGAGCGACCTCGGGCTGGGCGCCCGGCAGCTGGCCGCCGCGGTCCGCCTCGGGCTGCTGGTCCAGTTGGCGCCGGCCGTGGTGCTGCCGGCCGGCGCGCCGGAACGGGCCGCGGACGTGCTGACGGCGATCCCGCAGCCGTTCACGCTCAGCGAGGCGCGGCGGGCGCTGGACACCAGCCGCCGGGTCGCGGTGCCGCTGCTCGAACTGCTGGACCGGACCGGTGTGACGCGGCGGCTGGCGGACGACCGTCGTACGGTCAATTGATGATCTTGGTGGACGAACCGCGCGCCGCCTCGACGGTGTAGCGCCGGCCGGCTTCGGCGAGTTTGTCGAGGGACGCCTCGATCAGGTCGATGCCGAGCACGTCGGCGAGCCGCACCAGGTAGATGGTGACGTCGCCGATCTCGGCGCGCACCCGTGGACCGAGATCCGGGTCGCTCATCACCGCGGCGGACTGCTCCGGGGTCAGCCACTGCAGCTCGGCGAGCAGCTCGCCGACCTCGCCCGCGAGAGCCATCGCCAGATTCTTCGGCGTGTGGAAGGGCTGCCACTCGCGTTCGGCGGCGAAGGCGCGCACCCGCGCGGTCACATCATCCAGATTCGGCACCCGGCCAGTCTGGCAGGCCACCCGGCGACGTGATTCCCGGTCGGCGTACCGCGATGGACGATGATCGGGCGCGGACGCGGCTCGCCGCCGGTGATCGATGGTGACCTTTAGTAGGCTTCCCCGGTCACCGGCAGCGCAGTGATTCGAGGGAATGGCGAGATGAACGACGGGTTCCACGCGGACCGTACGCAGGAGATGTTCCTCGCGGTGGCGCCGCCGGTGCCGCCGCAGACCGGCGGGGCCGACGTCATCGAGGTGGCGGCGTATCGCGGCGACACCGTCTTCGAGCGCGAGGTGATCGAGAAGCTGGCGGCGGCGGCCGCGCGGTCGGTGCCGGGCGTGGCCGAGCTCGGCGGAGACGTCGCGCGGTTCTTCAACGCGGTGCTCGACAGGGTGGGCCTGGACAAGGTGGGTGACGCCACCCGCGGGGTGCACGCCCGGGTGGACGGCATCGACGTCGACATCACCGTGGTGCTCTGCCTGCGGGCCGGCGAGGTGGTGTCGGAGGTGACCAGCGAGGTGCGCGCCCGGGTGATCGAGGCGGTGGAGAAGTACGGGGTGCAGGTCAACAACTGCACGGTCAAAGTGGACGACATCCTGATGCCGGAGTGATCCGGAACGGCGGGGGCTCGCCGGCCTGCCGGACGCGGTGCGGACGGTGGTCTGCGGCACACCCACATGCCGTTCGTGCGGGACGACCTGTGCGAGGCGGCGGCGATGGCGGCGTTCGGCCCGCGGGCCGGGCGGCGATCTTCCGGGCCGGTGTCGGATCCGGGGTGAGTCGTTCGTAGTGGTGACGACGGTGCCCGCCGGCACGGAGGAAGAGGGGTTCGACGATGACGCGGTATCTGATCTCGTTCAACGACGGTGCGATGGACCACATCGCCCGCGCGGAGCTCGGCGACGTGGCCGAGGCCACCCACGCGGTGGCGCAGGAGGCGATGGACGCCGGGGTCTGGGTGTTCGGCGCCGGGCTGGAGCGCCAGCGGGCCAGCGTGGTGGCCACCGACGGGGTCGTCACCGACGGGCCGTACCCGGAGACGAAAGAGGTGATCGGCGGCTTCGCTGTCGTCGAGGTGGCGACGCGGGAGGAGGCGCTGGCGTGGGCGGCGCGCATCGCGGCTGCCTGCCGGTGCGCGCAGGAGGTGCGGGAAGTGCTGCCGGACGCGGTGCAGGACGAGATGTTCCGCCGGGCCGGCCGGAACCGGTGAGGCCGACCGGCCCGGCCGTGGGTCAGTAGGTGGGGCAGAGGCGCTCGCGGACCACCTTGATGATCCGGGCAGCGTTGGCCTGCGGGGTGGTGAACCGCTGGCTGGCCACGGTGGCCCAGTCCTTCTGCGGGCGGGTCTTGAGGTCGCGGCACTGGTCACGGCCACGGTTCACCAGGACCTCCGGGTCGTGGGCGGCGACCAGCTTCGGGTCGATGCTCTTCAGGTCGGCGACGTAGGCCTCGGCGGCCTTCGTGTCCGGCTTCGGCGGGAAACCCAGCTGCGCCTCCATGCTGGCCCGCAGGTCCGGCTGCGAGTGCACGGCCGGCTGGGAGTTCTGCGCGGCCGGCGCGACCGTCTTGTCGGTGTCGTCGCCGGATCCACCGGAGCATCCGGCGGCGAGACAGGCGGCGGCGAGGGCGGCGGCGATGGCAAGCGTGCGAGACATGCCCGGCTCAACGACACCACCGTGCCGCGGGGAACGGCCCGGCCGGTCAGCGGTCGTACTCGAAGATCTTCGCGGCGAGGTCGGCCATCACCTCGGTGGCGCCGGCGCCGATGCCGAGGATCCGGATGTCGCGGTAGTGACGTTCGACCTCGGACTCGCGCAGGTAACCCATGCCGCCGTGCAGCTGGACCGCCTCGTCGACGACGTACTTGCCGGCGTCGACGGCGGCGTTCTTGGCCAGGCACGCCTCGCCGGGAACCCAGTCGCCGGCGGCGTGGCGGGCGGCGACCCGGCGGGTGAAGGTGCGGGCCAGTTCGATCCGCTGGCGCATCTCGACCAGTTTGTGGCGGACCACCTGGCGGCTGATCAACGGCCGTCCGAACGTCTCCCGGGCGCGCACCTGGACGAGCGTGAGATCCAGGCAGCGCTGCGCCACCGAGTACGCGTGCACCGCCGTGATGATCCGTTCCGGGACGAAGACCTGGGCGATCAGCGGGAAACCGCCGTGCTCGGCGCCGATCAGGTTGGCGGCCGGGACGCGGCAGTCGGCGAAGGACAGCTCGGCCGTGTCGGAGCAGTGCCAGCCCATCTTGTCGAGCTTGCGGGACACCGTGAAACCGGGTGTGCCGCGTTCGACGACCAGCAGGCTGATCCCGGCGGCGCCGGGGCCACCGGTGCGGACCGCGGTGGTCACGAAATCGGCCCGGGTGCCCGAGGTGATGAACATCTTGGCCCCGTTGACCACATAGTCGTCGCCGTCGCGGACCGCGGTGGTCCGCAACGCGCCGACGTCGGAACCGGCGTCCGGCTCGGTCACGCCCAGCGAGCCGATCTTCTGCCCGGCCAGCGCCGGCCGGACGAAACGGTCGATCAGCGAAGGATCGCCGGCCGCGATCATGTGGGGGAGCGCGATGCCGTGCGTGAACAGCGCCGCGTGCGCGCCGGACGAGCCGCCCGCCTCGAGGAACGCCTCGGTCGCCACCACCATGTCGACGGTGTCGCCACCGTCCCCGCCGGCCTCCTCGGGGAACCCGACGCCGTACAGGCCGGCTTTCGCGGCGCCGGCGTGCAGCTCCCGGGGGATCTCGCCGGCCCGCTCCCAGGCATCGAGGAAAGGCACGACCTCCCGTCGTACGAACGTCGCCATCGCCTCGCGCAGCGTGCCGCGTTCCGGAGTCTCGAACGGATCGGCGTACATGATCACTGTCCTCTCGTGGACGAAGCACGGCCGAGGAGAGTCGCCGCGGCCCGTTTCCACCGCCGGATCGGCAGCTCACCGGCGACCGGGTCGCCGCTGACGATCCCGGTCATCAGCAGCCCGGTCATCACCTCGAAGGTCATCTGCGTCACGCCCGGCACCCGCGGGTCGTCGCCGAGCACCGCGACCGCCCGCTCGTGCAGCACCCCGAAGATCTCCTTCTCCACCGGCAGCAGCGCGGCCCGCAACTCCTCGTCGGTGCGGGCCGCGGCCCACAGTTCGAGCGCGGCCCAGAACATCGGCGCCGAGAAGGAGTGCCACACCGCGTCGATGTAGGCGTCCAGCCCGTCGCCGGTGACCTCGGCCAGCTCGGCGGTCAGCGCGTCGAGCCGGCGCCGGGCCACGTGCTGGACCGACGCGACCAGCAGGTCCACCTTGGTCGGGAAGTGGTGCAGCAGGGTGCCGCGGGGCACTCCGGCCCGGGCCTGGACCTCGGCCGTGGTCGTCTCCGCGTAGCCCCGCTCGACCAGGGACTGGCAGGTGGCCTCCAGGATCCGGGTCCGGGTGGCCGCGCTGCGCTGGGCCTGGGTACGCCTCACGGCATTTACCGTACGGCCTGACGGTTTGCGAAAGAAAGTCTTGTCGTGACGCGCGTCACTGCTTTACCGTCACGCCAGACTGTTCAAGGGGTGTCGATGCGCTTCCGCCGCCGTTCCGTGCCCGAGACCTTGCCCGTCGTCGTCCCGCCGCGCCGGCTGAGCCGTCCCTGGGCACTGTCCGTGACGGTCCCGGCCACCCCGGAGCGCGTCCACGCCTACCTGACGCACGCCGCCACGATGGCCGACTGGATGGTCATGCACACCGGCTGGCCGGCCGATCCGCCCGGCGTGGTCCACGGCGGGAGCCGCTTCCGTCAGCGGGTCAGGCTGATGGGCACACCGGTCGAGGTGCGCTGGACGGTGCGGGACGCCGAGCGTCCGCGGACGCTGTGGCTGGACGGCACCGGTCCGATGGGGATCGAGGTCGGCGTCTATCTCTCGCTGGCGGCGGGGGAGGGCGGCACGGTGGTGCGGCTCGACGGTGGGGTGCAGGGCGGCCCCACGGACGGGCCGCTGGGCGCGATGGTCGCCCGCAGCCTCACCGACGCCCTGCGCACCTCACTGCGGCGACTGACCGCCGTCGACCTCACCGCGACCGGCCCGGTCATCGGCGGCCCGGACGATGCCGCGTCCGGGCGCGTCCGCCCACCGGAGAAATCCGGAAAAATCCGACATGAGCGTACGGGGATCGACCTCGACCCGTGGACCCCGGTCATCGTCGGCGCCGGCCAGGTCAGCGACCGTTCCAGCACCGACGACCCGGTCACCCTCGCGGTCCGCGCCCTGCGCGAGGCCGCCACCGACGCCGGCCGACCAGGCCTGCTGCCGATGGCCGACACCATCGGCTGGGTCGCCAGCGTCTCCTGGCAGTACCTCTCCGCCGGCGCCCTGATCGCCGAAGCCGTCGGCGCCACCCCCACCCACACCGTCCAGACCAGCCTGTTCGGCGGTGACGGCCCGCTGCGCCTGCTCAACGACATCGCCGCCGCCATCACCCGCGGCGAGACCAGCATCGCCCTGCTCGCCGGCGCCGAATCCGCCGCCACCGCGGCCGCCGCCGATCGCGCCGGCCACCCGCTGAACTGGCCCCGACAGCCGGACGGCACCGCGCCCACCCGCATCCTCGGCTCCGACCGGGAGCCCAACAACACCCCGGAGACCGACGCCGGCCTGGTCTCCCCGCTGCACCTGTACGCCCTGATCGAGAACGCCCTGCGCGCCCGCCACGGCCGCACCCCGCAGCAGCACCAGGCGGTGATCACCGAGTTGTGGTCCCGCTTCGCCGACGTCGCCGCCACCAACCCGTACGCCTGGCTTCCCGGGCCCCGCACCCCGGCCGACCTCGCCACCCCCGGCCCCGTGAACCGCCCGGTGTGCCATCCCTACACCAAGCTGCTCACCGCGAATTTGCAGGTCAACCAGGCGAGCGGCCTGATCGTGTGTTCCGTGCGGGCAGCGACCGAGGCGGGCATCCCGCAGGACCGGTGGGTCTTCCCGCACGCCGGCGCCCACGCGAGCGACGCATGGTTCGTCACCGAACGCGACGACCTCACCGCCTCCCCGGCGATCGGCGCGATCGGCCGGGCCATCCTGGCCCACACCGGGACGACGATCAACGACATCAGGCACATCGACCTGTACGCGTGTTTCCCGTCCGCCGTGCAGATCGCCGCCGCCGAGCTCGGCCTGCCGCTCGACGACCCGGCCCGCCCGCTGACCGTGACGGGTGGGCTGACCTTCGCGGGCGGCCCGGGCAACAACTATGCCGGGCACTCGGTCGCCACCCTGGTGTCCCGGCTGCGCGCCGACCCGGACGGGTTCGGCCTGGCCACCGCGCTCGGCTGGTATCTCACCAAGCACGCCGCCACCATCCTGTCCGCGCATCCGCCGCGCGCCGGGTTCCGGGACATCGACGCGGGCCTGCGCCTGCCCCGGGCACTGCGCCCGGCCGCGTCCTCGGGGTCGGGCGGCACCCTGGAGGCCTACACCGTCACCTATCACCGGGACGGCACCCCGGCCACCGGCATCGTCACGGAGCTCGGCCCGGACGGGACGCGCATCGTCCGTACCGCCGATCCCGCCTCTCTTCTCGACGGTGACCCGCTGCGACCCTTCCCCCGACCGGCCGCCCTGACCCCGGTCGAGGTGGCCTGGCACGGCCCGGTGACGGTGATCCGGCTCAACCGCCCCGAGGCCCGCAACGTCGTCGATCCGCTCACCGCCCGGGCCCTGCAACGCGCGATCGGCGACTTCGAAGCCGATCCGGACGCCCGGGTCGCGGTGCTCACCGGCACCGGCCCGACGTTCTGCGCCGGCACGGACCCGGAGACGGCGGCCCTCGGGCCGATCGGCAAGCCGCTGATCGCCGCGGTCGAGGGGGTCGCCGTGGCCGGCGGGTTCGCCCTCGCCCTGGCCGCCGACCTGATCGTGGCCGCCGACGACGCGCTGTTCGGCCTCCCCGAGGTGACCGAGGGGCTGGTCGCGGCCGGACTGACCCGGCTGGCCCGCCGGTTGCCCCGGGCCGTCGCACTGGAGTTGGCGCTGACCGGTGAGCCGATGCCGGCCCGGCGCCTGCACGACCTCGGGCTGGTCAACCGGATCACCGCGCCCGGCAAGGCGTACGGCCAAGCAATCGATCTAGCGGTCTCGATCGCCGCCCACCCGGCGGCGGCGGTGCTGCTCTCCCAGCGTGCCGTCGCCGAGTGCGGCGGCGACGACCTGCGGCGGAAGGGCTGACCTGTGAGCGTCCTGGAGAATGTGCACGCGGTGCTGCGGATGCACCAGATCGGCATCGTGAACCTGCTCCGCCCCGATCGTCTGGCCGGCGCCGCGGTCCGCAACGCCCGGCTCGGCCCGCAAGCCGCCCTGATCATGAAGGCCGCCGCCGAGCACCCGCACGCCCCGGCGCTCACCGACGAGCGCGGCACCCTGAACTACCGGCAGCTGGACGAGCAGTCCAATGCGCTGGCCCGCGCCCTGACCGAGCTGCGCCTGCCGCCCCGCTCGGTGATCGGCGTCGTCGCCCGTGACCACCGCGGCCTGGTCCTGACGATCAGCGCCGCGGCCCGGGCCGGCCTGCGCCTCGCGCTGATGAACACCGGGCTCGCCCCGCAGCAGTTCGCCGAGGTGGTGGCCCGGGAGAACGTCCGCGCCGTGCTCTACGACAGCGAGTTCGCGGCCCTCGCCGACGCCGTGCCGGACACCGTCCCGCGCTATCTGACCTGGGCCGACGAGGGCGCCGCGGACCGGACCATCGACATGCTGATCGCCGGGCAGCCGACCACCCCGCTGCCGCTGCCGGACCGCCCGGCCGGCTTCATCATCCTGACCAGCGGCACCACCGGCCTGCCCAAGGGCGCCCCGCGGACCAGGGTGTCGCCGCTGGCCAGCGCGCTGATCGCGGACCGGATCCCGTTCCCGCGGCAGGGCGCGATCGTGGTCGCCTCGCCGCTGTTCCACAGCACCGGCTTCGGCGCCTGGACCGTCGGGCTCGCCCTCGCCGACCACGCCGTCCTGCTGCGCCGCTTCGACGCCGAACGCATCCTGCGCGCGATCGCCGACCACCGGGCGTCGATGCTGGTCGCGGTCCCGACGATGCTCACCCGGATTCTCGCTCTGGGTCCGGAGACGATCGCCCGGTACGACACGACGTCGCTGCGCACGGTCTTCGTCGCGGGGTCACCGCTCGCGCCGGAGCTGACCAACCGCTTCCAGGACACGTTCGGGGAGGTGGTCTACAACGTGTACGGCTCCACCGAGGTGGCCGTGGCGTCGGTCGCCCAGCCCGCCGAGTCGCGCCGCGCGCCGGGCACGGTGGGCCGGCCGCCGGTCACCGTGCGCGTCGCCCTCTACGACGACGAGGGGACGCGGGTCACCCGCCCGCACGTCACCGCGCGGGTGTTCGTGCGGACCGGGATCCCGTTCGAGGGCTACACCGACGGGCGGCACAAGCAGGTCATCGACGGCCACATGGCCACCGGCGACCGCGGGCACCTCGACGAGAACGGGCTGCTCTACATCGACGGCCGGGACGACGACATGATCATCTCGGGTGGCGAGAACGTCTACCCGGTCGAGGTGGAGAACCTGCTCACCGAACGCGACGACGTGATCGAGGCCGCAGTGATCGGCGTGGACGATCCGGAGTTCGGCACGCGGCTGCGCGCCTACATCGTCCCCGCCGAGCACTCCGCGCGCGACCCCCAGGAGATCCGCGACTACGTCAAGGCGCTGCTCGCCCGGTACAAGGTGCCCCGGGACGTCGTCTTCATCGACGAACTGCCCCGCAACGCCACCGGAAAGGTGCTGCGCCGCCTACTGCAGTAGCGTCTCGGCCGGCCCGGCGCTCCCGGCCGGATACTCCACCAGCGGCACCTGACCGTCCCGCCATGCCGCGGTCACCGGCTCGACGATCCGCCAGCACTGCTCGGCCGTGTCACCGCGCACCGACAGCAGCGGGTCGTCGTCGAAAACGCCGTGCAGCACCTCGCCGTACGGTGGCAGGTCGCCCGGGCCGAAGTCGGTCTCCAGCGTCACCGGGTCCAGTTCGAACGGGTCGCCGGGCCCGTTCACGGTGAAGTCCAGCGCGAACCGGTCCGGTCCGAAACCGATCCGCAGCCGGTTCGGCCGCTCCGGTCCGTGCAGCCCGGTCGGCAGCCGCGGCGGCTCCTTGAAGGTGATGATCGCCTCCTTGCGGCTGCTGCCCACCGCCTTGCCCGACCGCAGGCGGAACGGCACCCCGGCCCACCGCCAGGTGTCCACCGCCAGCACCAGCTCGGCCAGCGTCTCGGTCTCCCGCGACGGATCCACCCCGGCCTCGTCGGCGTACGCCGGAAGCTGCCGGCCGTCCAGATCCCCGGCCGTGTACCGGGCCCGCAGGCTCGCCGTCTTCGGATCGCCGCCCCACAGCCGGGTCGCCCGCAGCGCCTCCGCGGTCCGGTCCCGGAAATCCTGCGGATCCAGCGACGTCGGCGGCTCCATGCTGAGCAGCGCCAGAATCTGCAGCAGATGACTCTGGATCATGTCAGCGAGCGCGCCCGCCCGGTCGTAGTAACCGGCGCGGTTCTCCAGGCCCAGATTCTCGTCGAAGATGATGTCGACGCTCTCCACGTGCTCCGAGCCGAGCAGCGGCTCGAAGATCCGGTTCGCGAATCGCAGACCGAGAATGTTCAGCACGGTCGACTTGCCGAGGAAGTGGTCCACCCGGTGGATCCGCTCCTCCGGAACCAGCCGGGTCAGCAGCCGGTTCAGCGCCGCCGCCGAGTTCGCACCGGTCCCGAACGGCTTCTCCAGCACCAGCCGGGTGCCGTCCGGAAGGTCCACGTCGAGCAGCGCCTCGCACGCCTTCGCGGTCACCGCGGGCGGCAGCGCGAAGAAGATCACCGGGCGGTCGGCGCCCTCCAGCAGACCCCGCAGATCCTCGGACCGGGTCACGTCGGCCCGCACATACCGGGTCCCGTCGATGACCGTCTTACCGGCCGGGCTCTCCGGGAACGCTCCGGTCACCCGCTCCCGCCACTTCTGCGCGTCCCAGTCGTCCATCCCGGCACCGATCAGCGTCAGCGGCGGCGCCTCACCGGCCGCGACCAGTGCGCCGAGACCCGGCAGCAGGAGGCGTCCGGTCAGGTCGCCGGATGCCCCGAGGATCACCAGCGTCTGCGCGCCCTTGTCCACCGGGCCCGCTTTCTCGGGTGCCGCCGGTCCAGCTTTCTCCGCCGCCGCCGCGTCCGCCTTCTCGGTCACCGCCCCCGCGTCCGTCGCGTCCGCCGCGTCCGTCTTTCCGGTCGCCGCCGCGCCCGTCGCGTCCGTCTTTCCGGTCGCCGCCGCATCCGTCCTCTCCGGCGCGTGCGCACTGTCCGCCGCGCTGGCCTTGTCCGCCGAGGAGCCGTCATCACTCATGCGTCCCGCATGCCCCAAAACCCCCAAGATCAAAACCTGCTTGCCGCGGTACGCCGTGACCGGCCCCATCGATCCCCCCGCCCCGGCACGCCCGGCGAACCCCGCCCGCCGGGCCCACCGCCCCGCCCGCCCACCCCAGCGCTCGGCCCGCCCTGACCGGCCGCTCCCGTCCGCGATTTCGGCGGCCCGCGTACCGCCCCGGCGGGTTGCGGTTCAAGCTTGCGAGGCCCCACGGAGGCGACGAGACACCGTCCCCGACCGCCGGAACCGCGCGTGGCGGAAGGATCGATCTGCCGGGGTGCTCCCCGTACCATGGCGCTGTGCCATCAGACTTCGCGCTCAAGTCCATGAACGCCGTGCATCGAGCTCTCCTGCGGGTCAGTGGAGGGCGGTTCGGTTACCGGGTCATCGGCATGCCCGTCCTCGAACTGGTCACCGTCGGCCGCCGCAGCGGCGTACCCCGCGCGGTGATGCTCACCTCGCCGATCCGCGACGGCGAGGCGCATGTCGTCGTCGCCTCCCGCGGCGGCGACGACCGTCACCCGGCCTGGTTCCTCAACCTCCGAGACCGGCCGCAGGTGGAGGTCGCCTTCCAGGGCGGGCCACGCCGGCCGATGATCGCCGCCGTCGCGACGCCCGAGGAGCGGGCCCGGCTGTGGCCGGAGATCATCGCGGGCTTCCCCAACTACGCCGGCTACCAGCGGCGCACCGAACGTGAGATTCCGCTGGTCCTGCTCCATCCCGTGCGCTGAGCCGCGGGTCCGCCGAGGCTGTACCCGACGACTTCACAAGCCCGCGGTACCCGCGTCAGCGCAGGCCGGTCGTTGGCGGGCACCCCGATGCTCCAGCCGCGTCGGCCTCCGGATTCTCCTGCCGCCGCGCCCTGTCACAGGCAGGTGGGTGTGCTCGGGGGCTCTTCTCCGTTCCGCCGGCAGAGGGATACCGCATCGTCGAACTGACCGGGGAACGCCGGGTCTGATTGCCGCCAGACACGTACGCACGTGACGACGACAGTGTGGACATGGCAGAAAATCTTGACGGCAGAGTGGCGTTGGTGATCGGCGGGAGCCGGGGCATCGGCGCCGGCGTGGCGGCGCGGCTGGCCGAGGACGGCGCTGATGTGGTGCTGACGTTCCAGCATCGTGACGATCAGGCCGCGGTCGTGGTGAAACAGATCGAGGGATTCGGCCGCCGCGGTATGGCGCTGCAGGTGAACAGCGCCGACCCGGAGGCGGTGACCAGTGCGGTCGACCGGGCGGCCGAGCAGTTCGGGCGGCTGGATGTTCTGGTCAACAACGCGGCGGTGTTCTTCGTCGGGCCGGTGGAGGATTTCGGTCGCGAGGAGTTCGACCGCATGATCGCGGTCAACGTGCGGGCGCCGTTCCTCGCGGCGAAGGCCGCGGCCAGGCATATGGGTGACGGCGGACGGATCATCACGATCGGAAGCAACATGGTGGAGCGCACGGTCTTCCCGGGCTTCTCGCTGTACTCGATGAGCAAGACCGCACTGGTAGGACTGACGAAGGGCCTCAGCCGGGACCTCGGCCCCCGCGGTATCACCGTCAACCTGCTCAATCCCGGCCCCATCGACACCGACATGAACCCCGCTGACGGGCCGGCCTCGGCCACGATCATCGGTTTCACCGCCCTGGGCCGTTATGGAACACCCGCCGAGATCGCGACGGCGGTCGCCTATCTCGCAGGTGACGGTGCTCGGTACGTCACCGGTGCGGTGATCAACGTCGACGGCGGTTTCTCGGTCTGACGCCCGGGTCTGCGGCGAACGGTCACGACCACTGAGGCCGTGACCGTTTCGTCAGACGGCACGCGACCTGCCGGCACATCGTCGGGAGGCGATCCCTGGCATACTGCCGCGTGTGCAGATGTCCGGGGAACTGCAGGTCGACTACGCCACCTTCCGCCGCATGGAGTTCACCGACCCGAGATTCGGTCTCCGGATGCTCGCCGCCTGGATCTTCGCGCTGATCCTCCTGGGCTCCGGGGTGTGGCACGTGCTGACCGAGCCGATCAGCGTCCAGCACGCCTACCTGTTCCTGTTCGCCCTGGGCTTGGCGGCGATTCCCGATGCGCTCATCGGATTGTCGTGGCTGACGCAGCGCAAGCGCTATGCCGTGCCGGCCCGCTATCAGATAACCGCGCAGGGCGCTGCCGAGCACACCGCGGCCGGCACCCGGCAGGTGGCGTGGTCGGAGGTCGCCCGGGTGAACCGCGGGCGGCACGCGTGGACGATCAAGAAGGCGTTCGGGGCCGAGGCGTTCGTGATCCCGCGGGCAGCGTTCACTCCGGCGGCGAGCAAGACCATCAACGACTTCTTCCTCGCCCACCCGGAATTCGCGGGATAGGCGAAACTCCGCCGGGCCGCGTTCAGCCCTTCTGCCGATCCGGCGGTGTATCCGGACGCGAACCAAGCGCGAATGCTGGATTCAACGGCAAAGCCAGAAGCCGCTTCCCTCGTGTCGAGCCGCCTCGCCGTCCGGGTGCCGAACGAAAAGCGATGAGCCGACGATCCAGACGTGGTCGCCGGGCTGGAGGAACAGCGGTCGAGGAAGCTCGACAGCCCAATCGCCGGCCTCCACCTTGGTCACCATGGTCAGCCGCGCCACCGGCACGGGTTCGGTTCGGACAAACCCGGCGGGGTCATCACCTGGCCCCAGCTGCAACTGCATGCATCAAGGCTACCGGGAACGCTGCTTCACCATGCAATACCGGCCGGCGCCGCCGGCGTACCCAGGCCAGAATGGCCGGAACAGCCGGCGTGTTCGTGGCGGTGATCGCGGTCGCGGCCGGAGTGGCCGTCTTCGCCTCGCCCTCCGCTCGGCAGCCGGACCTGGCACAGTCATCCGGTCCGGCACCGCTGCCCACCGGAGCATTGCCCACCGTCGCCTTGTCGCTGTCCAAGCCGTACCACGACTTGTGGCCGGACGCGCTCGTCGCGTTGCCGCTGCGGCTGCCGGACGGGCGGCGGTACTCCGTCAAGGCGGAATTGGGCGCTGACCGGTACCTCTTGGAACCGCGGGACGATCAGAGACGCTACCTGCCGGTGGTGTTCAATGCCCGGACCGGCGTGACGCGGGAACTGGGCACGGTTCCGACGTCCGGCTTCACCGTGTACGACCCGGCTGGTACGTACCTGACCGATCACTACATCGCGTGGGTGGTGTCGGCGCAGGAAACCAGAGGCGCGAAGTATTACGAGGTGTGGAGCGCGCCCAGAGACGGGGGCACAGCCGTGCGCCGGGCGACGTTCGGCCCGGACGAGATGACCGTGTCGGTCGCCGAGGTCGGCGGGGTCTTCTACGCCGGCACCGAGCCCGCCGAAGGAGCCGGGGCGATCTACCGGATCCTCGGAGGCGCAGTGCGATACGCCCGGCGCCGTGCCCGTCGGATCCTGCCGGTCTACTGGGCTGCCCTCGCCACCAGCGCACTGATCGCCGCCATCGTGCCGTCCCTGCCGCTCAGCGCCCCGCCCACCCTCCGGTCGACCATCGTCTACGCCCTGCTGTTGCAAGACGCCCTCGCCGCACCCGCCCCCAACGGCGCCTTCTGGTCGATCGCGGTTGAAGCCGGCCTGTACCTCGCCTTCCCGCTCGTGCTGGTGGCCCGTCGACGATGCGGCGCGACGGTCACCCTCGCCGCCGTCACCGTGCCGGTGATCACCGCAGGCCTGCTCCTGCCTGAGCTGTCCCTCAGGCCTCGAGCGATCGGTTACACGCTGGAGCTGGCACCCCTGTTCACCATGGGTGTGCTGGCGGCCGGCATCGTGTCGGCAAGCGACCGGGTCCGGCGCCTGCCCTGGCTCGCCCTCGCCGGGATGACGGGCGCACCGGTACTGATGGTGATCGTGCTTCGCGGTTCAGCATGGGCAGTCGTTCACTACTACTGGCTCGACCTCGCCGTCGGGCCGGCCATCGGCTTGTTCCTCGCGGCCCTGGCCACCCGCCGGCCCCTCCGGCTCACCCGGCTGTTGAACGGCGCGCCGCTGCGAAAAGTCGGCGGGTTCTCCTACAGCCTCTACCTGATCCACATGCCGATCGTCGCCCTGATCAGCACCCTGCTCGTGGGGCCCCGCACCGGTCCGCACCTGACGACCTTCATCGTCACCACGGTGCTGGTTGTTCCGATCTGCCTGGCGACGGTACGATTGTTCGCAGCCGTCTTCGAAATCCCGTTCCAGCGCTGCCACCGACGGCGAGAGAGTGGACCGGTACACATCTCGAACGCCTCTGCCTGTTCGTAGCCTTCGCGAGCACGCAGCAGCCGGTCATCCGCCACGGCCGTCCTCCGACTCACCGTCGACAGGACGCGGACGAGCTGTCCGATCCCGTCGACGTTCAACGCCTACCGCCAGTATTTCAAGGCCGGCGACTACAACCAGATGTCGTCGGACAGCACCACCAACGGCGCCGAGGTCGAGTTCTACCGTCTGACCGGGAAACACGGCTGAGCCGGATCCGGGGGAACCGGCCCGGGTCGGGCCCGCTCGCGTGAGAACGTCAGAGGGGACCCGAGGAGGACACGATGATCACGGTTGCGGCCGGGAGCACCCTCACGCTGCGCTGCCCGGACATGGAGACGATCCCGCTGGTCTGCCTCGCGCAGGTGCGGGCGCCGTTCATCGCCGACCTGCCGCCGCTGCCGGTGCTCAGTCTCGACGAGCCGGGCGTCCGGCGGTACGGGATCCTGGAGCTGGTCAGCAGCGCCGGCGTCGCCTGGGTGGAGGCGGAACTGCGCGGCGGCCTGATCACCGTCCTCGGCGACTCGCCGACCGGGGTGGTGCAGCGACGGGACTCGCCGCGGATCGCCGGGACGTATCCGGCGTTCGGCACCGCCCAGGTCGACACCGGTCCCGGCCAGCGGCTGATCGCCCTGAGCGGCCACGTGCGCGACGTCTCGACCAGCGGTCTGCTGCTGCGGGCCACCGCCGGCGACGACAGCCCACACCTGCCCACCGCGATCCTGCGCACCCTGCTGCACGTGACCATGCCGTGGGGCGAGATGACCGCGTCGGTCACCACCGTCGACCAGCGCGCCGACCAGCTCCGCGGCACCTTCGACTGGATCGATCCGGGCGACGCGAAAGCGCTCGCCGCGTTCGTCGGCGCCCGCCGCTGAGGCCGGGAATCCGCGCCGCCGGGTTCCCTGGTCATCCTGCCGAGTGGGCGGACCACCCGGGTCCGATCCACCTGCCATCTGGACGCGCACGGCCGACCTGGAGTGATCAGGCGGTCTCCTTGCGGCGGCGGCGGTCGCGGACGTAGATGACCGCGGTCTTGCCCTTCTCCGTGGTGCGGCGTTCCGACTCGAACAGGGCGGTGGCCGCGAGCAGGTCGCTCAGCTTGGTGTAACCCCAGTTGCGGGCGTCGAAGTCGGGACTCTGCTTGGTCAGGATGTGCCCGACCGAGGCGAGGGTGGCCCAGCCGTCGTCGTCGGAAGCCGCCTCGACCGCGTTGCGCAGCTTGTTGACCAGCGCGCTGTCCGACTTGAGCCGGGCGGCCGGGATCGGCGGCTGCGGGGCCGCGGGGGCGTCGGCCGGTTCCGCGGGGCTGTGCGGCGCGGTCAGGTTCTCGGTGTAGATGAACTTGTCGCAGGCGGCCACGAACGGTTTCGGGGTCTTCCGCTCGCCGAAGCCGTAGACGATCAGGCCGCTCTCCCGGATCCGCGCGGCGAGCCGGGTGAAGTCGCTGTCGCTGGACACGATGCAGAACCCGTCGAGCCGCCCGGAGTAGAGCAGGTCCATCGCGTCGATCACCATGGCGGCGTCGGTGGCGTTCTTCCCGGTGGTGTACGCGAACTGCTGGATCGGCTGGATGCTGTACGCCAGCAGGTGCTCCTTCCACCCTCGCAGGTTGGTGCCCGTCCAGTCGCCGTAGGCCCGCTTGACGTGCGCGGTCCCGTATTTCGCCACCTCGGCGAGCAGCCCCTCGACGATCGCCGGCTGCGCGTTGTCCGCGTCGACCAGCACCGCAAGCCGCGCGGCGCTCTCGTTGGCCCCGATGCTCATCGCACCTCCCGCTGCCCGACGATACCCAACCCCCGATCATCACCGGAACGCCACGGGCCCGCGCCCGCCCGCCGTGGGATCTCGCGGCACGGCCGGCGAGCGGGCGGCCGCTAAGATCGGATCGTGAGCCGCCTGATCCTCGACGAGACCGCTGAGATCGGGGTCGACAGCCGCGGCCTGGTGCGGGGCGAGGACACCGTCGCCGAGTGGCGCGACCCCGACGGTCCGCTGCCCTGGGCCGTCGAGGACTGGCAGCCCGAGCCCGAGATCGTGGCGTGCGCGCAGCTGGGCGAGTGGGCGGCGGTCCTGGCCCGGGTCGGCCGGCACGCCCAGCTCGGGGTCCGGCGCGACGGCCGCCGCCCCGACTGGCACGGCCTGAGCAAATCGCCCGAGGACATGAACCGGGGGATGGTCGGCGCCACCCTGCTGGGCCCGCTGCGACTGGCCGAGGTCACCGCGGTCACCCGCCGTGAGGACCTGATCGGCGTGCAGGTGCAGGGCGCCCGCCGGGTGCAGCAGATCGTCGTGCCGCGGCATGTGGAGAATCCGCCCGGCGACGCGCTCGACCCGGCCTTGGCCCGGCACGCGGTCACCGCCATCGCCGCGCAGGCCCCCGGCGCCCCGCTCGACCTGCCCGACGAGCTGACCCGCGACCTGCAGCGGCTGCTGCACCGCAAACCGTTCCGCACCACGTGGATCGCGGTCGGCCTGCGGGTCGCCGAGACGTGGGAGCTGCCCGGCGGGTTTCAGGTGCCGGTGGTCTACGACGTGGAGCCGGGCCAGGTCCAGGGGTTCGTGGTGGACGAGGCGACCGGCGCGCCGCACAGCACCCTGCAGGCCTGCCGCAACCATCACCTGTCCGGCCGGCCCGCCTGGTGCTCGTACTGCCTGAGTCCCACCTGCGGGGCGTGCGCCGAGGCGGTCCGGCCGTGCCGGCTGTGCCAGGGCGCGGTCTGCGGCGACTGTGTGGCGACCGCGGACGGCCGCTGCCCGGCCTGCGCCCGGCTGACCAGGGTCGGCATGCTGGCCCGCGGCCGCTACGGGGTGTCCGGCGGCGGCTCGGTCTGGCACGGCGAGGTTCCCAACGTTCAGGTCACCATCCGTGAGCAGCGCAATTATTGGACGCTGGAGCGCTGGGACCGCTATGACCGGGTCACCTTCCCGCTCGATCCGCCCACCATCCATGCGTTGCGCGAGTGGGTCAAAACCTCATGATCAGGCGGACCGTCGACCGGCGGAATCCGTGAGATTCGCGGCCTCCGCCTCTTCCGCCGTGGCGCAGGCGACGACCACGTCGTACATCGTGCGGTAGAACGCCGCGGCGGCCAGCGTCGAGCGGCGGTCGACGCCGCCCGCCAGCTTGGCGTGGC
Organism: Actinoplanes sp. SE50/110; assembly: GCF_900119315.1. NCBI lineage: Bacteria > Bacillati > Actinomycetota > Actinomycetes > Micromonosporales > Micromonosporaceae > Actinoplanes > Actinoplanes sp. SE50/110. Next base: position 6,265,543 of record NZ_LT827010.1, on the reverse strand, counting down.
CGTTGCGGTCCGGCGCGAAGGCCAGCAGATAGCGGGCGCTGCTGCGGGCGGCGAGCGCGTCCTGGAAGACGCCGCGGGTGGTGCCGGGTGCGACGCGTGACTCGAGGACGACCAGGTCCTGGTCGCGCAGATGCCCGGCGACCGTGTCCGCGGCGGCCAGCACCAGGCTCAGGTCGGGCCGCCCGCGGTGCGGCGGGGCCGGGACGGCGATCAGGTGCACGGTGCAGCCGGACAGCCAGGCCGGGTCGTCGGTGACGTGGTACCGCCCGGTCTCGTGCATCCGCACCAGGTCGTCGCCGAGCGGTGACCGGCCGGCGCGCAGTTCCGCGACGAGGCCGGCGTCGTGGTCGAATCCGACGACGGTGTGCCCGGCGGTGACCGCGGCCCGGGCGAGGGCCAGGCCGGCGCGGTCCTGCCCGACGACGGCGACGCGGTGACGGGTGGCGGCGAACTCGGCTGAGGTGGCGATGGCGGTGGCTCCTTGCCGTCGTGCGGAAACGGTCGAGAAAGAAGATAGATCGCTTCGGCTCTGTCGGTAATCGCTCGGCGGGGGTCCTCCGATCGGCGCTTTCCGCACCGTTCGAGCGGTTCCGGTGTCCGTTTCCGGTCAGACCCTTGAGCCCAGGATGTCACTGACCGTACGGATGAGCGGCGTCCGCGGGTGACCTTCGACCTTGACAGGCAAGCGCCTATCCCAGCAGGGTGGAGCGCCTATAGCTGGTGATCTGGGCGGCGCGCCGAGCGGGCCGAGCCGGTGGGCAAATGGTTACACACGGTGAGGGAGTTCGGGTGGATCTACATCCGCAGGACTATGACGACCTGGTGCACGGGCAGTCGATGGTCGAGCAGTGGCGGCGCAGTGACCACGCGGTCGCGGTGGCCGCCGAGCTGATGAAGCTGCACGGCGGCACGGTGCCGATGAGCGAGCTGCTCTGGGCCGGTGCCGAGGCCTTCCTGCCGCGTCAGTGGAACGCCGGCCGGGCCGCCGAGCCCGCCGACGCCGCGGCCGAGGTCTACGACCGGTGGCGCCGGCTCACCGACCGCCGCCTGCAGCGGCAGCGGCAGGCCGAGGCGGCCCGGGCCGAGCAGGCCCGCCAGGAGCAGGCCGACGGCAACAAGAGCTGATCAGCGGCGCCGCTTCAGGGTGCGCTCGTAGTCCTGGAAGCGCGCCTTGGCGATCACGGACCGGTCCGCGGTGCGCAGCACGATGCCCTCGGGCCGTCCCTGGCCGCTGTCGTCCAGAGCGACCAGGGTCCGCGGCAGCCGCTCGCCGAGGAACGCGTGCATCCCGGCCACGTCGGCCGGCAGGTCGGCGCCGTCCATGGTGAACAGCTGCGGGGCCAGGTCGAAGGCGGTCACCGCGCGCAGCTCGTCCTCGGTGGCCCAGGTCTGGCCGCCGTCCTCGCGCCAGGCGGCGATCCGTGGCGCCGGCCAGGTCAGCAGCTCGGCGAGACCGCTCACCTCGGCGACGTCGAAGAGCCGCCAGCCGATCGCGCCCCGGGTGCTGTAGTTCTTCGCCTGGGCGCCGATCCTGCCGCCGTACAGCTCCAGGTAGTACACCCGCAGGGTGTCCGCCGGCAGGTGCTGGTCGGGCAGGTTCTCGGCGACGGTGCGCAGGCTCGCGACGATGCCCTGCGACGGGTTGCCGATCAGGTCGCCGCGCGCGTACAGCAGCTCCTCGCGCGAGCCGATCAGGTGATTGCCGTCGGGCAGCATGATCAGGCGCGAGTTCGTGCCGTCGATCTTCTCCGAGGCGTACACCGGGCCGGGCAGGACGGTCACCGTCTCGGTCAGCCCGCCGTTGCGCGGGTCCAGCTCGTGATAGGTCGGGATCGACGGGTACTTGGTCAGTGAGTTCAGCGCGGTGAGGTCGGCGGTGCGCATGTCGAAGTCGGCCATGCGCACAGGTATGTCATGCCGGCGCCCCGCACCGCTAGCGATTTGGGGCGCCGGCGGCCGGTCTCAGTTCACGAACACCGGGGCCGCGGCGGAGGTGACCACCGGGGTGTACCGGGCGGTGAAGTAGCCGTCGGCGACGCACGCCGCCGGGCCGCTGGACTTGGTGAAGTGCTGGTCGGTGAAGGTGATCGAGTTGTCGGTGTTGTCGGCCACCGCGCTGATCGTGTTGTTCGCCGCGACGAAGTTGCAGGTGACCGAGCCCAGCAGGGACTTGAGGTCGAGAGTGGCGGAGATCGGCGCGGCGTCGGTGCCGGAGACCGTGACGGTGCCGTCGCTGGCGACCGTCGTGGCGTACGGCTGCTTGTTGATCGTGACGCTGTTGACGCCGGTGACCCCGGGGACGCCGCTGACCGTGCAGCCGGCGACGGCCAGGGTGGCGCCGAGCGCGGCGGCGCCGGGCGCGGCCGGGTTGTCGTTGACCGTGGCGCTGAAGCTCGACGTGCTGCACTTCATGCCGTTGCTGCCGCCCGGTGCGGTGGCGAACCGGGCCAGGCTGCCGCTGACGATCCCGGCCGAGATGGTGTCACCGACCGCGACGGCCGGGCCGGCCAGGGCGTCGGTCGTCAATACCGCGGTGTCGTCGGCCAGGGCCGGGGCGGCGGTGAGCAGCAGGGTGGCGGTGACGCCGGTCAGGGCCGCGGCGATGATGCGGGACTTGTGCATGGGGGTGCACCTCTCTGGTGGGAAACGGGGGATCAGGATGCTGCGAGGGCCCGGGTCAGGTCGTCCAGGCTGGGGGAGACGGCGAACGAGGTGTCGTTGCCGCTGAACACGACCGCGTTCCTGCCGGCCGCCGAGGGCAGCGGGCCGAAGGCCAGGTCGATCAGCGGGTCGAGGCTGCCCGGGATCAGGCCGCAGCCGCTCGCCTTCGGCACGGCGTACGCGTTGTCGACCAGCGTGGCCCCGGTGAAGCCGACGCCGAGGGTCTGGAAGCCGTTCGGGTCAGGGTCGATGCTGATCGTGCCGGCGTCGCCGGTGGCCGGCTTGTTCGGTGCCGGCGGGCTGGTGGTTCCGGTGGTCGGGCTGAAGCGGATCGGGTCGGTGTCCGATCCGATGTAGCACCTGGCGCCGAACAGCGCGTTGTACAGGTGCAGTTTGATCGGCATGACGAACACCGGGGTGTCCTCGCCGGTGGCCAGCGGGACGAAGCCGGTGATCGGGCCGGCCAGCTCGACCTGGGCGAAGACGCTGGTCACTCCGGGGATGATGTTGGCAATGCCGGGGATGGCGACCTGCAGCGGTTTGGCGACCAGCGTCCTGCCCCCGGCCGCGGGCACGGTGGAGTACACGTTGGCCTCGGAGCCGTCGGGGAAGGTCCGGGTCGGCGCCGAGGCCGGCCAGTACACCCCGAACTGCAGGGTGATCGGGTTGTTCAGGGCCACGGTGGTCGATCCGATCGTGACGCTGCCGCCGTGGGTGACCGAGTACACGCAGCCGACCTGCAGGTTCGACGGATCCTTCATGGCCGGCGCGCTGAGCGGGCAGTTCTCCATTCCGCTGTACGTCGCGGCCCGGGCCGCCCCGGGGGTGAGTGCCACGGTCGCCACGCTGGCGGCGATCATGGCGAGGATGAATGTCAGCCGTGACGCGGTCATGCGCCACTCCTTCGAGGGGATCGCGATGGACGGTGGGTGCGTCCCGGCCGTTTCCGCAGCGTTCCGGGGCTTCCAGTGGCGGGTGATACTGGGGGGACCCGCCACGGGCACCATCGAGAGCCGTACCTGACGGTATGAGAAACCCCAGCGGTATGTCATGTCAAGACATTGAGGGACGACAATGACGAACACAGCAATCGGGCCCCTCCCGGGCGCCCGCGCCGGACGTGATCCCGCGCGGGCGATCAAACGCGGCCCGCGGTCGATGACGCCCGAGGCGGTCGCCGCGACCCAGCGGGAGCGCCTCTTCGACGCGCTGGTGCACACGGTCGCCGAGAAGGGCTACGCGAACGCCCGGGTCAGCGACATCTGCACGGCGGCCGGGGTGACCCGCCCGGCGTTCTACGCGCTGTTCGCCGGCAAGGAGGACGCGTTCCTGGACACCTACCGGCACGGTACGGGTGTCGTGCTGCGACTGATGGACGACGCGTACGCGAACGCCGGTGACTGGCACGACGGCGCCCGGGCCGCGCTGAAGGTGCTGCTGGACGTGCTGGCCAGCGTGCCCGCCTTCGCCGCGATGGCGATCGTGGAGATCGACGCGGCCGGCCCGCTGGCCCGCCGGGAGCGCACCGAGCTGCTCGGCCGGTTCGCCCGGTTCTTCGCCGAGGCGCCGGGCGTGCCGGACGGCCTGGTCGGTGCGATCGTCGGCGGCGTCTACGCGGCCATCTACGGTCATGTCTCGACCGGGCGGGTGGCGGAGTTGCCGGACCTGCTGCCGATGCTCAGCTATTTCATGATGGCGCCGTTCCTGGGGCGCGACGGCGCGGCCGCGGAGCTGGCGTGCCAGCCCGCCGGGGAGCGGGTCGTCGCACCGTGCGCCACGTCAGATACCGACGAGGTTTTTCACTGACCGGAATGCGGGCGGATCGGCTTGACGCATCTCGTTACCGCGGCGTAACTTCGCCGAAACGCATCGAGAGTCACCGATAGTTTCGCTGGCGGCGGCATCCGCAGTGCCGACCGCGGCGACATCGCCCGCAAAGGAGCGTGAATGTCCTCCACCCGATACGGCCACACCCGCTGGCGCCGGTTCACCGCGATGCTGCTGGGCGGTCTGGCCATCACCGTCGGCCTCGTGTTGCTGACCGGCAGGGGGGTGCTGGCCGCCTCCTTCTCGATCTCCGGCATGCCGTTCACCGTCACCAGCCCCAAGCTGCACGGCTACGGCTTCGAGCAGTACGCCGAGCTCGATCAGATGGCCCCGGGCAGCCCGAACGAGGGTGACACCGGCGGCCAGGTCGTGGTGATCGTCTCCGCGATCAAGGACGCCCAGCTCGACGGGCTGTGCCAGAGCATCGCGCTGGGCGGCATCAACCTCAAGATCTCGGCCGGCAGTGCCACCAACAAGGTCACCGCCGACACGCTCGTCGTCGACTCCGACCTGATCACCGGCAACGCCGACTTCAAGGCGATCGACATCGGCCGGGACGCCAGCACCCTGGACCGGGTCAAGGGCAAGACCGGCGCGATCGGCGTGTTCGGCCAGCAGGCCGAAGAGGTGACCATCACCAACCTCAAGCAGAACAACTACGCCACCACGGCGGCCACCTTCCACCTGCCCAGCCTGCACATGTCGTTCACCTCGGACGGCTGCTGACCATGTCCGGATCCGCCGGAGCCGACCACCGGGTCTCGCCGGGCGCGCGCGTCTGGCGGGCCTTCCGGCACTGGCAGCTGGCCCGGCCGTTCTGGGGCGGCCTGCTGGTGCTGCTCGGTGGGCTGGAGATCCTGATGACGGTGTGGGCGCCGCTGGGCGTCGTGCTGCACGTCGGCATGCAGAACTTCATCGGCTACCTGCTCCCGCTGGTCATCGTCCTGCTCGGGCTGCTGATCCTGTTCAACCCGGCGCAACGGATCTTCTACTCGCTGATCGCGATGGTCTGCGCGCTGGCCTCCTGGATCACCTCGAACATGGGTGGCTTCCTGATCGGCCTGCTGCTCGCCCTGGTCGGGGCGGCGCTGACCTTCGCCTGGGCGCTGCCCGCACCGGTCCCGGTCGTCGCCGAGGCGCCGGAACCGCGATCCCCCGACAATCCGGAGCCGTCGGCGTAGCGTGAGAAGACCGATCGTCAAATCAGGGGGGAGATATGACGATGAGCAGCAAGTGGAGTGCTGTTACCGCGACCCTGCTGTTTCTCGGCGGGATCGGGATCGTTCAGGGCGTTGCCGTGTCGCCCGCCACGGCCGCGCCCGTGCCGGCCGGCGTGGTTGCCGGCGGCGCGCACGGCGGAGCCGCGGTCGGAGACCGGGATTTCCGTCAGGGATACCGGGACGGCTACAGCGACGGCTGGCGGCAGGCCAAGCAGGACTGCCGTGAGCCGCTGACCGCCTTCCGCGGGTTGCGCAACCGTGACGACGACTATGCCCGCGGCTTCGACCGGGGCTTCGGGCGCGGTTTCGCGGCGGGCTTCCGCGAGTACTGCTGATCCTGCACCACCGCGAACTCTCCAAGGTGACATCGGGGGCGGGCGTGAGCGCTCGCCCCCGATGCCGTTGCGCCGCGGCGTCCGGGGACCGACTCGACCGGCTCGCCGCCGTACGCCCAGCCGCGCAGCGTGCCGGACATGGCCGCCGCCGACGCGCCGGAGCGGGGGCGCTGCCAGGGCGCTGAGCGTGTGTCGGGGGAGAAGCAATCGGCGCCACTCGATATAGGGGCTTCAGCGGGACACCCTTCTCGTGGTTGACTGTCGGATCAGGTGGGAAAGCCCTTTCCTGGAGGTCGCGATGCGTCGGCGTACCCTGTTGAAAATTCCCGCACTCGGTGCCGGAGCGGCCGTCACGGTCCCGCACCGACCGGACCTGATCATCGAGCCGGGGGACAGCGTGCAGGCCGCGATCGACGCCGTCGCGACCGGGGTGATCGGCCTGCGCCCCGGTGTCTACCGCGGCCGGGTCATCGTGCCGGCCGATCGGATCGGCCTGGAACTGCGCGGCCTCGGGCGCCGGCCGGACGATGTGGTGATCGCCGACGACCGGGCCAACGGCACGCTCAAACCCGACGGCACCCCCTGGGGCACCTCCGGCAGCGCCTCGGTCACCGTCGACGGCGCCGGCTTCCGGGCGGTCAACCTGACCTTCGCCAACCTGTTCGACGAGGCGGCCCACCCGGAGATCACCAACCGGCAGGCGGTCGCCGTGCTGACCCGCGCCGACCGGCTCACCTTCGACCGGGTCCGGTTCCTGGCCAACCAGGACACCCTCTACGTGAACAGCACCGCGGCCGGGGTGGCGGCCCGCGCGTACTTCCGCGACTGCTACGTCGAAGGCGACGTCGACTTCATCTTCGGCCGCGCCACCGCGGTGTTCGATCGCTGCCACCTCCACTCGCTCGACCGCGGGACCAGTCCGGACGGCTACGTGACCGCGCCCAGCACCGACGCCGCCAACCCGCACGGGCTGCTGTTCGCGCACTGCCGGTTCACCTCGAACGCGCCGCCCGGCACGGTGTTCCTGGGCCGGCCCTGGCATCCCGGCAACGACCCGGGCGCGACCGGGCAGACGATCATCCGGGAGTCGTGGATCGGCGCCCACATCGGCGCGACCGGCTGGAGCGACTTCGGCTCCTGGCCCTGGCGGGCCGCCCGCTTCGCCGAATATCGCAACTTCGGGCCGGGCGCGCGGTGCGGACCCGACCGGCCACAACTCAGCAGAGCCGAGGCCACGTCGTACGACATCGAGGATTTTCTGTGGTGAAGTTTCTCCTCGCCCTACTCCTGGCCCTGGGTGGCGCCGCCGTGCCGGCCGCCGCCACCGCCGCCACCGAGCACACCGTCACCTTCGACAGGTATTCGCTGATGCTCGACGGGCGGCGCACCTTCGTCTGGTCCGGCGAATTCCACCCCTACCGGCTGCCCAGCCCCGACCTGTGGCGTGACGTGCTGCAGAAGATGAAGGCCAACGGCTACACCGCGACCAGCGTCTACTTCGACTGGGGCTACCACTCGCCGGCGCCCGGCGTCTACGACTTCCGCGGCGTGCGCGACATGGACCGGCTGCTCGACATCGCCGCCGAGGTCGGGCTGTACGTGATCGCGCGACCCGGCCCGTACATCAACGCCGAGGTCGACGCCGGCGGCTTTCCCGGCTGGCTGACCACACAGGCCGGCAAGGCCCGCACCGACGCCCCCGACTACCTCGCGGCGAGCGACGAGTGGCTCGGGCGGATCGACGCGATCATCCGGCGACACCAGTACACCGACGGGCACGGACCGGTCATCCTCTACCAGATCGAGAACGAGCTGGCGGCGGTCGGCGACAGCCAGAAACGCTACATGCGGCATCTGTACGACCGGGTCCGCGCCGACGGCATCACGGTGCCGATCTTCCACAACGACAAGGGCCGCAACGGCTACTGGACACCACCCGCGGCCGACCTGTACGCCTTCGACGGCTACCCCGGCGGCACCTGCCGCACCGACGGCACGGTCGGCGCGCCCGCGGTCGCTCCGGACTGGGGCATGTACGGACCCGGCGGCCCGAAGGGCGGCGCCACCGCGTCCCCCGACACCCCGGGTTTCGTCGCCGAATTCGGCGGCGGCTGGTTCGACTACTGGGGCAGCGCCGGCACCTACCCGTGCACCGCGCAACGCGAAGGCCCCGGCTACGAACGCGTCTTCTACGGCACCAACATCGCCAACCGGCTCAGCATCCAGAACTTCTACATGACCTTCGGCGGTACGTCGTGGGGCTGGCTGCCGGCGCCGGTCGTCTACACGTCCTACGACTACGGGGCCGCGATCGCCGAGGACCGGTCGCTGCGACCGAAAGTGAACACCATGCGGGAGCTCGGCTACTTCCTGCAGAGCACTCCGCCGATCACCAAACTGGAACGCGGCCCGGACCTCGTCCCGTCCTCCGGCGCGATCAAGGTCTATCACCCGGTCAACCCGGACGACGGCACCCAGTTCCTGATCGCCGTGCACAACCCGTCGAACGCCCGCACCGACGACACGGCCACCGTCCCGCTCACCGTCGACGGCCGCGCCTACACCGTGCCGCTGCGGATCAACGGCCAGGACGCGAAAATCCTGACCGCGGCGTACGACGTGAGCGGCCAGCGCCTCGTGTACTCCACCTCCGAGTTGATGACGCACACCGCGGACACCCTGCTGCTGTACGGGCGGGACGGGGAGACCGGCGAGACGGTCCTCAACTATCCGGCCGCGCCGGTGGTCAGCGGGGCGGTGGACAGCAGCTACGACCCGGCCACCGGCGACCTCCGGCTGAGCTACCCGCATGTCGGGCTGACGTCGGTGCGGATCAGCGGCGGTGGGCGGCCCGCGGTCACCCTGCTGATCGCCGACCAGTCGACTGCGGACACCTTCTGGAAGTCCGGGGACGTCCTGGTGCAGGGTCCCGCGCTGCTCCGGGACGCCCGCTTCGCCGGCGACGAGCTGCGGCTGACCGGCGACACCGCGGCGGCCACCCCGCTGCGGGTCTGGTCGCCGCGCCCCTACCGGACGCTGACCTGGAACGGCCGCCGCGTCGCCGCACCGGGCCGGCCCACCGTTTCCCGCTCCGGTCCGCTCACGGCCCTGCTTCCCGGGCCGGAGCCGGTCACCCTGCCGGCCCTCGACCGGTGGCGCTGGTCCGCCGAACCCGAGGAGTCCGACGACACCTGGACGCCGGCCACGCTGACCGGCACCAACAGCACCACCGAACCGCCCGCCGGCCAGCCCGTGTTGACCGCCGACGACTACGGCTTCCACCATGGCGACGTCTGGTACCGCGGCCACTACACCGGTTCGCTCCCGGACACGGTCACCTTCGACTACGGCGCCGGCGGCGCCGGCATGCTGCAGGCCTGGCTCGACGGCACCTACCTGGGCCAGCACACCCTGCCCACCGCCCTGGCGTCGCCACCGACCCGCGGCACCGCGACCTTCACCGTCCCGGAAGCCCGGCGTGCCACCGGCGACCACGTCCTGTCCATCATGGTCCGGAACAACGGCCACAACGAGGACGGCGGCGTCAACGACGCCCACAAGGAGGGCCGCGGCCTGATCTCCACCAGCGTCCCCGCCACCTGGAGGATCCAGGGCGAAACCCCGGACCCGGTCCGCGGCGTCACCAACAACGGCGGCCTCTACGGCGAACGCCACGGCTGGAGCCTGCCCGGCTACCCGGACCGCACCTGGTCCGCCCCGCCGGCCACCACCCCGACCGGCACCTCCTGGTACCGCACCACCGTCGACCTGCACGTCCCGCGGGTCGACGACGCGTCGATCGCCCTGACCATCGGCGAACCCGGGGTCAAGGGCGGCCACTACCGGGCGCTGATCTTCGTGAACGGCTGGAACATGGGCCAGTACATCGCCGACGTCGGCCCGCAGCACACCTTCACCCTGCCCGCCGGCATCCTCGACCCGCACGGCCACAACACCCTGGCCCTGGCGGTGACCGGCGACGGCGGCACCCTGGAGCCGCTCCACCTGACCACCACCACCGTGGTCCGCGGCGGCGTCCCGGTCCGCCGGGTCGCCTCCCCGCCCTATCGTCACTAGCCCGGGAGAACCGGCCGGCGGCGCGGTCGTCCCGCGCGATCGGCACCGTCGGCCGGCCGGCGCGGCCTCCGTGTCAGCCCCAGCACTCCCACCCGCCGGTGGGGTAGCTGCTCAGCCGGTCGACGACGCCCGTGCCGTAGGTCTGCCAGCAAGCCGACGTCGTATTGATGGCGACCTTACGATCGCCGTCCACCCAGAACCAGTCGTGATCGGTGGCGCCCCACCGCTTCGCGTGACCGACGCCGATCGCCGCGCAACAATGGTGCAGATACCGACCGCCGAGCTTCGATGCGGCCCAGGCGGGAGTGCCCGGTGCGAAGATCGGAACCGCGAGCAGCGCATTCAGAATGCACGACCATGCCCGCCCGCCTCCTCCGTCGGTGTATCCGTGCCCTGTGCGGGTAGGCGGATGTCCATGCGTATCGGAAACATGCAAGTCCGGTTCCTCGGTGGCCCGGCCGGCTGCCTCGGCATGATCGTGGTGTCGATCCTGCTGTCGGTCGCACTGACCGTACTGCTCAACCTCTTCCTGCGGTGACCGCCCTCGCAATCTGCGGCACGGGGGGCGTCACCGGAGACGGCGGGCCGTGCCGGTCAGCCAGGCATGCACTCGTAGTTCGCACAGGACGGTCCAGCCCCCGACCGCCTGATCGATCCACCGAAGACGCTGGCCTCCACCATGTGCCGGAGCGCCGGGTGTGTCCGGGACGGAGAGGTCATCGCCGACGGTCTTCGAGCTTTGGATCGCCCACGGCTGCGGACATGCGAAAGGGCGCCCGTTCTCGAGGGGCGCCCTTTCCGCATCGCCTGGCCGGTGCGGCTAGAACCAGACTTTTCGTCCACCGACCGGGCGGCCGACGGCACCGAGGATCCAGAGCGCGGCACCGACCACCAGGAGGACGAGGCCGACCGTGTAGAGGATCGACACGTGCAGGAAGATGCCCAACAGCAGAAGGATGAGCCCGAAAATCAGCACGACTTGCTCCGTTTCGTCAGCGGGTGTCTCCCGCCGACCGGGCTGTTACCCAGCCCCTCGGAAAGCCAATCTTCCCGATGGACGACCCGGTGCTGCCGGCGTGAAAAGGTGGCCCGCTGCCGGGAACCGGCGGGCATCGTGCTCCGTCGAAGTCGAGTCGGGGAGTGCGCGGGGTGACGCCGCAACGGGCGGGAAGTGGGCGGGCGATGGGTGCGGGACGAGGTTCGCGGAACAGGGCGGTCGGGACGCGCCTTCTCGGGGCGGCGCTGCTGTGCTCACTGCTGACGGCATGTGGCGACGCCGAGGTCGCCGCCCCCGCTGCCGACCCGGGCGCCGCGGCCGGGGTCACCGACTGCGGGACGTTCACCCTGGGGCAGGGGGAGAGCCTGCCGGCGTCCGCCGCCCGCTGCCTGATCGAGGCGGTCCATGCCGGGCGGCCGGCGCGGCTGGCGGTGACCCGGCCGACGGTCGAGGGTGACCCGATTCCGGTCACCTACACGGCCGGTGCTGACGGCCGGGTGGAGGTGGTCACCGATGCGCGCCGGGACAGGTTCGGTGGGCGGACGGTGACCCGGGACTTCTGCACCGGGCCGTCTGCTACGCCGGAGCTGGAGTTCGCTCGATGCTCGTGATCCTGGCGGCGGCCCAGCGGGTGACGGGTGGATAGATGGCGCCGCCCGCGGCGAACAGGGCGGCGAGGACCAGCCAGCCGGCGCTGTGCAGGCCCAGGACGCAGGCGGTGACCAGGGGCGGGGCGAGCATGTCGCCGACGCCGCGGCCGGCGAAGTAGGTGCCCTGGTACTGCCCCTGGGCCCAGGGTGGGGTGATCGCGAAGACGATGCCCCAGCTGCCGGTGGAGAGCCACAGTTCGCCGACGACGTGGATGATCGCGGCCAGCGTGATCAGGGTGCCGGCCAGCCATGGGGGGTGGCCGGCGGTGGCGGCGAGGACGGCGCAGGACAGGGCGAGGATCAGGCAGCCGCGGACGGCGGCGCGCCGGGCGCCGGGCAGGTCGTGCACGTCGCGGGCGGTCCGGACCTGGAGCAGGACGCAGCCGGCGGTGTTGATGACGAGGGTGACCGAGATCAACCAGAGCGGGGCGTGGGCGCCGGCGGCCAGCCACAGCGGGAGGCCGATGCCGAGCAGGTCGTTGTAGACGGCGGAGAGCAGTCCGTCGACGGCGGCGAAGACCAGGAACGGGCGGTCGCGCAGGGCGACGAGGCGGGGGCCGCCGGGCGGGGTGACCTGCGGGGGAACGGCCGGGGCCCGGGTGAGCAGGGCGGCCGCGACCACGAAGGTCGCGGCGTTGACGAGCAGGATCACGACGTACGCCCGATCGGTCTGCAGCAACAGCGGGATGCTGCCGCCGAGAGTGCCGAGACCGATCCCGGCGTTGGTCATGGTGCGCATTCTGGCGCGCATCCGGAGCCGGCCGGAGGCCGCGACGGAGCCGGCGGCAAGCGCGCCGTTGGCGCCTTTGACCAGGGCGGTGGCGACCGCGATGACGCAGGACAGCAGCCCGAACGCCAGCGGGGAGCGGACCGCGAGCAGGGCGGTGTACGCGCCGGCGAGCACGATCAGGGCCAGGATGGACAGTCGTTTCGGGCCGTGCCGGTCGGCGAGGTAGCCGAGCGGCGTCATCGCCAGCACCCCGGCGGCGGCCCCGGCGCTGAGTCCGATAGCGATCATGGCGGGGCTGAGGCCGGCGACCGTGGTCAGGTAGAGCACGCTGATGGTGACGTAGGCGCCGTTGCCGATCGCGTTCACCAGGGTGGCCAGGAGGAGGACGGTCATACCGTCCATCTAACAAGACGTACGTACGGTTTTCAACGGGGAGTGCCGGGAGAAGGCAGGCGCATCAGACAGCCGACCGCCATCGCCGCGGCCCGCCTGATCATCACCGAAGGCGCCGGGCGCCGGCCCGCGCCCATCGCGCCGCTGGGCACCGGCCCGCGCCCATCGCGCCGCTGGGCACCGGCCCGCGCCCATCGCACCGCTGGGCACCGGCCCGCGCTCATCGCACCGCCGGTGAGCGGCACCGTCGTGGCCGCCGCGCCGAGCTCTTAGCGCGGCCTTAACGATCGGACAGCGTGCCGATAGCCACCGCCCCGCGAAAGTGTGCACATCCGAAACGACCTGGAGGTTCATCCGATGTTGAAGATCCGTACCGCGGTGTTCATGGCTACCGGCGCACTCGCCGCTCTCGGCGTGGCGGGCACCGCGCTCGCGGCGGACGGGGCAGACGACACCTCGGCTTCGCCCTCGGCGTCGATGGCGGCGTCGTACGACCGGGGCGGTGCCGCCGTGGGCGTCGCGGAAGCCAAGGCGATCGCGATCCGGGTCGCCGGGGGCGGGTACGTGCGCTCCGTCGAGCGGGAGACCGAGCACGGCCGTCCGGTGTGGGACGTCGACCTGATCGTCGGCGGCGTGGAGCACGACGTGGACGTGGACCGGGCCAGCGGCGAGGTGCTGCGCCACCGGATCGAGGGGGCGAACGGTCCGGCCGCGTCGGGCGGCGCCACCGCGGCGGCGTCTGCGTCGGCGGACGACCACGGCCGGCAGGCCGAGCCGGGCGACGACAGGGGCGGCGCGAGCACGCGGTCGCGGCGCGTCGAGCCCGGGGACGACAACGGTGGTGCGGGCACGCGGCACGCCGAGCCCGGCGACGACAAGGGTGGCCACGGGCGTGGCGGCGACGACCGGGGCGGCGACGACCGGGGTGGCCGGGGGCGCGGCTCGGACGACTGACGCCGGCCGCGGCGGCCGCCCCGCCCGTGGGGGGCCGCCGCTCACCGTCGTACGGTGATAAAAAGGTTTTTGTGATCATCGATGATTCGTCGCCGTTCTCCGATCTGGACGCCTACACGGCGCTGCCTCGCCTCGGCGGGCTCCGCCTCTCCCCGGACGGCCGCCGCCTGGTCGTCGGCGTCGCCACCCCGGACCGGAAGAAGAACCGGTATGTCAGCGCCCTGTGGGAGATCGACCCGGACGGCGGGCGACCGGCCCGGCGGCTGACCCGCAGCGCCGCCGGCGAGTCCGCGGCCGCGTTCACCGCCGCCGGCGATCTGCTGTTCACCTCGGCCCGCCCGGATCCGGTGGCCGAGTCCGCGGACGAGCCGGTCGCCGGGCTGTGGCTGCTCCCGGCCGGTGGCGGCGAGCCGCGGCTGCTGACCGCTCCGGGCGGCGGGGTGCGCGGCCCGGTCGTGGCCGGCCCGGACGGCACGGTGGTGACCGGCGCGTCGGTGCTGACCTCCGCCGCCGACCTGGACGCCGACCGGAAGCTGCGCGAGGGGCGCCGGGACGCCGGGGTCTCCGCGATCCTCTACGAGGAATATCCGATCCGCCACTGGGACCACTTCATCGGGGCCGACCGCACCCGCCTGATCGCCCTCGACCTCGGCGCCGACGCTGCCGGGCAGCCCGTGCCGCGCGATCTCACCGGGCACGCCGGACGGGCCCTCGGCGAGGAGCCGGCCTGGGACCTCAGCCCGGACGGGCGCACCCTGGTGGCGCTCTGGGTCGTCGCCGAGCCGGCCGGATCCCAGCGGACCACCCTGGTCGCGATCGACGTGGCCACCGGCACGCGGCGCACCCTGGCCGACGACGAGGACTACGAGTACGACGGGCCCCGGATCTCGCCGGACGGCACCCGGGTCGCCGTCGTGGCGTACCGCCGCTCCACCGCGACCGACCCCGGTGACCGGAAGCTGATGCTCGTCCCGCTGGCCGGCGGCCCGCAGCGGTCGCTGACCGAGGCGTGGGACCGCTGGCCGGAGACGATCCGCTGGGCGCCGGACGGCGCCGCGGTCTTCGTGACCGCCGACGACCAGGGGCGCTGCCCGCTGTGGCGGGTGGGCGCCGACAGCGGCGAGGTGACCCGGCTGACCGACGACGACGGCGCCTACACCGAGTTCGAGGTGGCCCCGGACGGCTCGGCGATCTACGCGCTGCGCTCGGCGGTCGACGCCCCGCCGGCCGTGGTGCGGGTCGCCCTGGACGGCGGCGGGGTCGCCGAGCTTCCGGGGCCGGCCGGGCGGCCGGTGATCCCCGGACGGCTGACCGAGGTGACCGCGACCGCCGAGGACGGGACCCCGCTGCGCGCCTGGCTGGCGCTGCCCTCCACGGCCACCGCGGCGGATCCCGCGCCACTGCTGCTGTGGATCCACGGCGGTCCGCTCGCCTCGTGGAACTCCTGGCAGTGGCGGTGGAACCCGTGGCTCGCGGTGGCCCGGGGCTACGCGGTGCTGCTGCCCGACCCGGCGCTGTCCACCGGTTACGGCGTCGCGTTCATCAGGCGCGGCTGGGGATCGTGGGGCGCCGCCCCGTACACCGATCTGATGGCCCTGACCGACGCCGCCGAGCAGCGCCCCGACGTCGACGAGACGCGCACCGCGGCGATGGGCGGCAGTTTCGGCGGCTACATGACCAACTGGATCGCCGGGCACACCGACCGGTTCACCGCCCTGGTCACGCACGCCTCACTGTGGGCGCTGGACCAGATGTGGGGCACCACCGACGCGTCGTTCTACTGGATCCGGGAGATGACCGGCGAGGCCGTCCCGGCCAACTCCCCGCACCTGTCCGCCGACCGGATCACCACCCCGATGCTGGTCATCCACGGTGACCGGGACTACCGCGTCCCGATCGGCGAAGGTTTGCGCCTCTGGTGGGACCTGCTCTCCCGGTCCACCGCCGCGGACGGCTCGTCGCCGCACAAGTTCCTGTTCTTCCCGGACGAGAACCACTGGATCCTGAAACCGGCCCACACCCGGGTCTGGTACGAAACCGTCCTCGCCTTCCTCGCCCACCACGTCCACAAGGAGCCCTGGAGCCGCCCCGAACTGCTCGGCTGACGGGCCGCTCGGCGGGACCTCCGGCCGGAGGTGACCCCGGGCCGGTCAGCGGGCCGGCAGGGCCGGGCGGGCGGAGCGGCGGACGGTCGCGGTCGCGTGCAGGGCCGCGCCGTCCGTCGATTCCCGGGCGGCCTCCCGGGCGGCCCCGGCGCGGGCGAACAGGTCGGTCGGGGTGGCGGCGTGCACCGGGTAGACGGCGCCGCCCGCGGTGGCGTCGACGCGGATCTGGAAGCCGTCGAGGTCGGCCGGGGCCTGGACGGCGGCGCGCAGCCGGCGGGCGGCTTCCAGGCAGGCGGCGGCCGAGCCGACCCGGGGGAGCAGGACGGCGAACTCGGCCGGTCCGATCCGGGCCAGGGTGTCGGTGTCGCGCAGGGCGGCGGTGAGCCGGGCGGCCACCGACCGCAGCAGCAGGTCGGTGATCGCCGGGCCGAGCGTCTCGGTGACGTCGGCCAGGTCGTCCAGGCCGAGGATGACCAGGCCGGCCGGCTCCTGGTCGGCGTCGGCGACCGGCAGGGTGCGTTCCACCTGGGCCATCAGGGTGGCCCGGGTGGGCAGGCCGGTCACGCCGTCGTGCGCGGGCTCCGGTGCCGGCTCCGGCTCGGGCAGCACGATCCGGGCGAGCGCGGCGAGCAGCGCCAGGTCGGCGGCGAGCACCGCGGCGATCGGCCACCGGCCGCTGATCCGGAACGCGGCGAGGGCGGCCAGCGCGCACACGCCCAGCGTCAGGGCGAGCAGGATCGCCCGGGTCGCCGCCTTGCCTCGCACCTCCGCACCGGTCATGCCGCCCTGATCGGCGAGCCCGCCCCGGCGTTGAGGAAATCCCGGGATTCCGCCCGGCGCATCGCGCGGCCGGGCTCAGCCGCAGTGCTCGAACTGCCCGCTGTCGTAGCTGAGAGCGCCGACCGCCCCGCCCCACCGCACGCAGGCCTTCTCCGCGGGCGCCTTGACCGGGCCGGCGTAGTACTGGACGGTGTCGCTCCGGGTCTGCCGGTCCTGCCCCTGCACCTCCAGGAACGCCGCGGCCGGACCTTTTCTGGTCAGCCCCGCGGTGCGCAGCGTCACCACGCAGTTGCTCGCGTCGTCCTCGTTGTGGAGCAGGAAGATCCGGCCCTTCACCACCCCGGCCGCCGATTTCAGGGCCTGCTGGTCGACCACTTCGTAGCCGTCGCCGCAGAGCTGCTTCGGCGAGTACCGGTTCTCGGTCTCGGTCTCGTCGTCCCCGGAAGGTGACGGGGACGGCTCGGCGGACCGGCTCGGGGAAGCCGGCGGGTTGGCGCGTTTGCTGCCCTTGTGGGTCGGCGCCGGCTGGTTCACGGTCCGGTCCGGCGGCTGCTGGCCGTCCGGCGGTGCGCCGACCGCGCCGGTGTTCGCGGTGACCGGCGGGTTGTGGTGGATCGTCAGGAGCACGCCGGCTCCGACCAGGATCAGACCGGCCGCGCCCGCCGCGACCGCCCAGCCGCGGCGCCGCGGCGCGGGGTCGGCCGCGGGAGGGGACGCGGCCGGGAAGGTGGACGTCGGCGTCGCCGGATAGGTGGGACGTGTCGGATATGCCGGTTGAAAAGCCGGGTGGCCGCCGCTCGGCCCGCTCCCGTGCCCGGCCGCCGCCCCCGACGGCGCCCCGGAGGAGACGCCCGGGGTGAAGCCCGGAGCCACGCCGGGAGCGAAGCCCGGGCCTGCGCCGGGAGCGAAGCCGGAGCCGCCGGCAGCGCCCGCGGCATAGCCCGCCGCCGCACCCGGCCGCCCGGCGTTGCGCGCCGCGTCGGCCAGCGCCGCCCCGCTCGGGAACCGCTGTGCCGGATCCTTGGCGAGGGCCCGCAGCACCACCGCCGCCACCGGCCGCGGCACGTCCGGCGGCAGCACCGGCGGTTGCCCGTGCACCAGCTGCGCCAGCACCGCGAGCGGGTTGTCGCCGACGTAGGGCGGCCGCCCGGTCAGGCAGGTGAACGCGACCGCGCCCAGCGCGTACACGTCGGTGGCCGCCGTCACCGGCTGCCCCTCGGCCTGCTCCGGCGCCATGTAGTGCGCCGAGCCCATCACCACGTTGGTGCCGGTGATCCCGGTGATCCCCACCGACCGGGCGACCCCGAAGTCGACCAGGACGATCGCCCCGCCGGGTCGCACGAGCAGATTGCTGGGTTTGACGTCGCGATGGATGATGCCGGCCTGGTGGGCGGCATGCAGCGCGTCGGCGACCCCGGCGGTGATCGCCATCGTCTCGGCCGGGCTGAGCCGGCCGGCCTGCTGCACCTTCTTCGACAGTGAGGTGCCGTCGATGTACTCCATCACCAGGTAGTCGAAGCGCTCACCGTCGACCACCGCGTTCTCGCCGTAGTCGTAGACCTGCACGATGCCCGGGTGCCGCAGCTGGGCCATCATCCGGGCCTCGGAACGGAAGCGGGTGATGAAGTCCCGGTCGTTCATCAGCGCCGGCAGCAGCACCTTGACCGCCACCTCGCGGTGCAGCAGCCGGTCGCCGCCGCGCCACACCTCACCCATCCCGCCGGCCGCGATCCGGTGGGTCAGCTGATAACGGCCGTTGAGCACGATTCCGGGGGCAAGCACCGGGCCATGCTAGTCGGCGTTCCCGAGAATCCGGTTAAACCAAAAATCAAGACCGGGTTTGCGTACGCCGTGAGCACCCCGCCGCCGAGGGAGAAACCGGTGATCCTGGGGCGATGTTCACACTTCGACATGTCCGAAATGGTACGACTGTCTGGTACCGACCGGCGACACCTATGGATGGTCATGAAACGTGGAGCATGGACAGTGGTCACGCTCGGCCTCGCCGCCGCGACGGTCTTCGGGGCTGTGCCCGCCCGGGCCGACGAGAGCAAATCCGCGGACAAGAGCGCGACCTACTGCCGGCTCCGGGTGCACGGTGGCATCCTGAGCCACTACCGCACGCTCGGCTCGGACAAGGGGCGGCTCGGCTGTCCGATGGGCATCGAGCAGTCCGCGGCCGGCGGCGGGCGGATGCAGCAGTTCGACGGTGGCTCGATCTACTGGTCGGCGCAGACCGGCGCGCACGCGGTCGCCGGCCGGATCCTGCAACTGTGGCAGGGCAACCGGGGCGAGGCCGGCTGCGTCGGCTACCCGGTCGACGAGGAGTCGGACACGCCCGATCACCGGGGTCGCTACCAGCATTTCCAGCGGGGCACGATCTGGCACTGGAACGACGGCCGGGTCAGCGCGGTCTGCTGATCCCGGGTCGTTTCTCCGGCCGCCTCGATCTCAGCCGGCCGTGATTCGGAAGACCGGGAAGCCGGGAGCCGCGGCCGAGATGTCGGCCTCCGGCGAATCCGCTGTCAGGCCGTCGAAGAACGCGCCGGTCTCCCACGCCCACTTGCGCAGGTAGAGCCGGATCAGCTCGCTCTTGTCCGCGTCCGCCACCTCCGTCGCGACGAACCGCTCGCTGCGCCGCCCGAGCCGCAGCTCACCCTCGCCGGCCACCCGCAGGTTGCGCACCCACTGGGTGTGTCCGCGCGGCGCCAGCAGGTAGCGCTCGCCGTCGTGGGTGAACATGTTGACGATCGTGGTCCGCACCTCGCCGCTGGTGCGCCCGCGCACGGCGAGCACCCGGCTGCCCATCAGGCTGATCCCGTGGGCGGTGAGCTACTTGGCGAAGTCGTTGAAGACGTTCGTCGCGGATTTCGGGGCCAGGTAGCGCATGACGTCCTCCGGAGTCTCCTCGGTTGAGAGCAGTGCTCTCTCTTGCAAGCAGTGAACACCAGTCACCCGCTCTCCGTCAAGAGCAGCGCTCTCGCTTGGGGATTGACGGTCGTTACTTAGTCGAGTAAGAATTTACTCATGCGAGTAAACGAGACGGCCGCGACGAGAGCCCGACGGGCCCAGATCGTCACGGCCGCGATCGACACGATCGCCGAGCTGGGATATGCCAACGCGTCCTTCGCCCGGATCGCCAGCCGGGCCGGGATCAGCAGCACCCGGCTGATCTCGTACCACTTCGACGACAAGGCCGACCTGGTCCGGGCGGTGGTCGGCGCGGTGCTCGGCGAGGCGGCCGCCTTCATGGGCGAGCGGATGCGCTCGGCGCGCGACCGGACGGGCCTGCTCACCGCGTACATCCAAGCGAATCTGATCTTCATTGCGGAGCATCCCGCGGCGATCCGGGCGGTCATCGAGATCGCCGCCGCGGCCCGCACCGGGGAGGGCGCCCCGCTGGTTGACCCGGCGGACGCCGACGACCCGGGGGCCCGCCTCGCCACCATGTTCCGCGAGGGGCAGGAGGCCGGCGAGTTCCGCACCTTCGACCCGCACGTCATGGCGGTCACCCTGCGCGCCGCCATCGACGCGGCGGCCGTCCAGCCCGATCTCGACCCGCACGCCTACGCCGCGGAGCTGGTCGCCCTGTTCACCCGAGCCATCCGGAAGGACGAGCTGTGACCATGGTGAAGACCCCGTCCCGCCCGAGCCGGTTCGCGCCGGCCCTCCCGATACTGATCGATTTCGGCCTGCCGCTCGTCGTCTACTACGGACTGCGCGCGGCCGGGGTCGACCAGTGGTGGGCGTTGCTGCTCTCCGGCGTGATCCCGGCGGTCCTGGTGATCGTCCGGTTCGCCCGCACCCGAACCGTCGACTACCCGGCCCTGTTCGTCCTCACCATCGTGGCGCTCAGCCTGGGCGTCTCGGCGATGACCGGTGACGCCCGCACCATGCTGATCCGGGATGCCTGGGGTGGCCTGTTCGGCGGCCTGATCGGCGTCTGGCTGCTGGCCTCGGTGTGGGTCGGCCGCCCCGCGCTGATGTATCTGGTCCGCGCCTTCGTCCTGGCCAAGGTGGGCGAGCCGGGCCTGCGCGGGTGGGAGAACCGCTGGCACACCGACCCCGGGTTCCGGCACGGTCTGCGGACGATCACCTTCGTCTGGGGCTGCGCCAGCCTGCTCAACATGCTGGTCACCGTGCTGGCGGCCGTCCTGCTGCCGCTCGACCTGGCACCCGCCGTGCTCAACGCCGGCTGGCCGGCGATCGCCGTGCCCACCTTCCTCTTCCATCTCTACTACACCAGGAAGAAGGACCTGCGAGCATGACGTACGACGTGATCGTCGCCGGTGCCGGGCCGACGGGGCTGATGCTGGCCGGGGAGCTCGCGCTGGGCGGCGCCCGGGTCGCCGTGCTGGAGCGGCTGGCGGCCCGCACCGGGCAGTCCAAGGCGCTGAACCTGCAGCCCCGCTCGGCCGAGGTGCTCGCCTCCCGCGGGCTGCTCGACGACATCCTGGTGCAGGCGCCGGCGCTGTTGCCGCACGGGCACTTCGCCGGGATCCCGCTGGACTACAGCACGCTGGACACCCCGTACCCCTTTCAGGTCGGCATCCCGCAGGCGCGGGTCGAGGAGCGGCTCGCCGCGTGGGCGACGTCGCTCGGGGCCGAGCTGCGGTACGGCACCGCGGTCACCACCTTCGCGCAGGACGACGGGGGAGTGACGGTCGACGGCGAACGCGCAGCGTACCTCGTCGGCTGCGACGGGGCGCGCAGTGTCGTCCGCAAGCAGGCCGGGGTGGACTTCGTCGGTCGCGACGCCCGCGTCTGTGCACTCGTCGCGGATGTGACCCTGGCCGGTGACGGCCCGGCGGGCTGGGAACTGCCGGCACCGAAGGGCGACGGCATGCTGACCGTGCTGCCGCTGGGCGACGGGGTGTTCCGGATGCTGGCCGCCGGGCCGGTGCAGGCGGCCGCCGGGCGCGACGATCCGATCCCGGACAGCGAGCTGGCCGACGCGCTGGCCCGGGACGGGCTGACGCTCGATGCGGTCCGCTGGGCGAGCCGGTTCACCGACGCCACCCGGCAGGCCGCACGGTATCGACGGGGCCGGATCCTCCTGGCCGGGGACGCCGCGCACATCCACTCGCCGGCCGGTGGGCAGGGGCTGAACCTGGGCCTGCAGGACGCCTTCAACCTGGGCTGGAAGCTCGCCGAGGTGATCCGCGGGGAATCGGGCGACGCGCTGCTCGACACCTACCACGCGGAGCGGCACCCGGTCGCCGCCCGGGTGTTGCAGGCGAGCCGGGCGCAGGGCGTCCTGTACATCGCGGACGACGACGTGCTCGCCCTGCGCGCGATGGTCACCGAGTTCGTGGACACGCAGGCGCTGGCCCGGCGGGTGGCCGGACTGGACCACGGCGACCGCATCCCCGGCCTCGACCTGACCCGGCTGCACGACGGTCGCCGCCACGTGATCGACGGCGTCCCGGTCCGCCCCGACGGCTTCCGCTGGTCCGCGCCCGCCTCCGCCGCGGTCTCCGCTCAGGCGGCCGCGAACTGGGTGCGGTAGAGCTCCTCGTAGCGTCCGCCGGAGGAGAGCAGCGACTCGTGCGTGCCGCGCTCCACCACCCGGCCCTGCTCGATCACCAGGATCTGGTCGGCGGCCCGGACCGTGGACAACCGGTGGGCGATCACCACCGCGGTCCGGCCGGCCAGGGCCTCGCCGAGCGCCGCCTGTACCGCCTGCTCGGAAGTCGCGTCGAGGTGCGCGGTGGCCTCGTCGAGGACCACCACCCGCGGCCGGGCCAGCAGCAGCCGGGCGATGGTCAGCCGCTGGCGTTCCCCGCCGGAGAGCCGGTAGCCGCGCTCGCCGATCACCGTGTCCAGCCCATCCGGCAGCGCGGCTACCAGGTCGGCGACATGCGCCCGGCGCAGCACCGCCCACATCTCCGCCTCGGTCGCCTCGGGCCGGGCGAGCCGCAGATTGGCCCGGACCGAATCGTGGAACAGATGCCCGTCCTGGGTCACCATGCCGAGCGTGGCGCGCAGCGACGCCGCGGACAGGTCGCGCACGTCCACCCCGGCCAGCCGCACCGCGCCCGCCCCGGCGTCGTAGAGCCGGGGGAGCAGACCGGCCATCGTCGACTTGCCGGCCCCCGACGAGCCGACCAGCGCCACCATCTGACCCGGCTCGGCGGTGAAGCTGACGTCGTGCAGCACCTCGCTGCCGCCCCGGGTGTCCAGCGTCGCCACCTCCTCCAGGGAGGCCAGCGAAACCTTGTCGGCCGACGGGTAGGCGAACCGGACCCCGTCGAACTCCACCGACACCGGGCCGTCCGGCACCTCCCGGGCGTCGGGCTTCTCCCGGATCAGCGGCTCCAGGTCGAGCACCTCGAACACCCGCTCGAAGCTGACCAGCGCGCTCATCATCTCGACCCGGGCGCCGGCCAGCGAGGTGAGCGGCGCATACAGCCGGGTGAGCAGGATGGCCAGCGCCACCACGTCGCCCGCCGGCAGGCTGCCGCGCAGCGCGTAGTAGCCGCCGAGGCCGTAGACCAGGGCGATCGCCAGCCCGGACACGGACACCAGGGCGGTCATGAAGGTCCACTGCGCCATGGCGGTGCGTACGCCGATGTCCCGCTCCCGCCGTGCCCGGGCCGCGAACTCGGCGGACTCCGCCTCCGGCCGCCCGTACAGCTTCACCAGCGTCGCGCCCGGCGCCGAGAACCGCTCGGTCATCTGCGTGTTCATCGCCGCGTTGTGCTCGGCCGCCGCCCGCTCCAGCCGGGCCAGCCGCCCGCCCATCCGCCGGGCCGGCCAGACGAAGATCGGCAGCAGGAGCAGCGCCAGCACGGTGATCTGCCACGAGATGCCGATCATCACGATCAGCGTGAGGATCAGCGTGACCAGGTTGCCGGCCACCCCGGACAGCGTGTCGCTGAACGCCCGCTGCGCGCCCAGCACGTCGTTGTTCAGCCGGCTGACCAGCGCGCCGGTCCGGGTGCGGGTGAAGAACGCGACCGGCATCCGCTGCACGTGGTCGAAGACCGTGGTGCGCAGGTCCAGGATCAGCCCCTCGCCGATCCGGGCCGAGAACCACCGCTGCGCCAGCCCCAGCCCGGACTCGCCGAGCGCCACCAGCGCGATCGCCGCCGCGAGCCGGACGACCAGGCCGGTGTCGGCGCCGCCGACGATCGCGTCCACCACCCGCCCGGCCAGCACCGGGCCGGCCACCGCGAGCACCGCGGCGACCACGCTGAGCGTCAGGAACCCGGTCAGCGCCCTTCGGTGCGGCCGGGCGAAACGCGCGATCCTGCGTAACGTGGCCAGGGAGAACGGGCGTTTCTCGTCCTGCTGGTTCATCGCGTGGTACATCGAACTCCAGGCAGCCATCTCCATGCTCATGGCCCGACGGTGGCACCTCATCCCGGCTTGAGGTCAAGCGCCTATTCCGGCTCGGCCGTCAACTGGGGGGTGACCAGCATCGACCGGGCGCTCTGGGCGAGCGCGGCGGCGGCGTCGGCCGGGAAGGCGACCGGGTCGACCGCGGGCATCAGCGGGCGCCCGCACGTCGCCCGGCTCACCCGGGACAGCCGGGCCGGCCCCGGGTGGTCGAAGGCGTCCATGGCCAGCAGCCAGGCCGCGTTGTCGTACGCCATGCCGAAGTGCTCGACCGTCTCCAGGGGACACAGGTCCTGCACGGCGAGGTTGGTGACGTTCGGCGCGGGCGGCAGGGCGGAGCGGCGGTACGGCAGGATGATCTCGTCGTACCGGGTGTAGAGCTGGGTGTAACTGATCCCCGGCCAGGTCTGCGGACCACTGTTGAGCGCGGCGATGAAGGCCGCGTTCGAGCGCTGCTGCCAGTACGCGGCCGAGCACACCGTCTGGGCGGCGCACTGCACCACGAACTCGTCGGTGCCGTGGTTGGAGGCGGACAGGGAGACGTAGTCGTCGATCATCGAGCGGGTGTCCGGGGCGAACTTCAGGACCCAGCGGGCGATCATCCCGCCCTGGCTGTGACCGAGCAGGCTGATCGGCGTACCGGCGATCCGGTGGAGGTAGCGGATGCCGCGTTCGACGTGCCCGGCGGCGATCCGGATGTCGCCGTTGCCGCTGTCCGGCAGGTCGATGTCGCAGTGTGCGCGACCTTCGTGGTCGAAGGCGCGGTCCCAGTTCCAGGAGAAGTTCGCGCGGGAGTTCGAGGTGGTGCCGTGGATCAGCAGGATCGGGGTCCGGCCGTTCGCCGGGTCGCCGGTGCAGTGCAGATCCGCGGGCTGCCGGTGTGCCGGTGCCGGCACGAGCAGCAGGGCGGTGGACAGCAAGATCGCGAGGCTCACGTGGACGGCAACGATCCGCCCGCGCCTTCGGTTGCCGGATCCGCTCCACGAACCCGAAATTGCCCACCAGGGCGGCGCAACCGTGGCGAGGTGCCCGTCCCGCGCCGGAATCCGGCCCGGTGGGGATGACCCCACCGGAATCCGGGGGCCGGCCCGGTGTCGGTCCGCGCGCGACCGCCGTAACTTCTCTGCTGTGGACAAGGGATTCGCCGTCGTGCGCGGCCTCTACCGGTGCCTGCGGCTGGCGGCGCTGACCGCGGTGCTGCCGCTGGTCGGCGTGACCGTCGCCGGGGGCGGTGCGCTGTTCGCCGGCACCTGGACGCACGGCAGGCACCTGTCCTGGCCGCTGCGCACCCTGATCGGCGCCGGACAGGTGCTGATCGTGGTCGTCTGGGTGGCCGCCGCCCTGTGGATCACCCACCTGCTGACCAGCCGTCCGCTCGCCGGGTCCGCCCGGCGTCTGGCCGCCCGCTGGCTGGACCGCGACCTGGCGGTCACCTACCACCCGCCGGCCCCGGTCACCCGGATGGCCACCGGCTTCTGGTGGGACGGCAGGGAGTATCACAAGACGGAGCGCGAGGCCCGCCGCCGCTCCGCCATGCACGCCCGCTTCCACGATCCGCAGGTCACCGGGGACGGCATCTGGGCGCTGGCCGCCGGCGTGACCGTCTTCCCGGTCACCGTCCTGCCGCCACTGGCCGGCACGGCCGGCCTGCTCGCGGCCCTCGTCCGGCCCGCGTCGTGGGGCGCCGTCGCGATCCCGCTGGGTGTCGTGCTGATCCTCGCCGGTGGCGCGGCCGCCCCGTTCGCCTGGCGGATCTTCCGGCCGGTCGCCGACCGCTTCCTCGGCCCCGGCGCCCGCATCCGCCTCGGCCGCCGTGTCGCCGAGCTGGAGACTCTGCAGGCCGACCTGACCGAGACCCAGGCCGCCGAGCTGGACCGCATCGAACGCGGCCTGCACGACGGCGCCCAGGCCCGCCTGGTCGCCATGGGCATGTCCATGCAGGCCGCCGAGCGCATGGTCGACACCGACCCGGCGGCCGCCAAGGCCCTGCTCGCCGAGACCCGGGCCGCCTCCCGGGCCGCCCTGGCCGAGCTGCGCCTCCTGGTTCGCGGCATCAACCCGCCCGTCCTGGTCGAGCGAGGTCTCGTCGACGCCCTGCGCGCCCTGGCGCTGGATCTCCCGGTCGCGACGGAGGTGACCGCCGCCGTCCCGGCCCGCCCCGAACGCCCCCTGGAGTCGGCCCTCTACTTCGCCGTCGCCGAGCTGCTCACCAACGTCGCCAAACACGCCCACGCCCGGCGGGTCACGGTCGACCTGGCACATGCCGGCCGGACGCTCACCGCAACCGTCACCGACGACGGCACCGGTGGCGCCGCACCCGCGCCCGGTTCCGGTCTGCACGGCATCCAGCGGCGGCTGGCGGCCTTCGGCGGCACGCTGGAGATCGACAGCCCCATCGGCGGGCCGACCCGCGCTACCGTGTCGGTGCCATGCGTGTTGTGATCGCCGAAGACCTGTTCCTGCTCCGTGACGGCCTGGTCCGCCTCGTCCAGGCCTACGGCCACGAGGTGACGGCCGCCGTCGACAGCGGACCGGCCGCCCTCGAAGCCCTGCTCACCGAGCGTCCCGACGTCGCCATCCTCGACGTCCGCCTCCCGCCCACCTTCTCCGACGAGGGCCTGCAGGCGGCCCTGGCGGCCCGCCGCGAGATCCCCGGCCTGCCGGTCCTGATCCTGTCCCAGCACGTCGAGCAGCTCTACGCCCGCGAGCTGCTCGCCGACGCGCGGGGCGGCGTGGGTTACCAGCTCAAGGACCGGGTGCTCGACGCCGACGACTTCATCGACGCGCTGACCCGCGTCGCCGCCGGCGGCACCGCCCTGGACCCGGCCGTCGTCGCCAAGCTGCTCGGCCACCCCCGCCGCGCCGACCCCCTGGCCACCCTGACCGAGCGGGAACGCTCCGTCCTGGCCCTGATGGCCGAGGGCATCTCCAACACCGCCATCGCCACCCGCCTGTTCCTGAGCGAGGGCGCCATCAGCAAATACACCACGACCATCTTCGCCAAACTCCACCTGCGCCCCGACGACAACGACACCAACCGCCGCGTCCGGGCCGTCCTCACCTACCTCGCCGCGGACCGCCCGGACGACTGACGCGACCAGCCGCGCTCTACGGCGTTCTGCGTGAGGTCGTGACCGCGCTCCGGCAAGGAACGGCCATCTCGGTCGTTGCGCACCACACGGCGCTGACCACGCAGGCGGCCGTGGATCTGGCGACCATCTCCCGGCCGGCCCGGGTCCGCATGGTGTGCGGGAGCGGCACCGGATGGTCGCGCCGCCGCGGTCCGGGCCGAAGCTTTCCCGCCGGAGGATGCCGCATACGGTGCCCGGCATCCCTGGCCTGCTGGAACGAAGGTGAGTGCCCGAGCTCGCGGCCGGAGTGCGTCGTCATTGCGCTCCGGATGCCTGGTAGGGCTCGTCCGGATCAGCGTCGGCCCGCCCCGGCCGGGCGGTTGGCGCCACACGTCGGGCATCGGGGACGGGCGGGGGGAGCCGCGGTGGTGCGGTGCCGCAACGCGGTGGCTGCGATGAGCAGGACGGTCAGGGCGGCGACGATGACGAGGACCGCCACCGCGGCCATGGAACTCCAGGTGGGGTTGGGGACGTTCGCGGCGGTGCCGGTGATGGCCGCGGTCAGCGGATGAATGGCCAGCAGGGCGATCGGGGCGGGCAGCGCCAGCAGGGCCTGGGCGCCCCGGTGGTCGCCCCGGGCCGACAGGGTGAAGGCGGTGGCCAGGGCGGCCGTCAGCAGGATCGTGCCGGCCGCGGGAAGTTCGTGGTCGGCGGCCCTGTAGTAGATCATGAAAGGGTCGAGGTACGGGCCGGCGAGCACCCCGGCGGCCAGGGCGGTGGCGGTGATCGCGGCGGCGGCAGCGGCCGGGAGCAGGCGGACGGCGAGCCGGCCGCGACCGGCACCGGCCAGGGCGAGCAGGCCGAGTGCGGCTTGCGGAAGCAGGACGAAGAGCGGCGGCCGGAGTCGGGCGAGAAGGTCGGCGAGCGGCGCGATCCCGACCGTGATCAGCAGGGCCGCGATGACCGCCGGACGTGCCCATCTGGCCGGGGCGGCGACGTGCACGACGGACGCGAGCAGCCACGACGCCCAGACCAGGATGCCGATCGAGGTGAATGTGCCCGGCCGGGGGTCGTCCCAGGCGAAACGGCGGACGAGTTCGACGACGGACCAGCCGGCGGCCAGGGCGGTGGCGGTGATCATGGCGAAGGTGCCGGCCAGGCGGAAGCCGGGTGCCAGGTCGGCGAGGCCGCAGGCGCGGACCCGCTCGCGGAGGCCGCCGGTGACCAGGTCGACGGTGTCGGCGAGAGTGGGACGACGGCGGTCCGGGGAGACCGAGTCCAGGTAGGTGCCCAGGATCTCGGTGCCGCGCGCCCGGCGGTAGGCGGCCGGGTAGCACCAGTGGATCAGCCGGGCGTAACGGCGTTCCAGATCGGTCATGCCCAGCCTCCGAGGCGCAGAGCGGTGCCGGGCGAAGCGAGGCTCCGGCCGAAGGTGGTGCCCGGCGTGCGGCGGCCCCGGCGGGCGGGCGACGGGGCGAGTCGGAGGCGGGTGGTGGCGGCTTCGACGTTGCGGCGCATGCGGTCGGTCTCCTCGGTGAGCAGGGTGGTGCCCCGGTCGGTGAGGCGGTAATAGCGGCGCAGCCGGCCGTCGACGGTCTCCTCGCGGTCGACGGTGATCAGGCCGGCGTCGGTGAGGCGGTCCAGGGCGCCGTACAGGGTGCCGGGGCGCAGCGTGATGCGGCCCTCGGAGAGGCGGCTGACCTCGGCGACCAGGCCGTAGCCGTGCAGGGGCTCGCCGGCCAGGGCGGTCAGGATCAGGAACGTCGGTTCGCGCAGAGGCGTTTCCACGCCCCGCAATATATCGGCTGCGAAGGTATGCCGTCAGCCCGCCGCCCGGGGCGCGGCGCGGCGGCCAGGAGGGGGCGGCGCGGCGGTCAGGAAGGGCGGCGCGGCGGCCAGGATGGCGGGGGCGCGGCGGCCGGGAAGGAGGGGCGCGGCGGCCAAGAGGGGCGGCGCGGCGGCCAGGAGGGGCGGCGCGGGGTCAGGGGGCGGGCAGCTCCAGGCGGACGACGGCGCCGCCGGGGCCGCCCTCGGTGTGGAAGCCGGTGGCGATCTGGCGGGCGATGTCCAGGCCGAGGCCGGTCGAGTCGCCGCCCGAGGCGCCGCGGGTGGTGGCGGAGGCCGGGAAGCCGGGGCCCTCGTCGGCGACCGTCAGGGTCGCGCCGCCGCCCGGGCGGGCGGTGAGGGTCACCGCGAACGGGGTCTCGTCCGGGGTGTGCGCGAAGACGTTGCCGAGCAACGCGTCCAGGGCCGCGGCCAGGTCGTCGGCGGCGACCGCGACCGGCAGGGGAGTGTCCGGAAGTGATCGGGTCACCGGGCGGCCGGTGTCCTCGGCGAGGACCTGCCAGAAGGCGACCCGGTCGCTGACCACCGCGGTGGCGTCGCAACCGGCCGGCTGGTGGGTGACCTCGCGCCGGGCCTGCTGGATGGCCGCGGTGACGGCCCGGGCGACGCCGTCGGCGGCGGCCGCGACCCGGGCGGATTCGGTCGGATCCTGCAGGGATTCGGCTTCCAGGCGGAGGGCGGTCAGCGGGGTGCGCAGACGGTGTGAGAGGTCGGCGATCCGTTCCCGTTCGGCGGCGAGCAGGTCCTGGATGCGGGTCGCCAGGTGGTTCAGGGCGCCGGCGACCTCGCGCAGCTCGGGTGGGCCGGCGGGGGCGGCGCGGGCTGTGAGTTCGGCGCCGGCCAGGCGGTGCGAGACCGCGCTGAGCTGGGTGATCGGGGCGATGATGGTGCGCGCCAGGCGGTCGGCGACCAGCAGGCCGAGCAGCAGCAGGGCGGCGCCGAGGCCGGCCAGGGTGAGCCAGGAGCGGGAGACGCCGCGGGTCAGGTCGGCATCGGCGACGACGGTCCGGATGACGCTGGTGCCGCGGGCGCCGACCACGGGGACGACGACCTCGCGGCCGGCGGGGGTGCTGACCGTGAACGATTGGCCTTTGGCGGCGGCCAGCCGGACCGCGGGGGTGACCGTGGCCGGGGCGCCGACCACGGTGCCGTCCCAGTGGAAGACGGTGACCGGCACGGCCTGCCCGGTGACCGCGGTCCGCAACGCCGGGACGTCCCCCACGGCGAACGGCACGATCGTGCGGACCACCGTGTTGGCCTGGCTCAGCGCGCGGTCCTGGGCGACCTGACGCAGCAGCAGCGCGATCGGCACCAGAAAGGCCAGCAGCACCAGCACCGTGGTCGCCGCGACCAGCAGGGTCAGCCGGGCCCTCACGCCGGCTCGCTCAGCTTGACCCCGACCCCGCGGACGGTGTGCAGGTAGCGCGGTTCGGTCGCGGTCTCGCCGAGCTTGCGGCGCAACCACGACAGGTGTACGTCGACGGTCTTGTCCGCCCCGCCGTACGGCACCTGCCACACCTCGCTGAGCAGCTCCCGTTTCGTCACCACCTGACCGGCCCGCGCCGCGAGGTGGTGCAGCAGGTCGAATTCGCGGGGCGTGAGGTCGACCCCGGTCCCGTCCAGGGTGACCTCGCGGGCCGCCACGTCGATCCGCAGCCCGCCGACGACCAGGGCCGGTTCCGTCTCGCCGGGGGTGGCGGAGCCGCGCCGCAGCACGGCCCGGATCCGCGCGTCCAACTGCGCCGCGGTGAACGGTTTCACCACGTAGTCGTCGGCACCCGCGTCGAGCAGCCGGACCATCTCGGTCTCCTCGTCCCGGGCGGTCGCGACGATCACCGGGGTCCGGCTGACCGCGCGCAGCATCCGCAGCAGCTCCCGGCCGTCGAGGTCGGGCAGGCCCAGGTCGAGGACGATCAGGTCCGGTCGTTCGGCCAGGGCGGTCTGGAGTCCCGCCATCGCCGCGGGCGCCGCGGCCACCGCGTGCCCACGATCCCGCAGGGCGCGCAGCAGGGTGTTCCGGATCGCCGGGTCGTCCTCGATCAACAGCAGTCTCGCCACGGCTGCACGGTATCGGCTGGGCCGGGCCGCCCGGGCGGTTCTTAACCGTCCCTTATCCCGGTCCCGGCGGCGGCTTAGCGATCCCGGGCGCATAGTGGCCCGGTGAGCCGAGTGGGACAGCGTGTGGTGATCGTCGCGGGGTGGGTGGTCGCGGCGGTCCTCGCCGTGCTCGTCGGGGTGGTCGGGATCGGCCTGGTCGGGGCCGGCCTGACGAATCGGGAGGCGGACACCGCGCGCAGCGAGGCGGACGTGGAGCGGGAACTCGCGCAGGCCGGGCCGGCTCCGATCCCGACGTCGGCGCTGCCCACCGCGTCGCCGGCGACCGCCGCCCCGACGACCCCGGTGGTGTCCTCGTTCCCGACCCGGGGCGGCACGGTGGTCGCCGACTGCGACGGGATCACCTCGATGTCCCCGGCGCAGGGTTTCGCGGTGCACGAGCAGAGTGCCCGCGAAGGGGAGTTCCGCGGCGTGCGGGACGACCACGTCCGGGTGAAGGTGCGGTTCGCCTGTGTGAACGGCAGTCCGCGGGTGGTCGAGGACTGAGGGCCGGCCGCGGTGTTCCGGCAACCGGCGCACCGCCCGGGTGCCGCGCGATCGGATCGCGTCCCGGGATTGATCTACCCTGTCTGCCGTGCCAGGACCATCGCTCGCCGCCGTCGCCCGACCCGCGACCGACATGGACGCCGACCGGATAGCGGAGATCTGCACGGCCGCGTATCGGGCTGCCTACCGTGAGCTGCTCCCGCCCGGCTACATCGAGCGGACCGCCGGCATCTGTTTCGGCGCGGCCCGGGTCGCGCGTCAGGTGCCGGCCGACCCGCCGCGCTGGTTCGGCTACCAGGTCGCCGAGGAGGGTGACCGGCTGGTCGGCGCGGCCGGCGGCGGCCTGACCCGGCCCGGGATCGGCGAGCTGCACCTGATCTATCTGGATCCGGCGGAGCGCGGCCGCGGACTGGGCACGCTGCTGCTGGACCGGGTGATCGCGCAGATCCGGGAGGCCGGCGGCACCGAGGTGTGGCTGTCGGTGTTCCTCGGTGACGGCCCCGGGATCGGCTTCTACCGCTCACGCGGCTTCCAGCCGATGGCGACCGTGCAGGCCGATCTGTCCCGAGAGGACGATCACATCCGCAGCCTGCGGATGCGGCGCGCGCTGCGATAATCCTCTTCCCGCCGGCCGGTCGCCCCAGGCAGGATGTCAGGTGTGCGACGGGGACCCGGGCGTTATCTGTGGTGGCTGGCCGGGCAGGTCAGGGGGCGGCTGGCGCTCGGCATGACGTTCGGCTCGCTGTGGTTCTTCAGCCTGGCCGCGATGCCCTGGCTGATCCAGCAGGCGATCGACCAGGGGGTCACGCCGCGCCGACCCGGGCCGCTGGTCGCCTGGTCGTTCGGGGTGCTCGCGGTCGGCCTGGCGAATGCGATCCTCGGCATCCTGCGCCACCGCAACATGACCCGGCTGCGGGTCGACGCCGCGCTGCGCACCGCCGACCTGGTGCTCACCCACGCGGTCCGGCTCGGTGCCGCGCTGCCCCGTCGGATCACCGCGGGCGAGGTGGTCACCATCGGCATCTCCGACGTGTGGCAGATCGGCCGGGGGATGAACGTGGGCGGTGTCGGCGTCGGCTCGGTGCTGGCCTGCATCACGATCGGCGTGCTGCTCGGCCACACCGCCCCGATCCTGTCCCTGGTCGTGCTGGCCGGGGTGCCGCTGCTCGCGCTGCTGGTCATCCCGCTGCTGGCCGGCACTCAGCGGGCCGGCTCGCGATACCGGGAGCGACAGGGCGCGCTGAACGCCCGGCTGGTCGACGTGATCGGCGGCCTGCGGGTGCTGGGCGGGCTCGGCGGCAGTGCCACCCACCTGGAGCGCTATGTGCGCGAGTCGGCCCGGCTGCGCGATCAGGGCTACCGGGTGGGCCGCCCGTCCAGCTGGGTGAACGCGCTCGGCGACGGGCTGCCGATGATCTTCCTGGCCGGGGTGGTCTGGGTCGCCGCCCGGATGGCGGTGACCGGCGAGATCACCGTCGGCGAGCTGACCGCGGTCTACGGCTACACCGCGCTGCTGGTCATCCCGGCCAGTGTGCTGATCTTCTGCGGCTTCGATCTGGCGTACGGGGTGGTCGGCGCCCGCCGGGTCACCGCCTTCCTGCGCCTGCCGCTGGACGACCCGGCCGGCGACCCGCCCCCGCCCGGCCCGGCCGCGCTGCACGACCCGGAGTCCGGGGTGACCGCCGAGCCCGGCCGGCTGACCGCGCTGGCCGGCGCCCGCCCGGCCGACGCGGTGGAGGTGCTGGACCGCCTCGGCCGGTACACGCCGGGCGGCGCCACCTGGGCCGGCCACCGCCTCGACCGGCTGGACCGGGATGCGGTCCGCGACCGGATCCTGGTGGCCGAGAACGCCGCCGCCCTGTTCGCCGGCCCGCTGCGCGACGTGGTCGCCGGCCGCCACGACCCGGACGACGACCTGATCCGGGTCGCGATCGACACCGCGGTGGCGCACGACGTGGCCGACGACCTGGGCCGGCACGTCGAAGGGGACGGACGCAACCTCTCCGGCGGCCAGCGGCAGCGGCTCCGGCTGGCCCGGGCGGTGCACGCCGACCCGGAGATGCTGCTGCTGGCCGAGCCCACCTCGGCGGTCGACGCGCACACCGAGTCGGCCATCGCCGAACGCCTGGCCGCCGCCCGCCGGGGCCGCGGCACCGTGGTCGCCACCACCTCGCCGGTGCTGCTCGACCGCGCCGACACGGTGCACTACCTGGTCGCCGGCCGGGTCGCCGCCAGCGGCACACACCGCGAGCTGCTCGACAC
This sequence comes from Actinoplanes sp. SE50/110, assembly GCF_900119315.1. Taxonomy (NCBI): domain Bacteria; kingdom Bacillati; phylum Actinomycetota; class Actinomycetes; order Micromonosporales; family Micromonosporaceae; genus Actinoplanes; species Actinoplanes sp. SE50/110. Next base: position 6,231,694 of record NZ_LT827010.1, on the reverse strand, counting down.
CGACCCCGGCTACCGCGCCCTGGTCACCCGCGTGTTCGGCGACGACCGGTGAGCGCCGCCCTGCCGATCGCCGACCAGCGGCAGGTGGCCCGGGCCGCGCTCGCTCTGATCGCCGCCGACAAGCGCTCGGTCGCCGCGATGACCCTGCTGAACTCGCTGGCCGCGCTCGCCGGCCTCGGCTCGCCGTGGCTGCTCGGCCGGGTGATCGACACGGTCGCCACCGGCGGCGGGGTGCACGCGGTCGACCGGCTGGCCCTGGCCGTGCTCGGCTGCGCGATCGCCCAGGTCCTGCTGTCCCGGTTCGCCCTCGCACTGGCCTTCCGGTTCGGCGAGCGCACCTCGGCCCGGATCCGGGAGACGTTCCTGCGCCGCGCGCTGAGCCTGCCCGCCTCGGTGGTCGAGCGGGTCCCGGCCGGCGACCTCGCGGCCCGCGGCACCACCGACGTCGACGCGGTCGCCACCACCCTGCGCGACGTGCTGCCCAGGATCCTGATCGGCCTGGCCGAGATGGTCTTCATCGTGGTCGCCGTGGTGCTGCTCGACCCGCTGCTCGGCATCGTCGGCGTGCTCGGCCTCTCCGGCATCTGGTTCGCCACCCGGTGGTATCTGCGCCGCGCCCGGGACGCCTACCTGCGCGAGGGCGAGTCGAACTCGTGGCTGGCCGACGAGCTGGCCGCGACCACCTCCGGCGCCCGCACCGTCGAGGCGTTCGGGCTGGCCGACCGGCGGCTCGCGGCCGGGCACGCGGCGATCGACGAGACCCGCCGCACCCGCCTGTTCACACTCCGCCTGCGCAGCGTGTTCTTCCCGGTCACCGAGACCTTCTACGCGGTGCCGGTGATGCTGGTCCTGCTGCTCGGCGGCTACCTCTACCTGCACCACCGGGTCAGCCTCGGCACCGTCGGCGCGGCCGTGCTCTACCTGCGGCAGCTGATCAACCCACTGGACACGCTGCTGATCCGGATCGAGCAGCTGCAGTCGGCCGCGGCGTCGTTCGCCCGGGTCGAGGGCCTGGTCCGGATCGAGGCGCCGCCGGTGATCCGGGACCGCACGCCGGACGGCGACCGGATCGAGGTCCGCGACGTGCGGTTCGCCTACGACTCCGGCCGCGACGTTCTGCACGACATCCACTTGACCGTACGACCGGGGGAGCGGCTCGCCGTCGTCGGCCTGTCCGGGGCCGGCAAGTCCACTCTCGGCCGGCTGCTCGCCGGCGTCGACCGGCCCACCGCGGGCACCGTCACCGTCGGCGGGGTGCCGATCGCCGGCCTGCCGCCCGAGCTGCTGCGCCGCCAGGTGGTCCTGGTCACCCAGGATCACCACGTGTTCCGCGAGTCGCTGCGGGACAACCTGATGGTCGCCGCGCCGGACGACGAGCTGCGCCGGGCACTCGCCACGGTCGGCGCCACCTGGGCCGACGACCTCGACCGTGACCTCGGCGCGCAGCCGCTGGACGGGGCGCAGGCACAGCAGCTGGCGCTGGCCCGGGTGCTGCTAGCCGGCCCGCACACGGTGATCCTGGACGAGGCGACCGCGCTGCTCGACCCGACCGCCGCCCGCGACGCGGAACGGGCGCTCGCGGCGGTCCTGCACGGCCGTACCGTGATCGCCATCGCCCACCGCCTGCAGACCGCACACGACGCGGACCGGGTCGCGGTGCTGGACGACGGCCGGATCATCGAACTCGGCACGCACGACGAGCTGATCGCCGCCGGCGGCTCCTACGCCGCGCTGTGGCGGTCCTGGCACCGCGCCGATCAGATGCGGTAGTACGGATATCCGGGGTACAGGTAGCCGCCACTCCAGAACGGCGCGTACCCGTAGTGCCGGTACAACTCGTTGTAGTACTCGCTCGCGTCGATCAGCGCCGGGTCGTACCGCGGCGCCTCGGCCACGATCTGCTTCGGCTCGCTCACGTGCACCACGTCGTCGTCGATCGCCCGGATCGCCTCGATCGGCACGAACGACGAGGTCGCGCCGAAGCCGAGAATCCCGCCGTGCGCCACGCACAGCATCCGCACCCGGTGCTCGGCCGGGTCGATCAGCAGGTCGTCGACCCGGCCGAGCTCGTGCCCGTCCCGGTCCCGCACCTGCCGGCCGCGGACGTCCTCGGCCGGGTCGCCGACCATCTGGTCGCTGTCGCTCAGCCTCACCAGCTCGATCCCGGTGTTCGGCGTCGTCATCCCCGCCACCCTTCGTCGCTCGCCATCGCGTCGTCGGCCGCCATCGCCTCGCCGTCGGCGCCCCCCGCCTCGTCGCTCCGCATCGCGTCGTCCCCCCGATCGCGTCGTCGCGGGAAGATCAGCAGCTACGGATGCGGATACCCGATCCGTCCGTCTCGCAACCCGACTGGCACCGCCGGGGCAACTGGTGCAGGCTGGGCCCATGGGATGGACGGTGCGCAAGCAGTTGCTCTGCCCGGCCTGCGGCGACGTGCTCGCCGACGCCCTCCACCGCCGTTTCCCGGCCCAGCTGATGCTCCGGGCCCCGGCCGGCTGGGAGATCATGCCCCGCCGCAGCGCCGCCGTCGAACGCGAACTGCTCGCCGGCGACCTCCCCGGCGACCCGGACCGCGCCACCCTGCAGGCCATGCTGCTCCGCCACCACGCCGACCTGATCTACACCCTGACCTGCCCGCGCGGCCACGTCACCTACCGCGCCGCCCCCGACCTGGTCCGGGCGCTGCGCACCACCCCCGGAAACTGGGTCACCCCGGCCTGAGCCGCCGGGTCGCCGCGGATCAGCTCCGATCGAGCCGGACCGGGGCCGCCCCGCTCGGCTGAATGTCGCTATTCGCGGCCTGCTGGAACGGCACGTCGCGGTAGTTAATGTCAATTCGACATTAATCTAGCGTCGAAGCGCCCTGGCGATCGAGATGGAAGCCGCCGGCGTCGCCAAGGCCGGCCACCTGAACGCGGCGCCGGTCGCGGTGATCCGCGGCATCAGCGACTTCGCCAACGGGACGAAGGCCGCCAGCGACGGCGCATCCTGGCAGCCGCGGGCCGCTGAGCACGCCGCCGCCTTCGCCGCCGCCCTGGCCGCCGAGATCAGGCCGAGGCGGACGGCCGCACCGTCGGCTGCCCGGCAGGCGGAGCCGGTGACGGTGGAGAACCACAACACCGTCACCGGCAACGCGCGGGTCGGCATGCAAGGCGGCACCATCGCCGGGGACGTCCACTTCGGCGCCGGATTCTGGGACGACGCGACGGGGAGCGGCCGGCGATGAAGTCCTCGGACAACAGGCCCCCGACCACGACCACCAACAACCATGCGGGTGACAACGCCCGGGTGGGATTCCAGGGCGTCGTTCACGGCGACCTGAAACTCGTGGTGCCGCCGGATGCCAGCCCGGCCGAGAAGTTCCAGGCGGCCAAGGCGCATCTCGACAGCCGGTCGATCACCACGGCCAGGAAACTGATGGAGGAGGTCGTGCATGCCGGGCACACCTCCGCGGAGATCTGGTTCTACTGGCTTCTGGCGTACCTGAGCAGGCGTACGCTCCGCGAACTGTCCCCCACCGAGCGGGACCGCCTGGAGAAGGCGCGCGAGACCGCCGCCGGCGTGCCCGGAGCCGACCGGTGGACCCGGGGGATCCGGGTCATCGGCCAGGTCCTGGATGCCGCCGAGTCGGGGGCCGGCCAGTCCACGTCGATCACGGAATGCCTGATCGGCCTGGACGACAAGCCACAGGACGAGATCCATCGGCACCTCGGCCTGCTGTTGCGCGACGCGGTCCGCAACGACGTGTGGCGCCAGGACATCGCCTCGGCGATCCGCAGGCAGCGAGCCGCGAACCGGGAGAAGCGGGTATGGAAGTTCTTCGAGCCGGATCCGCGGGCAGCTCGGGTGTATCCCCTCGCAGACCGGCCCAGCGACGCTCAGATGGCCGAGTGGCTGGACTGCGATGTTCAGGTCCTCCTGGACCAGACGATGAGCCGGTACCAGCTCCGCAGGGACGAGATCCAGACGTATGCCTCGCTGGAGGCGCCCGGGCCGAACTGCCGGAATGCCCGGATACCCAACGGGCCATGGCGCTATTCGACGTACCGGATCGTAGTTTTTCTACTGACCCGTGAAGGCGTCCGGCAGATCGAGGTGGATCTGAGATTCGCGCAGGGGACCTTCCACAGTTGGAATCGCATGAACTACCGGTTCGAGGCGGTCGCGGCGGTCCGGGTGGAGGAGGGCGACGACGGCGCCCGGGACTTCGATCTCTCGCTGATCAGCGGCGAGAACGTCGAGGTGCGGGCGACCGATTCCACCCAGGCGGACCCGGCAGTCGAGGATCCGCGGATCGTGGCGGACGCGTCGATGGACGCGGCGGGCCTGCGTTCCACGCTGTTCATGCTGGAGGGTGTCGCCGCGGAGGGGCGGGCCTGGTGGCATGCGCGTCATCCACGCTCGTCGGATCCGGACGACGACCCGGTCCGCAGGATGGGTGGGAAGAGGGAGACCGCCGAGCCGCGCCGGTAGAGGATGGCGGGGCGCCCCACGTCGGCGGCACGTTTCGCTCCGGTCGGCACGACGAAACCGCTGGTGTGCATGACTTTGCGGTTGAAGTTGCGCGGATCGACCGGGGCGCCCCACACCGCCTCGTACACGGCTCGCAGATCGCCGATGGTGAACGATGACCCGCAGAACGCGGCCGCCAGGGTGGTGAACTCCAGCCGGGTGCGGGCCCGCTCCACCGCGTCGGCCAGGATGACGTCGTGGTCGAACGCGAGGCCGGAGCGGGCGCGGTTGACCGGCATCCAGGCCGCGCTGCTCGCGTCCGAGCCGGCGGTCGGCAACGGGAGATCGGGCATGACGGCCAGATAGGCGACGCTGACCACCCGACCGCGGGGATCCCGGCCGGGTGCGCCGTAGGCGGCCAGTTGCTCCAGATGCAGTGTCGTTCCGTCGAGGCCGGTCTCCTCGCCGAGTTCGCGTACCGCCGTGTCGTGGATGTCCTCACCGCGCCGGACGAAGCCGCCGGGCAGCGCGTGACGACCCTGGAAGGGCTCGTTGCCCCGCGTGATGATCAGAACCTGGAGCCCGCCCTCCCGGACGGTGAGGATCGCCAGATCCACCGCCAGGCGCAGCCGCTCGTGTTCCCGGTCGATCACCGGCGGCGACCCCAGCGCAGGTAGGCGAGGGGGCCGAACGGCTGCACGGCGGGGGCCGGGAGCCAGGCGAGTTTGCGGCCGCGGACCTGGACGCCGGGGCGGCGGATCAGGTCGGCGAGGGCGACGGTGGTGACCACGAGCTCGGCGGCGGCCAGCGCCATGATCGCGCGTTGCTGGCCGCGGCTGAGGTCGCTCCAGGATTTCTTCTCCGGCATCACCCTGTTGTACCGGAGCCGGGGACGCGACGGGTCCCCGGCTCCGGTGTGGATCAGAGCAGTCCGCCCATGCCCGGGTCGGTGATGCTGTCCCGACCGTTCTCCAGGTGCCCGGCGTACTGCTGGACGGTGTCACCCACGGTGATGGTCACGTCGTACCAGCCGCGGGTTCTCGTGGTGTTGATCTGCGAGGTGCGGGTGGTGCCGCCGCGCAGGGTGAGCGTCGACGCGTGCCCGGTGTACCGATCCGAAACGGTCACCTCGGCGCGGTCCCGGCCGGTGTTCCGGATCTCCAGGAGGACCGTGTCGTGGTGTTCGACGTACCGCGCCCGGGTTTCGATCGGGGAGGTGCCGCGCCGGAAGCGGCGGTAGAAGCCGTTCGGACCGTGCACCTCCACCTCGGCGGCGGTGAAGTCGCCGGTCAGGTGCTTGCCCGGTTCGACGGTGAAGGACACCGGGTCGGCGCCCGAGGGCCGGACGTGGAAGACCGCCGTGGCCCGGCCGACGTTGCGCAGCACCAGCGTGTCGCCGGTGAGATCGGCGTGCAGGGCGTAGGGCAGGGCCCGGGCGGGACGTACACCGCGCTCCTGCCGGGGCAGTCTCGCCTCGGTCGGTGGGACCGGGACCAGGTCGGGCTGCCGGGTCAGGTCGGACGGTTTCAGCGCCGCGGTGTCCGGCAGGTCCACCGGCCGCCGGTTCGGCGTGCGGAAGTCGAAAGCACCGGTCAGGTCGCCGGCCACGGCCCGCCGCCAGGGCGTGATGTTCGGTTCGGTGACGCCGAAGCGGCGCTCCAGGAACCGGATCAGCGAGGTGTGGTCGAAGGTCTGCGAGTTGACCCAGCCGCCGCGGGTCCACGGTGAGACGACGATCATCGGGACCCGGATGCCCAGCCCGTACGGCCCGGCCGGATGCCCGGCCCCGGTGAAGATCTCGTTGACCGTGGAGACGGTCGAACGGGCCGGGTCGGGGGTCGGCGGGATCAGGTGGTCGAAGAAGCCACCCTCCTCGTCGTACGTGACGAACAGCGCCATCTTCGACCAGATCGCCGGGTTCGACGCCAGGATGTCGATCACCTGCGAGATGTACCAGGCGCCGTTGTGCGGCTCCCAGTTCGGGTGCTCGGTGTACGCCTCCGGCGCCACGATCCAGGTGACCCGCGGCAGCGTGCCATTCTCCACGTCTGTGCGGAAATCGGTCAGCAGTCGCTCCGGGGCGCGGCCGAGTCGGTTCACCTCGGTGCCGGTCTTCGCCCGGTCCGCCAGCGGGTCACCGGGCTGCGCGTTCTGATACCGGTGGAAGTAGAGCAGGGCGTTGTCACCGTAGTTGCCGATGAACGGGTCCGACGTCCACCCCCAGGAGCCGGCCGCGGTCAGCCCGAGCCCCACGTCCTGGTAGACCTTCCACGAGACGCCGGCCTTCTCCAGGCGCTCCGGGTAGGTGGTCCAGTCGTACCCCGCCTCGGCGTTGGTGATCACCGGGCCGCCGCCCGTGCCGTCGTTGCCGACCCAGCCGGTCCACATGTGGTACCGGTTCGGGTCGGTCGGCCCGAGCAGCGAACAGTGGTAGTTGTCGCACACCGTGAAGGCGTCGGCCAGCGCGAAGTGGTACGGCAGGTCGGCTCGGGTGTGATGGGTCATCGTCTCGACACCCTTGTTCGGCACCCAGCCGTCGTACCGCCCGCCGTTCCACGCGCCGTGCGTGTCGTCCCAGCCGTGCGGTGGGTCCGGGAGGAACGAGCCGCCCAGGTCCGGCACATCCGGCCGGAACGGCAGCAGTTCACCGTCCCCGTTGCGCTGATGCCACACGCTCTTCCCGCTCGGCAGGGTCGCCGGATGCGGATCGGCGAACCCACGCACCCCGCGCAGCGTGCCGAAATAGTGGTCGAAGGAACGGTTCTCCTGCATCAGGAAGATGACGTGCTCCACGTCCTCGATCGACCCGGTGCGGTTGTTCGCCGGAATGGCGAGGGCCTTCTCCAGCCCCGCGGGCATCGCGGCGGCCACCGCCGGCATGCCCAGCATCTGCAGGAAGCTTCGACGATCCACGCTGCTCACGCCGGGGAACCTAGTTACTCCAGATGGACTCGACATGACATTCAAGAGTACCGATTGATACGCCCCGGCTAAACTGCCCGCCGTGCGCTGGTGGCGGGGGCTCCGACCACTCCTGATGATCTATTCGCCGTCGCCGTCGCCGTCGCCGTCGCCGTCGCCGTCGCCGCCGGCCAGGCCGTCTCGGCGGTCGCGGGCCAGGCGATCCCGTCACTCGCGGCCGGTCTCCTGGTCGCCACCGCGACGATTGCCCGGTACGCGTACCTCGCCCGCTGCCCGGAGCAACGCGAAACCACCGATGTGCCACGCGCCGGCCGATTCTGATCGACCGGCCGTGGTGTCCTCGCGACATCGGCGTGCTCACCGTCGCACTCCCGGCCATCGCGACCGCGGTGGCTTCCGGATGAGGGCGAACTAGCCTCCTAGGATGCCTAAGGGTGGTGATCGGTGCGGCTCGCGCCGGCAAGAGCGACGAGAGCGGCGGTCGTGGCGCGGCGGCGGGTGGCGGAAAGCGGTTTGGTGTGGGTAGCGCGGTCGGGAGAGGATCGCAGCGTGAGCGAGCGCGGAGAGCGTGCCGGGCGGTTACGGGTGGAGCTGTTCGGTGGTTTGCGGGTCTGCCGGGATGAAGCGGATCTGGCGGTGCCTGGCGCGCGGCTTCGGGGGTTGGTCGTGCGGCTCGCGCTGGCAGCCGGGCGGCCGGTCGGGGCCGGGACGCTGGTGGACTCGCTGTGGCCCCGGGAGCGGCCGGCGGATCCGGCGAACGCGCTGCAATCGCTGGTCTCGCGGCTGCGGCGGGTGCTGGGGGACGCCGAGGCGGTGGCGCAGGACGAGGGCGGATATCGGCTTCGGGTCGGCGACGACGATGTGGACGTGGTGCGGTTCGAGCGACTGGCCGGGCAGGGGCGGCAGCGGCTGCGGGCCGGGGACGCGGTCGGGGCGGCGGAGCTGCTCGGGGCGGCGGTGGCGCTGGTCCGGGGTGGGATCGCGGCCGAGGTCGGGGTGGTGGCCGCGGCGGTCGGGCTGCGGCTGGAGCGGTCGGTGGGGGCGGCGTTCGCCGATGTGGCGGAGAGCGATCTGCTGCTCGGGCGGTTCGACGCGGCGGAGGGGCGGCTGGTGCGGCTGCTGGCGGAACATCCGCTGGACGAGCGTGTCACCGCGCTGCTGATGGACACGCTGGCGGCGCAGGGGCGGCAGGCGGATGCGCTGGCGCTCTACGAGCGGGTGCGCGAGGAGGTGGCCGAGCGGCTCGGGGCCGATCCCGGTGCGGCGCTGCGCGAGCGGCACCTGCGCCTGCTGCGTGGTGAGTACGGCGACGGCACGCGCACGACCGGCCCGGTGGGTGCGGGCCGGGCCGGGGTCGGACGTGGCGGCTCAGCGGAAGCCGAGGCTGCCGGCCAGGCGGGGAGAGGTGGCGGAGTCTCGGCCGGACCACGAGGAGCCGGCGAGGCAGGGGCGGGGAGCGCCGACCCGGTGGCAGGTGGGGGTGCCCGCGGTGTCGGGCGGGCCGGCGGTGGCGCCGGGCGCGATGCGGCGGTTGACGGTGCCGCTGGGCGGGCGGGTGGCCTCGGCGTACCGGGCGATGGCGGACCGGAAGAAGAGAGGGAACAGGGCGGTAGCAACCTTCCGGAACCGTTGACGAGCTTCATCGGCCGTGAGGCCGATCTGGCGCGGCTCGATGACCTGCTCGCGGCCGGGCGGCTCGTCACCGTGCTCGGGCCCGGTGGGGCGGGGAAGACTCGGCTGGCTACGCAGGCGGCGCGGCGGCGGCGGGGGGAGTTCCGGGACGGGGTGTGGCTGATCGATCTGGCTTCGGTGACGGCGTCCGGGGAGTTGCCGGCGGCGGTGCTGACGGCTACCGGGCTGCGGGCGGCGGCGATCTTCGAGGGTGGGTTGCGGCTGGAGGGGCGCGGGGACGTCGATGTGCTGGTGGATCAGTTCGCGGGGCGGGAATGCCTGTTCGTGGTGGACAACTGCGAGCATCTGATCGATGCGGTGGCGCATCTGACGACGGCGCTGCTGGTGCGGTGTCCGGGGTTGCGGATCCTGGCGACCAGCCGGGAGCCGCTGGCGGTCGACGGCGAGGCGCTGGTGCCGCTCGGACCGCTCGGCCTGCCCGAACAGACGCCGCCGGGACATGCGGCGGCCGGGCAATCGCCGTCGGGACATGCGGCGGCCGGGCAATCGCCGTCGGGACATGCGGCGGCCGGGCAATCGCCGTCGGGACATGCGGCGGCCGGGCGATCGGTGCCTCAGCCGCCGGCGGCGGTCGAGGGCATGGACGGTGCGGTGGAGCGGGCCCGGCGGGCACCCGCGGTGCGCCTGTTCGCGGAGCGCGCGGCGGCGGTGCTGCCCGGTTTCGCGGTGGACCGGTCGACGGTGGCGGATGTGGTGCAGATCGTGCGGCGCCTCGACGGGCTGCCGCTGGCGCTGGAGCTGGCCGCCGCCCGGCTGCGGACGCTGGGTCTGCGGGAGTTGGCCGACGGCCTCGATGACCGGTTCCGCCTGCTGACGACGGGGAGCAGGACGGCGCTGCCCCGGCACCGGACGTTGCGCGCGGTGATCGCCTGGAGCTGGGAGTTGCTGGCCGAGGACGAGCGGATCCTGGCCGAGCGGGTGTCGGTGCTGCCCGGTGGGGTGACGGCCGGTTCGGCGGCGGCGGTGTGCCCGCAGGTGCGGGCGGCGCTGATCCCGGATCTGCTGGCCGCGCTGGTGGACAAGTCGCTGTTGCAGCGGGCGCCGGACGGCCGTTACCGGATGCTGGAGACGTTGCGGGAGTACGGGATCGACCGGCTGGCCCAGCAGCACGCGCTGGTGGCGACGCGGGGGTTGGCGGCGCGTCACCTGGCCGGCGTGGTGGCCGAGCACGATCCGCGGTTGCGGACCGCCGAGCAACTGGACGCGTTGCGGGTGCTGCGGGCCGAGTATGACAATGCGCTGGCCGCGCTGCGGCATCTGTGTGACGAGCGGGATGCGGACGGCGCGACCCGGCTGGCGTTGAGTCTGGTCTGGTACTGGCAGATGTTCGGCCGGCATGCGGATGCGGCGTTCTGGCTGCACGAGGCGCTGAGCCTGCCGGGGGAGCGGGATCCGCTGGTCACCGACACCGCGGAGGCGGTGCTGGCGCTGAACCGGGTCAGTGCGGACCGGGTGATGGTGACGGAGACGGCGCAGCAGCGGCAGGATCGGCTGCGAAGTCTGGCGGTGCGGCTGAACCGGCATGCCGAGCTGCCCGGGATGGTCGGCGCACTGTCCACGGTGGTGCTGTTCATGGCGCAGGAGGAGGCGGCGGCGCAGGAGCGGATGGCGCAGCTGGTGTCCGGTCCGGATCAGTGGGTGGCGGCGCTGGCCCGATTGTTCCGGGCCCAGGTGGCGGAGAACAACGGGGATGTGGCGCAGGTCCGGGTGGATGTGACGGATGCGCTGGCCGGGTTCCGGGCGGCCGGGGACCGGTGGGGGCAGGCGACCACGTTGCCGCTGCGGGCCCTGCTGCGGCAGTACGAGGGTGATCTGGACGGCGCGCTGGCCGACCTGACCCTGGCGAAGGCGCTGGCCGGCGAGTTCGGTTCGCTCGACCTCGGCGATGAGATCTTCATCGATCTACGTCGGGCCGACCTGCACATGCGTCGCGGGGAGCCGCAGGAGGCGCTGATCGCGGTGCAGGCGGCGCGGCTCCGGGCGGCCCGGGCGATGACGCCGGAGATGATGCTGCTGATCGATGCCCTGGAGGCCGGCACGATGGTCGGCATGGGGGATTTCGCCCGGGCCGAGGAGCTGGTGGCCCGGGCCGAGGGTGGCCTGTCCGGCGGGCCGGGCGGCTTCTTCGACGGCGATCACGGCACGGCGATCGTTCAGACGGTGCGGGCGTCGCTGGCGTTGCACCACGGTGATCCGGTGCGGGCCGAAAAGGCGTTGATCGCGGCGTACGCGGCGGCACAGCAGACGCGTGACATGCCGATCCTGTCGATGGTGGCGGTGGGCGCCGCCGGGCTGGCCGATCTGCTGGGCCGGCATCGGGAGGCGGCGCAGCTGCTGGGGGCGGCGGCCCGGTTGCGCGGGTCGCACGATCCGACCGAGTTGCAGGTGGCCGAGTTGACCCGGCGCTGCCGGGCGGCGCTGGGCGAGGACGGGTTCAGCGAGGCGTACGCGGTGGGCTGGACGATGGATCCGCACACGGCGCTGGCCCGGGCGGACCCGGGCCAGCTGCGTGCACTGGAAGGTCAGGCGCGCTTGTTGTAGGCGCGCAGTGCCAGTGGGACGAAGACCACCAGCAGGCACGCCATCCAGGCCAGGGTGGCGATCAGGTGGTGGGCGACGGGGCCGCCGGTGAGCAGGCCGCGTTCCGCGCCGACCAGGTGGGTGATCGGGTTGACCTTGACGAAGGCCTGCAGCCAGCCGGGCAGGGTCTCGGTCTTGACGAACACGTTGCTGCCGAACGAGAGCGGGAAGACGAGCAGGAACATCACGCCCTGCACGGCGCCCGAGGTGCGCACGAGCATGCCGACGAAGACCGAGATCCAGCCGAAGCAGAGGCCGAAGCCGATGGCGAGGGCGACCGCGGCCAGGGTGGCTTCGGCGTCGGTCTCGATCCGGAAGCCCATCACCGTGCCGATGCCCAGGGTGACCACGCAGACCGTGACGTACCGGATGATGTCCGCCATGACCGCGCCGACCAGGGGTGCGGACCGGGAGACCGGCAGTGACCGGAACCGGTCGAAGACGCCCTTCTCGATGTCGGCGTTGAGGTTCTGGCCGAGCGCGATCCCGCCCATCGCCAGCGACTGGGCGAGCATGCCGGGCAGCAGGAACTGCAGGTAGGTGTGCCGGCCGCCGACGCCGGCGATGGCGCCGCCGAACAGGTAGGTGAACATCAGCAGGAAGATGACCGGCTGGATGGTCACGTCGATCAGGGCTTCGGGGGTGCGGATGGTCTTGATCAGGCTGCGCTGGGCCAGGGCGGCGCTGTGCCGGATCAGGGCGAGGAAGGGGCCGCCCCGCGCGTGATCGGTGTAGGTCACTTCGTCCAGGACCGCCGCGGTCATACCAGGACCTCATCCTTCTTCTCGCCACCGGTCAGGGTGTGGAACACCTCGTCGAGGCTGGGCAGGTGCAGGCCGAGCTCGTTGACCTCGATGCCGGCCCGGCGCAGTGCGGGCAGCACGTCGTCGAGCGCGGTGTCGGTGGTCACCGGGACCGAGGCGGCTCCGGGCCGGGAGCCGGCCGTGGCGTCCGGCGCGGCGGTGGTGCCGGGCGAGGCGACCGCGTCGAGGATGCGCAGCACGTCGGGCAGCCGGCCCGGGTCGGCCGGCCGGATCCGTAGGGTCTGCCCGCCGACCCGGCGTTTGAGCCCGTCCGGGGTGTCCTGCGCGATCACCCGACCGTGGTCGACGACCACGATCTCGTCGGCGAGTGCGTCGGCCTCTTCCAGGTACTGGGTGGTGAGCAGCACGCTGGAGCCCTGCGCGACCTGGGTGCGCACGACACCCCACATGTCTTCGCGCTTGGCCGGGTCGAGGCCGGTGGTCGGCTCGTCCAGGAAGATCACCTCGGGGTGGCCGACGAGGCTGGCGGCCAGGTCGAGGCGGCGGCGCATGCCACCGGAGTACGTTTTGGCGGGGCGGCCGGCGGCCTGGGTCAGGTCGAACCAGGCGAGCAGTTCGGTGGCGCGCTTCTTGGCGTCGCGGGTGGTCAGGTCGAGCAGCCGGCCGATCAGCACCAGGTTCTGGGTGCCGGTCAGATCCTCGTCGACCGACGCGTACTGGCCGGTCAGCCCGATCCGGCGGCGCACCTTCTGCGGTTCGCGCAACACGTCGATGCCGGCCACGTACGCGGTGCCCTCGTCCGGGCGCAGCAGGGTGGCCAGCACCCGGACCGCGGTGGTCTTGCCGGCCCCGTTGGGTCCGAGCACGCCGAGCACCGTGCCGCGGCGCATGGCCAGGTCCACCCCGTCGAGCGCCTGTGTCTTGCCGAAGCGTTTGCGCAGCCCTTCGGCCCGCACTACGAGATCGTCCACGATCGTCCCCCTCATCCGTCTACGGGACAGAGCGTGGGGGAGGGCGCTGGCATGATCCGCACACGGCGCTGGCACGGTGGTGCCAGCCGGCTGTCAGGCGGTTCGCCCCGGGGCGCCGGGCGGCAATGGTCGGACCGACCTGAGCCAGGACCTCATTTTCCCTGGGCGGCTGCCGATCTGACCGGATGTGACGGGTATGCGGCGACCGCCGGGGTGGGCCGCCTGGCTGCTCGGCGGCTCGGCCGCCGTGGTCGGGTACACCCTGCTGCCGTACGGCTGGCCGCAGTTCGTGCTGTCCTGGCTGGTCGCGGTGAGCGCGTGCGTGACGCTGGTGGTCGGCGCCTGGCGGCACCACCGGGAGCAGCTGGCGGCCTGGCACGTGTTCGCCGGCGGCGCGCTGCTCTGGCTGGGCGGCGACCTGTATTACGCGCTGCGCGCCGATGGCGGCTATCCGACCTGGGCGGACGCGTTCTACCTGGGGGCGTATCCGCTGCTGCTGACGGCGCTGTTCCAGCTGACCCGACGGCGCGGGCCCCTCTGGTCGGGCAACCTGATCGACTCGGCGATCGTGGCGATCAGCGTCGGCATCGTCTACTGGACGTTCGTGATCGAGCCGGTGCTGGTGAACCCGGCGGTGCCGCTGCTGACCCGGGCGGTGACCGCCGGCTATCCGGCGATGGGGGTGCTGCTCTGCGCGCTGCTGGTGCCGATGCTGTTGCGCCGCGGACCGCGGACCGCCGCGATGTGGCTGCTCACCGCCGGCGGGGTGGTGACCATGGCGGCCAACGTGGTGTACACGCTGCTGCCCGAGGTGTTCGCCGCGCACGCGACGCTGGTCTACGCCGGATATCTGTTCGCTGACGTGTGCTGGGCGGCGGCGGCCGCGCATCCGGGCAAGGCGGCGGGCGTCGTCGAGGAGGACGACAGCCTGGGCTGGGGCCGGCTGCTGGTGCTGACCGCCTCGATGCTGCTGGTGCCGGCGATCCTGTTGGTGCAGGGTGAGCTCGGCGTGGGCCGGATGAGCTGGCTGACCGTCGGGATCGGGTCGATGGCGTTGTTCGTGCTGGTGGTGACCCGGATGTCCGGGTACATCGCGCGGGTCCGCAGTCAGGCCCGCCGGCTGCACGACCTGGCGATGCGTGACGACCTGACGGGGCTACCGAACCGGCGGGCGTTCGAGGAGGAGGCGGCCCGGGTGGTGGCCGGTGGCCCGTGCCGGCTCATCATGGTCGACCTGGCCGGGTTCAAGCACGTCAACGACCGGTTGGGCCGGGCCGCCGGCGATCAGGCGCTGGCTGCGGTCGGCCGGCTGCTGCGCATGTCGCTGCGCGAGGGTGACGCGGTGGCCCGGATGGGCGCCGACGAGTTCGCCGTGCTGGCCTGCGACACGCAGCCCGGCGACGGCGAGTCGGTGGTCGCCCGGCTGCTCGACGCGCTGCGCCGCCCGATCGTCTCCGGCGAGCAGGAGCTGCTGCTCAACCCACGGTTCGGGGTGGCCGACAGCGAGGACTGCGGCGCGGTGCCGGTGCCCGAGCTGGTGCGCCGCGCGGACACCGCCCGGTATGCGGCGAAGTCGTCCGGCGCCCAGTTGATGGTCTACACCCCGGAGCTGGACGAGCGGGCCGACGCGGCCGCCTCGCTCGGCGCTGAGCTGCGGCACAGCCTCGACGACGGTGACTTCCGGGTGGTCTACCAGCCGATCGTCGACCTGCGCAGCGGCCGGTTCGAGGCGGTCGAGGCGCTGGTCCGCTGGCAGCATCCGGTGCGCGGGTTCGTCAGCCCGGCCGACTTCGTGCCGGTCGCCGAGGACAACGGGCTGATCGTCGAGCTGGGCGAGTTCGTGATGCGGACCGCCTGCCACAAGTTCGCCGGCTGGCGGCGGGACCTGGGGGCGGACGGGCCCAGCTACGTCAGCGTGAACGTGTCCGCCCGGCAGCTGAGCGAGCCCGGCTTCCCCGAGGTGGTCGCCGCGATCCTCGACGAGTGCGGGCTGGCCCCGGCCGAGTTGCTGGCCGAGGTGACCGAGACCGCGCTGTTCGGGGGCGGCACCGCGGTGCAGGCGGTGGAGACCCTGCACGCGGCCGGGGTGCGGATCGCCCTGGACGACTTCGGCACCGGGCACTCGTCGCTGGGCCTGCTGCGCACCGTCCCGGTCGACGTGCTGAAGGTCGACAAGTCGTTCGTCGACGAGATCATCGCGGGCGCCGGCCGGGCGGTGATCGTCGACGCGCTGATCCACGTCAGCAAGGGGTTGCGGCTGCGGGCGGTGGCCGAGGGGGTGGAGACCGCGGAGCAGGCCCGGTATCTGCGCCGGCTCGGCTACGAGTATGCGCAGGGTTATTTTTTCGGCCGGCCGGTGCCGGATCCGGAGTTCCGGCCGGAGTTGCGTGACCCGCTCCCGGACTACGAGTTCGGCGGCGAGCTCGGTACGGGCGACCGCCCGGCGTTCGCCGTCGACCAGGTGTAGCGGAGTTCGACGAAACTGGTCCAACCAGTTGACGGTTGATGTGTGGCGGGGCACACTGCCGCGCATGGATTTCGATCCGGCGCCTCGCCGATCCGTTTCCGACCACGTGTTCGGGCAGCTGCGCGACGCCATCCTGAGCGGCGGCTGTCCGGCCGGCGACCCGCTGCCCAGCGAGCGGGAGCTGGCCACCACCTTCGAGGTCAACCGGCACGCGGTGCGCGAGGCGCTGCGCCGGCTGCAGCAGCTCGGCCTGGTCCGGGTCAGTCAGGGCGGCGCCACCCGGGTGCTGGACTGGCGGGCCACCGCCGGGCTCGATCTGGCCATGGCGCTGACCGCGGCCGGGGACGTGCTGCCGGTCGAGAGCCTGGCCCGTGACGTGCTGGAGATG
Organism: Actinoplanes sp. SE50/110; assembly: GCF_900119315.1. Lineage (NCBI taxonomy): Bacteria > Bacillati > Actinomycetota > Actinomycetes > Micromonosporales > Micromonosporaceae > Actinoplanes > Actinoplanes sp. SE50/110. Next base: position 6,215,458 of record NZ_LT827010.1, on the reverse strand, counting down.
CGGGCCTGCATCGGGGCCGACGCCGCCCGGCTGTGCGCGCTGCGGGCGAGCGACGCGGCGAAACAGCGGGTGAGTGAGGCGGTGGAGGCCTATGCCGCGGCGGTGCCCGACCTGGCCGCGATGGGGCCGGCCGACCTGCTGCTGTGGCGGCGCATCGTCGAGGGCTCCGGCAACATCGCCTACCTGCTGGCCTTCAACAGCCTGGCCGCCGGGGCGCTGGCCGTCGGGCACGTGCCGCCCCATCTGCGTACCGAGGAACTTCTGAACGTGGCCGCCCACCGCCGGCTCGCCGCGCTGATCGGGGCCGGCGCGGCCGCCGAGGCCGAGGAGGCCGCCCGCGGCCTGTTGCAAGTGAAGGAGATCGTCCGTTGATTCCCGCCGTCGTGTACGCCATTCCGGCGTTCCTGCTGCTGATCGTCATGGAGGTGCTGTCGTACCGGTTCCTGCCCGATGACCAGGAGCGCGGATACGAGACCCGGGACACCGCCACCAGCCTGTCGATGGGCGCCGGGAGCCAGGTGATCGGCATTCCGTGGAAACTGGTGACCGCCTTCGCGTTCGCCGGTCTCTACGTGCTCAGCCCGGTCAAGCTCGACCCGCACGACTGGTGGGTCTGGGTGCTGCTGTTCTTCGCCGACGATCTCGCCTATTACTGGTTCCACCGGCTGCACCACGAGGTACGGGTGCTCTGGGCCAGCCACGTGGTGCACCATTCCAGCCAGTTCTACAACCTCTCCACCGCACTGCGGCAGAGCTGGACGCCGATGACCTCGACCCCGTTCTGGCTGGGTCTGGCGCTGCTCGGCATTCCGCCGTGGATGATCTTCCTGCAGCAGTCGATCAGCCTGGCGTACCAGTTCTTCCTGCACACCGAGCGGGTCGACCGGATGTGGCGGCCGATCGAGTGGTTCTTCAACACCCCGTCGCACCACCGCGTGCACCACGGTTCGAACGACCCCTATCTGGATCGCAACTACGGCGGCATCCTGATCGTCTGGGACCGGCTGTTCCGCAGTTTCGAGCCGGAGGGCGAGCGGGTCACCTACGGCCTGACCACGAACATCACCACGTTCAACCCGTTGCGGGTGGCGACACACGAATACGCCGCGATCTGGCGTGACCTGCGCTCGGCGACCTCCTGGCGGGCCCGTCTCGGCTACGTTTTCGGGCGCCCCGGCTGGCAGCCCGCCGCATGAGACTCACCCTCTTCGCCGCCGTCGCGACCACCGAGATCATCGCGGTGGCGGCGGATCTGACTCCGCTGCAATGGGCGACGAAACCGCTGCTCGCGCCATTGCTGATCGGATACGTCGGCAGGGCGAACCGGCTGAGCGCGGGGCTGGCTTTCGCCTTCCTCGGGGACGTCGCCCTGCTGATCCCCGGCCAGCCGGCCTTCCTCGCCGGGATGGCCTGTTTCCTCGGTGCCCAGCTCTGTTTCCTCACCTGGTTCCTGCGCCTGGCCCGGCCGAAGCCGGCCGCCTGCATCGGCTACGCGGTCGTCTGGGCCGCGGCGAACGCCCTGCTCGGGACGCGGCTCGGCGCACTGCGCCTCCCGGTCCTGATCTACAGCCTGGCGCTGGCCGCGATGGCCGCCGCCGCGACCGGCGTCTCCCGGCGCACCGCGATCGGCGGCGCCCTGTTCCTGCTCTCCGACCTGACGATCGGGGCCGGCGCCGCGGGCGTGCACCTGCCGGCCGCCGGGGTGCTGGTGATGACCACCTATGCGGCGGCTCTCGCGCTGATGGTCACCGGCTCGGTTCCGGCCGGGAGCCACCGGCGCGAACGGTACGGGATGGCACGTTCCGGCCGGTAGCGCGCCGGTCCCGTCAGCGGCCCGCGCGGATGCCGTCCAGGGCGAAGGTCAGCACCCGGTTGCGCTGCTCGTCGTCGACGAACGCGCCGGACACCAGACCGGAGATCATCCGCAGGACGTCGTCGAAGCTGGCGTCGGCGCGCACCTCGCCGGCCGCCCGGGCCCGCGCCATCAGGGGCTCACCCGCCGCGTACATGGCGACCCGGCACGCCGCGAACAGATCGGACTCGCGGTTGAGCGCGTCGACCACGGCGCGCTTGGTCACCACGTAGCCCACGAAACGATCGAGCCAGGCGCGCAGCGCCGCCCACGGGGGCAGCTCGGCGGCGGCGGCGGCCGCGGCGCTCAACTGCTCGATCTCCTCGACGTACACCGCCTCGAAGAGATCCCGCCGGGTGGGGAAGTTGCGGTACAGCGTGCCGATGCCCACTCCGGCGCGGCGGGCGATCTCCTCCAGCGACGCGTCCGCGCTGCTCTCGGCGAAGATCTCGCGGGCGGCGGCGAGCAGCGCGTCGTAGTTGCGCCGCGCGTCGGCCCGGGTCGGGCGGCGGTTGGCGACCGGAACGTCTGGCACGGTGACCCTCCTCACACCACCTCCGGGGCAATCGGGTGGCGAACCGGAGGCACCCCTCCGCTAATCTGGAGGCATGCCTCGACTTTACCAGGCGACCCCGCGCGTCACCTTCACGGTGCTGGCCGCGGCCGCCGCGGCGTTCGCCCTCATGCAGTCCCTGGTCACCCCGGTCCTGCCCACCATCCAGCGGGACCTGCACACCACCACCGGCACGGTCACCTGGGTGCTCACCGCCTGGCTGCTGGCCGCCTCGGTGGCCACCCCGCTGATGGGCCGGATCGCCGACATGATCGGCAAGGACCGCACCCTCCTGGTCGCCCTCGCCGCCATCGCCGCGGGCTGCCTGATCGCCGCGCTCGCTCCGAACGTCACCGTCCTGATCGCCGCCCGCGTCGTGCAGGGCCTGGGTGCCGCCGTCTTCCCGGTCTCGTTCGGCATCATCCGCGACATCTACCCACCGCAGCGCGTCACCTCGGCGATCGGCATCCTGGCCGCCGTCATCGCCAGCGGCAGCGGCGTCGGCATCGTGCTGGCCGGCCCGATCGTCGGCGTCCTCGACTGGCGCTGGCTGTTCTGGATCCCGATGATCGCGGTCACCCTGGTCGGCCTGGTCGCCTGGCGCGTCGTCCCGCCGTCCCCGGCCGGCGGCCGCGGCCGGATCAACTGGCTCTCCGCCGTCCTGCTCGCCGGTTGGCTGGTCGCCCTGCTGCTGCCGCTGAGCAAGGGCACCGCCTGGGGCTGGGCCTCCGGCCGCACGCTGGGCCTGCTCACCGCCGCCGCGGTGCTCCTGGCCGGCTGGATGCTCAGCGAGCTGCGCTCCGCCGAGCCCCTGATCGACATGCGGATGATGCGCCTGCCCGCGGTCTGGACCACCAACCTGGTCTCGCTGCTGTTCGGCGCCGCCATGTTCGGTGTCTTCGCCTTCCTGCCGCAGCTCATGCAGGTCCCGGCCAGCAGCGGCTACGGCTTCGGCGCCAGCGTCACCGGGGCCGGCCTGCTGATGCTGCCGATGATGGTGACCATGGCGGTGTCCGGCTCGCTCAGCGGCCCGCTCACCCGATGGGTCGGCAACAAGGCCCAGCTGCTGATCGGCGCGGCCCTCGGCGCGGTCGCCGCCCTCACCCTGGCGCTCGCGCACAGCTCGCCGTCGGTCGTGGCGGTCACCGGCGGCGTCTTCGGGATCGGCCTCGGCCTGCTCTACTCCTCGATGATCAACCTGATCGTGCAGAGCGTGCCGCGCACCCAGACCGGCGTCGCCAGCGGCATGAACACCAACATCCGCACCATCGGGGCGTCGATCGGCACCGCGCTGGTCAGCACCGTGGTCACCAGCCACCCCGGGCCGCGCGGGCTGCCCGCCGAAGCCGGCTACACCGAGGCGTTCCTGCTGCTCGCCGTGGCCAGCGCAGCCGCCTTCCTGGTGGCGCTGCTGGTCCCGGCCGGCCGCAAGCCGGCCGTCCGGCCGACGCCGGTCACGGTGCCCGAGCTCACCCCGGTCGAGGTCTGAGCCGTTGCGGACGCCGGGCCCCGGGGCAGCGGGGCCCGGCGCCGTCCTATCGGTAGGAACCCTCGTCCGGCTCCTCGGCGGAGCGCTGGATGAGGTCGTTCACCGGCTGCGGCTCCCCGATCAGCTCGGCGTCCTCGGCCTGCTGCTCGACATCCGCCGAACCCGGGCCGTCGGTGGTCACGAACTCGGCGAAGCCCTCAGGATCAAGATCACTCATGCTGGTCGTATACCCAGTTCCGGGCGTCTGTAGCAAGCTGCCGAATAATTGCGTTGCCGGGTCCGCGGGCACCCCATACGGTAGTCATCACCAGGCGGCCGGACGGGAAAACCGGGGGCCGGCGAAACGAACAGGGAAATGGGGTGACACGACATGTGGCGGATGAGTGAGAGTCGACTGCGGCTCCCGGCCCAGCGTGCCGGTCGTCCCCGGTTGTCCCTGGCCCTGGGTCTGCCGGCTCGTCGTGAGCCGATGCGCGGTCCGGAGTGGTGGCGAGGCTGGCAGTTCCGCTAGTCGTCGTCGGCCGCCCTCCCGATCGGGACCGGGCGGCTTTCTTTTTCTCTCGCGGGCGTAGCTCAACGGTAGAGCGGCAGCCTCCAAATCTGTCAGGTGCGGGTTCGAATCCTGCTGCCCGTGCGGTGCCGTTTCTTGAAAACTCCACAGTGGATGACACACTTTTGGGCTTGTAGCGCAGTCGGGTAGCGCACCGGTTCGGCAGACCGGGGGTCGGCGGTTCGAATCCGCCCAGGTCCACATGTCTCCGTAGCTCAGCGGAAAGAGCACCAGACTACGAATCTGGGGGTCGGGAGTTCAAATCTCTCCGGGGACGCTTCGTGGCTATAGCTCAGTTCGGTTGAGCGCCGTCTCGCCATGGCGGAGGTCCCGGGTTCGAGACCCGGTAGCCACTCGAAGAATGAATGCGGGCTGGTGCAACCGGCAGCACGTCCGGCTCTGGACCGGAAAGTGGGAGTTCGAGTCTTCCGCCCGCAGCTTCGCCCGGATAGCCCAACTGGCAGGAGGCGCACCGCTCAGAACGGTGACAGTGCGCGTTCGAATCGCGCTCCGGGTACGCAGGGAGAGTTGGCCGAGTCCGGTCTATGGCGGCGGATTGCTAATCCGCAGTGGGGGTTGCGGCCCCCACCGGGAGTTCGAATCTCCCACTCTCCGCTTCGTGGTGGGACATACGGGTCGTGGCGCAGATGGGCAGCGCGCTCGCCTTGGGAGCGGGAGGGCGCCGGTTCGAATCCGGCCGACCCGACGGGTTTCTGCCTTCGTAGCTCAGTGGAGAGAGCGCGGCGTTCCGGGCGCCGAGGTCGCTGGTTCGAGTCCAGCCGGGGGCGCGAGGGTGTCATCCACGGTGGGTTTTCGCAACGACGCAGGCGGGCCGGCGCCCGGCTGCCCCTCATAAGGGTGGATGGCCCGGTTCGACACCGGGGCCTGCGACTCAGGTGGAGCCGCGCGTGATGAGCGTGGTGGGGAGCGTGGTCGGCGCCGGCGTCGGCGCGCCGGAGAGCATCGCGACGATCGCCTCCGCGGCGGACGTGCCGATGCCGGTCTTGTCCTGGGCGACGGTGGTGAGTCCGGGAGGGATCAGCGCCGCCAGTTCGATGTCGTCGAAGCCGACGATCGCCACGTCCTGCGGCACCCGCAAGCCGGCCCGGTGTGCCGCGCGCAGCGCGCCGACCGCCATCTCGTCGCCGGCGGCGAACACCGCGGTGGGCCGCGGATCCCGGCTGAGCAGCGCGGTCATGGCGGCGTCACCGCTGTCGAGATAGAAGTCGCCGGCCACCACGAGGTCGTCGGGCAGGGGGCGACCCGCCGCGGCGAGGGCCGCCCGGAACCCCGCGAGCCGTTCCCCGGCCGGCCAGTTCCGCTCCGGACCGGTGATGGTGGCGATCCGCTGATGGCCGCGTTCGAGCAGGTGCGCCGCGGCCAGCCGACCGCCGCCGGCATTGTCGGAGGTGATGTAGGTGCAGGTCGGCCCGGTGAAGCGCAGATCCAGGGCGACGCACGGCACCTCGGCGTCGACCAGCGCGAGCACGGCCGGATCGCGGCTGCCGTTGTCGATGATCACCACGCCGTCGACGCTGTGCCGCTGCACCGCGCGCAGGAAGCGCTGCCGGCCGACCGGTCCGGCGCTCTGGTCGGGCGCGAGCATGAGCAGGTGCAGGCCCTGCGCGCTGAGCGCGCCCTTGAGGGCGACCAGGATGTCCTGCAGAAACGGGTGCCGCCAGCCGGGCCGGCGGTGGTCGGTGTCCCACACCAGGCCCACCATGTGGGACTTCTTGGTGGCCAGGGTGCGCGCCGACTCGTTCGGTAGGTAGCCGATCTCGGCGGCCATGCCGAGGACGTGCTGGCGGGTCTGCCGGCTGACCACCTCCGGTGAGTTGAAGACCCGGGACACGGTGGCGACGGATACGCCGCACCGACGTGCCAATTCCCTGATGCTGGACACTGCGCCGTCCCTATGTAACCGGTTTCATCACCGTAACAGCCGGGTGTCGCGCCGGTCAACGGCAGTGATCCCGTTACATTTTCGTGACTTGACATCAGGGGCATCGATGCAGTCAAACTTTTGACTCAGGGCCGCATCCGGCCTGGCGATGCCCCGGCCCTACCCCCGCCGGTTCTCTCCACGATGCAAATTTCGGTGCTCTTCTATGTCGTGTAACCGGTTTCATGAAACCGGTTACATCTCTCGAGAGGACGATCTGACATGCGCCTGTCTCGATTCCTGCAGATGGCGGCGGCGGCCTCGGCCGTCGCGATGCTGGCCACCGCCTGCGGCTCCGACGGCGGTTCCGGCGGCGGTGCCGGCGACAACGTCACGCTGAACGTCAGCCTGTTCGGCAACTTCGGGTACCAGGAGCTCTACCAGCAGTACGAGCAGGCCCACCCGAACATCAGGATCCAGGAGCGGACCGCCGACTACAACGCGCACCACCGGGACCTGGCCACCCACCTGGCCACCGGCTCCGGCGCCGCCGACATCGAGGCGGTCGACACCGGCTTCATCGCCCAGATGCGCGCGGTCGGCAACCAGTTCACCGACCTCGGGACCGACCGGGCGGGCGAGTACCTGCCGTGGAAGTGGCAGGCGTCGCTGACCAAGGACGGCAAGCAGATCGGTTACGGCACCGACGTCGGCGGCCTGGCCATCTGCTACCGCCGCGACCTGTTCCAGCAGGCCGGCCTGCCCGCCGACCGGGAGCAGGTCTCCGCGGCCTGGGCCGGCGGCTGGGACAGGTTCATCGAGGTCGGCAAGAAGTTCGCCGAGAAGGCCCCGGAGGGCAGCGCGTTCTTCGACGGTGGCGGCGCGCTCTACAACGCGATCATCGGGCAGGCGCCGGTCGGTTTCTACGACTCGAACGACGCGATCGTGGTCAACTCCAACCCCGAGGTCAAGAAGGCCTGGGACCTCAGCGTGCAGGCGATCCAGGCGAACCTCTCGGCCAAGCTGGTGGAGAGCTCGCCGGAGTGGGACAACGGCTTCGCGAAGAGCCGGTTCGCCGCCATCGCCTGCCCCGCCTGGATGATGGCCAAGATCAAGGACCAGTCCAAGGCGTTCGCCGGCAAGTGGGACGTCGCGTCCGTGCCCGGCGGCGGCGGCAACTGGGGCGGGTCGTACCTGACCGTTCCGAGGCAGGGCAAGCACGTCGACGAGGCCAAGAAGCTGGCCGCCTGGCTCACCGCCCCCGAGCAGCAGTCCAAGGTCTTCACCACCAAGGGCCTGCTGCCCTCGATCCCGTCGCTGTACGACAGGCCGGAGATCGGCGCGCTCCAGGACCCGTTCTTCAACAACGCCCCGATCGGCAAGATCTTCACCACCGCCGCCAAGCAGCTCCAGCCGCAGCACCAGGGCCCGCGCGCAGGTGACATCCAGACCGCGATTCGCGACGGCCTGACCCGCGTCGAGCAGGGCAACCAGACCCCCGACCAGTCCTGGGCGCAGACCCTCAAGGACGTCGACCGTCTCGCCAAGTAGTCCACCCGTCCCGCCGGCGGCCCACCGCGGGCCGCCGGCCGGACCGGCGTCTAAGGATCGACAATGGCCATCAACGCCCGACTGACCCGGCTCGACCCACAAGGCTCGCCCTACCTGTACGTACTGCCGTTCTTCCTGCTCTTCGGGGTGTTCGGGCTGTTCCCGCTGATCTACACGGGCTACGTGTCGTTCAACGACTGGAATCTGCTCGACGGCGGCGCGCACCAGTGGGTGGGCCTGGCGAACTACCGGGAGATGCTGCAGGACTCGTACTTCTGGAACTCGCTCGGCAACACCCTGAGCATCTGGGTGCTCTCCACGGTCCCGCAGCTGCTCGCCGCGCTCGGGATCGCGCACCTGCTCAACCACAAGCTGCGGGCCCGCACCAGCCTGCGGATGGGGGTGCTGCTGCCCAACATCACCTCGATCGTGGCGGTGACGATCGTCTTCAGCCAGATCTTCGGTCGCGACTTCGGCATGGTGAACTGGGTGCTCGGGCTGCTGCACGTCGGCCCGGTCGACTGGCAGGCCCACTCCTGGACCTCGCACCTGGCCATCTCCAGCATCGTGATCTGGCGCTGGACCGGGTACAACGCACTGATCTACCTGGCCTCGATGCAGGCCATCCCGCACGACCTGTACGAGGCGGCGGAGCTCGACGGCGCCTCCTCCGGCCAGCAGTTCCGGCGGATCACCGTGCCGATGCTGCGGCCCACCATCATCTTCACCACGGTCATCTCCACCATCGGCGGCCTGCAGATCATGGCCGAGCCGCTGCTGTTCGGCGGCGACTACAGCCCCACCGGCGGCTCCGACCGGCAGTTCCAGACCATCGCGCTGTTCATGTACGAACAGGGGTTCCGCGAATTCCGGTTCGGCTACGCGTCGGCGATCGCCTGGACCCTGTGCCTGCTCATCGCGATCTTCGCGGTCGCCAACTTCCTGCTGACCCGGCGCATCGCCACCGACGAGGAGTGAGCCGTCGTGACCGCACTCGCTGACCCGCCGGCCACCCGCGCCACGCCGCCCGCCGTTGCGAAACGCCGGTCCCGCCGCGGTTTCGGCTTCCCACGGCGCGGCTCCGCCTGGACGTACGCCGCGCTGCTGGCCGTCGTGGCCGGCTCGCTGTTCCCGCTCTACTGGTCTTTCGTGGTGGCCTCGCAGACCCGCGAGGCCGTCTCCCGGACGCCACCGGCCCTGATCCCCGGCGGCCACCTGTTCGACAACATCGCCCGGGTCTTCGACAGCACCGACTTCGGCACGGCGCTGCTCAACTCGTTCATCGTCAGCGGCTCGATCACCGTCTCGGTGGTGTTCTTCTCGACGTTGGCCGGGTTCGCCTTCGCCAAGCTGAAGTTCCGCGGCCGTCAGGTGCTGCTGGTGCTGGCGATCGCCACCTCGATGGTGCCGCAGCAGCTCGGCATCATCCCGCTCTACATGCTGATGGCCAAGCTGGGCTGGACCGACCAGCTGGCCGCGGTGATCGTGCCCGGCCTGGTCACCGCGTTCGGCGTCTTCTTCATGACCCAGTACCTGGGCCGTGCGGTGCCGGACGAGCTGCTCGAAGCCGGCCGGATCGACGGCTGCACCACCTTCGGCCTGTACTGGCACGTGGTGCTGCCGGCCGCCCGCCCGGCCGCCGCCGTGCTCGGCCTGTTCACCTTCATGCAGGCCTGGAACGACTTCTTCTGGCCGCTGGTGGTGCTGCAGAACAACGCCACCGTCCAGGTCGCGCTCTCCTCGCTGGCCAGCGGATACACCACCGACTACACGCTCACCCTGACCGGCACGCTGCTGGCCACGATGCCGATCCTGGTCGTCTTCCTGGTCCTCGGGCGGCAGATCGTCGGCGGGATCATGCAGGGGGCGATCAAGGGATGACCGATCCGCTGGCACTGCCGGACTTTCCGGACGGGTTCCTCTGGGGGGCGGCGACCGCCGCGTACCAGATCGAGGGAGCGGTGGCCGAGGACGGCCGCGGCGACTCCATCTGGGACACCTTCACCCGGCGGCCGGAGGCGATCGCCTCCGGCGAGGTGGCCTGCGACAGCTACCACCGCTGGCGGGACGACGTGGCGCTGCTCGACGACCTGGGCGTGGACGCGTACCGGTTCTCGATCGCCTGGCCCCGGGTGCTGCCGGCGGGCACCGGTCGGGTCAACCGGCCCGGTCTGGACTATTACGACCGGCTGGTCGACGCGCTGTGCGAGCGCGGCATCCGGCCGTTCGTCACGCTGTACCACTGGGACCTGCCGCAGGCGCTGGAGGACGCCGGCGGCTGGCGGGTCCGCGACACCGCGGACCGCTTCGCCGACTACGCCACCGTGGTCGCGGAACGGCTCGGTGACCGGGTCCAGGACTGGATGACTCTGAACGAGCCGTACTGCTCGTCGATCGTCGGATACGCCGAGGGCCGGCATGCCCCCGGCGCGGTCGAGGGGCACGGCGCGCTCGCGGCGGCGCACCACCTGCTGGTCGGGCACGGCACGGCGGTCGCCGCGCTGCGGGCCGCCAGTCCCCGGGCGCGGGTGGGCATCACGCTGAACCTGTCGCCGTCCGTCCCGGCGACCGGTTCAGCGGCCGACCGGGCCGCGGCCGACCGGATGGACCTGCTGATCAACCGGCAGTTCACCGACCCGGTGCTGGGCCGGCGGTACCCCGAGGGGTTCGCGGCGATGTACGCCGGGGTCAGTGACCTGTCGTTCCGCCGGGACGGGGATCTGGAGCTGATCGGGGCGCCACTGGACTTCCTCGGCGTCAACTACTACTACCGGATCCACGCCGCCGACGCGCCGCACACGCAGGCGGATCCGGCGCTGCGCAGCGCCTGCGACATCGGCGTGCGGTCGGTGGCCCGGGACGGCGTCCCGGTCACCGACCTCGGGTGGCCGATCGAACCGCAGGGGTTGTACGACACCCTCGCCGGGCTGGCCGGCCGGTATGCGGGCCTGCCGCCGGTCTACGTGACCGAGAACGGGGTGGCGCAACTGCGCGAGGGGCTGGGGGAGGACCCGGAACGGATCGCCTTCGTGGCCGGGCACCTGGAGGCGGCGGCCAAGGCGGCGGCGGAGGCCGACGTCGACCTGCGCGGCTACTTCTACTGGTCGCTGATCGACAACTTCGAGTGGGCGCGAGGGTACGGGCCGCGGTTCGGCCTGGTGCACGTCGACTATCCGACCGGGGAACGGACGCCCCGGGCGAGCTACCACTGGCTGCGCGAGCGGCTGGCCGGGCGCAGCGGATAGGGGACGGCGCCGCATCGGGAAGATTTGGCCCGTTTCCCGGTGCGGCGCGGTCGTACATTGGATGCCATGGAGCTGCACTGGTGGTCGATCGAGGTGCTCGACGGGCCGCGGCTCTCCGCCGCCCGCTGGCAGGATTCGTATGGGAACGCGCTGGTCGAGGCCGCCGTCACGCACGGGGCCTTCGAGTGGCAGTGGCACCGGCACACCTGGGGTGTGCTGTTCGAGATCGCGTTCCGGACCGAGGAACGCTTCGCCGACTACCGCGATCTGCCGGCCGTGCGGGCCGCCCTGGACGCGGTGCCCGACCCGGTCAACGGCCTGCTGATCTATCCGGGCCGCGGCGGCAGCTCCGGCCGGGTCCAGCCGCGCCGCCCGCTGCCCAGAGCCGGGGCCGGCGCCGCGCCGATCCCGGTCGAGCCGCCCCGCACCGACGTGCGGCTCGGCCCCACCGAGCCGCCGGTGACCACCGCGGGCGTCACCGGCTGAGGGTTCTCACGAGGCGATGCCGTTACGGAAGGCGAAGGTGACGGCCTGCGCGCGGTCCCGCACCCTGATCTTCGCGAACACGTGGTTCACGTGCGTCTTCACCGTGGACTCCGACACCTTGAGGTAGGCGGCGATCTCGCCGTTGGTGAGCCCGGACCCGATCAGGCGCAGCACGTCCAGCTCCCGTTCGGTGAGACCCTGCGCGCCCGCGCCGGCCGGGCCGGGTGACCCGGCGGGCAGCCAGGTGAGCAGGCGCCGCTGCACCGACGGGTCCAGGTCGGCGTGCCCGGCGGCGACCCGGTGCACGGCGCGGTGCACCTCCTCGGCCGCGGCGTCCTTGGTCAGGTAACCCCGGGCGCCGGCCCGCAGCGCGGCCAGCACGTCGCTGTCGTCGGCGAACGTGGTCAGCACGATCACCTGGGTGCGCGGGTGCTCGGCCCGGATCCGCCGGGTGGCGGTGGTTCCGTCGCAGTGCGGCATGCGCAGGTCCATCAGCACCACGTCGGGATCGTGCGCGGCGACCGCGGCGATCGCCTCGTTGCCGTCGGTGGCCAGCGCGACCACCTCGACACCGTCGATCAACTCCAGCATTAGCTGGACACCGTCGCGGACCATGCGCTGGTCGTCGGCGATGACGACGCGGATGGGCCGCTCCTGGGCAGCGTCAGACATATCCGGTATCCCTTTCCGTCCGGGCCGGAGTCGTCCGGGCCGGTGAGCAGATCGGCGCCGATCAGCGCGGCGCGCTCGTGCATGCCGGTCAGGCCGTACCCGCCGCCGGGCGGGATGTCCGCCGGCGCCACGGCCTCGGCGGCGTTACCGTGCCACCCCGTGTCCTTGACCTCGACCCGCAGCTCGTCCGGGGTGTAGGCGACGAGCACGGTGACCGTCGCGCCCGGGGCGTGCTTGCGGGCGTTGGTGAGACCCTCCTGCACCGTGCGTTCCACGGTGAGCGCCTCCGGCGGGGTGAGCGGCCAGGGCTCGCCCGACTCCGCGTACCGCGCATCGGCGTCGGCGGCCAGCGCGCGCAGGACCTCGACCAGCGGACGGGCGTCGCCGCGCAGCGACTGCACCGCGCGCCGGGTCTGCTCCAGGCCGTCGCGGGCCATCCGCTGGGCCACCAGGATCCGTTCCCGGGCCGGCTCCAGGGCGCCGCGGTCGAGCAGCAGGCGCGCGCCCTCCAGCTGGACGGTCTGGGCGGAGAGCGTGTGCGCCAGGATGTCGTGCAGCTCGCGGGCGATGCGCTGGCGTTCGGCCAGCCGGTCGCGTTCGGCGGCCGACTCGCGGGCCGCCTGCTCGGCCTCCAGCAGCTGCTCGGCGGTGACGGCGCGGTTGCGCGCGCCGCTGATCACCAGGGCGACGACCAGCGCGGCGGCACAGATCGCGGCCATCAGCGGGACGTCCCGGCCGGCGCCGCGGGCCAGTGGCGCCAGGCAGGTGGCGGCCACCACCGCGCCGGCGAAGACCAGGCCGGGCCGCAGCGGCAGCCGGGCCACTCCGGCGATGATCGCCACGCCGCAGGCCAGCCAGCCCGGGGCGCGGCCGTCGGCGGCGAGCAGCGCCACCCCGCCGACGGCGAACAGGGCGAGGCCGAGCAGCCGCTGGATCCACCGCTCCGGGCCCTGCCGCAAGCCGTAGGCCGAGCCGCAGAAGCTGACCGCCAGCGCGATCGCCGCGAGCACGCGGTGCTCCGGCGCGGCGAGCGCGACGGTGGCGCCGGCCAGCACGACGAGCGTGATGGCGCGCCCGGCGTTCAGGGCCCACGTCCATTCGGGACCGGCGCGGTGCGGAGTCTGCGTCACACGAACAACCTACGGGCCGGTGGCACCGGGCGGCGTCGGGCGGCGGTTCGAGATCTCGTCTCCACCCACGGGTGGAGATCGTCCACACTCGACCCTGCGGGGGACGATGAATATCGATTCATGAGCCGACGCGCGGCCGGTCCCGATGGTCCTAGTGTCCTTCGGCGTAGCCCTTCGGTGCCTTTCGAAAGGACCATGACGATGCGTCGCCTGTCGCCGGTCTTCGCACTGTTCTTCCTCAGCCCCCTGGTCGGGGAGTTCTTTCTGGGAGACTTCGCGATCACGCTGTTACCGCTGATCTTCGTGTTCGCCCCGATGTACGGCGGTGCCGCGGTGCTGATCCGCGAGGTGACCCGCCGCACCGGCCGCGGCTGGCCGACCATCGTCACCCTGGCCCTCGCCTACGGGGTGCTGGAGGAGGGCCTGATCACCCAGTCCCTGTTCAACAAGGACTATCTGGACCAGCATCTGCTCGACCCCGGCTACATCCCGGCGATCGGCACCGCGCTGCCCTGGGTGGTGTTCGTGCTGACCCTGCACACCGTATGGAGCATCAGCGTGCCGATCTCCCTGGTCGAGGAGAGCAGCACCCGGCGCACCCGGCCCTGGCTCGGCCGGATCGGACTCACCGTGATCACGGTGCTGATGCTGGGCGGCGGCTTCGCCGTCTTCAACGCCACGCGGACCGACCCCAGCCTCAGCCACGGTTTCCTGGAGTCGTCGCCGCAGGCGCTGAGCATCGTCGGGATCGCCGTCGTGCTGATCGTGGTCGCGTTCCTGCTGCCCCGCCCGGCCGCCACCGAACCGGCGGCCCGCCCGGTGCCCGGCACCGCGCCCGGCCCGTGGGTGGTGTTGGCCACCGGCATCCTGGCCGGTCTCCTGTTCATGAGCGTGACCTGGTCGATCGTGCCCACGGTGCCGGGCGTCGTGCTGATGCTGGTGGCCACGCTCGGCACCGCCGTGGTCGTGTCGCGGTGGGCACGGCGGGCCGGCTGGGGACCGTGGCACCGGTTCGCGATCACGGCGGCGGCGCTGTTGACGTACACCTGGCACACGTTCTTCGCGCACAGCGCGGGTTTCGTGCTCGATCTGATCAGCCACCTCGTCTACGCGGCCGCGGCGCTGGCCATCCTCTGGTACGTGGCGCGGCGGATCCGGGCGAAGGCGCCGCTCGGGGAGACGGACCGGCTGCACGCGGTCGGCTGATCCGGACGGGGGCCGGCCGGACCCGCGGGTGCGGGCCCGGCCGGCTGGGTCACTCCCCGGCCCGGTAGCCGGCCGGCCGGCCGCCTTCACGCCGCCGGCCGGCCGCCTGCTGACCGGCCGATTTCGGGCCGCGGGCCGGTAGCCTGCTGACCGGCCGATTCCGGCCGCGGGCCGGTTGCCGGCTGACCGGCCGATCTCAGGCCGCGGGCCGGTAGCCGGCCGGGCGGCTGGTGAAGGTGCCGCGGCCGTGGGTGCAGCTGAGCAGCCGGGTCGCGTACCCGGACAGCCCGGCCAGCGGCACGGTCGCGGTGACCGTCCGCTCGCCCGAGTCGGTCACCTGGGCCCGGCGCGCGGCCAGGTCACTGAGCACCGCACCCAGCGTGTCCGCGGGCGCGGTCACCGTCACCTCGGCCACCGGTTCCAGCAGCTCCATCACGCAGGCCCGCAGCGCCTCGCGCAGCGCCAGCTTGCCGGCCGTGCGGAAGGCCAGCTCGGACGAGTCCTTCGGATGCGTCCGGCCGTCGGTCAGCGTGACCCGCAGCCCGGTGACCGGGTGGCCGCCGAGCGGGCCGTCGCCGAGGGCCTCCCGGCAGCCGGCCTCGACCGCGCGGATGTACTCCGCCGGCACCCGGCCGCCGGTCACCGCCGACTCGAAGGCGAAACCGGTGTCCCCGGCCGGGGCGACGGTCAGCACGACGTGCGCGAACTGACCGGCGCCACCGTCCTGCTTGACGTGGCGGTAGAGGAGATCCCGCACGCCCCGCCGGACCGTCTCCCGATAGGCGACCTGCGGGCGGCCCACCGTGACCCGCAGGCCGGTGCGCTGCCGCAGCTTCTCCAGGGCCACCTCCAGGTGCAGTTCCCCCAGGCCGGACAGGATGGTCTGGGCGGTCTCGGGATGGACCCGGACACTGAGCGAGGGATCCTCCTCGGCCAGCGCGGCGAGCGCCGGCGGCAACCGCTCGGCGTCCGCCCGGGTGCGCGCCTCGACGGCCACCGACACCAGCGGCTCGGTGATCCGCGGCGCCTCCAGCCGCACCGGGTGCGCCCGGCTGGACAGGGTGGCGCCGACCGGAGCGTGCTTGACCCCGGTGACCGCGACGATGTCCCCGGCGGCGGCCCGGTCGATCTCGGTGTGCCGGTCGGCCTGCACCCGCAGGATGCGGGCGATGCGTTCGGTGCGGCCGGCGCCCGCGTCCCACACGGTGTCCCCCTTCACGATCGTGCCCTGGTAGACGCGCAGATAGGTGAGGCGGCCGGCCCGCGCGGTGTGCACCTTGAAGACCAGCGCCACGGGGTCGGCACCGGCCGGGACGGCCGGCGCCGGAAGGTAGTCGGTGACGGCGTCGAGCAGCGGCTCGATGCCCCGGTTGCGGTAGGCGGAGCCGCACAGCACGACGACCGCCTCGCCGGACCGGGTCAGGTCCCGCAGGGCGTCGCGCAGCGTGGCGTCCGACATGTCGCCCCACTCCTGCAACGCGGCCGGATGCAGCCCGGCCACCTGCTCCTCCAGCTCCCGGCGGGCCGGCAGCGCCTCCGGCGGCATCCCGTCGTGCACCGAGAGCACCCCGTCGGCCCAGGTCAGCGTGCGCCGGCCGACCAGGTCGACGACGCCGCGGAAGGCGCCCTCCGCACCCAGCGGGAACTGGACCAGCAGCGGCACCACGCCGAGGCGGACGCGCATCGACTCGGCCACCGCGGTCAGCGAGGCGCCGGCCCGGTCCAGTTTGTTGACGAAGGCGATCCGCGGCACCCGGTAGCGGTCGGCGGTGCGCCAGACCGCCTCGGACTGCGGCTCCACGCCGGCGACCCCGTCGAATACGGCGATTGCGCCGTCGAGGACCCGCAGCGCGCGCTCCACCTCGTCGGAGAAGTCGGCGTGGCCCGGGGTGTCGATCAGGTTGAGCCGGTGACCGGCCCAGTCACAGCTGACCGCGGCCGCGAAGATGGTGATGCCGCGATCGCGCTCCTGCGGGTCGAAGTCGGTGACGGTGGTGCCGTCGTGGACCTCACCGCGCTTGTGCGTGGCGCCGGTGGTGAACAGGATGCGCTCGGTCAGGGTGGTCTTGCCGGCGTCGACGTGGGCGAGGATGCCGAGATTACGGACACGCATGATGGTCGAACCTTCGATGTGCGAACGGTCGTGGACGTGCGCCCATCCGGCCGCCGGCGAGAGGACAACCAGGCGGTCAGGGACGTCCAGCCCCGGTGGCGCGGCCGGGACCGGGCACACCAGACACGAGGATCAGGTCGAAACGCGACACGGGGGTCCGCATGATGGACGACCCCCTTCGATGTGCACAGCGCGACGAGACGAAGATAGGAGCCTCGATCCCCGGCGTCGAGCGCTTTATCGTGGAGGCGTGCTGTTCGAGCTCGCTCCACCGCGCGGCGTGGGTCCGGTGACGCTCGGCACGAGCGCTGCCCGGGTGCGCGAGGCGCTCACGTCGTACGGCCCGGATTGACCGTCGTCGCGGTCGTCGGGATCATCGGCCTGGTCCGGCTCTGGACCAGGTTCGGGCCCGGCTGGGCGCAACCGGTCACCGGGCCGCTGGCCGCGGCCTTGTTGATCACGGTCTCCGGCCGCACCGCACGGCAGGCGGGACTCACCGTCTCCGGTTGGCGGTACGCGGCGGCAGCCGTCGTGCTGATCGGCGTCGGATACGCCGTGGCGGTGCGACTGCCCGCCGCGCGGCGGTTGTTCCGGACGACGTACGACCGCCCGTGGCTGACCGCCCTGATCGAGGTGCCGCTGGCCACCGTGGTCTTCGAGGAGGTCGCCTTCCGCGGGGTGCTGTGGAGCCTGCTCGACCGCGATCACGGCGCGGTCGCGGCGACCGCGGTGACCGCCGTGCTGTTCGGGCTCTGGCACCTCGCCCCGGAACGCCCGTGGACCGACGCGGTGGTGACCGGGGTGGCCGGTGTGCTGCTCGGCGTGCTCCGGGCGGTCGGCGGCGGACTGCTCGCCCCGGCGCTGGTGCACTGGGCGGTCGACGGGATCGGCGTGCTCGCCGCGGCCCACGTGACGAGAACCGGGGTTCAGTGGGGCAGGCCACAGGCCGGTGCCGGATAAACCAGGGGTGGCCAGGGGTGTCCGACCGCTAGGCTCAGCGCCGTGACACGGCGGGCCGGCCCCGCAAGGGGGGCGTACCGCCGGGAGAAGTCCGGACGATCCGCCGCGTGGGCCCACGCGGCCATTGGAGTCTGCTTTGACAAGCCGAACCGAGGCTGCGCCGGCCAAGCTCGACGCCGCCGTCCTCAAGATCGCCGGGGTCGTCGTCCTCGGTGCGATCATGTCGATCCTCGACGTGACCGTGGTCAGCGTCGCGCTGCCCACCTTCCAACGCGAGTTCAACGCGACGTACGCGCAGGTCGCCTGGACCATGACCGGATACACGTTGGCTCTGGCCACGGTCATCCCGCTGACCGGCTGGGCGGCCGACCGGTTCGGCACCAAACGGCTCTACATGACCGCGCTGCTGCTGTTCACCCTCGGCTCGGTGCTCTGCTCGACCGCCGACGGCATCGGCCAGCTCGTCGCCTACCGCGTGCTGCAGGGCCTCGGCGGCGGCATGCTGATGCCGCTCGGCATGACGATCCTGACCCGCGCCGCCGGCCCGGAGCGGATCGGCCGGCTGATGGCCGTGCTCGGCATCCCGATGCTGCTCGGCCCGATCGGCGGACCGATCCTCGGCGGCTGGCTGATCGAGGCCGCCAACTGGCACTGGATCTTTCTGATCAACCTGCCGATCGGCGCGATCGCCCTGGTCTACTCGTGGTTCGCGCTGGCCAAGGACAGCCCCGAGCCGTCCGAGTCGTTCGACTTCCTCGGCATGCTGATGCTCTCGCCCGGCCTCGCCGCCTTCCTGTACGGCGTCTCCTCGCTGCCCGGCGAGGGCAGCTTCACGGCCACCAGGGTGTGGGCGCCGATGCTGGTCGGCGGGCTGCTGGTGATCGCCTTCGTGATCTACTCGTTCAAGCCGAAGCACCCGCTGCTCGACCTGCGCCTGCTGCGCAACCGGAACCTGAGCGTCGCCACCATCACGCTCGCCGTGTTCACCATCGCGTTCATGGGCGCCGGCCTGCTGTTCCCGAGCTACTTCCTGCAGGTGCGCGGCGAATCCACGCTGCACGCCGGTCTGCTGATGGCCCCGCAGGGCATCGGCGCCATGGTCACCATGCCGATCGCCGGCATGCTCGCCGACAAGATCCCGGTCGGCCGCACGGTGCCGTTCGCGCTGCTTCTGATCGCGGCCGGGTTCTTCACGTTCACCCAGGTCGGCACGGACACGTCGTACGTGCTGCTGTGCGGTTCGCTCTTCGTGATGGGCCTCGGCATGGGCGGCACCATGATGCCGATCATGACCTCCGCGCTGAAGACGCTCACCAGCCACGAGGTGGCCCGCGGATCCACGCTGCTCAACATCCTGCAGCAGATCGCCGGCTCGGTCGGCACCGCGATGATGTCGGTGATCCTGACCAACCAGCTCAACGACTCGGCGGTGGTCCCCGGGATGACCGCCCCGGACGGCTCCCCGGTCACCGAGGCCGGCGTCGCCATCGCCTCCTGGAGCGACCCGAAGATCGCCCAGGCGGTTCCGGCCGACCTGCTGCACCGCGGTCTGGCGTTCGTTGCCGACTCGTTCGCGACGACGTTCTGGGTCGGTTTCGCGCTGACCCTGTCGACGCTGATCCCGGCGTTCTTCCTGCCACGCAAGCGCCAGGAGTCGCAGCTCGCCGCGGACGGTGCGCCGGCCGCCCCGGTCATCGTGCACTGACGCCGTCGCCGGGGCGGTGCTGTCGCCGCCCCGGTCGTCGCGCGTCGACGCTCGACCGGTGAAGGCGCTCCCGCTGCGGGGCGCCTTCGCTGTCTCTCCCGCCGACGACGCGGTCCGGGCGCGTCCGGATTCCTCTGCCGGGCCCCTTCGGGCCGGGGTCATCCCCGGCACGCCGCGGGCCTCGGCCGCGACGAAGCGGTCCCGGCGCGTCCGGATTCCTCTGCGGGCCCCCTCGGGCCGGTCATCCCCGGCACGCCGCGGGGCCTCGGCCGCGACGAAGCGGGCACCACCGCCTGCGTCATCCAATAATCCGAATCGGTCGAAGTCCGTGATCAATTTATTGGTGATCTATTCGGCCGGCGTGCGGGTGTCGCCATTTCCGGGCGGGCAGAATGGCCGGCGACGTGTCGGAAATGTGAGCTTAGCGGGCTTTGTGGGCCCTCGGCAAGAGGTGACCTTGGAGCGCTGTCAGCGTTTCGGTGAACGGATTCGTTGATCTGGTGGACTTGACTCCGTCGAACGGTCGACAGAACGTGCACGGAGCGTTTCGGACGGTTACTTTATGAAGGTGACCCGTGGTTGGCGCGGGCCGTGAATCCCCTTTGCCCCGCACCGGACCGTCCCGTTGGAGATCTTTATCGGATCGACTTGTGAGGCCCTCGCAGAATAGGTCCCGAGTCGTCTAAAAATTAGTGCGTCGAGCGTTCCTGACAGGGTCGGCGCCGTGCCTTCGGGGGCGGGGCCCATCGGGGAGGGTGGTGTGATGATCCGGGTCGTGGTGGTCAGAGACGAGGGATATTTCGGTGTCCCGGTGCGCACGTTCCTGGAACCCGAACCGGACATGCACTACGTGACCACGCTGCCGATCAACGGCGAGCTGGCGGCACGCGCCGCGCAGCTGTGGCCGGCGGTGATCGTCATCGACACGGAGTACATGGTGAGTCAGGTGCTGCCGATCGCGGACGCGCTGCACACCGCGATCCCGTCCTGCGCGATGCTGCTGCTCTGCGACCCGTCGAAACGGGGCATGCTGCCGCCGCGGCGGTGGAACGGCGGGATGAACTTTCTGACCAAGAGCGCGGCGGGGGCGGCGCTGGCGGATTCGGTGCGGCGGCTCGCGGCGGGGGAGCGGGTGGTGTCGCCGATGCTGCAGGCCGCCTCGCTGAACACCGATCGGGGGCTGAGCACCCGGGAGCTCGAGGTGCTGGGGCTGGCGGCGGAGGGCGAGTCGGTCAAGGAGATCGCCGGGCGGCTCTATCTTTCCGGGGGTACGGTGCGGAACTACCTGTCCGCGGTCATCTCCAAGACCGGGGCGCGCAACCGCCTGGACGCGATCCGGATCGCCCGCAAAGAGGGCTGGCTGCGATAGAGGTGCGCGCGGAAAAGCGCAGCGGCCCGCGGGGCAGAGCGCAGGGGCGCGGAAAGCGCAGGAGCGTGCGGAAAGCGCAGGAGCGTGCGGAAAGCGCAGGAGCGTGCGGAAGAGCACATCGGTGGGCGCGGAAAAGCGCATCGGCGCGCGGAAAGCTGCGGGAGCGGTGAGGGTGCGCGGTGGGAGAAGGCGGCGTCGGGGTGGGTGCGCGGGGGCCTGAGGGAGGGCCGGCCGAGGTGCGGAAGCCGGGAGTTCACGATGCGGCAAACCGGTTCGGCTAGCGTGGGTTTCGATGCTTGTTGACCGCCTGGAGATTCCGGCACTTCCCGTCCTGCTGCCGCTGGGCGCCGTCCTGATGGTGCTCTCCTGGTGGTGGTTGCGCCGGCAGGGACGGCTGACCACCCGACGCCTGGTCGTGGCATGGGCGCTGTGCTGGTATGCGGTGGCCGTCCTCGGCGCCACCATGCTGCCGGCCCACCTGTCGTGGGGGCCGGGCGCCGGGCCGCCGGCCACCTACCGCATCCTGCTGGTCCCGACGCTGAGCATGCGCCGCCGCGACTTCGTGCTGAACATGATGATGACGCTGCCGTTGGCCGCCCTGCTGCACCTGAACTTCGGCATCGTCGACAGACTGTGGGTGGTCCGGACCGGTTTCCTGCTGAGCCTGAGCATCGAGACGACCCAGCTCGTGATGATCCTGACGGTGCACGGCACCCGCTGGGCCGACGTCAACGACCTGCTCTCCAACACGATCGGGACGATTGTCGGCTTCGTGGTGTGGCACCGCCTCATGCGGGTGGAGCGTCTCCGTGCCGCAGTGACCGGAGTGGCCCCGCAGACGGTGCGGCCCGGGTGAGCCGGTCGTAGATCTGGCCCACGGTCGCGGCGAGATGATCCGCGTCGTACCGGAGCCCGGCCGTGCGTGCCGGCATCCGGGTGCCGCGCCGCTCCGCCAGGCAGAGCACCTCCGCGCGTAACGCCCGGGGCAGGGATTCCCGGTCGTGTGGTGACAGCCGGTAGGTGCCGCGCACCGGCGCCCGGGCGGCTCGGCGTTCCTCCAGTGGCGGGCACGCGGCGTAGACCGCGGGCAGCCCGGCCGCGATGGCCTCCAGCACGGACAGGCCCCAGGTGTGCGGGTCGGTGCTGGCGTAGATGTCCATCGCGCAGAGCATCTCCCGAGGATGCCGCACCGCGCCCGCGAAGATCACCCGGTCGGCCACCCCCTCGATGATCGCCAACTGGTGCAGGGCGGGCCGGGCCGGACCGTCGCCGGCCAGCAGCAGCACCGCGCCGGGCACCTCGGTGAGCGCGCGGATCAGCAGGTCGTGACGTTTGGCCGGGTGCAGCCGGCCGGTCACGCCGATCACCGCCGTGCCGCCGGGTACGCCGAGGCGGCGGCGGGCGGCGGCGCGCAGGGCCGGATCGAACCGGTACTCGCCGGGATCGATGGCACGCGGGACGACGGTGATCCGCCGGTCGGGCACGCCCCACCCGCGCAGCCGTCCGGCGATCGACGCGGTGGCCGCGATGGTCATCTCGCCGAGGCGTTCGCTGAGCAGGTAGAACGGGCCGAGCCGGGTGGCGCCGGGCCGGCCCAGGTGGTGTTCGGTGGCGACGATGTGCGGCACCCCGGCCAGCCGGGCCGCGATCCGTCCCTGCACGCAGGCCCGGTACAGGTGGGTGTGCACCAGATCGTAGTGACCGCGACGGATCAGTGCGCGCAGCCGGACGATCGCGGCCGGGTCCCGATCGCGGGCGGTACCCAGCTGATGCACCGGCACCCCGCTGATCAGGCCGCCGGGGCCGAGACTCACCACCTCGCTGTCGTGCGGCAGCCGCGGCAGCAGCAGCCTGAGCTGATGTGCGGCGCTGCCCTCGGACGCAGTGCTGATCACGTGCAGCACCCTCATCGTCATCTCCCGGTCGCATAGTCGACAGAACCCTTGCGACGGCCCTGCCAGAACGGTGCCGGAATGGTGGGTGAAGCGAAAGTCGCAGATGTCACGTCTAATGTGATGATCCTTCATCATCGATATGACATGGTCGGCCGAATGGCCGGTAAAACCGACCCGAAATGTCAATCCGGGGCCGGGCCAGGACACATTCAAAGAACGTGAAAAATATTCGTCTTGTCCATGACAATTGCCACTGTGAACCTATCCTCGCCACCTGAAACCCTGAAAACCGCGAATGGCCGGCAATAGGCCCGAAAAGGCGTCGAAGTCGAATGCATGATCCGCGGCCGGTTGCCGCCGGCGACGTACGAGGGGGAATTCCATGCAGACACGGCGAGCCGCCGCCGGCGACCCGGCCGCGGATCCAGCCCCAGCCGCCTGGCCCGGCCGGGCCGCGCCGTGGTTCCGCGCGGCGCTGCCCGGTCAGGCCGCCCGGGCCGGCGCCGACGCGCTGGCCCTGGCCACCGCCCTGCTCATCGCCACCCTGCTGCGCCACGACGGCCACCCGGAATACCTCAACGGCGCCGGCCTGATGGAGTTGTCCCTGGTCGCGGCTGTGGTGCACACGGTCGCCGGGCTGTGGACCGGGCTGTACACCGGGCGGTGGTCGTACGGCTGCTTCGAAGAGATTCTCGCTCTTGCCAAGACCGCGGCGATCACCACGCCCGCGGTGTTCGTGCTGGACACGCTGCTCGGCCGGCTGGTCCCGCGGTCCGCGATCATCGGCGCCGGGCTGACCGGGCTGGTCCTCGCGGCCGGTGTCCGGTATGCCGTCCGCCTGCTGCACGACCAGCGGCTGCGCCCGCACCAGGCCGGCACCCGGGTGGTGGTGATGGGCGCCGGCGAGGGCGCCACCCAGGTGATCCGGGCCATGCTGCGCAGCCCGTCCAGTCCGTACGTGCCGGTGGCGCTGCTCGACGACGATCCGGCCAAACGCACCCGGCAGATCATGGGCGTCCCGGTGGCCGGCAACCGGCACGCGATGGCCGAGGTGGTCCGCAACCTGCGCGCCGACACCGTGGTGATCGCCATCCCGAGCGCCGGCGCCGAGCTGATCCGCTCGCTCACCGACCTGGCCGCGCCGCTGGATGTGGACGTCAAGGTGGTGCCCCGGGTGGTCGAGCTGTTCGGCCGCACCGTGCGGGTCGAGGACATCCGCCCGGTCAGCCACGCCGATCTGCTCGGCCGCCGCGAGATCAGCATCGACCTGGCCGCGGTCGCCGGCTACCTGCAGGGCCGCCGGGTGCTGGTCACCGGGGCCGGCGGCTCGATCGGCTCGGAGCTGTGCCGGCAGGTCGCCCAGTTCAACCCGGCGACCCTGGTGATGCTGGACCGCGACGAGTCCGGCCTGCACGCGGTGCAGCTGTCGCTGGACGGCAAGGGCATGCTCGACGACCGCAACCTGGTGGTCGCCGACATCCGCGACCAGCAGCGCCTCGACGAGGTGTTCGCCGAGCACAAGCCGCACGTGGTGTTCCACGCCGCGGCGCTCAAGCACCTGCCGCTGCTGGAGATGCACCCGTCCGAGGCGCTCAAGACCAACATCCTGGGCACCTACCAGATCCTGCAGACCGCCATCCGGCACAACGTGGACCGGCTGGTCAACATCTCCACCGACAAGGCCGCCGACCCGTGCAGCGTGCTCGGCTACTCCAAGCGGATCACCGAACGGCTGACCGCGGCGGCCGACGCGGCCGCGCCCGGCACGTACACCAGCGTCCGGTTCGGCAACGTGCTCGGCAGCCGCGGGTCGGTGCTGACCGCGTTCGCCGCGCAGGTCGAGGCCGGCGGGCCGATCACCGTCACCGATCCCGAGGTGAACCGGTACTTCATGACCGTGCAGGAGGCGGTCAAGCTCGTCGTGCAGGCCGGCGCGGTGGCCAGCCGGGGTGAGGTGCTGGTCCTCGACATGGGCGAGCCGGTGCGGATCGCGGACGTGGCCAAGCGGATCGCGGAGAGTGCCGGCGGGCACATCCGGATCGTCTACACCGGTCTGCGGCCCGGCGAGAAGCTCGCCGAGGTGCTGCTCGGACCGGACGAGCCGGATCACCGGCCGAACCATCCGCTGATCTCGCAGGCGCCGGTGCCACCGCTGGACGGGGCGGTGCTGTCGCTGCTCGACCCGCGCTCGCCGCGCGAGGACCTGATCGCGGTGCTGCGCTGGCTGGCCGAGAGTCCGGCGCTGCCCGGCCGGGTCGAGAAGCCGCCGGCGCCGCGGTCCGGTGGCAGCAGACGTCACGCCGAGTTCACCATGCGCCTGGGGCGGCACCCGTGAGCCGGACCAAGAGAGACAGGAGAATCCCGATGCGGGTGGTCATCGCGGGTCAGGGTTATGTCGGGCTGCCGCTGGCCGTCCGGGCGGCCGAGGCCGGCCACCACGTCGTCGGCTACGACGTCGACGAGGACCGGATCAAACGCCTGGCCGCCGGCGAGTCGTACGTCGACGACATCACCTCCGGACAGCTCCAGCAGGTCCTTTCCGGCGGCAACTTCCACCCCTCGGCCGACCCCCGGACGTGCGCCGGCTTCGACGTCGCCGTGATCGCCGTGCCGACCCCGCTCCGTGACGGCACCCCCGACCTGCGCCACATCGAGGAGTCGGCCCGCACCCTGGCCCGCTACCTGCGCCCCGGCGCCACCGTCGCGCTGGAGTCCACCACCTACCCCGGCACCACCACCGAGCTGGTCGGCCCGCTGCTGGAGGAGGGTTCCGGCCTGATCGCCGGCGAGGACTTCCACCTCGGATACAGCCCGGAGCGGATCGACCCGGGCAATCGGCAGTGGCACCTGGCCACCACCCCGAAGGTGGTCTCCGGGATCAACCCGGAGTCGCTGGCCAGGGTGCAGGCCTTCTACGCCTCGGTGGTGGAGACCACCGTGCCGGTCTCCGACCCCAAGGTCGCCGAGCTGGCCAAACTCCTGGAGAACACGTTCCGGCACGTCAACATCGCGCTGGTCAACGAGCTCGCGGTGTACGCGCACGACCTCGGCATCGACGTCTGGGAGGCGATCGACGCCGCGTCGTCGAAGCCGTTCGGCTACATGCGGTTCGTGCCCGGCCCCGGGGTCGGCGGGCACTGCCTGCCGATCGACCCGTCGTACCTGTCCTGGCGGGTGCAGCGGACCCTCGGCCAGAGTTTCCGTTTCGTCGAGCTGGCCAACGACATCAACAACCACATGCCCGATTACGTCGTACGACGGCTCGTGGTCGCCATGAACCGCCGCCGTCGAGCGGTCAACGGGTCCACCGTGCTGCTGCTCGGCCTGGCCTACAAGAAGAACAGCGGCGACGCCCGGGAGTCGCCGGCCCGCCGGGTCGCCGCGCTGCTGCTGGAGATGGGCGCCGAGGTGCTCGCCGCCGACCCGCACGTGGTCGAGGACGCGCACGTCGACCAGCGGGTCACCCGGGTCCGCGCCACGCGAGAGGTGATCGCCGCGGCCGACGCCGTGGTGCTGCTCGCCGATCACGACGCGTTCGACCTCGACGAGGTGGTCGAGCACGCCACCTACGTGCTGGACACCCGGCACCGGATCACCGGAACCAACGTGGAATCGATCTGAAACGGGGGAATCGTGGACCTCGTACGCCCGATCTGGAATGTCCTCAACCAACTCGTCGCCCTGGTCGCTCTCCTTCTGCTGTCGCCACTGATCCTCGCCGTCGCGCTCTGGGTGCGGATCGCCGACGGCAAGGGCGTGCTTTTCGTGCAGGCCCGGGCCGGAAAGGACGGCCGGCCGTTCCGG
Source organism: Actinoplanes sp. SE50/110 (assembly GCF_900119315.1). NCBI lineage: Bacteria > Bacillati > Actinomycetota > Actinomycetes > Micromonosporales > Micromonosporaceae > Actinoplanes > Actinoplanes sp. SE50/110. Next base: position 6,188,996 of record NZ_LT827010.1, on the reverse strand, counting down.
ATGCTCAAATTCCGGTCGATGGTGCACAACAGTGTCGCGATGAGCGCGCAACTCGGCATGGCCGACCCGTTCGGCCTGCTGCAGGACGACCCACGGATCACCCGCTGCGGCCGGATCCTGCGCCGCACCAGCCTCGACGAGCTGCCCCAGCTGATCAACGTGCTGACCGGCCGGATGAACCTGGTCGGCCCCCGGCCGGACGTGCTGCCGCAGGTGGCCAACTACTCGGCCGAGGACGCCCGGCGCCTCGAGGTGCGGCCCGGGATCACCGGATGGGCGCAGGTCAACGGCCGCGACGACATCGACTGGCCGGCCCGGTTCGTGCTGGACCGCTGGTACATCGACCACTGGACGCCGCTGCTCGACCTGAAGATCCTCGCGCGGACGGTGACCGGGCTGCGCCGCGCCGAGCCGCCGGTGCACGTCGACACGCTCAACATCGCCCGCTCCGCCGTGGACGCTACCCAGGAGCTGGGCCGTGCCGCCTGACCGGGAGATCGGCTCCGAATTCCACTGGGACCCGCTCGCCCTGGTCGGCGAGGACCGCGGCGGCCTGCCCGGCTGGGTGCCGGCGCGGCGGGAACTCTTCGCCACCGGCTGCGGGGCGATCCGCGCGGTGCTGCGCGTGCTGGCCCCGGCCGGACGGTTGCACGTGCCGTCGTACTTCTGCACCGGGGTCGCCGAGGCGCTCACCGAATGCCTGCCGGTCACCTTCTACCGGCACCTGCCGGACGGGCACGGGCCGCACTGGGAGACGCTGCGGGTCCGCGGCGGCGACGTGGTCCTCGCGCAGAACCTGTTCGGGTGGGACGACAAGGCGCCCTGGGACGCCTGGATCCGGGCCCACCCCGGGATCGCGGTGGTCGAGGACCACTCGCACGATCCGTTCAGCGGGTGGGCGCGCAACAGCATCGCGGCGTACGTCGTGGCCTCCCTCCGCAAGACCCTGCCGCTCCCGGACGGCGGGCTGGTGTGGTCACCGGCCGGTCGCCCGCTGCCCGCGCCGGCCGGTGCGGAGAGCCCCGGCGCCGCCCAGAAACTCGCCGCGATGCTGCTCAAGGCCGGCTGGCTGGACGGGCAGCCGGTACCCAAGGAGGCGTTCCGGGCGCTGCAGCGACAGGGTGAGGGGGCGCTGCTGGGCAGCGACGGGCCGGCCAGCACGGTGACCCGGGCGGTGCTGCCGCTGCTGGATGTGCTGGGGATCCGCGCGGCGAGCAGCCGGAACGCGCATGCGCTGCGGACGGCGCTGCACGGCCGTTCGGCCGATGAGATCCTGGGATTCGCCCGGGGAGCGGCGGACGTCGCGCCGTTCCGCGTACAACTCGCGCTGCGGTCCGAAAAGGATCGTGACACGCTGCTCGCGCTGCTGGCCGCGGAGCGGATCTACGCCCCGGTGCACTGGCGGCAGGACCGCGCCCGGTGGTGGAGCGGCGACCCCGAAGCGGCCGGCCTCGCCGACCGGATGCTCACCCTGCCGGTTGATCATCGTTGCAGCTCGGACGATGTCTCCCGGATGGCCGAAGTGGTCACGTCGCAGGCCTCGCGCGAATCGAGGAGCGGCCATATCATCAGGGCGTGAGGGGTGCGTGCACTTTCGGTGACGGTGGTCGATCGCAATGACCGCCGGGGGCTGGATCGCGCTGGGCATCGCCGTCTTCGGCTCGCTCTGCTACGCGGCCGGCTCGATCCTGCAGGCCGTCGGCGCCCGGCGCAGCACCAGCGCGGTCACCACCCTCGGCCACCCGTTGTACCTCGTCGGCATCGGCCTCGACATGACCGCGTGGCTCGGCTCCATGGTCGCGCTCCGCCAACTCGCCGTCTACCTGGTCGAATCGGTGCTGGCCGGCTCGCTCGCCCTGACCGCCTTCGCCGCCTGGGCCTTCCTCGGCTCCCCACTGCGCAAACGCGACGTCGCGGCGATCGGGGTGACGATCGGCGCGCTCGCCGGGCTGGCCATGTCGGCCGGCCAGCAGCACGTCGTCGCCGCCTCATTCACGCTGCGGCTGAGCTTCATCGGCGCGCTGATCGTGGTCCTCGGTCTCGGCTTCGCGGCCACCAGGATCGGATCGCCGGGCCTGATCGCCACCATCGGCGGCCTCTCGGTCGGCGCCGCCGCCCTCGGCGGACGCGCCCTGCACCTGCCCGACGAACAGATGCGCACCGTCGGCTCGGCCGCGATGGCGATCCTCGGCGAGCCGTTGACGTACGTGCTGCTGCTGTTCGCCGCCAACGGCATGGTCATGTATGCCAACGCCCTGCAGAGCGGCGAGGTCGGCCGGGTCACCGCGATCCACTGGACGGCCGAGGTGATCGCCCCGTCGGTGATCGCGCTGACCCTGCTCGGCGACACGTTCCGGCCCGGCTGGTGGCCGGTCGCCCTGGCCGCCGCGGTGATCACCGTGGGCTGCGCGGTCGTCCTGGCCAGCGCCCCGGCGACCGCCACCCTCGACGAGACGGCCGCGCTGCCCGCCGGCGCCGAACCCCACGCCCTCCCGGCCCCGCCCCTCCCGGTGCTGCCCGGCGCGCCCGGCCATCCGGTGACCGCGCTGGTGCCGCTGCAGGCGTGGCGGCTGGCGATCCCGATCGAGGCCCGCTGGCCGGCGCTGCAGCCGCCGCTGGTCCGCGGCTACGGCACGGTCGTATGGTGGGGACCGTCGTGGGCGCCGCTGCCGATCTGGGTGCCGCCGGATCGCACCCTCGTGCCCCGCGACCGGCCCAAACTCGCCGACCGGCCGCAACGGATCTGGCCCGCCCGGGTGGGCCCGCAGTTGCCCGAGTCGCGCCGGCCGGCTCGGCATCGCGAGATCATCATCCCGGGCCGCGACCGCGACGCCGCCTGACCTGGGGCCGAAGCGTCGAACGCGGAACGGGCGACCCGGGTGACTTCCTCGGGCAGATGGAACAGCCGTACGGGAAGCGCCACGGGTTCGAGGCGGGGCCCGTGTCGCCGAGTCGCGAGGCCATGTGCGCGGAGCAGGTGTACTCACGGTCAATCGCGTGCTGCCAGTCGGGGCGACAAGGCGGTTGGAGTCAGCCGGCCATGGTCCAACCGAGGCTGGCGCATTCCGGGCAGTAGAAGAACGGCTTGGATTGGTCTGCGTTCTGCGAGGACGGGAGTGTGCCCTGGACGACGCTCAACCAGCCACGTCCGGTGCATAGGTTGCACATGACCGCATCCAGTGGCTTTGCTGGCTTCAGGTAAGCGAGCTCGGGATACTGCTCAGCTGCTCGAGCAAGCGCGAAGTCGCGTTCGGCCGGCTCGGCCAGCCGCGCCTGGCTGTCTTCTTCGTGGTCGATGACGACCTCACCGGCCGGGGTCAGGTACATGACCGATCCCCAGAGGTTGAAGACGGGGAGGCGGCCCGAGTCCGTGCAATCGCTGCGCCAGTCAGATGCTTGGGTCGCCTCGTCGATCAATCGTTCGATCAATCGAGCGTTCGTCATGGGCTCGGCTTCCTCCGTCATCGGGTGGGACGGCCAGGTGGACCGCTCACCGGTCCCCATCACGGTATCGACGCCATGGTACGGCGTCGAAGGCTGGATCGGCTGGTTCCGTCGCAACCAGCGGGTCGCGGTTTCTTCTCTGAACCAGCGTTGATGGTGAGGCGAGAGTTCAGTGCTGTGAGCGCAGGATCTGTTCGGCGTCTTCCGTGGACAGCCAGTCTGCCGCCACCATGCGCTTCGCGAGAGTCCGGGCGTGCTGCCGGCCTTGGTCGCGCAGGACTGCCAGGAGCGCCTGGCGATAGCGGTCTCGCCGCCAGCCGGCGGGGTCGGCGTCGAATCGTGTCCCGTGGGTGAGCCATTGCTCGAACCCGGCTCGGACCTCCTGGTCGTCGTGAAGATGGCCCGCACGCCCGTCGACGGTCAGGGCGAAGCCGTGCAGTTGCTGCAGACCCATCATGGTGATCGGATCCTCGACGGCATCGGGCGGGTCTTCGACCCACGGACGGACGCGGTCGAACGTTTCCTCTCGGCTGCACCGGCCGTCGAGCAGATCACGCCACCAGGCCTCGACGTCCTGGCGGGAAGGTGCTGTCACCGGACGGTGAGCCGACCCGTCCTGCGGGTCCCAGAGCGTCAGTTCGTACTCGGTCGCCAACTCCGCGATCAGCGTGGTCGCAGGGTGGCTGCGTTCACTGAAGCTCAGGCACATGAACACGTGATCGATGCCGACGTCCAGTGGCATCGACATCCACGGGCAGTCATCCGGGTCCGGGTACGGCGGATGGTCGGGGAATCGTGCGCGCAGCCGCTCATAGAAGCCGACGATCCGTTCGTCGAGTTCCCCTTCGACATGGCCGGGGGCTTGGCACCGATGGGCCATTGCGGCGACCTCGGAAACGTCGGTCCACCCGTCGATCGCCAGAACGGCAAGGTCAAAACTCAACCGGATCGTCCCCTCCCGCGGTCAGCATGATCAACGGATCCCACCCTACGATTCCGCGGTGCCGGTGGCGGTCGAAGTCGCCGCCCATCCCTCGGCCGGCCCGGGCTCGCGGGGACAGTGACCGTGCGTGCCGCGCGATCCGGGGAACGGCCGGCATGCCGATTGCCGCGGCGTGGCGTTGAACGGTGTTGTCTGGGCCGGCTTCTCTTTGGGCGCAACGAGTTCCCGGGGGCGCCGGACCGCACGATCGAGCCCCGCGGCCGGCGGGAACCCGCCGGGCGACCGCGACGGATCCGGCCGCCCGGTACCACGGGATGACCATCCCGGGCCGCGACCGGGACGCCGCCTGACCCTTGTGGTGCTCTACTCCGGCAGCCAGGCCGTGGCGCACACCTCGATCCAGGTGGCGAGATCCGGCACGCCGTCGATGGTGAGCAGTCCGTCGGCGATCGCGGTGACCCCGTCGAAGGCGTGGTCCGGCGCGAAGAGCAGCAGCCGGCCGTCGGTCCGCCGGGCCAGCGTCAGGTTGCCGTTGGCCTCGACCGCGACCGGATAGTGGTCCCGCGGCTCAAGGGGCGTGGCACCCTCCCAGATCCACGCGTAGGCGTCGAACGGCCCCTCCACCGGCTCCGCGGCGGCCTGCGCGGTGAGCACCTCGTTCTGGTTCTCCCACCAGGACGAGGGCTCGCCGAACCGCTCGACGAGGCCGCCGCAGACCGCCCAGAAGTCCCGGTGGACGCGCGGCACCGTGAGGTCCGCCTCGGCGCGCGGGGGCCGGCACAGCCAGCCGCGCCGCTCGGCGGGCGGGCCCCAGGCCAGCAACTCGAAGTGGTCGTCGTCCACGGTGACCGGCGTGCGGGTCGCCGTCGCCAGCAACGCGGACAGGACGGGCAGGCCGTCGACCGGCTCGCGGTCCCAGGGCTGCGGATCGCCCACGGTCGCGGTCTGCCCATCGTCGAGGAACCACGAGATCTCGTGGCGGAACCGGTCCCAGTCGGTCATCGATTCATGATCCCATCGGCTTGTGACACGATCCCGGCATGGCGGAGATCCTCACCAAGGTCGGTAAGGCCGACCCTTCCCTCAACCGGGTGCTCAGCGACGAACTGGACAGGTTCAATGCGGCCGCGACGCCGGAGGTCGCTCCGGCCGAGGAACTCACGGTCCGGGTCGAGCAGGAGGGCGAGCTGGTCGCCGGGGTCTCCGGGTGGACCTGGGGCCAGGCGGCCGGCATCGGGATGACCTGGGTGCGCGAGGATCACCGGGGCACCGGGGTCGGGACGGGGGCGATGACCGCCTTCGAGAGCGAGGCGCGAAGCCGGGGGTGCACGCACGTGTTCGTCACGTCCTTCACCTTTCAGGCGCCGGCCTTCTACCAGCGGCTCGGCTACCGGGAGATCTTCCGCTGGGAGTCGGTCCCGACGACCGGCCGGGACGACGTCCACCTGCGCAAGGAACTCTGACGAGCGGCAGGCTGGTCCTCGTTGTCCGGTGGGCCAGGGTGGCCAGGGCGGTGAGCAGGATGGCCGGGGCCAGCATGGCCAGTGGGTTCATCACGTGGATGCGGACGACGCCGGCCGCGTCCGCCCCGTTCGTGAGGTAGCGCAGCCAGACGGCCAGGGCGACCGGGAGGGTGGCCGGCGGCGCCGGGGCCAGGGCCGTGGCCAGGTTGCCGCGGAACGGGACGACGGCCAGGACGGCGGCGCCGGCAGCGGCGGCCGACCAGAGATCCCGGGTGGCGGACTGCAGCGCGTCGTTGCCGCCGGGCACGAGCAGCCGGCGGACGAGCAGGGTGATGACGACCACGGCGCCGATGGCCGCAGCCCCGATCGACGCAGCCCCGATCGACGCAGCCCCGATCGACGCAGCCCCGATCGCCGCAGCCCCGATCGCCGCAGCCCCGATCGCGCACCGCCGGTCAGATGCGACGGTCCGGATGGGGCTGGCCGAGCGAGCGCAGGTCGAGGCGGCCGTCCAGGGTGCCGACCGCCAGGGTGAGCACCCCGTGCCGGCGCAGCACGGTGGCTGAGCGGCCGGGCACCGCCTCGCCCACCGGCAGGCCGGTCTCCGCGTCCCAGCGCCGCACCACCTCGTCGTGCCCCGCGGTGATCAGCTCGGTGCGCCCGTTGACCACGGTCGCGGTCAGCGTGGTCACCGCGGTGCTGTCGACCACCACCGGCACGCCCACCGGTTCGCCGGTGACCGCGTCCCAGCGGTGCAGGTCGGCGGTGGCGGCGGCGATCAGCAGCCGGCCGTCCGGCAGCGGGGCCGGGGCCAGCGCCAGCACCGCCTCGTCGCCGACGGTCAGCGCGGGCGCGGTCCGGGCGCCGGTGCGCGGGTTCCAGCGCTGGATCGTGCCGGTGCGGTCGCCGGTGCAGACGACCGGGCCGTGCAGGACGGTGACCGCGGTGATCGGCTCCTGGTGGCTGCCGAGCGGCTCCAGCCGGGCGCCGGTGCCGGCATCCCAGCGCAGCAGCGTGCCCGGCGCGTGCCCGGCGGCGGCCAGCAGCGTGCCGGCCCACGCGGACATCGCCGCGATTCCGCCCTCCTCGTGCCGGACGGTCCCGGTGCGCGCCTCGACCCAGTACAGCCCGCTGTCCGCGCCGACCGCGATCACCGGGTCCCGCCAGCCGGTCGGGCACGCCACGATCGCGGTGATCCCACCGATCGCCGCCTCGCTGACCGGCCGGCCGGTGCGCGGGTCGGTGACCCGGACCGTGCCGGTGTCCGCGGAGACCAGCATGTCGGTGCCGTCCAGCGTCAGCGTCGTCAACAGCCGCGCATCGGTGATCATGACCCGGATGATGCCATCGAACGGGCACAATGCGTTTTCCGACGCGCCCCGACATGACCCAGGGCTCATTTCCGGCCACGGCATTAGGGCATCCGGGGCGGGTCCACCCACCCGCCCGTTTCCCGGCGGTGCGCGCCGCCGGGAAACGGGCCGGCATCACCCATCGACGGCGACGGTCAGCGGGGAGACGTAGCCCCGCGGTCACCGAGCCGGTCACGGTGCCCATCTCCCGGGCGGCCAGATCGTCCCGGATCACCATGTCGGTGGCCAGGCTGATCCGGCTGGAGATCGGTGACGCTCGCGGAACAGCCGGTAGCGCCGGCGTAGACCGCCTGCGACACGTCCTCGGGCAGCGCGATCTGCGACGTCTTGCGGATCGGCCCGACGCCGCTGGTCGCCGCGGCGGGCCGGCCGCCACCGCCACGACGGTGCCGCCGTCCGCCGGACCCGCCGCCTCGCCTCGCGCCCTCCGCCGGCCGAGGGTGCGTCGCGCGCCGGACGGTCGATGACCCAGGCGGGTCACGTCATGTCGATGGACCAGGCGTCGTCGCGTACCTCCGGCTCGGGGTGGGCACGCAGCGACAGCAGCAGGTCCCGCCAGCGGCCGGCCCAGCTGAACGAGTCCCCGGCCCGGACCAGGGCGACCGCGAACAGGCCGCCGGGCAGGTCGCCGCGGGCCGCCAGGGTGGCGATCAGGTCCTGCAGGACCGGGACTGCCGGCCACTCCGGGAGTTCGCGGAGCCTGGCGCCGACCCGCTCGGCGATGCGTGCGGCGAGCACCGGCCGGTCGGCGCAGCGGTCGGCGATCTCCGCCAGGTTGTCCAGCCGGCCCAGCGTGACCAGGGTGGCGACGGCGGCGGCCAGATGGCCGGGATGCTCGGCGAGAGCGCGGACCGGCTCCCGCAGACCGGTCCGGTCGGCGTCGGCCGGGAGGGCGCGGGCGAGTGCGCCCACGGTGCGCAGCAGTGCGCCGATCCGGCGGCGGGCCGGATGGTCACCACCGGGGGCACCGGGACCGGTCTCCGCGTCCTCCCGGGTGACCAGGGTGGACAGGGCCCGGGCCAGCGCCTCCGGCCCGGCGGCCCGCAGCAGGCCGGGCGTCACGGCGTCCCCGGTGGCGACGACCAGGTCGGTGAGACGTTCGACGATCAGGTCGGTGGCCGCCGGCGCCCAGCGCGACCAGCCCGGCAACCGGGCGAAAGCCTCGCGCCGGATCTCGGGATCGTCGGCGCGGCAGGCGGCCACGACCAGGGCCGCGTACCGCGGGCGGTGCCGGGCCGCGATCAGGTACGGGTCGGCGGCCAGGACCGCCCGACGCTCCTCCCGGGGCCGGCCCGCCGCGACGGCCAGATCGAGGACGGTCCAGCTCGGTTCGGTGTCCAGGCGCTGACGGGCGGCTCCGATGATCGCCGCGCGGATGTCGCGATGGGTCGCCGGATCCTGGAAGACGGCGAGCAGCCGGCCCACCGAGTCCGGCGGCCCGTAGCGGGCCAGGATCCGCACCGCCTCCTTGCGGCTGGTCACCTTCGCCACCGCCGAGGTGCTCAGCAGGGCCTCGAGCGGTGGCGCCAGGACGGCGGGCGGCAGGTGCTTCGCCGCCCGGGCGGCGGCGTAGAGAGCGACCCGGGCGCGGTCGTCCGCGGCGTGCCGGAGCAGCACCGGCAGGGCCAGATCGGGCCGGGCCGACCAGACCAGCGCACCGAGCGCGGCCTCGGCCAGCGGAACCTCGGGCGCGTCCACATGGCGCAGGACCAGGTCGCGGCCGGGATCGCCGGCCGGAGCCGCGATGTGCAGCGCGGCGATCCGGGACCAGACCGGGCCGCCCGGATCGGCCACGATCGCCGCCTGCAGGTCGACGAACGCCGCGTGCTGGCGCGGCAGCCACCGGTCCGGGCGGGCCGGCCCGCCCGGCGCCCAGTGGCCGCGGCTGTTGGCGAAGCGGCCGGTCGGACGGCGGGCCAGTACCCGGTCCAGCAGGTCGGTGCGGGTGCCGGCGACGATCCGCCAGACCGGGCCGAGCAGCACCGCCGACGGATCCGCGGCGAGCACCTCGGCGACCCGCGCGGCACGGTGCCGCGGGTCGTCGAGCCAGCGGGCGATGGCCGTCTCCGCGATCCGGGCCGTGGTGCCCGGGATCGTGTCGCGCAGCATCCGCTGCAGCTCCGGCAGGTGATGGGCGCGGCGGCCGAGCGCGTCGGTGAGCGCGAACAGGGGGGCGTAGCGGCCCCGGGCGATGGCGGCCTCGACCCACGGGCGGAGCCGGTCGAAGACCATGGTCTCCTGGCCGCGGCGCAGCACCCGGTCGAAACGGCGCAGCACCGGCACCGTGGCCGCGGTGCTGACCAGGTCGATCGCGAGCAGCGACCAGTCGCGCAGGGCCGGCACATCGACATGATGCTGCAGGGTTCCGGTGGCCAGCCGGCTCAGGGCCGTGGTGGTGGCCGCCGACGCGTCCCGCGCCTCGACGGCGTCGGTGGTGATCGTGGTGAGGTCGGCCGCGGACCCGGCGGTGAGCAGCCCGGCCACCTGGGCGAGTTCGGTCAGCGCGGTGGCCCGGACCGGGTCCTGTTCGTTGCGCATCCGGGTCAGGCGGGCGACCACCGCCGCCACCGCCTCGGGGTCGCGGGCGCGGCTGGCCGCGGCGATCAGGCGGGTGTAACCCCGGGCGCGCTCGGTGGCGTCCCCGGAGCGCAGCGCCGCCTCCTGCGCCGTGGCCGCCTGCGGCCAGGCCAGATACGCGCTCCAGTGCAGGACCAGGGATTCCTGTTCGCGGATCCGGTCCAGGCCGAGGACCCGGGTGGCCTCGCGGATCCGGACGGTGGCGGGCAGCGCCTCCATCACCTCGTCGGCCGGGATCAGCGTCGTGGTGTCGACCTCGGCGAGCGCCGCGTCGTAGAGCGCGCCCCGGCGGGCCGGCGCAAAGGCTCGCAGCAGGGCGGCGAAGCCGGGGGCGGACTCCCGGACGTGCCGGAACAGGGGGATCACGTCATCGTCGGGGAGGGTGGCGAGGCGGCGCAGCAGCTTCGGCGACAGCCTGCGGTGCCGCAGCCATCCGGCCCGTGCCGGAGCGGCCAGGAGACGGGCCACCCGCCCGGGGTCGTGGGCGGCGAGAACGCCGTACCCGGTGAGGCGGCCGGGCAGCTCGGTCTCCGGCGCGCATCGCTCCAGCAGGTCGAGAGCCTGCGCCGGGGCGAGCGCGAGCACCGCGCCGGACGACCGTGCCCACTCGTGACGCCGATGCTCCGGCGGGACCGCGGCCAGCGTCGCGGTGAGGTGCTCGGCGAGCGCACCGGGATGGCGGCGGTTCAGGCTCTCCAGCCGGACGGCGTGCGCCAGCTGGGGGAGCAGCGCCCGCACGGTCTCCGGGCCGCAGGCCACCAGCAGCGCACCGGCCTCATCGTCGCCGAAGTGGTCGCGCACCGTGCCGATCAGCCGGTCGGCGAGCGCCGGCACCGGATCGCGGCGCAGCACCCGGTAGACGTGCCGGCGGTCGGCGGCCGCGAGGCCGGTGATCGGGAGGGGGAGACGGCCGGCGCGGGCCGCGGCGCCCAGCGCGAGCTTCCGCAGCGCGGGCACCGGGTCGGCCGCCGCCGCGTCGATGCCCGCGGTGTCGCCCCGGGCCAGGTCCGCGATCAGGGCGAGGCGGCGCTCGTGGTCGGTCCCGGCGCGCAGCGCGGCGCAGACTTCCGGGGCCCGGGGGGAGGTGCGGGCCCATTGCGCCAGATGCCGCATCCGCGCGTGGTGAGGGAGCGGGTCGAGGGTGGCCAGGAGGCTCCGCACGGCGCGGGCGGTGAACGGCATGACGCTCATTGTGGCGGGCCGTCGACGTACCGCCGACCGGTTTTGATCCGTGCCCTCGTCGAGACCGGGCAGATCCTCGGGGGTACCGATGTTCATCGATCTTTGTTGGCGTGGGACCCGTTCTGGTGGGTGTCGCCGCGGCCGCGGTGCTGCGACGCTGACCGGCGGACCACGGTCGTGCTCACCTGCGGGTGATCGTGATGCGGTCGCCGATCCGCAGTGGGCCGTGACGCTGGACCGCGCCGTAGGCGCCGACGCAGGTCAGTTCGCCGAGGTCGAAGACCGGGACCCGGTTGAGCCGGGCGGCGGTGCGGAGCACATCCGGGTCGTCGGGCAGGTCGGCTCCCTGGGCGAGGGTGGGCACCGCGCAGCGCGGGGTGGGTGTGACGATGCGGATCTCGGCGTGGCCCGCGACGGTGATGGTCCGGTCCTGCCAGGTGTTCTCCGCGAAGGGTGCGGCGTCGTCCAGGTGCACCACGAGGTTCGGGCGGAACCGTCGCGGGTCCATGCGGCCGCCGGGGTGCCGCCGGGCCAGGGCGTCGAGGGTGGCGGTGGTGATCACGTGGACGGCAGCGTAGTCGACGAAGGTGTTGCCGGGGGTGCCGGCCGCCAGGCTGCTGTGGGTCATCGTGCCGGCGCCGGGCTCTGTCGGCGGGGTCAGCCGCTCCATGCTCGCGTCCTGCGGGAGGGTGGCGGTCAGTCGCACGGGGCGGCCCAGGACCCGCGACAGTGCGCGGTCGGCGGTGGGTGCGTCGGTGTGGATCTGTTCGCCGTCGGGGCAGGTGATGACCACCCGGCCGGCCGGCTCGTGCCGGGCGGCCATCGAGAGCAGGGCGCGCCACCGGCGAGGGTTCTTCGCGCTGGCGACCAGGCCGGTCTCCTCGTCGAGCACGGCATGTCGGCGGTCGCCCTCGAAGCCCGAGGCGTCCAGGTGGGCTTCGGTGAGGTCCTCGCCGCACATCGACTTGACCGGGTACCGGCCGAGCCACACCACTTCCCCCATGACTCCCCCTGTGTCCGCGCCGCCCAAGATATCCGATTTCGAAGATCGGGAATGGGCGGGGCCGCTCCTAGCCGACCGCGGACGGCTGCTGCATGACCACCCGATTGCGGCCGTTGCGTTTGGCCTCGTACATGGCGGCGTCGGCGTCACGGACCAGTTGGCCGAAGCCCTGGGTGCCCGGGCGGCAGGAGGCCACGCCGATGCTGGCGCCGATCGTCGTCGTCTCCGGGCCGACGTCGAACGGGGTGGCCACCGCCGCCAGCAGGCGGGCGGCGAGCGGCTGCGGATCGGTGGTGGTCAGCACCGCGAATTCGTCGCCGCCGAGGCGGGCCACCACGTCGTGCGGGCCGGCGGCGGTCAGCAGGCGTTCGGCGACTTCGGCGAGGACCCGGTCGCCGCGCGGGTGGCCGTAGGTGTCGTTGATCGGTTTGAAGCCGTCCAGGTCGATGAGCAGGATGGCGACCCGGCCGGGGGCGCCGGGCAGCAGCGCCTGTTCGGTGCACTCCTCGAAGCGGACCCGGTTGGCCAGGCCGGTCAGCGCGTCGTGTTCGGCGCGGTAACGCAGGTCGTCGACGAGGGCGGACAGTTGGCGGGTGAGGCGGCGGTTGTCACTGATGATCAGCATCTGGCGGAGGACGACGAGGGCGGTCAGGGCCATGCTGAGGGTGGCCAGGACCCGGTCGAGGTGGCCGCCGGTGGCCAGGATGGTGACGCCGGTGCCGAAGGCGAGCAGGAACGGGACGTACGGGAGATAGGCGCGGGGCCGTCCACCGTCGCCGATCCGGGTGACCCCGTGCAGCTCGTCGCGGTGCGGGGCGCCGACCGCGAAGGCGACCCAGGCCAGTAGCCAGAGCAGGTCGGGCAGGCTGCCGAAACGGTAGGTGCCGGCGATGGTCTGGTAGGTGTACACACTGTCCGCGGTGAACTGGACGATCATGCCGAGGGCGGCGATCTCCAGCGGGACCCGCAGCGTGGCGCTGCTCTCGGCGAGCAGCAGCAGGACCAGGCTGATGATCACCACGTCAGCGGTGGCGTAGGCGACCGTGCCGACCCCGGCCGCGCCGGATCGATGCTGCGGCCCCAGCGTGAGCGCCCACACCACGAAGAACAGCGACATGCCGATCATCAGCGCGTCGAACAGGGTGCGGATGCTGGCCGACGGGCGGCCGACCAGCAGCACCGCGGCGGCCGGTGCGGCCACGATGGTGGCGCTGAAGCCGAGGTTGGCGGCGACCCCGATGGCGGCGGTGCCGGTCCGCCAGCCGTCGGCGAGCCAGAACAGTTCGCCGATCGCCCAGCCGGCCCCGGCCACACTCCAGGTGATCAGCCCGGCCCGGATCCGGCCGCGGGACCGTGCCGCGGCGCGGGCCCAGAGCACCGACACCAGGGCCCCGATGCCGGCCAGGGTGGACTGGCTGATCCGGCCGGCGACCACCGGCGGGATCGGCAGCACCCGGACCAGCAGCACGTACAGGGCGACGAACAGGATGGCCGCCAAGCCCGCTGTCCGTCGCTTCCGCACCATGTCCGCAACCATCGGACCGGCGGTCGCCGACCTTAGGGTTAGGTGAGCTGCAGCGGGCGGCGCCGGGCCCGGTTCCACCGCCGGGCGGACAGCGTCCAGCGCAGCATGGTGCGCGGGAGTGCGCCCTGGGTCGCCATGTGCAACAGGTATCGCCAGGCCGGGTACTCGCCGCGCCGGTTGGACAGGGCGTAGGAGAACCGTTTCGCCGGCAGCCCGGCGTAGTCCGGCATCCGCTCGAACCATCCGCTGCTGGCGTGCGCGGCCCGCTGCAGCGGGGCCAGCGCGGTCTTGCGCCGATGCTCGTACTGCTCCAGCGCGGCCGGCAGACCCTGCGGCGCGGTGTCCAGGGCGTCGGCGAGCGCCATCGCGTCCTGCATCGCCAGTTTCGTGCCGGAGCCGATGGCGAAGTGGGTGGTGTGCGCGGCGTCGCCCATCAGCACCACGTTGCCGTGGTCCCAGCGCCGGGTGGTGACCCGCCGGAAGTTC